>CAZTIW010000001.1:0-47668 GCA_964613915.1 uncultured Thermoanaerobaculia bacterium
TTCGCTCTTCCCTTCACACACGTAATTCAGCCTCCGACAAACCCGGGGCGGTTCACTCGAGATGAACGACCAGATAGTGGATGCCCGACACCCCGGCCGTGTAGATGGACTGCGGCTGCGCGCCGCAGTCGAGATCCACGGTGGCCACGGGGCCGCCGCAGCCGGGGGTGAAGACGGCGAGGCCGGCGTCGATCGCCGCTGAAGCGCCGGTGGGATCGCCGTTCGGATCGGTGGGACACATCGTGAAGATCGTGCTCTCTCCAGCGACGAGATCGAAGGCGTAGACCCGAAGCGACGTGGCGGCGACCTGGGTCGGGAGGACCGACGCATGCGTCTGATAGGTGAGGGCTGGCGTGAAGGGGCCGAACATCGGCGGCGTGCACCAGTCCTGCGCCTGGATCGTGAACGCGAGCCGATAGTTGCCGGTCGCGCCGGAGGCCGTCCCCACCTGGACGTAGAGGAACCCGTCGTAGCCGGGCGCGACCTCGAGATCCGACGCCGGCCCGCAGTACGAGTCGTCGTTGAAGGCGATCGGCGCGCACGTGACCCCGTCGTACGCGAAGGCGGTGAGCGTCGTGTCGAACGTCGTCCAGCCGCCGCCCTCGCAGAACGTGAACTTGTACGCCTCGTTCGACTTGACCGGGAACCGGTAGGTCGCACACGTCCGCGCGGAAGTGAGCGAAGCCGAGTGCGCCGCCCAGTTCGTCGTGGGCGTGAACGTCCCGTAGTTGAAGTTGGGGCAGGCCTGGCACAGGTCGGTGCGGTCGCGATACGCGAGCGTGTAGTTTCCGGCAGGGCCGTTCGCCGAAACGCGCACGTACAGGTATTGCGTGGCCGTGGACGTGAGGCTCAACGCGGACCGTCCCGCCGCGCACGCGTCGTCGTTCGACGGACCGAGCGCGCAGTTGCCCCAGAACGTGTCGAGCCGCGTGTCGAAGGTCGCCGTGCCGCCGCCGTCACAGAACGAGAAGTCATAGCTCCGGTTCAGATAGAGCAGGAACTTGTAGATGCGGCATCCACCGGAGGAGAACGACGACGAGTGCGTGCGCCAGGTCGAGGTCGGCGAGAGGACCCCAAAGTCGTACTGCGGGCACGGACGACATCCGGTCGAGGCCGGTCCGGCATCCTTGTAGGCCAGCGTGTACGTCCCGCCACGGTTGAGCTTGTCCGAAACCCTGACGTAGACGTAGCCGGCCGCAGGCGCGTCGTAATCCACCTGCGAGCGCAGCCCGCAGCTATCGTCGCTGGCGGGGCCGGCGGAGCACTGCGTGGCGAACGTCGCGAGCATCGTGTCGAACGTCGCGGTGCCGCCACCCTCGCAGAACGTGAACCGGTACTTGCGGCCGCCGGTGACGGTGAAGCGGTAGATCTTGCAGTCACCCGGGCCGAGCGACCACGCATGCGTCTTGTAGGTCGTGGTGGGCGTCGGGAAGGCGAAGTCCGTCGAGGGGCACGTCCGGCAGAACCCTTGCGCGACGGGCGAGACGCCGGGCAGGTCCACGATCCCGGTCGGAGCCCGCTCGAAGTCGGCCGGCACGTCCCCGGCCGCGGGGATCGCCCTCGCCGCTTCGAGGATGCGCTCCGTCTGGTGCGGCTCGCCGGCGAGCGCGCCCGCGAGTTCGGCCCGGCGCCGCAGCTCCTCGTCGCCCTGAAGCGTGCGCAGCCCGAGCGCGAACCACGCGGCCCGGTCGGGATCGGCGCCCTCGCGCGCGACCAGGTGCGTGACGAGCGCGACCTCGTCGGGGGTCGTCTCGATGCCCACGAAGGACACGGGGCGCCCTTCGAGATAGGCGCGGGCGAGATCCAGGAACTTGGCGCGCTCGATGGTGCCCGGGCGCTCGTCCCCGGCCAGCGCGAGGATGTCCTCGTCGGTCAGCACTTCGGAGTACCCGCGCGCGACGCCCAGTTGATCGATCGCGACCCTGATGGTCTCGCCGGTCAGTCCGAGGATCGCGAGCCTCCCCGCCAGGACGGCCTCCGAGTCCATCGGCGCGTCCGGCCTCGCGTGATCGATCAGGGCGACTCCGCTGGATCTCGTCAAGGAGGCCCCGGCATCGACCATCCCGGCCAGCCTGCCGCCGCCTCCTCGAGGCCAGGCATCCCGCCGTCCCGCGGCCGTGACGGCCGTGGCCGCAAGAGTCAGGCCGACAAGAGATGCGCTGAAGAGGACCGGGAGCCGTCGCCGCAACCGCGTGTTCATGAAAGCGCCTCCGACAGCGGCGAGCGGGTCCGCCCCGCAAGCCGCCGGCACGCCCATGTTACTCGCCTCGGACGGTCGCGCGATCACCCCCCCGTCACCGGCGCATGCCCCCCCGTCGGTCGGCGCAGCCACGCCGCCTCTCAGCCCCTCCCACCATGCGCCGCGCGCGTGCAGGCCGCTGGCAAGAACCCCGCCACGGGCATGACTACTCCGCCCGCAGCGCCTCCACCGGATCGAGAGCGGCGGCGCGGCGGGCGGGAAGGACGCCCGAGAGAAGGCCGACCGCGAGGCTCACGCTCACGGCCATGACCACGAACTGCGGCGGCGTGTGCACGCGGATGCCGGGGACGATGAACCCCAGCACCTGCGCGAGGCCCATGCCGATCAGCACGCCGAGCACGCCGCCGGCGACCGACAGGAGCGCCGCCTCGCCGAGGAAGAGAGCCAGCACCTGGCGCCGCGTCGCGCCCAGGGCCTTCGCGAGGCCGATCTCGTTCACGCGCTCGTTCACCGAGATCCACATCATGGTGAGGATCCCGAGCGCGCCGACCAGCAACGAGATGGCCGCGATCCCGCCGACAGCGGCCGAGATGACGCCCAGGATGTTGTCCATGGTCGCCAGCATCGCGTCCTGCGTGGTGATGCTGAAATCTTCCTCGCCCGAGTGGCGCTTGATCAGGATGGCCCTGGCCTCTCGGACGACCCTGTCGCGGATGGACGCCGTCGCGTAGGTCAGGTCGATCTCCACGAGGCCATCCCTGTTGAACAAGTCCAGCGCGGCCTGCGTGTCCACGTACGCGCGATCGTCGAGGTCCATGCCCAGGAAGTTCCCCTTGGGCTCCATGACGCCGATGACCAGGAACCGCTGGCCGCCCACGCGCACGTACTCGCCCAGCGCGTTCTTCTCGCCGAAGAGCTCGCGCTTCAGCTTCGGCCCGAGCACGGTCAGCGGCGAGCTGCGCCGGGCGTCGCCGGGCGGCAGGAATCGTCCCTGCCGCACGCCAAACTGCCAGACCTCGGGCACCTCGGACGTGACGCCCACGATGAAGACGCTCCGGCCGCGCTCGCCCCACTCGACCTTCGCCATGCCGAACGCCACGGGCACGATGGCCTCGACGCCCGGAATCCGGCGGAGCGCCTCGGCATCATCGATCGTGAGCTTCCGGATCGTCCCGCCGAGCGCGCCGGGCGATCCGGACGTCATGTTCTTGCCCGGATTGATCGCCATGATGCGCGTGCCGAATTGCGAGAAGGATTCGGTCACGAACTTCCGGGTGCCCTCGCCGATGGACGTCAGCAGGATCACGGAGGCGATGCCGATGAGGATCCCGAGCGTCGTCAGCACGGATCTCAGGCGATGCGCCACCACGGAGGTGCCTGTCAGGCGGACGAGATCGCGCATCCGCATGGCTACTTGCCCTGCAAGGCGAGCACGGGATCGAGCGCGGCTGCCCGGCGCGCGGGGAGCGCGCCGAACAGGATGCCGACCCCTGCCGAAACGACGATGGCCGCCACGACCGCCCACGCGGGCGCCGTGATCGGGAAGTTCGGCCACATCAGCTTCAGGCCCTCGTTCACCGCCAGCGCGAGAGCGAGCCCGGCCAGGCCGCCAGCGAGCGACAGCATCGCGGCCTCGACCAGGAACGCCGCGACCACCTGCCGCCGCGTCGCGCCGACGGCCTTGAGCAGCCCCACCTCGCGCGTGCGCTCGGACACTGACACGAGCATGACGTTCATGATGGCGACGCCCGCCACGATCAGCGAGATCGCCGCGATCCCGCCGAGCGCCGCCGTCAGCACCACCATGATCGAGTCCAGCGTCTTCACCACCGAGTCTTCGGTCAGGATCGTGATGTCCTCCTCGCCGTGGCGCTCGGTGATGACGTCAATCACGCGCTTCGAGACGGCAGGGATCTCCTCGTGCGCCGCCACCTCGATCAAGATCCGGAACAGGCTTCGCTGATCGAACATGCGCATGCAGTGCACGACCGGCACCTGAATGACCTCGTCCAGGTCCATGCCGAGCGACATGCCGCGTGGCGCGATCACGCCGATGACGCGAAAGCGCTCCTCGCCCACCTGGATCACCTGCCCCAGCGGATTCGCGTCGGCGAAGAGCTCGCGCTGGACCTTGGCGCCGATGACGCAGACCCGCGGCGCGTGATGCGGATCCCCCTCGGGAAGGAAGCGCCCGATCTGGATGTTCAGGTGCCTCACGTGCAGCAGGTCCGAGGTTCCTCCGATGATCGTGGCGCGGCGGCGCCGGTCACGGTAGCGAACCTCGGCATCGCCGAGCGAGAGCGGCGTCAGGCGGCGGATGGACGGAATGCGCTGGCGGAGCGCGTCGGTGTCATCGAGCGTGAGATCGTTCGGCACGCCGCCCGTGAGAGGCAGCCCCTGGGTCTCGATCTTGCCGGGCAGCACGACGAGAAGGTTGGTTCCGAGCTCCGAGAATTCGTTGATGACGTAGGCGCGCGCTCCCTGCCCCAGGCTGGTCAGGATGATGACGGACGCCACGCCAATCGCCACGCCCAGCAGCGCCAGGATCGAGCGCAGCCGATTGCCGCGCAACGCCACCGCCGCAAACCCGACGATGTCTGGCTGCCTCACCGCCGCTCTCCGGCGCGCTCCTGGCCGCGGGCCGCGCCCGCGCGGACGTCATCCGAAGCCACGCGCCCGTCCGCGAGACGAATCAGCCGCCGGGCGCGCCCACCCAGATCCGCGTCGTGCGTGACGACGATGAGCGTCAGCCCGTGCTCGTTCATGGTCTCGAGCAACTCGACCACCTCGCCGCCGGAACGCGAGTCGAGATTGCCCGTGGGCTCGTCCGCCAGCAGGATGGCCGGGTTCATGATCACCGCGCGAGCGATGGCCACGCGCTGCCGCTCGCCGCCCGACAGCTGCGCCGGGCGGTGATCCGCGCGCGGCGAGAGCCCGACGCGCGCGAGCCCTTCCGCGACGCGACGCGCGCGCTCGGCGGGATCCACCCCCGCGAAGATGAGAGGCAGCTCGACGTTCCCGGCCGCGGTCAGGCGCGGCACGAGGTGGAACGACTGGAACACGAACCCGATCTTGTCCTGCCGCACGCGACAGAGAGCGTCCTCGCCGAGTTCGCTCACGTCCGCCCCGTCGAGCAGGTATCGTCCCGAAGTCGGGCGGTCCAGGCATCCGAGCAGGTTCAGCAACGTGGACTTGCCGGAGCCCGAGGGACCCATGAGCGCAACGTACTCGCCGGCCTCGATGCGGAGAGTCACGTCGCGCAGGGCGTGGACCGGGCGATCCCCCATCTGGAAGACGCGGCCGATCCCCGCGAGATCGATCATCGCGCGCTCTCTTCGTCAACAACGGAAACCGTGACGCGAGCGCCTTCCTTGACCTCGGCGCGATCCAGCGACACGACGATCTGGTCGCCAGCCGAGAGGCCCGACGTGACCTCGACGTACTCCCAGTTGCGCAGGCCCGCCGTCACCGGGACGGACACCAGCCGCCCGTCACGCACGACGAGCACGCGCCCGCCCTCGACCAGCGCATGGGCCGGGATGCGCAGGACGTTCTCGCGCGCGGTCAGGATGACCTCGATGTCGGCCGTCGCGCCCGGCTTCAGCACGAAGCCCTCGGGCACGTCGCCGAGGGCGACCTCGACCTCGAACGTGCGGCTCTGCTCGCGCAGCTCCTCGACGTACGGGGCCACGCGCGTCACCGTGCCGCGCCAGGGCTCGTCGGCGTTGGCGTCGAGCGTGATGCGCACCGGCAGGCCCGCATGAACGCGCGCGACATCCACCTCGTCGAGCGGCGCCGACACGTACAGGTCGTCCGGGTCGATCAGGTCAATGACGGGCTGCATGAACACGCCAGGCATCTGGGGCGCGATGAACTCGCCGACCTCGGCGCGGACCTCGGCCACGACGCCAGCGAACGGCGCGTGCACGGCGGTCTTGCCCACCGCCACCTGCGCGAGCGCCAGGGCAGCGCGCGCCTGCGCGACGCGCGCGGCGGCCGCCTCGCAGCCCGACGCCGCCGCGTCGTCCCGCATGCGCGCCTGCTCGAGCCGCTCCTCGGAGACGATGCGATCGACGGCGAGCTGGCGAGCGCGCACGTACTCGCGCCGCGCCTGCTCGGCGTTGATGCAGGCCTCCTTGCGCGCGGCCTCCGCGGTCGCGACCGCACGGGCCTGCACGTCGGCCTGCGCGCGCTGCTCGGAATCCGAGAGCAGCAGCAGGAGGGCGCCCTCCTCCACGCGATCGCCCTCCCTGACGGGGATCCGGGCGATGCGTCCGCCCGCCTCGGGCGAGAGCGCGGCGCGCCGGCGTGACTTGACCGTGCCCGCCTTCGAATTCGTCACGGTCTCCTCGACGAGACCGATCTCCACGGTGCTCACCACCACCGGAACGGGATCCGCCCGCAGCCACAGGAACCACGCGGCGACAGCAGCCCCCACCAGCAGGAGCAGGATGAAGATGCGGCGCGCCCAGTTGACCATGAACCCTCTCGCCTCGCGACAAGGTGAGGAGGGCTTCGGCCGACTCGGCCCGCCAACCTCGTTGACTGCGGATTGACCGCGGAGACGGGAATGGTAGCGCGAAGACGAGCGAGCGCGGCGGCCGGCGCGGCGCCACGCCCGTCACGGGAAGTGGCGCCCATCACGCCGGGGCGCCTCCCATGGCAGGATGGAGGACATGACCTTCCCGCAGCGAACGATCGTCACGGGCGGCACGCGCGGCATCGGCGCGGCGGTGGCCGCGCGACTCGCGGGCGAAGGCCATCAGGTGATCGCACTCGGGCGCCACGGGGCGCCTGCCCCTCCGGCGCCGGGCGTGCGCGTCAACGTCGCGGAAGCCACGGATGCGCGAGCCGTCGGCGACGCCTTCCGCGCCGCGAACGCCGATGGCAGAGGCCTCACCGGGCTGGTGGTCGCGGCGGGCGTGTGGGAGCCCTCCCCCATGAGCGGCGGGCTCGCGAGCATCAGCGGGACGTTCCGGCGGGTGCTCGACATCAACCTGCTCGGCACCGTGCACGCCGTGGCGGCCTTTCTCGAGCAGGCGCGGCCGGCCGCGGACCTGTCCATCGTGCTCATCGGATCCACCGCCGGTCAGCGCGGCGAGCCCGAGCACGCGGCCTACGCGGCGTCGAAGGCCGCCCTCACGGGACTCTGCAAGTCCTGGGCTGTCGAACTCGCGCCGCAGCGCACGCGCGTCAACATCGTCGCGCCTGGCTGGGTGGACACCGACATGACGGCGGACGTGCTCGGCGATCCTGCGCAGCGCGCGGCGATCGAGGCGTCCATCCCCCGCGGACGCGTGGCGAGCGCCGCCGACATCGCGGGCCCGGTCGCGTTCCTGCTGTCGGACGATGCGCGCCATCTCACCGGCACCACCCTGTCCGTGAACGGGGGCGGCGTGATGGCGTCGTTCTGAGCCCGCTCAGGCGATGGCGTTCGGGCTGGTACCGGCGCCGGCGGGCGGGTCCGTGTCCAGGATCGCTCCCGCCGGGACCTTCGACGTCCAGCTCGCGTGAACGCTATCGGGGATGCGGAAGAGATTGTCGCGCCACGGCAGGGGGAGCTTGGTCGCCTCGCGCACCAGCTTCAGGCTCACGGCAGCCGTGACGTCACGGGCGACCGCGCTCCGGTGCGTGAGGGCCGAGGCGATCCAGTTGATGCCGCGCACGGCCTCGACCACCACGTCGCCCACCGTCAGGGTCTTGCGCTTGCCCAGGAGCTTCAGCGTCGGCTCGTCGAGCAGGTGATCGAGATAGGCGTCGCCGAGACCCGGGATGAGCTTGCCAGGCCCGACATCGGAGGCCACGTCCACCAGCGCATGCGTGAGGGCCGCTCCATCGGGCGTGGCCTCTGCCTGCCGCTTCTTGATGGCCTCGAAGAGCGCCGCGGCGGCGACGGGATCAGGCGGGAGCAGGCGCGCGTTCACGCCCATGACCGCGCCGATCAGGTTCCACGTCGCGAGCCACGCGGTCTCCTCGACGTAGCTGAGCTCGGCGCCGAGCTTGCGCAGGCTGCGTGGCACCACGTGCGAAAACGTGAGCAGCGTGTAGGCCAGATCCTCCTGGTTGAGAGGCGTGCCCAGCGCGGGATCCCAGACGTGCTCGGCGAAGAGCCGCGCCCGCGCGCCGGCGCCGACCACGCGGCCCGGGGGTGACAGCGCCAGATGCCGGATCGCGGCGTGCATGAGCCGGACGCGCTGAGCGGCGCGCACGCCGTTTCGCCCCGGCAGCATGCCGTCCTCGGTCAGCGCGTCCACGACCATCTGCGCCGTCTCGTACACGCGACGCTCGGCCGTGTTCTCGAGCCGTCTCGTCAGGCCGAGCACCCGCGCGATGCCGCGCGCGGCATAACACTCGGGCAGGCTCGCGAAGAACAGCGCCAGCAGGCAGGAGGGCCCGACCTGCTCGAAGATCCTCTGCCCCCCGAGCGCGACATCCGCGGCCACTGCGCGTGCGGGCGCCTCGCTCTCCTCGAGAAAGCGCGTGAGTTCGGGCCCCATGGGCCCGCGCACCACGTCCTGATCCGCTTGCAGGCTCGCCAGGATGTCACTGACCGCATTCACCTCCCCCGTGGCGAAGGCGGCGGCCATGACGGCGTCGGCGAGCGGATCGGCCACCTGCCGGAAGGCGTCGAGTTCTTGCTGGCTTGGAAGTCGAGTCGGCACGCGCACCTCCCCGGGGAGCGCGGCGCCAGGCGACGGCCCCCCTCGTGCCGAGAGTGTCGGGCCCTGATCGCCCATGCGCAAGCGCTTGCCACCGCCACGAAACCGTCATAGCGTCGCTCGGGGGCGTTTCTGGCCCGTTCCAGGGACCCGGGGAGAGGATGCGATGAGGTTTCGGCTGACAGCTGTTGCGCTGGGAGCGCTCGGATCCGCGCTCATCGCGAGCATGGCGGGCGCCTCCGGCTCCGAGACCGCGCGTCCCGATGGCGCGCGCCGGGAGGGGACGGAAGATCCCCAGCACGCGTCCTCGCCGCTGCCCTACGTCGTTTCCGAAACGGTCGTGGTCACGGGCTCGCGCACCGACCAGGAGCTCCTCGACGCGCCCGTCACGCTGAGCGTGATCCCGCGCGAGGTCATCGCCACCTCCCCCGCCGCGAACGTCGCCGAGGTCCTGCGCAGCGTTCCCGGGCTGAACGTGATCCAGACCTCCGCTCGCGAATGGAACGTGCGCGTGCGGGGCGCCGCGACGGCGTTCTCGCAGGGCACGCTCGTCTTGCTCGACGGGCGGCCCATCAACGAGCCCAACAACGGCCTGGCTCTCTTCGATCACCTGTCGCTCGACATGTCGGAGATCGCGCAGATCGAGGTCCTTCATGGACCTGGCTCCGCCGCGTGGGGCGCTGACGCGCTGACGGGCGTCGTGAACCTGCGCACGCTCGATCCGCGTGACAGCCAGGGCGGCACGTGGTGGACGAGCGGGGGCGAGGCCGGGAGCTTCGAGGCGGGCCTTCGCTTCGCGGACGCTCCCGGCGACGTGTTCAGCTACCGCGTCGCCGCCGCGCACTCCGAGCAGGACGCCTGGCAGCGCCCCGACACGTTCCCCGACGGCTCGCCCATGCCCGCGGGCTTTGGCTTTGATGGCGCGGGGACCCGGCAGCGCAAGTTCGACGCGCGCATGGACTGGGATGTCGCGGACGGCAAGACGTGGTCGCTGCGCACGGGGATCGGCAACACGAGCGGCCTGTCCATCACGCGCAACATCCCGCTGTACGTGGACCCCTCCACGGCGACGTCGTACCTCGATGCCTCCTACGCGGGACCCATGCTCGAGGCGCACCTGCACGCGCAGCACGTGGACGGAACGTCCATCAACGCCCTGGACGGATCGCCCTCGCGCTTTCGCAGCACGGCGCCCGCGATCGACCTCGTCGCCCACCGCGTCGCGGGCAAGCGCCACCTGCTCACCTGGGGCGGGACCGTGCGCGAGACGCTGTTCGACGCGGACGCGCTGGCCGGCAGCGGGGATCGCACCGAGGCCGGCGTTCACTTCGAGGATCAGATGCAACTCGGCGAGCACGTGCTGCTCGCGCTCGGCGGGCGGGTGGACTGGTCGGACACGTACGGGACGGCAGCCTCGCCCCGCGCCGCGATCGTGATCCAGCCCGGCGACGGCCATGCGATCCGCCTGGGCTGGCATCGCGCGTACCGCCCGCCAACGCTCCTCGAGAACTTCCTGTCCTTCCCCACCGTGTTCGCGGTCGAACTCGCGCCGGGCGTGCCGTTCGCCTTTCCGACGATGTCCGTGGGCAACCCCGATCTTCATGAAGTGCGATCGGAGGGCCTGGAGCTCGGATACACGGGGCAGATCTCGCCCCGGCACCTGCTGCAAGCCGCCCTCTACCGCGTGATCGTCGAGGATGGCGTTCAGCTGTATCCGGCGACGTTCTGGTCGGCCACGGATCCACCGCCAGCTTGGCCCTTCGATCCCGCCCTGGTTCCGCCGTTCACGTTCCCGCAGACGTTCACCTACCGCAACGTCGGCCGCGTGCGCGATCAGGGCGTCGAAATCGCGTGGGTCGCGAACTGGACCGAGCGCCTGCGCACGAGCCTGTCGTTCACCTACCAGGACGAGAGCGACCTCGATGACGGCGGCGTGCTGCCCCCCGTCACGATCAGCGTGCCGCCGCAGCATCTCGCGAACTTCCTGCTGACGTGGAGCGGCGAGCGCATCAGCGGCTCCTTCTCGACGACGTGGTCGGACGAGGCATTCTTCAGCGACGTGCTGGACGCTCGCTTCGCCGCGACCGTGGACGACTGGCTGCTCGTGGATGGCTCGCTCGGCGTGCGGCTGGGCAGCTCCGGCTTCGAGCTGTTCGTCGAGGTCAGCAATCTCCTCGACGACGCGATCCAGCAACATCCGTTCGGCGACATCCTGCGCAGGCGCGCCGTGCTCGGCGTTCGCCACCGGTTCGGTCCGCCGCGATCGTGAGCTCTCGCGGCGACGAGTGCACGACGGTTCGCTTCCGCCTGAACGGGACTCCCGTGGAGTGCCTCGCCGGCGCCGATGACGTCGTGCTCGACCTCGTGCGCGAAGGCCACGGCTTGCACGCCGCCAAGCTGGGCTGCGGCCATGGCGCGTGCGGCGCCTGCACCGTTCACGTGGACGGCGTGCCCATGGTCTCGTGCCTGCTCCCGGTCACGGCCGTGCACGGGCGCGAGGTCACGACGCTCGAAGCCCTGAGCGCGCGCGGGCTCCATCCCGTCCAGCGCGCGTTCATGGCGCGCGACGGCATGCAATGCGGCTTCTGCACGCCGGGCTTCGTCACGGAGGCCATCGCCTACTGCGACCGCCGCCGCCGCGAGCATGGCGACGTCGCGCCGGACCACGCCGAGATCGCGCTCGCCCTGCGCGGGCATCTCTGCCGCTGCGGCGCGCAGCCGGGGATCCTCGCCGCCGTCGCCGAAGCGTGCGCCGGCCTTCACGACGAGCCGATCGAGAACGCGCCGCGGCAGGATGCTCGCGCCAAGGTCACGGGGGCCGCCGACTTCATCGCCGACGTGCCCGCGGAAAGCCTGCTGGAGGGCGTGATCGTCCGCTCCGGGTTTCCGCACGCGCGCATCGTCTCGATGGATCTCGCGCCGGCGCTCGCGCTGCCCGGCGTGAGGGCCGCCGTCGAGATCGCGGCGCCAGGTGACATCGTCCTGTTCCGAGGGCAGGAACTCGCCGCGATCGCCGCGACGAGTCTCGCCGCCGCCCGCACCGCGGCGCGCGCCGTCGTGGTGCGACTCGAGCCCCTCGAGCCCGTGCTGACCGCGGCGCAGGCGCTCGCCCCCGGCGCGCCACGCGTTCATCACGGGGTCCTCCGCGATGCGCCGCTGGCCAACGAAGCGCCCGCGATGCCGGCCCTCTGGCACGGCAACCGGCGCGGACCGCAGTCGTGGTTCAGCCGCCGGCGCGCGGCCGCGCGAGCGGCCGTGCGCGACGCCACCCGCGCCGGTCGCTGCGTGAACGCCACGTGGACGACCGCCGTCCAGCTGCACGCGCCCCTCGAGACGCACGTCGCGATCGCCCGCTGGCTCGATCGACGGCTCGAGGTCCGCGCCTCGACGCAGGCCTGCGAGGACCTCGTTCGCGACCTGGCGGATCGGCTCGACATGCCCGCGAGCGACGTGCGCGTGACGTGCCCGTTCATCGGTGGCGCGTTCGGAGGCAAGGCGGATCTCACGGCCGAGACGCTCGCCGCCGCCCTGCTCGCGCGCCAGGCGGGCCAGGCCGTGCGCGTGGCGCTCACCCGCCAGGAAGAATGCGCCGTCATGGGCGGCCGATCCGCGATGACCATGCGCCTGAAGCTCGCGGCCGACGCCGACGGACGCATGTCGGGCCTGATGGCCGACTGCGTGTCCGACGGCGGCATCGCGGTCGGTGGCGCCATCGGCCCCGTGCTCAAGCTCGCCTACGACATCCCGCGCGTGCTCGCCGACGCGGATGTCGTGACGCATGCGCCGCAAGCGCGGGCCGTGAGAGCGCCTGGCGGACCGGTCGCTGGCTGGGCGCTCGAGCAAGCGGTGGACGAACTCGCCGCGCTCGTCGGGCGCGATCCCGTGGACCTGCGGATCGACGCCTGCGACGAAGCCACGCGCGCGAACAGCCGCCGCGTCCTGCGGCGCGCGGCAGAACAGCCGCTGTGGTCCGCGCGCGGCCCCGTCGCGGCGTCATCCGGGCGATTCCGCCGGGGCGTGGGGATCGCCACCGGCACGTGGGCTTACTTCGTCGAGCCCGGGGTCGAGGTGGATGTCGTCCTGGACGCCTCGGGGCCGAGCGTCCTCACGTCCACGCAGGACATCGGCACGGGCACGCGTCGCGTGCTGGCGTGCGCAGTGGCCGAGGAACTGGGCCTGCGCGCCGAGGACGTCACCGTCGTCGTGGGCGACACGCGCGTGAGCGCGCGCGGGCCGACATCGTCCGCGAGCCGCACGACGACCTCGCTCGCGCCCGCGGCGGCGCAGGCGGCGCGCTCGGTGCGCGAGCGCGTGATGAGCCTCGCGGCCCGGACGCTCCCTCAGGGACCGCTGCGACTCGTCCGTGATGGCGTGGCCGCCGGCGACACCGTGCATCCGTGGCGCGAGATCCTCGGCGACGCGGTGATCACCGCGCGAGGCCGCCGCGAGAAGGACCCGGGCGGCTTTGGCCTGTTCGATCGCGTGCCGGGGCTCGGCGTTCTCATCGGCCGCGGCCTGCCGTTCGCGGCGCAGATCACGGAGATCGAAGTGGATGCCTGGCTCGGGCGCATCCGCGTGCTGCGCGCCTGGGCCTGCATCGCCGCCGGCCGCATCGTCACGCCCGTGCTCGCGACGAGCCAGGCGCACGGCGGCATCATCCAGGGCATCGGCCTCGCGCTGTTCGAGGAGCGGCTGACGGACGCGCGCACCGGCCGCGTCACCACCGACGATCTCGAGGAGTACCGCATCCCCGGCATCGCCGACATCCCGGAGATGGAGATCGAGTTCGACGAGGAGGGCTTCGACCAGGTCCCCGGGCGGAGCGTCGGGCTCGGGGAGCTGACGGCGCTCGCGTGCACGGCCTCGATCGGCAACGCGTTCCATCACGCGACCGGCAAGCGCCTGCGCGACCTGCCGATGTCGCCCGCGCGCGTCATCGCGGCGCTGCGCGCATGATCCACCTGCCCAGGAGCCTGGCAGAGGCCGCGACGCTCCGCGGCGAGCTGCGCGCCGGCGGCACCGACGTCATGGACCGGCGGCGTCGCGGCGTTTCCACCGGACCCGTCGTGGACCTGCGCGACGTGCCGGGCCTCGCGGCGATCGAGCCGCATGACGGCGGCCTCCGTCTCGGCGCGCTCACCAGCGTGGCCGCCATCGCCGCCCACGCCGGCGTCGCGCGGGGCTGGCCCGCGCTGGCGCTCGCGGCCGGCGCTCTCGCGACGCCGCAGATCGCGGCAGCCGGGACGCTGGGCGGGAACCTCCTGCAGCGCGTGCGCTGCGCCTACTATCGGTCCGAGGACGAGCGCTGCTTTCAGTCCGGTGGCGATGCGTGTCCGGCGCGCGAGGGCGTTCATGACCGCATGGCCTGCTTCGACCTGTCGCCGTGCCTCGCGCCCCATCCCTCCACGCTCGCGCTGGCGTTGATCGCCTGCGACGCGCGCGTCGAGGTGTTCGGCCGGTCCGCCCTGGGCGCCGAGGACCTGTACGGCGATGGCCGCGATCCGTCGCGCTCGCACGTGCTGCGTGCGGGCGAGATCCTCACGCAGGTCGTGCTCCCGCCGCCAGCGAGCGGAACGCGCGCCGGCTACGTGCGCGCGAGCAGCCGCCTCGCGGCGGAATGGCCGCTCGCCGATGCATGCGTGACGCTCGCGATCGAGAGTGGCGTCGTCGCGCGAGCGCGCGTCGCCGCCGGAGGCGTCGCGCCGATCCCGCTCCGGCTGAGGCGCGTCGAGGACATCCTGGTGGGCCGCCCGCCCGACGCCGCCACCGCCGCGCTGGCCGCGTCGGTCGCCGCCGACGGAGCGAACCCGCTGCCCGCGCTCCGCTACAAGCTCCCGCTCCTCGAGGGCGTCACGCGCGCTGCCCTCGAGCAGGCGATGGGCCTGGCCACGCCATGAGCGTCGCCGCACCCGCATGCCGCTGGCTTCGCTGGAAGGGCCACCGCGACGCGGCGCATCGCCTGCCCGGCGAGCAAGCCCTGCGCCTGCGCGCGTCGAAGGTTCCCTTCACGTGCCTGCGCACGACGCACGCCTTCGGCCCCGACGCGGGCCCCGTCGCGCCCGAGGCCTGTCGCCCGGGCCGCGGCTGCTTCGTGGAGGCGGGCGGGGCTCAGCGCTGACGGGGCGTCCGTCCGCCTTGCGCGGATGGCCTCGCTCCAGCCATCTGATCGGACGCTTCGGATCAGGCCCGCTGCAAGAGAACCCTCAGCCGCCGGACAGGTGCTTGCGAACGGACTCGAGGGCCTGGTCCGACGCGCGCTTGAAGAGATGGCGGATCACGAGGAAGTCGAGGAGGC
Source organism: uncultured Thermoanaerobaculia bacterium (assembly GCA_964613915.1). Taxonomy (GTDB): domain Bacteria; phylum Acidobacteriota; class JBCCFW01; order JBCCFW01; family JBCCFW01; genus CAZTIW01. Next base: position 15,155 of record CAZTIW010000001.1, read on the forward strand.
GCATGAACCAGTTGCCCGCTTCGTAGGTCAGCACGCGAGAGAAGCGGGTGCCGTCGCCTTCGGGCGCGAACGTGTACGTGATGGCCGCGTGTCCGCCACGCTTGATGTCCGTGCCCTCGTAGTGGAGGCGCTTCGGCGGATCCGCCTCGAGGAACGTCCAGCGGAAGTCGGCCTCCATCCCCCACACGACCACGCGCTCGAGCGCGACCGTGCCCGGCCCTGCCGGCCGCGACGGATCACCATCCTCAATCGTGACGCTCTTCGTGATCGGATACCACTGCGGCCAGTTGGTCGGCGTGCACACGAGATCGTAGACGCGCGCGGCCGGCGCGTTCACGAGAACAGACCCTGAGATGACGGGCATGAGCGGACCTCCCCTGAATGGAGCTTCCTGTTAACGGATCGCGAGACCAGCGGCAGACACGCAAGCGGCACGGCCGCATGGCCGGACGGGGGCACTGGGAGCGGCCAGATCCGACGGAGGCGGGGGAAACAGCGGCCCCCCCCCTTCACGATTCTGACCGAGACCCATCTTGCCTGCCCGCGGGACGCGACCTCAAGCGGGCCCAGCCGCGTGGGCGGCGCCCAGGATCCGCGACTCTCCGCCGGTCTGGCCGGAAGGGCGTAGCCCTGCAGCGGGAGCAGGGCTTGGTGGGAGGGTCGAGGAACCGCTCTGGCTGCTGAGAGCTTCCCACAGGCCGACGCGCGTGCGGTCGCCGGTCAGCCACCACGGAGAAGGCGTCGGCGCGCGTCGTAGGTGACGATCATGTCCGCACCCGATCGGCGGATGGAAAGCAAGCACTCGTCCATCGCGCGGTCGAAGTCCAGGACGCCAGCGGCGCTTGCGGCAGCCATCATCGCGAACTCGCCCGAGACCTGGTAGGCCATGATTGGCAACGCGCACGACGCGCGCATGTCCCGGATGATGTCGAGATTCGTCAGCGCAGGCTTGACGAGCAGCGCGTCCGCGCCCTCGGCGACGTCCGCTTGCCACTCGCGCCGAGCCTCCCGGGCGTTGCCCGCCGGGAGCTGATACGACTGGCGGTCGCCGAACGTCGGGGTGCCGTGCGCGGCATCGCGAAACGGTCCGTACAGGGCCGATGCGATCTTGACGGCATGCACGACGATGCCCGCCTCGCCATGGCCTCGTGCGTCGAGTTCCGCGCGAATCGCCGCCACGCGCCCGTCCATCATGTCGCTCGGCACGACGAAGTCAGCCCCCGCTGACGCCAGAAGGCATGCCACGTGCGCGAGCGCCGGCAGCGTTTCATCGTTGACGATCCTGCCATTCCGCACGACGCCACAGTGTCCATGCGTCGAGTAGGAGCACAGGCAGACGTCGGCGAGAACCACGACACCGTCACACCTGGCGCGCAGTTCCTCGATGGCCTTGCGCAGCCATGACATCTGGCTCTCGCATTCAGCCAGGTCATCACTCTTGCGCTCCGGAACGCCGAAGAGCATCACGCCGCCGACGCCGGCATCGGCCAGCGGCCTGACTTCGGCCACGATCGCATCAGCCGATACCTGCCAGAGCGCGCTGCCAGGACGCGTCTCGCGCACGATGCCCGCCCCAGGCACCACGAAGTACGGCTGCACGAGGCGGCGGGGCTCGATGTCGGTCTCCGCGAACAACCTGCGAACCGCGTGCCGCGAGCGCAGGCGGCGATGGCGCGCCACCGGATGGGTCGGCGTCGCGCGTTCGTGCGCGCCGGGCGCGGCGTCCTGCTTCACGAGGACACCGTCTGGATCGCGGCCGCCGCGACATCGGCCCCGGGATCGAGCCTCAGCGCGCGCGGCCGCCCGGGAGAGCGGCCGCGATCCCAAGCCCTGGCAGTCGAGCCGCCGACGCAGATCGCCTTCCACGCTCGCGGCGCGAAGCCATCGCTCGACTCTCCGAGCGCGCGCAGGAAGGCGCTGACAGCCGAGGGACTGTAGAAGACCACGCCAGCCGATTGCGGAAGTGCGTCGCGCAGGATCGCCGCCAGGCCAGACCGTGCGCGCGTCGCGTAGGCCACGCCGCGGATGACCGTCGCGACGCGGCGCATCTGCGAGACAGCCGCCCGCTGCTCGGCGGAGATCAGGCCGATCTGACTGGTGGGATAGAGGACGCGCGGCGCGCCGCGCGCGGAGCATCCCTCGGCGGACCGCCGCTCGGCAATCCACGCCACGACAGCCTCCGCCAGGCCTCGCGCGCCGCCGCCGGCGCGGATCGTGACCGGCAGTCCGGCCGACTCGAGGGTGGCGGCCGTGACGGGGGCCACGGCAGCCGTCACGACGACGTCGCCAGTCTCGCGCGTCTCGCCGGGCCACTGGCTGATGACGAGGCGTGCGGCGAACGGGCTCGTGCAGAAGAGGATGTTGCACGAGTCCGGACGCGCGACGAGCGCTTCCGGCCACGGCAGGACTTCCCGCGACGTGCACGGCAGGGCCGCGGCCGGGACGCCACGGGCCGCGAGGGCGGCCACGACGGGCGCCGCCGCCTCGGGATCGCGGGCGATGTACCAGGGCCTCGACACCTCCCCATCTTGCCCGGCGTCGGCCTCGGCGGCAGGGCGGCGTGACAGAGTCGTGACGGAAGCGTGCGCGCATCCCGGCAGGATCGTGCCCATGAACTCTCGCGAGCGCTTCCTGGCGGCCCTGCACGGCGAGCCCGTGGATCGTCCCCCCGTCTGGCTCATGCGCCAGGCAGGCCGCTACCTGCCCGACTACCGCGCGGTCCGGGAACGGCATGGCTTCTGGGATGTCTGCCATTCGCCGGAACTCTCGACGCGCGTCGCCCTCGAACCCCTCCAGCTCTTCGACGTGGACGCGGCGATCGTCTTCTCGGACATCCTCGTGATCCCCGCGGCTCTCGGATTGGACGTGCGCTTCGTCGCGGGCGAGGGGCCGGTCCTCGAGCCGCCCCTTCAGGGCGAGCGCGGGCTCGACACCTGGGACGTGCAGGGCGCGCCGGCACGCCTGGCGTTCGTGCCGCGAGCCGTCTCGCACCTGCGGGGCGCGATCGGCGCCGATCGCGCCTTGCTGGGTTTCGTGGGCGCTCCGTTCACGCTGTTCGGCTACGTCACCGCCGGGGGGAAGTCGGATGACTTCCGCGAAGCCCGGGTCATGACCGCCGCGCAGCCCGCGCTGGCACGCCGGGCGATGGCGACGCTCGCCGAAACCGCCGCTGAGCTGGCTTGCCGCCAGATCGACGCAGGCGCCGACGCGATACAGATCTTCGACACGTGGGGCGGCCTTCTCGCGCGCGAGGACTGGGCAGCACATGCCCTTCCGCACATCAAGACGATCACGACGGCCGTTCGGGACCGCGGCGGCCGGAGCATTCTCTTCGTGCGAGCAGGCCACCACTTGCTCTCCATTCTCGGGGAGTCTGGAGCCGATGGCATCTCGCTGGACTGGCGCACGCCGTGGCGAGAGGCGCGCGCCCTCCTTCCCCGGCACGCGCTGCAGGGCAATCTGGATCCCGTCACGCTTCTCGCGGGCCCGGAGGAGACGCGCCGGCGCACGCGTGACCTGCTGGACGAGATGAGGCAGGACGGCGGCGGACGCGGCTGCATCGTCAACCTGGGACACGGCGTGCTGCCGACCACGCCTGCGGCCTCCGTCTCCGCGTTCGTCAGCGAAGTTGTGGCCGCCAGCCGTGCTTGACGCTGTCGTCATCGGAGGCGGACTTGCGGGAATCGCCGCAGCCCGCATGCTCGCGAGCGCCGGGGCGACCGTGGAGCTCGTCGAAGCGTCGGGTCGCCTCGGCGGGAAGCTCGCGGCGGCCAGCGCCGCGCGCAACGGCGACCTCGCGCGGTGCGTCGCGCCCGCGATGTGGGAAGCGCGCCGATCCGTCACGAGCCTGGCGCAGGATCTCGGGCTCGGGCAGGACATCGTCCCGGTGCCCGCCGCCGGGCTTGCTCGTCTCGTGCTCGCTGGCGATCGCTTCGCGGCGCTGAGCTCGCGACCGCTGTCCCTCCTGCTGGGCAGCGCCCTGACGCCCTCCGAGCGTCTCGCCCTGATCCTGGAGCCCACGAGGCCGCGAGGTCCGGCGCCAGGCGCGCCCCCCGACGAGAGCCTCGCGCAGTTCCTGCGCCGGCGCTTCGGCGGACCGCTGACCGACAGGATCCTCCTTGCGATCGCGACCGGCATCTGGGCCGGCGATCCAGAGCGGCTTTCCGCGTCATCGTGCGTGCCGGCCCTCGTGGCCCTCGAGCGCGATCACGGCAGCGTTCTCGGAGGCGCCCTGCGAGCGCGACTCGGCTTCGCTCGTGGCGAAGCGGGCGCCGAGCAGCCCGAGCCGGGCGAACGCGCGGCAAGCGAAACCGCCGCGAAGCGTGCCGCAAGCGAGCCCGGACACGGCCTGGTCGCGCTGCGCGGCGGCATGAGCCGCATCGGTGAAGCGGCGGAGCGGGCGCTGCCCGTTCGCATCGGCGCACGGGTGGACGCCATCCTGATCGAGCCAGGATCGCGGCCGACCGTGCGCATCCAGGTGAGCGAGGCCGGTCGGCGCCACGCGCTGCGCGCGAGGCTCGCGATCCTTGCCACGGACGCGCCCGCCGCAGCCTCGCTGCTGACGACCCTGGCGCCGGGCGCCGCCGCCGCGATGAGAGCGATCCGGCTGGCGCCCCTCGCGACCGTGCACTGGCGAGAGCGCTTTCCCGGAGAATCGGCGCTCCCGCGGGCGCTGGGCTGGCTCGCATCCCCGTCCGCCGGCGCGTTCGCGGCAGGCACGATCTTCCTTTCCGATCTCCGCCTGCCAGGCATCGCAGCCCCGTCCAGTCCTCCGAATCGCTGGACGCGCGCGCGGAACGCCGAACCCGTCCGCCGCGAGTTCCTCACCATCATCGGAGGGATGCTGGCTCCCGAGCGCGCCATGGCGTCCGAGGCCGACCTCGTCGCGGGACTCGCAGGCGATCTGGCTCGCTGCGGCGCCGGTCCGCCGGGTGACGTTCTGCACGTCCATCGCGATCCACGAGCCATCGCGCAGCCGGAGATCGGCCATGCGGCGCGCGTCGCCAGCATCGCTTCCGATCTTGCCGGTCTGCCCGTCCTGGTGGCGGGAAGCTGGTCAGCCGCCGGCTCGATGCACGACGCCGTCACGAGCGGGCGCGCCGCCGCGCAGCAGGCGCTGGGCATGCTCGCCGCGGAGCGCGCGCGCCCGGACGACCGCCCCGACATCCTCGCCACGAGCACCGCGGGCAGCGCGATCCAGCCAGCGGTGATGGCCACCCGGAGCCTCCGACCGCCAGCCGCTCGCGAGCACTTGCCGTCGATCCGTGCGATCGCCGCAGGCGACGCTCTCCCCCTCGCGCTCGTCGGGGCCACTCATCGCCATGCGGGCACGGCGGAGCGCGCGCGGCTCGCCGAGCTCGAGTCCGAGGGCTCGGGTCCCGCGCATGAGCTGATCGAGGGCGGGCACGCGACGGGCGCCGTGGTCCTCGCCACGTGCTCGCGCGTCGAGTGGCTGGTGTCTTCGCCTCGGCCCGAGTGGGCCGCCGAGCTGTTGCGCGGAGCGATCGCGGTGCGCGTGCCGGGCGCGCGCCTTCGCGCGCGGACCGGCCACGACGCCGTGCGCACGTTGCTGCGCGTGTCGCTGGGCCTGGACTCGGTCGCGGAAGGCGAAGCCGCGGTCGGTCGGCAGGTTCTGGCCGCGTTCGAGGCGGCGCATCGAGCAGGTCGGACCGATCGCGTGCTGCACGCCTGCTGGCGCGGAGTCCAGGAAGTGATCGGGGACCGCCGCCGCAGGGGCCTGTCGCGCGGCACGCGTGGGGTGCAGACACTCATCGTGAACGAGCTCCGCCGCCGCGGCGTCGGACCCGGCGCACGGGTGACCGTCGTGGGGCGGGGAGCCATCGGCAGCGGCGTGCGCGCCGCGCTCGTCGCGTCCGGCTATGCGCCGCGCATGATCGGCCGTGACGCGTCCGAACTCGATGCGCTCCGCGAGACCGATGACGTGGTGATCGCGTGCACGGGAGCTCCGGCGCCGCACATCGTCCTGCCGGACCGCATGCAGGGCACTCGCGGGCCGCTCGTCATTGATGTCGGCGCACCGGCCCAGATCGCGCGCGCGACGGGGTGGGATCTCGTGGACCTCGAGACGCTCCTTGCGGGCCGGGGTGACAGGCTCGACGCCGACAGCCGCGCGTGGCTCGAGCGCGCAGCCGCCGACATGACACGCCGGCTTGCCGCCCGCCTGGCGGCGCGCCCCGCGGCTGAAGCCATGACTCGGCTGGACGCGGATCGCAGGGACTTCCTCGCGCGGACGCTGCCGCCGCTCCTTGAAGACCTCCCCCCTGCCTCCGCCGAGAAGGTGCGCAAGGCCTGCGCGTCATTCGCCAGGCAGGTGATGGATCGCGTCCGCAACGAGTGGGTGCGCCCATCATGACGCGCGAGTACGTTGCGGGGACGCGCGCGAGCGCGCTGGCGCGACGCCAGTCCGCCCTGGTCGAGCAGCTCCTCGAGCAACGCGCGATCGATCGCGGCAAGTCCGCCCCTCGCATCCGCGAGCGAGTGATCGTCACGGAGGGCGATGTCAACAAGGCTGAGCGCCTGGCGGGCCGCATCGAGAAGGGCTTCTTCACGCGCGAGCTCGAGGCAGCGCTCGCCGACCGCGTGATTGACTGGGCCGTGCACTCGCTCAAGGACCTGCCCGTGGAACTGCCTGGCGGCCTGCATCTCGCGGCCATCCTCCGGCGGGCGGATCCGCGCGATGTCCTGCTGGCGCGTCCGGGCGCCGTGCGGCCTGCCGGACCGGGCCAGCTTCCGCTTCGAAGCGGAGCGCGCGTCGGGACGTCGTCGCTGCGCCGGGAGGCTCAACTCGCGGCGTTCGCGCCTCAGGCCGTGGCGATCCCGCTTCGGGGCAACGTGCCGACGCGCGTTCAGCGGTTGCGCGAGGGAGCCCACGACGCAATCATCCTGGCCGCGGCCGGCCTCGAGCGGCTCGGACTCGATCTCTCCGGTCTTGCCGCATTCGCGCTTCATCCCAGGATCTGGCATCCGGCGCCCGGACAGGGCGCCATCGCCGTGGAGGCTCGCGCCGACGATGCCGAGGCGGCCGAGCTGCTCGGCGAGCTGGACGACGCCGCGACGCGATCCGCGTGCGGGACGGAGCGCGAGTTCCTGCGCGCCCTGGAGGGCGGCTGCTCGTCGCCCCTGGGCTGTTACGTGGATGGCGACGTGGTCCATCTCAGCCTGCAACGCGACGGCCGCTGGCTGGCCGGCGCGATCCCGCTCCCTTCGTCCCGGCCGGACGCCAGGCACGTGAGCCAGGCGCTCGCTGCGCTGGCGAGCCTGGATTCACCGCTTCCCCACCTGGGTCCGGAAGATGCCTTCATTCAGCCGTTCTGAAGCGCTGCTGGACCGCGCTCGTCGCTGCCTTCCGGGCGGCGTGTCGAGCCCGGTCCGGTCGTTCTCCTCCGTGACCGGAACGCCGCGATTCCTGCGCCGCGGGGCGGGCGCGCGCGTCGAGGACGAGGACGGCGCGTGGCGGGTGGACTGGTGCCTTGCGTGGGGCGCCATGATCCTCGGCCACGCGCACCCGGCGGTCGTGGAGGGCGTTCAGCGGGCGGCCGCGGACGGGCTGGGGTTCGGCGCGTGCCACCGGTTCGAGGCCGACCTCGCCGAGCGGCTTCTCGACGCGCTGCCGCATGCGCAGCGCGTCCGCTTCACCTGCTCGGGCACCGAAGCGGTCATGACCGCCGTGCGCATCGCCCGCGCAGGCACGGGCAGGGCTCTCCTGCTGAAGTTCGCCGGTTGCTATCACGGTCACTCGGACGGCGTCATGTCGCGCGCTGGCAGCGGCATCGCGACGCTCGGCCTGGCCGGCAGTGACGGCGTCACCGCGGCCGTGGCGGCCGAGACGATCGTCGTCCGCCTCGACGATCTCGAGGCGGTGGCCGAGGCGTTCCGCCAGCACGGCGAGACGATCGCTGCCGTGATCGTCGAGCCGGTTCCAGCGAACGAGGGCCTGCTGCCCCACCGTCCCGGGTTCCTCCGGTCGGTCGCAGACCTGGCCCGCGCGCACGGCTCGCTCGTGATCTTCGACGAAGTCATCACGGGGTTCAGGTCCGGCTGGGGTGGGAGCGAGCGCCTCGCCGGCGTGACTCCCGACCTGACCACGCTCGGCAAGATCATCGGCGGCGGACTGCCTGTCGGGGCGGTCGCCGGTCCCGCCTCGCTGCTCGATCGCCTGGCGCCGCTTGGCGGCACCTACCACGCCGGCACGTGCGCGGGGAATCCCGTCGCGCTCGCGGCAGGCATCGCAACGCTGGACGCGCTGCGGGATGGCGCGGCACACGCGCATGTCCTTGCCCTCGCGACGCGCCTGCGCGCGCTGGCGGCCCATCGCGGGATTCCGCTGGCCCAGGAAGGGAGCATGTTCTGGCCCCATCTGGACGCGCTGGCTGACTTACCGTACCGCCCCGAGGACATCTCGCCCAGCGCCGTCAGGGCGTTCGGAGCCGCACACTCGGCCTGGCTCGACGCGGGCCACTACCTGCCGCCGTCGGCCCACGAGGTAGGCTTTCTCTGCGCCGCGCACCGCATGGAAGACGTGGACGACCTCGCGGATTGCCTCGGGGCCGCGCTCGCAGGCGCAGGCGTTCCCGCAGCGGACGCAGCCGGAGCTGAGGCCTCTCCCTCCATCCACATGCGCAGCGCGCCGACCCCCGAGCAAGCGTGACCCGACGTCAAGAACGCCGCAAGGCATGGAGCGAAACTGCCGCCTTCCTGGCAGCGGCGACGGTCATCGCCGTCCTGCTGGCCTGGTGGGGCGTGTTCGCGCGCCGCCTCATCATCCACGTGAGAGACCTCGACAGCGAGCTGGCCCGCGCCACGATTCCGGAGGGGCCCGCACGAGCACAGGCGCTGGCGGACGCGACCTCGCGCGCCAGCCGTCACCTGGTCATGATCTCGTGGGAAGGGTCCGCTTTCGCCGCTCTGCTGCTGGTCTGCGTCTGCGCGCTCTTCCTGGTGGCTCGCGGCCGTCGCCGCGCCGGCGAGCGACTCGAACGCCTGCTGCAGTTCACGGCGCACGAACTCAAGACTCCAATCGCCGGCGTCAAGGCCCTCCTGCAGAGCCTTCAGATCGGCACGATACCCGAAGCGCGGCGCGCGGAACTCCTCGAGCAAGGTCTGCTGGAAACGGCCCGCCTCGAGCACCTGGTCGAGACGCATCTTGCCTACCGGCGCGTGAGCGCGCGTCCGGCCCCCGCCCGGCGGCCCGCTTCAGCGCGTGATCTGGTCAGCGACGTGCTCGAGCACCGCCGACGCACGATGGGCGCCGAGCCGATTCTGCGCGCCGATCCGCCGCCGGATGCCACGGTCCTCGCCGATGCCGACTCCGTGCGCGTGATACTCGAGAACCTCCTCGACAACGCCAGAAAGCACGGCGGCGGCGACATCCAGGTGATCGAGCAGCCGGCGGCGTGCGGCTGGCGCATCGTCGTGGCCGATTGCGGCGTCGGCCTCGAGCCCGGCCAGGCCGAGCGGATCTTCGAGCCGTTCGAGCGTGACGCTCGCGGCGCGACGCATGGCAGCGGTCTCGGGCTTCACATCTCGCGCCAGCTGGCACGAGCGCTCGGGGGCGACCTCCGAGCCGAGAGCGACGGGCCCGGACGCGGGACCAGGTTCATCCTGGAACTTCCGCTGGCAACCGGGAGCAGGCCGACATGAGCGAGCGCGTGCTGCTCGTCGAGGATGAGGCCCTGGTGCGAGACCTGGTCGCCCTCAACCTCAAGGCTGCCGGCTACGCGGTCGTGGTGGCCGCCACGTGGCAGGAAGGCCTGTCCGCGCTCATGGACGGCGGCGTGGACCTCATGATCGTGGATGTCATGCTCCCCGATGGCGACGGCATGGATCTCCTGCGCAGGGCGCGAGCCGCGGGCTTCAGCGCGCCCGTGATGGTGCTCACCGCGCGCGGCGAGACGACCGCGAAGGTGCGCGGGTTCGATACCGGCGCCGATGACTACGTCACGAAGCCGTTCAACGTCATTGAACTGATGGCACGCGTGCGCGCCCTCCTTCGCCGGGCGGGCGTGGCGACGGCGGCGAGCCCGCGCCATGTCTTCGGCCAGGGCCAGTACTGGATCCATCTGGACTCGGGCCTGGCCATGACGAGCGAGGGCGAGTGCGTCGTGTCCGACAAGGAGCTGCGACTCCTGCGACTCCTGATCTCGAACGAGGGGAGAGTCCTCAGCCGCGCGGACATGCTCGAAGCAGCATGGGGAATGGACGCGTTTCCCACCGACCGGACCGTGGACAACTTCATCCTGCGGCTCCGCCGGCTGTTCGAACTCGATCCCGAGCAACCGGAACGCATCCTGACGGCAAGGGGCCGTGGCTACATGTACCGGAGGGGACCATGACAGCACGCGCGCAGGCCGCCCTGACTCGCCGCCGCGCGGTGCTCCTGATCAACGTGGGGACGCCCGATGCTCCCACTCCTGCCGCTGTGCGCCGCTTCCTCGCTGAGTTCCTCGGCGATCCTCGCGTGCTCGACGTGCATCCTGTCGTGCGGTTCGCGCTGTTGCGCGGGGTGATCCTCCCGTTTCGTCCAGCGCGCAGCGCGCGGGCATATCGCGCCATCTGGACGCCCGACGGATCCCCGCTCCTGGTTCACGTGCGCGAACTCGCCCTGCGCCTGAGCGAGCGCATGCCCGATGCCCTGGTCCTGCCAGCCATGCGCTACGGATCACCGTCGCTTGCCGACGCCGTGCGCCGGATCGACGACGAAGGGATCGGCCACGTCGTTCTCGTACCGCTGTATCCGCAATACGCATCCTCCTCGACAGGAGCTGCGCTGGAGGAGTCGTACCGCCTGCTCGGCCGGCTCCTTCGCGTTCCCGCGATCCGGGTCGTGCAACCGTTCTACAGCGATCCGGGCTACCTGGATGTCGTGGCGCGCCGGATCGCGGCGTCGCGCGGTGGGGGCGCTGATCCCGTTGTCTTCAGCTACCACGGGCTTCCGGTGCGCCACGTCCGCGCCCTCGCCCGAAACGGACACGCATGCGAGGGCGGGGCGCGCTCGGCATGCTGCCTGACGCTCGGGGCTGGCAACGCGGCGTGCTACCGAGCGCAGTGCGTGGCGACGTCGCGTGGCCTTGGCGATCGCCTGAGCCTGCCGCCCGATCGCTGGCACGTGGCCTTCCAGTCGCGCCTGGGCCGGAGCGAGTGGCTCGCGCCTGACACGACCGATGTCCTCCGGAAGCTCGCGCAGCAAGGCGCGCAACGCGTGGTCGTGGCATGCCCTTCGTTCGTTTCCGATTGCCTCGAGACGCTCGAGGAGATGGGCATTCGCGGCCGCCAGATCTTCCGGGAGGCAGGCGGCAAGGAGCTGACGCTGGTGCCGGCGCCCAATGGCGAACCGTCCATGGCCGACGTGCTCGCACGCCTGATCGGCCCCGGTGCCGCTCCATGACATCCGCGCCATCCCAGGGCCCGCGCGCGCCCATGCCCGATTGCATCGAGACGTTCCGAGCTCTCCACTCGAGGGTGGTCTCGAGCCTCGGAGCGCTTGACGGCGGGTCCTTTCGACGCGACCAGTGGACGCGACCCGGCGGCGAGCCGCTTTCGGGGCAGGGCGTCACGTGCTGCCTGGATGGCGGCCGAGTCTTCGAGCGCGCCGGCGCGAGCTTCTCCAGCGTTGCCGGCGCGGCGCTGCCTGCCGCCGCGACGGCGGCCAGGCCCGAGATGCGCGGTAGGCCCTTCACGGCCTGCGGCGTCTCCGTGGTGGTTCATCCGCGCAATCCGCACGTGCCGGCCAGCCACATGAACGTGCGCGCCCTGAGCGTCGACGGCGAGCCAGGCTGGTTTGGTGGCGGCTTCGACCTGACCCCGTGCTATCCGCGTGACGAGGACGTGCTGCACTGGCACGCGGTGGCGCGGGACGCATGCGACCGCTTCCACCCCGCCATCCATCGCCAGCTCAAGGATCGCTGTGATGAGTACTTCTTCCTTCGCCATCGCGGAGAGTCGCGAGGCGTCGGCGGACTGTTCGTGGACGACCTGGCGCCGGGCTCGCTCCCTGGGATGGTTTCCCTGGACGACTGCTTCGCGCTGATTCTGGCCGTGGGACACGCCTACCTCGACGCATACCTGCCCATCGTCGAGCGGCGACGTGGCGACCCGTACGGCGAGCGCGAGCGGGAATTCCTCGCACTTCGCCGCGCGCGCTACGTGGAGTTCAACCTCTTGCAGGATCGGGGGACGCTCTTCGGCCTCCAGTCCGGAGGCAGGACAGAGTCCATCCTCACGAGCATGCCGCCCGTTGCCGCATGGCGCTACGACTGGCGGCCGGAACCGGGCTCGCCGGAGTCGCGCCTGGCCGACTACTTGCGTCCGCGCGACTGGCTCGCCGAGCTGGTCCCGGAATAGGCCCTCGCAGCGCTCCCGGCGGATCCCGCGCACGCGCGGAGCGGCCGCTCCGGTGAGTTCGCCAGCATGTCGCACTCGCGCTTCGCGCCGTCGAAGCGCCCCAGCGAGGCGGTGATCGTGCCGCGCCAGAGGCAGGCCCGCTCGCGCCCGAGCCGGTAGCTCGCGGACGTCGCGCGGTCGAAGCCCTCGCTGACGAGACGCTGGCAGCCCGCGAGGTCGCGCGCGCTAAATGCGGCAGCCGCGTCGAAGAGAACGACATCCACCGTGTCGCGATCGCGGCCCGTGGCCGCCACGCGACCGCGCGCGAAGGACCGGCGCGAGAGCGGCCGCATGCGAATCATGGTGTGACGGCCGGCCAGAAGAAGCGAAGCGCGCTGCTGGAAGCGCAGCCCGGCAAGGCGGATCCGCAGGCCACGCGCCGGTCGGTCGAGCAGCTCGTCTGCCTGGTGGCCCCGGCCGGCGAGGACCTCGTGGTGCACTCCGACGAGCACCGGGCCTGCCCGCGAGCGTTCCGCCGGCTGCCTCACCGGATCGAGCATCACGCGGTGAGCTCGCGCCGTGATCGCAACCGGAACAACCCCCTGTTCGCCGTGGACCTCTTCGACCGGCTGGTCCGTCACTGCGGCTCCAACCACGAGCGTGCGACGATCCCATTCTCCAGGAGGCGACAGGGCACGATCGAGCGCGCCGCCGTCACGCAGCTCTGGCGGAACTTCCAGCAGCGCCGCTCGGAGCGCCGGAGCGACAGCATCGCGCCAGCGCAGGCGCTGCGGCTGACGTCCCGTCGCGTGACGACCCGAGAGATCCTCTCCCGGCGGCTCTTTCCGACCCTCGTGCCGCTACCGGAGCCGCTCCGCGCGTCCTGCTTCCGCGGAATCGAGACGCGCTGCATCCCTCGCTGCACCCGGCACGCGCTCAGGTACGCCGTCTGACCCGAGGGCTCGCGCAGCCACCGCGCCGACAGCCCGCGACGGGCCTCGGCCCGGCCGCCGCGTGACCGCCGCCCCCCGCCCGACGTCCGCGCCGAGCGGCTCGTCCCGAGAAAGGCAATCCTTGCTACATCATGCAAGGCATGCAACTGATGGCATCGGTCCCTCCCGAAGCGTCCCCCTCCCATGTAGCCATCAGCGTCAAGCGATGCTTCATGAGCATTGAGCGCCCGTCCCGCGTGCGTGTCAAGCGGGCCAGCGGCCAAATGGCCAATGCCCCGTCACCGGACCAGCGTGCTGTCTGGATCGTCGGCGTCGAGCGCGCGCATGGCCGCGAGCGCCGCGTGGCACGCGCCCATCACCTCGGGGGCTTGCAAGCCCGCGAGCGCGCGCAGCGCGCCCTCCGCCAGCGTGCGGCCGGCACACGCGTCGCCCGCCTTGCCGTCGGGAGACGCCGAGGTCGCCTCCAGCCGCGCGAGTTCGAGCAGCGCGAGCGCCTCGTCCAGCGGCAGCCCGCGATCGCTCGCGACGGCGCGCGCCTGCTCGAGCCGCGCGATCACGCGGCGCCCCTCGTCGCCATCCAGCCGGCCGAGTCGCGCACGATGGAGCAGCGCTCGCGGCCAGCGCACGGGATGCAGGCGAGCCCAGCGCTCCTGGCACGCCAGCGCCCGGCGCGCGTCGTGCGCGATGGCGTCGGCGTCGTGCGAGCCCGCCGCACGCGCGCGCTCCAGCGCGTCCAGCAGGACGCGCGTGCTGTCCTGGAGCGGGGCGTCCATGCCCGCCAGCACGACCATCTCATGTCCCGCCACCAGGTCAACCGCCGTGACGGCGTGGCGGCGAGCGGTCACGTCGTCCCCCTGGAGACCGGCCAGGCGCGCGCTCAGGCCCGACCACACGGCGCGCATGAGCGGGCTGCCCGCCACCTGCGCGGCGGCCTCGTCGAGCGCGACGGCGGCATCCTCGATGCGCAGTTGCGAGAGAAGCGCCGAGGCGACGCCGAGCACCGACATCGATCCGTGCGCGCCCGTGGCCAGGACGACGTCCTCGCCGCGCGCCATGTCGTACTCGCGCTCCGCGTCCTCGAATCGTCCCAGCGTCGCGGCGATCGTGCCTCGCCAGAGGCAGGCTCGCTCGCGCCCGAGCCGGTAGCTCGCGGCCGTCGCGCGATCGAAGGCCTCGCTGACGAGACGCTGGCAGCCAGCGAGATCGCCCGCGCTGAACGCGGCCGCCGCCTCGAAGAGCACGACATCCACCGTGTCGCGATCGCGGCCCGTGGCCGCCGCGCGACCGCGCGCGAAGTACCGGCGCGACAGCGGCCGCATGCGGAGCGAGGCGGCCGTGGCCCCGAGGCTCCCGAGCGCCACGGCGCTGTCGCGACCACCCTTTTCGGCGAGGTTCTGCGCGGTGAGGCTCGCGAGGACGTAGCCCTCCGCATCGCCCGTCGAGGCATGCACCAGAGCCAGGAGCCCGGCCGCGCGCGCGGCCTCGCGGTGCAGGCGCTGGCGCGCCGGGCTCAGCGCGCGCGTCAGGATCGCCGGCAGCGCGAGATGCGCCGCCTGGCGCATGGCGGGACGCAGCAGCGCGCCGGCCCGGCGCGCAGCGTCCTCGGGGACGGGGCTTCCCGCGCTCGCGAGGCAGAGCCGCGCGCTGCGCGCCGCGCTGTCGAGCTCGCCCCGCAGGTAGGCCGCCTGCCCGAGATGCAGCTGCCAGCGGATGCCGCGCAGCCTATCGTCCGCGTCGCCGTGGCGCGCGGAGCCCTCGAACGGATTCTCGCCGCCCGTCACGTCGCGGACGAGCTGTCCGAGACGGGCCACGCCGTCCGCGTCGAGCCGGCTCTCGAGCGCCGAAACCGCCGGCAGGAGATGCGGCCGCGCCCGAGCGGACTCCTGCGCGCGAAGCCAATGCGTGGCCAGCCGCACCGCCAGATCGCCCGAGACCGACGCGCCGTCGCGCGCGGCGTCCTCTTCGAGCACGAGGGCGATGCGCCGATGGAGCTCCTGCCGGAGCGCCGCCGGCATCGCGGCGACGGCGACTTCCTGCAGCATGTGGTGATCGAAGCGAAAGAGCGCGCCATGCCCGGTGACGACGCCCGAGCGGCGCTGCACCTGCGCGAGCGCCTGCAGGATCGACAGCGCGGGACGCTCCAGCACGCGCGCCAGGACCGCGGCGTCGAACTCGAAGCCGAGCACCGCGCCGGCGTCGAGGATCTGGCGATGATCGTCGTCCAGCGCGTCGAGGCGCGCGCGGAGGATCCCCGCGAGTGAGCCGGGCACCGCGAGATCGGTCGGCTTCCCTCGCAAGCGCCACGAGCCGTCGAGGGACTTCTCGAGGACGCGCCTCTCGCGCATCTGATCGAGCAGCGAGAGAACGAAGAACGGGTTGCCGTCGGAGCGCTCGACCAGGCTCGGCGCGAGACCGGCCGCGATGGTTTCCGAGCCCAGCAGGAGCTCGATGATGCGCTGCACGTCGGTGCCCGTCAGTCGCGTCAGCGGCATCAAGCTGCCGCCCGAAGCCTCGAGCGCCTCGCGCAACTCCCCCGCTGGCTCGTGCCGGCTCGTCGCGATGACCAGCACCGGCGCGCGTGCCGCGTCGCGCCAGAGCCGCCGGAGAAGGCGCTGTGCGAGGGGACCCGCGAAGTGAAGGTCCTCGACGAGCACGACGACGGGACGCTCGGCGGCCAGGTTCCGCACGGTCTCGCTGACGAGGTCCTCGATCGCGTCGGCGGTCAGCGCATCCCCGCCGGGCGTGGCGAGCTCTGCGGGATCGTCCGCCAGCATCGCGGCCCACGCGGGCACGAGCGCCGTCCGCGAGCGCACGACGCGGGCGAGCCCCGCGCGCAGCCGCGAGGCGCCGAAGTGATTCACGATCGCGGCCTGCACGCCGTCGAGCCGCGCGGCGGCATCACCCGGCGCGTGCGAGGCGGCGAGGACATCCACGTCCAGGTTCTCGCGCTCGCACGCGAGCACGACCTCGGCGAGCAAGCGCGTCTTGCCGAGCCCGGCCTCGCCGTGCACGACGCACGCGCCGCCGCGGCCGGCCGCGACATCGCGGACGGCGGCGACGAGACCGGCCAGGGGCGCCTCGCGACCGACCATCGCGACATCGCGGTCGGTCGCCACGCGCGGCCGCCGGCGCACGGCGCGCTCGCTCGCGAGGGTCTCGCGCTCGCGCCACCAGGCGTGGCGCTCGCCCGACTCGAGGATCTCGGCGACCAGCGACGCGCTGGCCGGGCGCTGCGCCGGCAGGGGCGCGAGGAGATCCGCGATCACCTCGTCGAGGAGCGCGCTGATGTCGGGATGCCGCTCGGCCGCGCGAGGGATGGCGCTGCCCGGAGCGAGGCCGTCGTCCGCGGCCGTGCGATCGAACGGCACGGCGCCAGTCGCGGCCTCGAACAGCATGACGCCGAGGCCATACAGGTCCGACGCGTTGCTGATGGGGAGCCCGCGAAGCTGCTCGGGCGCGGCATACCTGAGCGTGCCCACGAAGTGTCCGGCCTCGGTGAGGTCGTTGAAGTCCGCCAGCCGGCGCGCGATGCCGAAGTCGGTGAGCTTGACGGCATGCTCGGGCGTGATGACGACGTTCGCGGGCTTCACGTCGCGATGGATGATGCCAGCCGCGTGAAGCTGGGCGAGGCCTCGCGCCGTCCGCGCGCCCAGGTGGCGGACGAGCGGCTCGGGCAGGCGCCCCATCTCCTGGAGCACTTCGCGGACGGATCGGCCCTCCACGAGCTCCATGACGAGCCACGGGCGCGCCTCGCCGGACTCGAGACCCTCGCCCCACTCGTGAGTCCTGACGATGGCGTCGCCGCGCGCCGCCTGGCCGATGGCGGCTTCCCGGCGGAAGCGCGCGAGGTCCGCGTTCTCCTCGCTGGCGGCGCGATGCAGGACCTTGAGCGCGACGAGCGTGCCTGCCGCGGCGTAGGGACGGTCCTCGACCATCTCGGCGAGGAACACGGTTCCCATGCCGCCGGCGCCGAGACGGCGGATGGCGCGGCAGGGCCCCGCGCGCATGGACGCGCCGGGCGCCTGGGTGTCGTCGTCCTCCCGCGCGGGCATGCGTGGCAGCATGCCGTGTCCGGGGGCGGGTGGCCACGGTCCCGCGCGGGCCGGCGCAGGACGGTGACCACCCGGAGCGAGACCTTCAGCGAACCGCGACGATCTCGGCGCTCGAGACGAAGTCGGCGGCCGTCAGGCCGGGCGGAAGCCTCTCGGCGATGCGCGCGTAGAGCGCGTCGCCCGAGTTCACGAACGCCGCCACGTACTCGGGCTTCAGGCGAATGTCGATTGCGGTCAGCCCGGCGGCGCGCGCGTGCTCGCGCACGTCGTCCACCAGGGACGCCCCCGCGACGCAACCGACCAGCGCCTCGACATCCGCCGCGACATCCGCGGGAAGCGGGCGCAGCAGCACGAGGTCCGACACGGCGACGCGACCGCCGGGCTTGAGCACGCGGGCGATCTCGCGCCACGTCCGTGGCTTGTCCGGCGAGAGGTTCAGCACGCAGTTCGAGATGACCACATCCACCTGGGCATCGCCGGCGGGGATGTTCTCGATCTCGCCGAGCCTGAACTCGACGTTGTCGAGCCCGGACGAGCGGCGGTAGTGCTCGAGGTTCTTGCGCGCGCGGGCGACCATGTCCGGCGTCATGTCCACGCCGATCACGCGACCCGAGGCGCCCACGCGCGGACCGGCCAGGAAGCAGTCGAAGCCGCCGCCCGAGCCGAGGTCGAGCACCGTCTCGCCGGGCTTCAGCGCCGCGAGTGCCGTCGGATTGCCGCAGGACAGCCCCATGTTCGCGCCCGCCGGGAGCTGCGCCAGCTGCTCGGACGTGTGCCCGACGGCGAGCGCGACCTGCTCGGGCGTCAGGGTTTCGGGACCGCAGCAGCCGCCGCCGGAGGCGCTCTCGGCCGGCGCGCAGCAGGAGCTTTCGGAGGGCGTGACCGGCAGCGACGACCACGAGCCGGCGCGAGCGATCTCGGAGTACCCCGCGCGCACGCGGTCGCGCACCTGATCGGGAGAGGCGCCCGCCTCCCCAGGCGTCGCAGGGCTCGCCGGGCCGCAACAGGAGGAAGACGTGGACGCGGTGGCGGCCGGGGCCGGCGCGGACGCGGGGCCGCAACACGAGGAGGATGGCGTCGGGGAGTCAGGGGTCGTCATGTCGTGGATTCCTTGGGACGTTCGTGGATTCGTTGTCGAGGATCGGGAGACCGTCACTTCGACGGCGTGCGGCCAGCGCAACACGACACGCCCGCCGCGTCGCCGCAGCAGGCCGTGAACGCATCGGCCAGCGCGCGCCAGCGATCCGCCAGGCGCTCGTGCGGGACGCTGTAGTGCACTTCGCGGCCCACCTTCCGCACGTCGAGCACGTCGGCCTCGGCCAGAGCGGCGAGATGCCGTGAGACGACCGAGAAGTCCACCGAGCAGCACTCGGCGACCTCGGTCACGGTGCAGGGGCGAGCGCACTTGGCCAGACACGCCAGCAGGACCAGCCGCGTCGGGTCGGAAAGAGCCTTGAACAGGCGGGCGTCGAGCCGCCGATCGAGGTCCGCCGTGATGCGCCCGGCGGCGCGGGGCGTGGCTGGTAGCCGCTTGCGTGCTTGCGTCATGATGCAAACGTAGCAGGACCGGCGCCGGCGCGCAAGGCCGCCGGCCCGGCCGCGGCCGAGGGGAGCCGGGCAGGCTATCCTTGCGTCGCCGCGCGCCCCCGCGACCGCCGCGCCCTCTGGCGGCTCGGAGCCCGATGACGCCCCTCGCGAAAACACCGCCGCCGCCGTCCCCTCACGCAGCGCCCTCCGCAACGTCCGCGCCGGGGCGCGGCTCTGCCTGGGCGGTCGTCCTGCTCGGCCTGGTCGCCGCGGCCATGATGGTGCCGCCCTTCGCGTTGTTCATCCCGATCGTGGTCACGGCGTGGGTGCTGGCGCGCACCGGCCTCCTCCCCTCCTTCGTGCGTCACCGCCAGCCGGCGCTTCGATTCCGGTGCGGGCCGGACACCGATCCGAGCGTCCTGATCGCCTCCATGGAAGCGGAGGCGCCGGACGACGCCGCTGCCGCGCTCATCAACGACATGGCCTCGCGCGCTGACGGCCTCGCGGGAGCCCGAGGCACGAGCGAGCGCGGCACGATCACCTGGAGCGCGGCGCCCGCGTCCCCGCCCACCACCTCACCCGACCGGCTCGCGGCCGACCTCGCGGACTGGCCCGCCGTGCGCGAGGCGCTCGCGTCGGGCGCGCGGCTGGTCCTCGCCACGCACGCCCGATCGCCGACCGGGCGCGGCCGGACCACGGCGTGCCTCGCGGGACAGCGCGCGCTGCTGGAGTCGATCGCCCTCGGCTCGGCCGCCGAGCTGCGCACCGCGGGCACGGAGGTGGTCACGACAGGATGGCTGCGCCACGCCGAGCGCGTTCGCGCCTCGCGCCGGAAGCGCGGCAACGGCGCCGCGCGAACGGCGCGATCCGCTCGCGCGCCTCAGGGCGGCGGGAAGCTGTCCACTTGAATCGCGGCGCGCCGCGCCTCGCGCGCCGCGCGCACGAGGGCAGCCTCCTCACCGGTGATCACGCCCGCGGCGAGCGCCGCGTCGAGCGCGTCCTCGACATCCCCGCGCTCGATCTTGCCGGCGCGCATGGCTTGCTTCAGGCGATCCGTCACCGCCTGCGAGCGGTGAGCGAGGGCGAACGCCGCCTCGAGCCCGCGGAGCGCGTCACCGTCCTCGCGCGGAACGAAGTCGCCGGCCAGAAGCCGGTCGCGCAACGTGCCAGGCTCTTGCGAAGCGCGCGCGAGCGCATGGCCGAGGGCGTCCGAGGGCCCGCGAGACCAGGGGTTCATGCGTGACCACAGGGCAATCGGACCCGCCAGGATCGCGCCGACGAGCGGCACCGGGAAGTTCCGGAGAGCCGCGTCGAAGCCGGCTTGCGCGCGCGCGAAACACTCCTCGGTCGCCCATCGCAGGAAGGGCTCGTCCTCGCTCCGGCGCCCCTCGCTCTCGAACCGCTTGATGGCGCACGTCGCGAGGTAGAGCGCCGAGAGCACGTCGGCGAGATGACCCGTCAGCTTCTCGCGACGCTTGAGATCGCCGCCCAGCGCGCCGAGCGCGACGTCCGCGAACAGCGCGAAGCTCGCGCTCGCCCAGCGCACGCGCCGCCAAGCGGACCGCGCGGGACCATCCGGACCGTCCAGCACGAACCAGCCGCGCGTCGGTGACAGGACGATCACGCGCGCCAGGTTCCGGATCACCAGGCCGACATGCGGCCAGAGAGCGGCATCGAGTCCCGGGGCATCGTTCGCCGCGATCGCGTCGGCCTCGGCCTGCGCGTGAGGGTGCGACCGGATGACGCCCTGCCCGAAGATGATGAGGCTCCGCGTCAGGATGTTGGCGCCCTCGACCGTGATGGAGATGGGCTGGGCGGTCCAGTAGCCCTCGAGGAGATTCCGCGGTCCGCGCACGACGCCCGCCCCGCCCAGGATGTCCATGCCGTCCGCGATGACGGCGCGGGCGGCCTCGGTCTGCGCGTGCTTGGCGATCGCCGACGCGACCGACGGCTTGCCGCCGGAAGCGAGCGCTCCGCACGTCGTGACCTGGGTCGCCTCCATGAGCCAGGCGTGACCGGCGATTCGTGCGAGCGGTTCCTCGATGCCCTCGAAGCGACCGATGGGCATGCCGAACTGCCGGCGCACGACCGCGTGCGCGGTCGCGACGCGCGCGACGCGCTTGGCCGTGCCGACGGACAGCGACGGGAGCGAGATCGCGCGGCCGCTCGCGAGGCACTCCATGAGCATGCGCCAGCCGTTGCCGGCGCCGGCCGCGCCGCCGATGATGGCGTCCACCGGAACCACGACGTCCTTTCCCGTCGTCGGGCCGTTCAGGAAGGCCGAGCCCATCGGGTCATGGCGGCGACCGATCTCGACGCCCTTCGTGGAGGCCGGGATGAGCGCGCACGTGATGCCGGGCTCGACGCCGTGACCGAGCAGGTTCTCGGGATCCTTCAGCTTGAAGGCCAGCCCGATGAGCGTCGCGACGGGCGCCAGCGTGATGTACCGCTTGTCCCATGACAGGCGCAGGCGCGGAGCGCCGTCGTCGGAGCGCTCCACGACGCCGCTGGCCTGCATGCCGCCGGCATCGGAGCCGGCTTCGGGCTCGGTGAGCGCGAAGCACGGGATCTCCTCGCCGCGCGCGAGCCGCGGCAGCCAGCGCTCCTGCTGCTCGGGCGTGCCGTAGTGAACGAGCAGTTCGGCCGGCCCGAGCGAGTTCGGAACCATGACGGTCACGGCGAGCGGGATGGAGTGCGACCCCAGGCGCGTGACGACGGCAGCCTGCGCGCGCGGCGAGAACGCGAGACCTCCGCGATTCTCGGGGATGATCATCGAGAAGAACCGCTCGCGCTTGAGGAATGCCCAGAGCTCGGGCGGCAGGTCCTGCGCCTCGCGGATCGCCCAGTCGTCCGCCATCGCGCAGGCCTGCGCGACGGGGCCGTCGAGAAACGCCTGCTCGCGCGCGGACAGCTCGGGCCAGGGTTCGGCGGCGATGCGCTTCCACGAGGGGCTCCCCGTGAAGAACTCGGCATCCACGAAGGTCGTGCCGGCGGCGAGCGCGACGCGCTCCGTCTCCGAGATCGTGGGCACGAGGCCAAGGCGCCGCGCCATGGCGAGGATGGGGCGCGTCAGGAGGGCCATCCGCAGCGGGCGGGCGAGCAGCGCCACGAAGGGGATGGCCACGACGACGAACGTCCAGGCGGGCGCTTGCGCGAGGGCGAGCAAGACGGCGACCGCGATCGCCCACGCCCAGAGCGGCGCTCCGATCATCGCGAGCGCCAGCAAGACCCCCACGCCAACCATTCCGACGACCACAGGCGACATGCGACGCTCCGTCGCCCATCGTAGCGCGGCGACGCGCGATCACCCAAGCGAAGCGCGGCCATCCGCGGACCGGCCGCCATCCCCTGCCCCCCTCGCTGCACCCCGCAACTTGCACGAAACTTCCTTGGGGTCTGACCCCATTTTTGGCGCCATTCTTGGCGGGCGGGTCAGGCGCCGTCGATCTCGACCTCGGCTTCGATCTCGACGGGGATGTCGAACGGAAGGCTGGCCATGCCGACCGCGGAGCGCGCATGCGTGCCGCGCCGCGCGCCGTACACGTCCAGGATGAGGTCGCTGAAGCCGTTGATGACCTCCGGCTGGCGGCTGAAGCCCGGCGCCGAGTTCACCATGCCGAACACGCGCAGCCAGCACGTCACGCGATCGAGGTCGCCGAGTTCGCGCTGCAAGCTCCCGAGCATGGCGAGGGCGACGAGCCGCGCCGCGGCATGCGCCCGCTCGGCCGTCACGCCCGCGCCGACCTTGCCTGGCGCGGCATGGCGCTGCCCCCTCCCGCCCTCACGGACTCGGCGCGCAGGACGCGATGAGCTCGCAGAACCTGCTGAGATCGATGTTGCCGCCCGAGACGATCGCGACGATCGGCCCCGGCCCTGCCTTGCCGGTGAGCGCTGCGGCGAGCGACAGCGCGCCCGCGCCCTCCGAGATCACGCGCGCCTTCTCCGCCATGAGGCGCATCGCCTGCGCGGTCTCGGCGAGGCTCACGACGATGCTTCCGTCCACGACCGGCTTCATGCGCTCCCACATGCGCGGGAACACGCCCTGGCCCCCCGCGCCATCCACGAAGGACGCCGTCCATCCCTCGAAGGCTTGCGGCTCACCCGCGGCGAGAGACCGCGCGAACGGCGCGGCCGTCTCGGGCTCGGTCCCCCAGACCTTCACGCCGGCATTCAGCGCCTTCACGGCGCTGCCGACGCCCGTGACGAGCCCGCCGCCGCCGATCGCCGCGATGATCGCTGCCGTGTCCGGAGCGTCCTCGAGGATCTCGAGCCCCATCGTCGCGTGCCCCGCGATGAAGGCGTGATCGTCGAAGGGGTGCACGAACGTGCCCTCGACCCCCGGGTACGCGCGATCGTCGAGGGCCTTCCAGGCGGTCGCGTAAGGCACGAGCACGAGCCTCGCGCCGAGCGCCTTCATGCGTTCGAGCTTCGAGGCAGGCGCCGTCTCGATGGCGACGACCGTGCAGGGCACGCCGGCCTGCCGCGCCGCGAACGCCACGCCCTGCCCCGCGTTGCCGGCGCTGATGGTCCACACGCCCCGCGCGCGCTCGGCCTCCGGCAGCGACGCCACGGCGTTGGCCGCCCCGCGCAGCTTGTAGGCGTTGATGGGCTGCAGGTTCTCGAGCTTGAGCCGGATGTCAGGTCGTCCGGGCCCCAGATCGAGCCGCACCAGCGGCGTGCGCACGACCGCCGTCGCGATGCGCGACCGCGCGTCCTGGATCTCCGCGATCGTGATCGGCCGGACGGCCTCGAGCGGTGCGGACATGACTGGTCTCTCCTGCCCCATCGTAGATGAGACGCCATGATCATGGCGCATGGCGATCCGCAGGCGGCACCTGCGCCCCCGTCACCGCAGCAGGCGATACCACTGCCGGAGGAGGGGCGGCATCCAGGCTTTCAGGCTGCCGCGACGGTAGGCGGCGGCGGCGCGGCGAAGGGCCTCGGCCTGCGTGGGATAGCAGTGCACCGTGTCCTCGAGAGTCGCCGCGCTGACGCCGGCGCGCATGGCGAGGGCGATCTCCGCGATGCTCTCGCCGGCATGCGCGCCCACGAGCGTGGCGCCCAGGATCTTCCCGCCGCGGCGGCGGACGTGGAGCCTGGCGAAGCCATCGGTCGCGTCGTCGAGAATCGCCCGGTCCACCGAGCTCATGGGCGCGCTGACCGTCACGACATCCTCGCGGGCGCGCGCGGCCACGGCATCGAGGCCGACGTGCGCGACCTCGGGATCCGTGAACGTGCACCACGGGATGACGAGGCCCGACACCCGGCGGCGAATCGGAAACAGCGCGTTCTGAACGGCCACGCGCGCCATCGCGTCCGCGGCATGCGTGAACTGCCAGCGTCCCGCGACGTCCCCGGCCGCCAGGATCCGCGGGTTGGTCGTGCGCAGGTGATCGTCCGTCTCGACGAACCCGCCGCGCGTCAGGCGCACCCCCGCGAGGTCCAGCCCCATGCCGTCCGTGTTGGCCTTGCGGCCGGTGGCGGCGAGGATGGCGTCCACCTCGACCGGTTCCTCCGCGCCCATGCCGCAGCGCAGAATCGCGCGCTTCGCGCCGCTCGCGGCGCGCTCGACCCGCACGAGCTCGGTGAGCAGGCGCACGTCCACGCCATCGCGCCCGAGCGCGCGCGCCACGACGCTCGACGCGTCGGCATCGTCGCGCGGAAGCAGGCGCTCGCCGCGCTGCACGAGCAGCACGCGCGTCCCGAGTCGGGCGAACGCCTGGCCCAGCTCGCAACCCACGGGCCCGCCACCGACCACGAGAAGCCGCCCGGGCGCCTCGGCCAGCGAGAAGACGCTCTCGTTCGTGAGGCAGCCGCCCTCGCGCAGGCCTTCGACGGGCGGCACCATCGCGCGAGCGCCCGTCGCGAGAACGCAGCGGCGGAATCGGAGGACCGTGCCGCCGACGTCCAGCGCGGCGGGGCCCGAGAAGCGCGCCGGTCCGAAGTAGACGTGCACGCCCGCCGCCGCGAGACGCGCCGCGCTGTCGTTCTCAGCGATGTCGCTTCGCAGGCGGCGCAGGCGATCGAAGGCGCCGCGCGAGTCCGCCTCGACCTCGTTCGCGCGAACGCCCAGGGCGCCGCCCCCCCGCGCCTCGGCCGCCGCGCGCGCGGACCGGATGAGGGCCTTGGACGGCACGCAGCCCGTCACGAGGCAATCGCCTCCGAGCAGGGCGCGCTCGACGAGCGCCACGCGCGCGCCGAGAGCCGCGCCGACGTGGGCCGAGACCAGCCCCGCCGTGCCACCACCGATGATCACCAGGTCGTAAACCCACGCCGGCTCCGGATTGCGCCACGCTGGCGGGTGCACGTGCCCGATCAGGCGCCGGTCGTCCGGGCTGTCGGTGAGACCGAAGAGGGGCGCCTCGCTCACGCGGAACCACCCACGCCCGGCTCCCGGGCCAGATCGTCGGCGAGCGCCCGGCGCGCCGCTCGCGTCAGGAGCGCCACCACCACGATGAGGACGAGCACGCCGCCGACCACGAGCGCGATGCGCACCGGGCCGGTCGGCGCGGCGTCGGGCAGGCGCGCCGCGTCCGTGATGAGCGCTCCGGCGCGCACGATGAGGACCGTCATCGGCAGCATCCCGAGCGCGCTCGCCATCACGTAGTCGCGCAGGCGCACGGAGGTGAGGCCCAGCGCGTAGTTCAGCAGGTTGAACGGCAGCACGGGCGACAGGCGCAGCAGGAGCACCGTGCGAAATCCGTTTCGCGCCACCGCCCTGTCGATCGCCGCGAAGCGGGCGCTTCCGGCCAGGCGCGAGGCGACGAAGCCCCTGCCGAAGGTGCGCGCGACGAGAAAGGCCGCCGTCGCGCCGAGCACGGCTCCGGGGATGACGACGACGAGGCCGCCGAGCGTTCCCCACAGAAAGCCGGCGCCAGCGGTGAGGAGCGATCCGGGAATCATGAGCACGCACGCCAGCACGTACGCGCCGGCATAGGCCACGCCACCCGCGACGCCCGCCTCCCGCGCGACCTCGAGCACGCGAAGCGTCATCGCGCCGACGGGCAGGCGCCATGCCAGCAGGGCGAGAAGCACGACCGCCACGAGGAGCACCAGCGCCCGCCGCCAGGCTGGCGCGGGGCGGACGCCGTCGCGCACCGGGCCGCTCACCTCACGCTACTGGATGGGATCGATGACGCCGACGCTCTTGACGCCGGCGCCCCGGCAGATGTCCATGACGCGGACGACCTGCCCGAAAGCCAGAGCATCCTCGCCGGACACGAAGGCGATCTTGTCGTCGCTCTTGCGCGACTTCATCATGCCGGTCAGCCGCGTCATGAGCTCGTCGTCGCTGACCTTGTCGGCGTTGAGATACGTGCCGTCACGCTTGACGCTGATGACGATCTGGATCGGGTCGTTGGGATCCGGCGGAGGAGGCGTTTCCTCTGGCGGCTTGGGCATGTCCGCTTCCAGGTTCACCTGCAGGAGCGGCGTCACGACCATGAAGATGATGAGCAGCACGAGAACCACGTCCACCAGCGGCGTGACGTTGATGTCGCTCGTCGGCCCCTTGCCGGTTCCGGTCGAGAAGGCCATGTCAGACGCCCTTCCCTTCCTTCGTCTCCTTGGTGATGATCCCCGCCTGCAGGAACCCGGCGTCCTGGATCAGCTTCATGACCTGACGGACCCGCCCGTAATTGGCGCCGTTGTCGCCCTTCACGAAGATGGGCGCCGTCGGCGTGACGGAGTACGTCTCCGACAGCTTGGTGGACAGATCAGCGTCGCTGATGGCGGTCGTCTCCCAGAACAGATCGCCATCTTTCTTGATGGTGATGGTGATCTGCTCCTTGATGGACTCGGCCTTCTTGGGGTGATCGGTGAGCGGGAGCTCGACCTCAGCGCCCTTCTGAAGCATGGGCGTGATCACCATGAAGATGATCAAGAGCACCAGCACCACGTCCACGAGGGGCGTGACGTTGATGTCGTTCTTAGGAGCGCGAGGCTGCCTTGGCGCTTGCATCCTGCTTCTCCGGCCGCGCGAGATGATCGATGATCTCGGCCTTGATGGTGTCGATGTCGGTCTGGAGCTCTTCGATCTTGCCGTTGAGATAGTTGTAGATCCACACCGCGGGAATGGCGACGAGAAGGCCGAAGGCCGTCATGACGAGCGCCTCGGCGATGCCGCCAGCGACCTGGCCGAGACCGCCCTGGCCAGTCTTGCCCATCGTCTGGAACGTCACGATGATGCCGATGACCGTTCCGAGCAGTCCGACGAACGGCGCCGTGGCCGACACGGTCGCGAGCACGGTCATGCCCTTGCGCATGCCGGAGGTGACCTGACCGCGCTCCTTCTCGACCGAGCGCTCCGCCGCCTCGAGATCCAGCGCCGCGCCGCGGCGCCTGTCCGTCAGGGCCGACGCCAGCGCCGCGCCCATGATCCGCGCGAGGTTCCCGCCCGGGTACTTGCGAGTCGCGGCGAGGGCTTCCTCGAAGTGGCCCTCCTCGAGACGCTCGTAGGACTCGTGCATCGCGCGCAGGGACTGCTTGCGCGACTTCGCGAAGGCGAGCAGGCGATCGATGAACACGTGGATCGACCAGATCGACATCACCAGAAGCGTGAACGCGACCAGCCATCCCCCGGGGGAGATGTGCTTCGCGATGTCGATCAATGAAAAGCTGACTTGACTGTCCATGCTCTGCTCCTGCGCGACGGCCGCGCCGCTCAACGGTACGTGATCACGAGTTCCTTCGCGCGGGCCGGCGCTCTCAGCCCGAAAGGTTGAACTTGAGCCGGACGATGAGGAAAACGGCCTGGGGCCGTCCCTCCATGAGCGCCGGCTTGTACTTCCACTTCTTGACCGCCGACTCGGCGGACTCCTGCACCATGGCCACGGGCTTCAGCACGCGATGCACGGCGACGTTCCCGTCCTCGTCGATGATGCACTCGAGGATCACCTCGCCCGACACCTTGGCGCGCTTGGCCATGATGGGGTAGTCAGGCTCCACGCGATGCACGAGCACGGGCGGCGTGATGTCCGACGTGATGCGGCGGGGCTCGCTCCGGGCTTCGTCCGTGAGGGGGTTGCCGAGCACGCCGCCGAGCGTGCCGCCGATGACGCCACCGACCACGCCGCCGACCACGCCACCCTCGACGCCGCCCTCGACGCCGCCTTCCTCGCCCTCGTCCTCGCCCTCGTCCTCCTCCACGACCTCGGGCTCTTCCTTGACGACTTCCTTCGGGATCTCGACGGGCACCTGGACCGGGATCTCGATCTTGGGCGTCTCGATCGTCTTCTCCTTGGTCCGCTTCTTCTTCCCGCCCTTGGGCGGCGGAGGCGGCGGAGGCGGCGGCGCGAGACGGACGATCTGCCGTTTCTCCTCGATCTTCTCCTTGACCGCGCGGCCGGCGATGAGCACCAGAACGATGGCGATCACCGCGTGCACGGCGATGGAGGCGACGAAGCTGGCCTTGCTTCGTTCGTTGCGGCGCTGGAGGGAGGCGAGTCGGTTCTTCATGGGAGTTGCGGCGCGCGAGGGGCTCGCCGGCGTCAACGACACCCGAAGCGGGCGCCAGGTTCCCCTGGGGTAGTGAGAGGCGACGAGCCGGCGAGGCCGGCACGCGGCCGGGAACCGAGCCCTGTTGGCTGGAGACCGGCGAGACTATCTCCTCGCCGGGGGTGGAGATCAAGGCCCCCCACTCGGAGTGCCGGGGCGCGATGCCCCGATCCGACGCCTGGCCCGCCGGCTGGCGCGAGCCACCGCGCGGACCCAGCCGCTCCGAGTGAGAGGCTAGCATGCGAATTGCCGAAACAGCAACGCCCGGAAGGGCTTCAATCCGTGAACCCGATGTGATATCACTTCGTAATCACTGCGAATCCCATCCCACCTCGGAGGACAGCATGATTCGCGAACAGCTCCGCTCCACCGTCTCGGGCCTTCTCGTGCTTCCCGTCGCCCTCATCGCGCTCGCCGGCGCGTTCGCCGCGCTCATCGCGGGCGCGAGCACCGGACCGCGCGTGGTCGTGCCCTGCATCGTCGTGATGATCCTGGCCGCCTTCTCGCTCATCGGCCTGTTCATGGTCGCGCCAAACGAGGGCAAGGTCCTGCAGCTCTTCGGCGACTACAAGGGGACGGTGCGCGAGCAGGGCCTGCGATGGGCCAACCCCTTCTACAGCGCGAAGCGGGTCTCGCTGCGGATCCGCAACTTCGACTCGGAGAAGATCAAGGTCAACGACCACAACGGGAACCCCATCGAGATCGCGGCCGTCGTGGTCTGGCGCGTCGTGGACACGGCCGAGGCCCTCTTCCAGGTGGATGACTACGAAGACTTCGTGCACATCCAGAGCGAGTCGGCCGTGCGCAATCTCGCGACGCACTACCCGTATGACCAGCACGAGGAAGGCGAGACCTCCCTGCGCAGCCATCCCGATCTGATCGCCGGCCAGCTCAAGACGGAGATCCAGGATCGCCTGGCCCAGGCTGGCGTCGAGGTGCTCGAAGCCCGCATCAGCCACCTGGCCTACGCCCCCGAGATCGCGAGCGTCATGCTGCAGCGGCAGCAGGCGACCGCCATCATCGCGGCGAGGCAGAAGATCGTCGAAGGCGCGGTGGGGATGGTCGAGATGGCGCTCGACCTGCTGTCCCAGAAGCAGGTCGTGAGCCTCGACGAGGAGCGCCGCGCGGCCATGGTCTCGAACCTGCTCGTCGTCCTGTGCAGCGACCGCGGCACGCAGCCGGTCGTCAACACGGGAACGCTCCACCAGTAGGCGCCCGTCATGGCGGACAAGCCCGACGAGGGCCGTGAGGCGCGGAAGGCCACCCTGCTGCGTCTCGACCCGAAGGTGCACGACGCGCTGCAGCGATGGGCGCGGGATGAACTGCGCAGCCTGAATGCGCAGGCCGAGTTCATCCTGCGCCGCGCGTTGCAGCGCGCGGGTCGGCTCGGGCGCGATGCCGATGCGGATGACGCTGGCGCCGGGCGGGCGAACGACAGAGACTGAGTCCCATGTGGCGCCCACCGGAGCGAATCCTCCACCAGCATCCCGAGCCCGACTGGCCCGACGAGCGGACGGCGGCGGACGCCAGGATCTTCCAGCCGATCGCTCTGGGCCCGATCCGTCTCGCGCAACGCACCTGGGTTCCGGCGATGGTCCCGTGGCGGGCCACCGACGACGGCATCGTCACGCCAGAGGTTCTGGCTTGGTACGAGCGCTTCGCCCGCGGCGAGCCCGGCGCCCTCGTGGTCGAAGCCACCGGCGTGCGCGACGTGCCGAGCGGCCCGCTCCTGCGCATCGGCCACGATCGCTTTCTGCCGGGGCTCGCGCGACTGGTCGAGACCGTCCGCCGGGCCTCGCGCGGGCGCACGCGCCTGTTCATCCAGATCATCGACTTTCTCTCGATACGGCGCCGTCCCGAACGCGAGAAGTACCTCACGCGCTTCCTCGCCATCACGCCGGCGCATCGCGAAGCCCTCGGCCTGCCTGGAGCTCCGGACGACGCCGTCCGGCAGCGGCTTCTCGCGCTGGACGAGGACGCGCTGGCCGGCATCCTGACGCCGCGCGAGATGGAGTCGCTCCGCATGGGCCACCGCGAGCGCGTGACCGACCTGCACCTGCCGCACGTTCGCGAGCTGCCCGCGACGCTCCCGCTCACGTTCGCGGACGCCGCCGCCCGGGCCGAGAGCGCCGGGTTCGACGGGGTCGAGATTCACGCGGCGCACGCGTACACGCTCGCCTCGTTCCTGTCGCCGCTCAACGATCGCGCCGATGGCTGGGGCGGCACGCGCGAGGAGCGCGCGCGCTTGCCCATCGCCGTGCTCGAGGCCGTGCGCGCGCGCGTGTCGCCCGCCGTCTGCGTGGGCGTGCGGTTCCTGACGCACGAGGGCATCCCTGGCGGCGGCACCGTGGAGGACGCGAGCGCGTTCGGCGTCGCGTTCGCGCGCGCAGGCGCCCACGTGCTGTCGCTCTCGCGCGGCGGCAAGTTCGAGGACGCCCAGCAGCCGAACGTCGGCGAGGCGGCCTACCCCTACACCGGGCCGTCGGGCTACGAGTGCATGCCCACCGTGCGGTCGGACGATCGCGGCCCCTTCGGCCGGAACGTGCCGGATGTCGCGCGCGTGCGGGCCGCCGTGCGGGCGGCGGGGTTCGACACGCCGATCGTCGCGGCGGGCGGGATCTGCTCGTTCGCGCAGGCCGAGGGGATCCTCGATCGCGGCGACGCGGACATCATCGCGGCGGCGCGCCAGTCGCTGGCGGATCCCGACTGGTTCATGAAGATGCGGCTGGGCCGCGGCGCCGAGGTCCGCCGCTGCCGCTTCACGAACTACTGCGAGGCGCTGGATCAGCGCCACGCCCAGGTCACCTGCCAGCTCTGGGATCGCGTGAGCCTCGATGAGCCCGGCGCCCTGCTCACGCCGGATCGCAAGCGCCGGCTCGTCGCGCCCGCATGGGACGCGGACCCCGCGTCGGGCTGAAGGTCCTGCAGCGCTTGCGCTGATCCGAGATCGTTGGCTGCGCGAAGGCGTCCCGCGACCTGTCGGTGTACGCTGCCGTGCAGGATGTTGAAGCGCGGTGAGCTTGAACGGCGCGAGCGACGCGGCGCCCCTCGCGTCTCGCTCCGGCGCCCATCCGTCCCGCGGGCGGAGTCATGAAGATCGCGGGCGCGCGCGGCGTCGGCGCCGCCCTCGCGGCCGCGCTCCTGTTCGGCGCGTCCACGCCGGCCGCCAAGCCCCTGGCTGGCGCCCTGTCGGCGCCGGTCCTGGCGGGGCTTCTCTATCTCGGCTCGGGCATCGGGCTGGCTCTCGTGATCGCCGCGCGCGGCCGCACCCTCTCGCGCCTCGCGCGCGGGGAGTGGCCGTGGCTGGCGGGCGCCATCGCCGCGGGCGGCGTCCTCGGCCCGCTGCTGCTGGTGGCTGGCCTCGCGCGGCTTCCCGCGTCGGCCGCCTCGCTCCTGCTCAACGCCGAGGCCGCGCTGACCGCCCTCTTCGCGTGGTTTCTGTTCCGCGAGGCGTGGAGCGGGCGGATCGCGCTCGGGATGGCGCTGATCGTCGGCGGCGCCGTCGCTCTCGCCGCGGGCCCTGGCGGCGACGGAACGCTGCGCGCCCCGCTCGGTCCATCGCTGCTGATCCTCGGCGCCTGCGCCTGCTGGGCGCTCGACAACAACCTCACGCGCCGCGTGTCGCATGCCGATGCCGTGGAACTCGCGGCGCTCAAGGGGCTGGTCGCGGGCGGCACGAACCTCGGCCTGGGCCTCGCGCTGGGCGGCGCGCTCCCTCCCGCGACGGCTCTCGGTCGCGCGGGCGTGATCGGCTTTCTCGGCTACGGCGTGAGCCTCGCGCTCTTCATCGTGGCGCTGCGCGAGCTCGGCGCGTCACGGGCCTCCGCGTACTTCTCCATCGCGCCGTTCGCGGGCGCCGCGCTGTCGGTCGCCGTGCTGGGCGAGCCCGCGTCGCCGCGGCTCTTGCTTGCCGGCGCCTTGATGGCGGCGGGCGTGTTCCTGCACCTGTCCGAGGCGCACGATCACGAGCACGATCACGAGGCGCTCGAACATGCCCACGAGCACGAGCACGACGAGCATCACCCGCACGGGCACGACCCGCCGCCGCCCGGCCGGCACGCGCACTGGCATCGCCACGAGCCGATGCGTCACTCGCATCCGCACGCCCCGGACATCCATCACCGTCACCGGCACTGATTCTGGCCGGG
>CAZTIW010000001.1:47768-316003 GCA_964613915.1 uncultured Thermoanaerobaculia bacterium
GGCCCCGGTCCTCGCCGGCTTCGCCGGCTGCGGGCGATGGCCCCCGGACCCCCGGGAAGGATCCGCGGGCGGCCGCGGCTCCTTCCTTCCTTCTCTTCCGACTCGGGGGCCCCGGTCCTCGCCGGCTTCGCCGGCTGCGGGCGATGGCCCCCGGACCCCCGGCGAAGGATCCGCGGGCGAACTCACGCGCGAGTCACGCGCGCCGCAATCAGGGCCGGCCGGGGCCCTTCCGGCCGACGACGGTGGTCTTGAGGCAGTCCTCATGGGGGGACTGATCGTGCGGAACGTAGATGTTGCCGGCGAGCGCCGGAGAACTCGCGTTGCCACAGGCGTCCGTGGCGACGATGAAGAGGCCGTAGGTGCGGCCCGCGGGATCGATGCCCTGACGCTCGGCGCGCACGCAGATGCGGCCATCCTCGACGACGCAGTCGGGCGCGAAGTCGCCGTCGCCGAGGTCGTTCTCGGGCTGGCTCGACACGCAGCCGGCGAAGCGCCAGGAGATCTCGCCGGGGCAATCGTCCACGATCTCGGGCGCGAAGTCTTCGGGCCCGAAGCAGACCATCCAGTGATTGGGCGGCCACAGGCACGCCCGGCTCGGCGCGCTGACGACGACCGGCGGCGTGTCGTCCACGACCTGCACGACCTGGCTCGCGCTCGCGGTGCGGCCGCAGGCATCGGTCGCGGTCCACGTGCGGATCAGCCGGTACTCGTTCTGGCACGAGCCGTCCTCGCGACGCTCGACGAGCGTCACGACCGGCGCGGGATCGCAGCCATCCACCGCCGTCACCTCCGCCGGCGGCGGCACCGAGGCGCACGAGACCGTCGCGTCGCCCGGCACGCCGACCAGCACGGGCGGACCGTCGTCTTCCACGTTCACGACCTGCTCGCGCGCCACGGCGTTGCCGCACGCGTCCGTGGCCGTCCAGGTGCGCACGAGACGGTAGATCGACGGGCACGGACCGTCCTCGCGCGCCTCGGTGAACGCGAGCAACGGCGCCAGATCGCAGCCGTCGGTCGCCGTCACGATCGGCGGCGGCGGGGCCACGCAGGTCGCGAGGGCGTCCGCGGGCACGCCCGCGAGCTCGGGCGGCCCGTCGTCCTCGACCACGACGATCTGCTCGCGCGAGCTCGCGTTACCGCACGCGTCGGTGGCGGTCCACGTGCGCACGAGGCGGAACGCGTACGGGCAGGGCCCATCCTCGCGCAGCTCGCCGAACGTCACGGCCGGCGCGGGATCGCAGCCGTCGATCGCGATCACGTCTGGCGGCGGCGGCGCGAGGCAGACTGCCAGCGCGTCGGCAAGCGCTCCCACCAGCGCCGGCGCATCGCGGTCCCGCACGCGGATGACCTGCGTCTCGCTGGTCGATCGCCCGCAGCGATCCGTGGCCGTCCACGTGCGCACGACATCGCTATCGTGCGCGCAACCGGCCGGGAGCACCCGCTCGTCGAGACCCACCGCCGGCGCCTCGCCGCAGCCCCCGCTCGCTGAGGGGCTGGCCGGAGGCGGCACGCCGCCACACGTGACGTCCGCATCCGGCGGCACGCCCGAAAGCCGCGGGCCGAAGACATCGTCGCGCAGCGCGGCGCCCTGGACGCGGAACGTGTTCTGTCGCGACCAGCTCGGCTCCTCGCGCGCGGGGATGCTGCCGTCGTCCAGGATGTTGGTCACGTGATACGAATGCTGGTTGTAGAGCGGGCGCACGGGCGCGAGGGGAACGTCGCCCGCGAAGACGCGCACGCCCGCGTCGCAGCAGGCGAACGAGTAGCCATTCGCCGCCACGAGCACGTCCGCGTGCCCATCGTTGTCGGCGTCCGCGACGACCGGGTACTCGAGGAGCGTCGCGCTGGAGTTCGGGATGGCCTGCCGCGTCGCGCCGGTCGGCCCGTCGAACACGTGGAGCGCCGCGTGATCGTTGTAGAGAACCTCGGCGATGCCGTCGCCCTCGAGATCGAAGATGGCCGAGCCCGTGAAGCGGCTCGTCGCGTCATCGATCGGCGCCTCCCACAGCAGCTCGAGCCGCTCGGGCGGCCCGGCGGCGTACTTGAAGAGCGCGTAACGCCGGCAACCCGCGACGCCGATCTCCGGCACGCAGTCGCCGTCCACGTCGCCGAGCGTCGGCGGTCCCCCCTGGCCATCGGGTCGCGGCGGGCAGTCCCCCGCCGGGATGCGCGCGGACGCGCGGATGGCGCCGGTCATCGGATCCACCAGGTTTATGGTTTCGTTGTTGCGCGACGTGACCACGAGATCCGGCTGGCAGTCGAGATCGAAGTCCGCGACCGCGGGCGAGCCGCCGCCGAGAACCAGGCTCGCCCACAGGCGCGTGCCGTCGGCGCGATACATGACCTGACCGGTCGTGACCTCCATGCGCCCGTCCCCGTCGAAGTCCGCCGCCATGGTCGCGCCGATGCCCGAGAGGCCGTTCTGCCAGGCGAGCTCCCCGCTCGCGCGCCACGCGACATCGCGCGAGAGAACCTCCGCTTGCCCGTCGCCATCGAGATCCGCAATCGCGAGCGCCGCGACGGGACCGGTGAACTCGGTCGTGGGCTCCGAGCAGCGCAGGAAGCGCCCGCGGTGATCCAGCACGACCAGGCGCCGCAGGCGATCGGAGCCGGCCGCCGGCTCGGTCGTCAGGACGATCTCCATGAGGCCGTCGCCGTCGAGATCCGCGATCGCTGGCGTGCAGGCGGGGCAGAAGATGCCGGCCTCGCCCAGGCCCTCGAGCGATCGGCAGGCGCTGTCCCCGAAGCACGTCACGCAGCCGACGTCCACGACGCTCGCTATCTCCGAGCAGTCCGCGCCCGACAGGATGCGCAGCACGCCATCGCGGCCCAGGTTGTCGTCGAGGCCGTTCACGAAAGACAGCACGACGATCTCGGGGCGCCCGTCGCCGTCGAGATCCGCGACCAGCGGCGGGACCTCGACGTGCGTGGACTCCGGCAGGATCGAAGGTCCCGCTGGCCCGGGCCAGGCGCAGCGCTCGACCAGGTCGGCGCGGGCGGGCTGCGTCATGGCTCCGAGCAGCACGGCACCCACCGCCGCGGCCATGACGGCAGCGGACGCCGGACGAGTGCGCAGGTTGCGTCGGAGCATGCGGGGCCGCTGGGGCGGATCCTCCGCCCTCAAGCTAGGCCCTGTCGGACGCTCCGTCCACAGCCGCCCCCGCCCCCCGACCGCCGCAGGCGCGGCCTCCGAGTTTCACCTTGACGGCCTGCGCCGCGGGACTTATTTGTCGTTATGACAATCTAGTGCTGCCGAAGCAGCAAGGAGGCGTTCGTGATCCCGTCGCGCGTTCCCTCTCCTCTGGCCTTCGTCCTGTCCCTCTTCTTCGTCTTCGGGCTGCTCGGCTGCGCCGCCCACCGTGCCACCGTCGAGGCACGGCGGGCGGCGCTGGCGGGGGCCGCGGCGAGGCCGCCCGCGGTAACCACGCCTGTCGCCGCGCTCGGCTCGGTGGAGGTGACCGTCACCGACGCCTCGGGCGCGCCGCAGCCCTTCGTGGATGTGCGACTCCGCGCCTCGGACGGCAGCTCGCCGGAGCGGATCGAACTCGCGGACGAGAGCGGCCGAGCGACGTTCGCGGGCCTGCCGCCCGGCGACTGCATGGTCAACGCGATGGCGGACGGCCAGGTGTCCTCCGTGGCGCGAGTCGCGGTGGCGCCGGGCCTCGTGGCTCGCGCCACGGTGGCGATGTCCCCGTCTCGGGACCACGAGCAGGTCGTCAACGTGAACGCTCCCCTCGCGGAAGCCGTGAACGCGACGGCGCCGCGGAAGCCCCCGCTCGTCAACCGCCGCATCGAGGACATCGTCGCGATGATGCCGGCCATCGTCCGGACTGGTGGCGCGAACCACGCGGGGGGTGGCCTGGCCATGCCCGCCCCCCCGAGCGCCATCACGTCCTTCCGTCTCATCACCTCGGGCGCGTCGGCGAAGTACGGAGAGCAGTCCACGGGCGTGGCCACGATCGCCGGCATCCAGCCACCGGCCCACGCGCGCAGCGGCGAGCGCTACCAGAGTGCGGGCGAGAATCCCTTCCGCTCGCCGCTCGACGCGCCGCTCTCGACGTTCGGGGTGGACGTGGACACGGCCTCGTACGCGATCGCGCGATCGTGGATCACGGGTGGCGAGCTGCCGCCAGCGGATGCCGTGCGCGTGGAGGAGTTCGTGAACGCGTTCAGCTACGGGGACGCGCCGCCGGCGGGAGGCGGCGCGTTCCGCACCTCCACGGAGGTCGCCGGCTGTCCGTGGGCGCCCGCGCATCGCCTCGTGCGCGTCGCCATCAAGGGCGCCGTCGTGGACGAGCGCGACCTGCCGCCATCGAACCTCGTGTTCCTGGTGGACGTGTCCGGCTCGATGCACGCAGCGGACAAGCTGGAGCTCGTGAAGGCGTCGCTGCTGCTCCTCGTGGATCGCCTGCGCGCCGAGGACACGGTGGGGCTCGTGGTCTACGCGGGGGCCGCCGGCGTGGTGCTCGAGCCCACGAGCGGCGCTCGCAAGCCGGCGATCCGGGAGGCGATCGAGCGGCTCGCCGCCGGTGGCACGACGGCCGGCGCCGCGGGCATCCGCGCGGCGTACGCGCTCGCGGAGAAGCACCTGCGGCCCCGCGGCATCAACCGCGTGATCCTGGCGACCGATGGCGACTTCAACGTGGGCGTCTCGTCCGACGCCGAGCTCGTGAGGCTCATCGAAGCCGAGCGGGAGAAGGGCGTGTTCCTGACGGTGCTCGGCTTCGGCACGGGCAACTACCAGGACGCCAAGATGGAGCAGCTCGCCGATCACGGCAACGGCAACTACGCGTACGTGGACACGCTCGACGAGGCCCGGCGCGTTCTCGTCGCGGAGGCCGCGGGCACGCTCTTCACGATCGCCAAGGACGTCAAGATCCAGGTCGAGATGAATCCCGCCCGGGTCGCGAGCTACCGCCTCATCGGCTACGAGAACCGCGTGATGCCGGACGAGGACTTCGAGGACGACACCAGGGACGGCGGCGAGATCGGCGCGGGCCACTCGGTGACGGCGCTCTACGAGATCGTGCCCGCGGGCATCGCCGGGCCCGCGAAGCGCAAGGCCGCGGGGCTGCGCTACCAGGAAGGCCCGGAGCCGAGCCGCGTCGCGGAGACGAGCGGCGAGCTGATGACCGTGAAGGTGCGCTGGAAGCTCCCCGATGGCAGGACGAGCGACCTGCAGGAAGCGGCGGTGCTGGACGACGGCGCGTCCTTCGACGAAGCCAGCGACGATCTGCGCTGGTCGGCCTCGGCAGCGGCGTTCTCCATGATGTTGCAGGGCTCGAAGCACGTCGCGGGCCTGACGTGGCCGCAGCTCACGACGCTCGCGTCATCCTCCATCGGCCACGACGCCGATGGCCGCCGCGCCGGCATGCTGGACCTGATCCGGCAGGCGTCCAGCCTCCAGCCGCCCCAGCTCGGCGCGCTGGGAAGGTAGGGCTAGGCTCTTCGTCCTCCACTTCCCGCCAGCTTGCGAAGATGTCGGAGGACGAACTCCTCATGCACGCGCGAAGCGCGTGGCGGGAGGGGGTGAGGCGTGCGAAGCACCCGAGAGACGAAACGCGAACGCGTTTCGTCCTCAGCAGAGGGCCGCCCCGACAGCCGAGGGCGAGCGGTGCGCAGCACCCGAGAGACGAAACGCGAACGCGTTTCGTCCGGAAGCGGCTGGTCCCCCCTGCGTTGATGCGCGGCGGCTCCGACTGAGCATTCCTGGTCGGTTGCGGCCGTGCCGCGCCAGGCAAGTGGGCGGGAACTTCCGGGCGGGGCATGGTGTCGGAGGGGGTGGAGATTGCACCCATGCGCCTACCCGGATTCACGCTGCTCACCGTTGTCTTGCTGGCTGCCGCCAGCGTTCGCGCTCCGCAGGCCGCGAGCCCGCCCGCCCGTCTGGCGGCCGAGGATCTCGGCGGGCCGGAGCGATTCCTCGCGCACGTCACGACCGACAAGGCGATCTACCGCGGCGGCGAGACGCTGTACGCCCGCGCCGTCCTCCTCGACGCGATCACGCGACGGCCCATGCCCAGCGTGCCGTGGATGACCGTCGAGATCCTCGGGCCCAAGGGCGACGTGGTCGCGCAGGGCGGCATGAACGGCGCGCACGGCGTCGCGCCGTTCGCGTGGACGCTGCCGGCACAGCAGCCAGGCGGCCAGCACGTGATCAGGATGAGCGGGCCGGGGCTGGTGCCCGGCGAGCGCCGGTTCGAGGTCCGCGCCTTCCGCGCGCCGCGCATCAAGAGCCAGATCGCGTTCCTGCGCGAGGGACATGGCCCGGGCGACGAGGTCGTCGCGACACTCTCGGCGACGCGGGCCGAGGGCGGCGCGCCCGCCGGCGCGCGCGTGACGCTGGTCGCGATCGTGGACGGCGTCGAGATCGCGCGCCAGGCCGCCGGCACGCTCGACGCCAGCGGCCGCGCCACCGTGCGCTTCCGCCTGCCGGAGACGATCGAGCGCGGCATCGGCACGCTCGCGCTCGTCATCGAGGACGGCGGTGTCGTCGAGACCGCGACGAAGACGATCCCCATCCTGCTGAAGGTCGTCGATCTGTGGCTCTACCCGGAAGGCGGCGACCTCGTCGCCGGCATCCCGACGCGCCTCTACCTCGAGGCGCGCACGCCCGCGGACAAGCCGGCCGACATCGCGGCCAGCATCGAGACGCGCGACGGGCGCGTGATCGCGACGATCCGCACCCAGCACGAGGGCCGCGGTCGCGTGCGCCTGACGCCTGTCGCGGGCGAGGCCTACGCGCTGCGCATCACGGAGCCCGCCGGGGTCACGACCGTCTACCGGCTCCCCGAGGTGAAGCCCGCCGGCGGCGTGATCTCGTCGGTGGACGACATCGTCCCCGCCGGCGCGCCGTTGCGCCTGCGGGCCGGCGCGACGCTGGCCGGCACGCATGACGTGACCGTTTCCGTGCGCGAGCGCGAGGTCGCCGCGACCAGCATCAAGATCGCGCGCGGCGAGTTGCGGCGAGTCGCCCTCGACTTGCCCGACACCGCCGATGGCGTGCTGCGCGTGACGCTCTGGCAGGATGGCGCGCCCGTCGCCGAGCGCCTCGTCTTCCGGCGGCCCGCCGACGACGTGAGGGTCTCCCTGACCTGCGATCGCGATCGGTACGTGCCCGCAGGCACGGTCGCGCTGACGGTCAAGACCACGCGCGGCGATGGCGAGCCCGTCTCGGCGATGGTCGCGCTGTCCGTCAGCGACGACAGCGTGCGGGAGCTCCTCGAGACGCGCGATCAGCCGCCGCAGCTCCCCGTGCAGGTGCTCGTCGAGAGCGACGTGCGCGAGCTCGCGGACGCGGCGGTCTACCTGAATCCCGATGACCCGCAGGCGCCGCGCGCGATGGACCTGCTGCTCGGCACGCAGGGCTGGAGGCGCTTCGCGTTCGCGTCGGATCCGCGCGCGTTCGTTGACGAGCACGGCGACGGAGCGCGGCGCGTCCTGGCCTTGACGGCCGAAGCGACGGAGGCTGCCAGCATCGCGTCCGGCGCCGGCGGCGCCATCGGCGGCGTGATCGGCGGCGTCATCGGGCGCGTGATGGAGGGCCTCGAGGATCTCCGCGCCCTCCCCGCGGCCGTGCCGCCTCGGGCCGTCGCCGGCGACGACGCGATGGTCGCCCACGCGGCCGTCGCGCCCCGCGACGGGGCGCTGGCGGAAGCGGAAGAGCAGTTCGCCGAGGGCCTCGCGGACGCGAAGAACGAGAAGGTCGCGGCGCTGATGGCCCCTGCGCAGGAGGCCGATGCCGCCATCGGCTTCCGCGCCGACCGCGTGGCCGCGCGCCGGCAGGCCGCGTTCCACCAGCCCATCCGCGAGTACGCGCACCGGGTTCGCGCCGGCCGCCAGCCCGGTGACCGCGCGGACTTCACGGATACCGTGTACTGGAACGCCGGCCTGCGGACCGATGCCGCGGGCGAAGCCAGGGTCACGTTCGCGCTCTCCGATTCGGTCACGTCGTTCCGCGTTCTCGCTGACGCGTTCACGGACGCGGGGCTGCTGGGCGCCGGCACGCGCCTCGTGGACTCCGTCGAGCCGTTCTACCTCGAGCCCAAGATGCCGATCGAGGTGACGTTCGGCGACCTCATCAGGCTGCCCGTCACGACCGTGAACGGCACGCTCGATCGCCTGGCTGGCGTCACGATCGCGGCCTCGACGACGGGCCCGCTGTCCGCCGCGACGCTCCCTCCGATCTCGCTGCGCGAAGGCGATCGCGTGCGGAGCCTGCTCGACGTTCGCGTGCTGCCCTCGGCGGGCACGGGCGAGATCACCCTCACCGGCACGGCCGGCGACTTCCGTGACTCCGCGACGCGCACGGTGCGCGTCGTCCCGCTCGGCTTTCCGGCGGCGCGATCCTTCGGAGGCACGCTCGCGCCGGGCGCGCGCGTCGCGCATGACATCACGGTCCCGGCGGATCTCGTGCCATCGAGCCTGCGCGCGGACATCAAGCTCTTTCCGTCCTCGCTCGGCAAGCTGACGGGCGCGCTCGAGCGCCTGATCCAGGAGCCCCACGGCTGCTTCGAGCAGACCAGCTCGACGACCTACCCGCTCATCATGGCCGCGCAGTACTTCCAGAGTCACCAGGACGTGGATCCATCGCTCGTGACCCGCAGCCAGGAGATGCTCGCGAAGGGGTACGAGCGGCTCACGAGCTTCGAGACGAAGACGCAGGGCTTCGAGTGGTTCGGCGAATCGCCCGGACACGAGGCTCTCAGCGCCTTCGGGCTGCTCGAGTTCACCGACATGGCGCGCGTCCGCGCGGTGGACCCCGCCATGATCGCGCGGACGCGAGCGTGGCTCCTCGGCACGCGCGACGGCAAGGGGAGCTTCCGACGCGAGCGCCGGGCGCTGCACGCGTGGATCGAGGACGCCGACTGCAGCAACGCCTACATCCTGTGGGCGCTGCTCCAGGCTGGCGAGCCGGCCGGCGGTCTCGCCACGGAGATCAACTGGCTGGCCAAGGCTGCCCGCACGACCGACAACAGCTACGTCCGCGCGCTCGCCGCCAACGTGATGCAGCTCGCGGGGCGCGAGGCCGACGAAGCCGCCCTGCTGCAGGCGCTGGCATCGCAGCAGGCCAGCAACGGCGCCGTCGAGGGCGCGACGTCATCCATCGTGGGCTCGAGCGGCGAGGCCCTGCGGATCGAAGCGACATCGCTCGCAACGCTCGCGTGGCTCGGAAGCCCCGCGCACCAGGCGAACGTCGAGAGGGCCATCGGGTGGCTCGCCGAGAGCTGCCAGGGCGGTCGCTACGGTTCGACGCAGGCCACCGTGCTCGCGCTGCGCGCCATCGTGGAGTACGACAGGGCCCGCAGCCGCCCGCGCGCCGCCGGCACCGTGACGCTGCTGATCGACGGCAAGCCGGCCGGGCCCGGCATCGCGTTCGACGAGCGCACGGATGGCGCGATCGTCTTCCCCGACGCGGGCGCCCGCCTGCCGCAGGGCGCGCATCGCATCGAACTCGCGATGGAGGGCGGGTCGGCGATGCCCTACGCCATCGAGATCGCCTTCAGCCGTCTCGCGCCCGAGTCGTCGCCCGACTGCCTGGTCGGCCTGACGGTGGATCTCGCGAGCACGCGGCTGGTCGAGGGCGATGTCGCCGAGGTCGTCGCGACCGTGAGCAACCGGACCGACCGCGCGCTGCCGATGGCGATCGCGATCGTCGCCCTGCCCGGCGGCCTCGAGCCACGGCACGAGCAGCTGAAGGAACTCGTGAGCGCGGGGCGCGTGGCCGCGTACGAGGTCATCGGCCGCGAGATCGTGCTGTACTTCCGCTCGCTCGCGCCGCGCGCGCAGGAGCGCATCCCGCTGAGCTTCGTCGCCGCGATCCCCGGGACGTACACGGGCTCCGCGAGCCGCGCGTACCTCTACTACGGCGACGAACACAGGGCCTGGGTCCCCGGCTTCCAGGTGGACATCGCCCCGCGGTGAGCCCCCCCGGCGTTCGGCGCGCCGCACCGCCCTGAACGTGGAAGCCCGGCGGGCGCCCTCCCGCCGGGCGCCCTTGCTGAGGTAGCGTTGCTCCTGCACCCGGAGTGTCTCGCATGGCGACCGTCACGATCACCGAACGCACGAAGACCGGTGTCAACACGACCACGATGGATGTCACGAACCTGCCAGCCGGTCAGGTGAAGGCCGACATCTCGATGACCGCGTTCCACGATGGCCCCCCCGGCCGTCACTGGACCGTCTCGGGCGACCGCAACCCGCGCAATCCCATCGAAGGCCCCGTCCACCAGCTCCTGAGCTTCGACATCGACTGACCGAGCCGCGAGAGGGACGCGAGGCCGGGGCCTTGCGGGCCGCGAGATGTCATGATCGGTCGCGCCACGCTGCGTGGCGATGGAGGTCTCGATGCGTCGTGCTGCCCTCGCTCTCGCGCTCTGCCTGACGGTCGGCGTCGTTCCGCGCGTGTCGCTCGCGGCCGAGCCGCCGCCGGGCGCTCCCCCGCTCGATGCCACAGGCATCAGCGAGAACCTCGCGCAGCTCAACGCCACGGTCGGCGAGCTGGTGCGGCTCGTGCGGCGGCAGGTCGAGCAACAGGATCTGATGATCGTCGTGCAGCGAATGCAGATGGCCTCGTTCCTCCTGATCGAGGTGAGCCGCACGCTGGATGATCATCGCCGGGAGCGGGAGAGCTACGCCGAGAGCCTCGAGCGCATGGAGACCGAGCAGCGCGTTCTCGCGGAAGCGGCGCGCCCCTCTCCGGGCGAGCCGGAGTCGGAGCGACCCGACGCCGCGATGCTGGCCATCGTCGAGAGCGAGATGACCCGCATGCGCGGCAGGCTCAAGGCGCTCGATCTCGAGATCCTCGAGCTCGAGAACCAGGCGCAGGCCCATCGTGCCGACGTGACGCGATGGCAGGACATGCTCGACGACGACCTTGCGCGACGGCGGCGCTGACCGGACGCGCGCGCCTTGCCAGCGCCCCATCGGGTCACCCCAGCGCTTCGGCTTCTTCCTCGAGGCGCGCCCACTCCCCTGTCAGCTCCTCGACCCGGCGTCGCAACGACTCGCGCTCGGCGTCCAGCCGGCGCACCTCGTCGCGAGGGGTGGCTTCGAAGAAGCGCGGCGCGCAGTAGGCGCGATCGATCTCCTTGATGCGGGCCTCGGCTGCCGACAGCTCGCGCGTCACCTCGTCTGTCCGCTTCTCGATGTCACGACGACGACGCGCGATCTCCTTCTCGTCGCGAGGCGAGGCCGCCTCGGCCTTCCCTCGCGCCTTGCCGCTGGCGCCCGCGCCCGGCCCGGCTGCGGCCGGCGCTCCCGCCGGCCTCTCGCCCGCCGCCGGCGTCGTGGCGCCGGCCGCCATCGCTTCCGCGTCGCGCTGATCCTTCGCCCGCGCGAGCGCGGCGCTGGCGTCGAGGTGATCGTCCCCCGCTCTCGCGAGGTACTCCTCGTACGTGCCAGGAAAGTCGTTCACGCCGGAGGGCGTGATCTCGAGGATGCGCGTCGCCAGGCTCGAAACGAACCAGCGGTCGTGCGAGACGAAGATGATGGTCCCGTCGAACGCCTTGAGCCCGTCCACGAGAGCCTCGATCGCCTCGATGTCGAGATGGTTCGTGGGCTCGTCGAGCACGAGCACGTTCGGCTTCTCGACCGACAGCCGCGCGAACGTCAATCGCGCGGCCTCGCCTCCCGACAGCGACACCACGCGCTTCTCCACGTCATCGCCGGAGAACAGCACGAACGCGAGCTGGCCGCGCACGAAGCCGATGGGCTCGCCAGGACAGAAGTCCCAGAGCCAGCTCTGCACGGTCGCGCCGGGCGACTTGCGCACGCCCTCGTGATCCTGCGCGAAGTAGCCGGGATGCGTCTCGTACCCCCAGGTGACCTCGCCCGCGTCGGCCTTCACGTCCCCGACCATGATCTTGAGCAGCGTGGACTTGCCGATGCCGTTCGGGCCGATGATCGCCAGGCGCTCGCCGCGCATGACCGTGAGCCCGACGCCGTCGAGCACGCGCTTGGGCCCGTAGCTCTTGCTGATCTTCTCCGCCTTCACGACCTCGCGTCCCGATGGCCGGCGCTGCTTGAACCGGAACGTCGGATAGGCGCGCGAGGACTGCGGCAGGCGATCGATCACGATCCGGTCGAGGAGCTTCAACTTGCTCTGCGCCTGCCGCGCCTTGGTCGCCTTGTACCGGAATCGCTCGACATAGGCCTGGTGATGCTCGATCTC
This sequence comes from uncultured Thermoanaerobaculia bacterium, assembly GCA_964613915.1. Classification (GTDB taxonomy): domain Bacteria; phylum Acidobacteriota; class JBCCFW01; order JBCCFW01; family JBCCFW01; genus CAZTIW01. Next base: position 59,941 of record CAZTIW010000001.1, read on the forward strand.
CTTCTGCTTCTTGTCGATCTCCGCTTCCTTGCGCTCGCGATGCGCGACCTTCTCCTGCTGGAAGTACGAGTAGTTGCCCGGATAGTGGATGACGCTCTCGTAGTCCACGTCCAGGATGTCGGTGCACGCGTTGTCCAGGAAGCGATGGTCGTGCGACACGACGATCGCCAGGCCCCGGAACTCGTTCAGGAACTTCTCGAGCCACCGGATGGACAGGATGTCGAGATGGTTGGTCGGCTCGTCCAGCAGCAGCACGTCCGGCTGCGCGGCCAGCGCCTGCGCCATGAGCACGCGCAGCTTGAAGCCCCCCGAGAGCGTCGCCAGCGGCTTGCGGTGGACGGGGCTCGGGATGCCCAGGCCCTCGAGGATGGCCCCGGCGCGCGCCTCGAGCGAGTAGCCATCGCGATCGGCGACGATCTCCTCCAGCTTGTGGAAGCGATCGTGGTCGAAGTCCCCCTCGGTCGCGAGCAGCGCTTCCTTCTCGTGGATCGCGTCGAAGACCTCGCGGTCGCCCATCATCGCGACGTCCAGGATCGGCTGCTGATCCGACAGGAAGTGGTCCTGGCGGAGCATCCCGAGCCGGACCCGCCGGGGCAGCGAGACCGTCCCGGAGCTGGCCGACTCCTCGCCACCGATGATCCGCAGGAGCGTGGACTTGCCGGATCCGTTGGCGCCCGCGAGGCCGTAGCAGTGGCCTGCGGACAGGGTCAGCGAGACGTCCTGGAACAGGATCCGCTGGCCGTAGGCCTTGGTGAGGTTGGCGAGCGCGATCATCGGGGAATCCGGCCGGGGGTGACGGGGAACGGGAGCGGCCGGGGCGGCGGCGGCGGAAGCATTCCAGACGGAACCGGCTCGATCAAGGCGGCGGCGCCGGAACCGGCCCGAACCAGCCCCGGCGCGGTGGTGGCAGCCGGACGTGAGGTTCCGGTAGGATTCCCCCCTTCACTTATCTCAGGATGCGGTTTTTCGCCCGTGAGCCCCGCGGCGACGGTGCGCCGCGCCAGAGTCCGAGGTCACCATGTCGGGCAACATTCAAGTCGAGAAGTCCGGAAACCGGGTGCTCCTGAAGGCGCCCGATCACCCGCTGCTGGTCCATCGCGCCGCCGGTCTCGGTGGCAAGCGCAAGGGCCGCGAGTGGTCCTTCGCGGCCTCGAACGAAGCCGCCGTCCGCTCTCTCGCCCGCGAGCTCTGGGGCTCTGACGGCGGCCCCGCCAAGGCCGGCAAGCGCGTGACCGTGCGCGTCGACCTCAGCCTGTACGGCGAGGGGCCCCTCGGCCGGCAAGGCGAGGCCTGGCTCTGCGGCCGGCTGATCGCGAAGCGTCCCTCGGCACAGTCCGCCGTGGAGCTCGGCGAGGGCGTCAAGCTGGTCTCGGGCTCGTTTCCCGCATGGGCGGGGAGCCCCGGCCGGCCGGCCCTGGGCGCCCGCTACGGCACCTGGGTGGATGTTGCTGGCGTGCCCCAGGCAGAGGCTGAGGCAGCCGAGAAGCAGTTCCCCTTCCAGGTGAAGATCGTGGACGACCCGGCGACGACCGTCGTCGGTGTCTGGTCGCGGACGGTCACCGAGCGCGTGAAGGGCCCGCTGGCTCGCGCGCGCGCCAAGTTCGGCGACAAGCCGGCGGCCGCCAAGAAGGCGGCGAAGGCCAAGGCTCCGAAGGCGGCCAAGGCTCCGGCCGCTCCGGCGAAGGCCGCCGCGCCGGCGAAGGCCGCTCCCGCCGCCAAGGCGCCCGCTCGCAAGAAGAAGGCCGCCAAGAAGGCCGCCAAGAAGGCCACGGCGGCGCGCGTCGTGAAGGCTGCCAAGACGAAGGCGAAGACCGTCAAGAAGGCCGCCAAGAAGGCCGCGAAGACGGTGAGCCGCGCGGCCAGCACGGCCGCAGCCAAGCTGCGGACGAAGGCGCGTGGCGCGGCGAAGACGGTGAAGAAGGCCGCGAAGAAGGCCGCGAAGAAGGCGACGCGCACGGCGGCCCGGGTCACGAAGGCTGTCAAGAAGGCGGCCAAGAAGGCCGCGAAGAAGGCTCCCCGCAAGGCCACCAAGCGCCCGGCGGCGAAGGCTCGCAAGACCACGAAGGCCCGTCGTCGCTGACGCGAAGCTCGAGGGCATGCCGTGCAGCCGGGCGCATCATCGCGCCCGGCTGTTTTTCTTCGGGCGCCCGGGCCGCCCGGCCGCGTTCTGGGATCAGGACGCCGGGATCGCCTTGCCCGTCTTGACGGACACCAGGTTGTCGTCCAGGTGCCTGTCGATCAGCAGGAGCCGCTGATCGGCGCCGGCCTTGTCCGGGAACTTCGGCGACTTCAGGTGAATGGTGTTCTTGCCGGAGACGAGCCGCACGCGCTCCACCACCAGCGCCTCGTCGTCCATCCGCTCCCGCGACTTGCCTTCGGCGTACGCGCCGACATCCACGAGATCGTTCATGGGCACCTCGGTCTCGGTGCCCTCCTCGTCGGCGCGGTACTTCGCGCACGTGATCTCGAGCGTCACGTCCCACGTGCCGTCATCCGCCTTGGAGGCCGTGGCTGACACGACGCGCGTGTCGTACAGCGTGATGTGCACGAGCATGTCGTCGAGGAGGTACTGCAACTCGGGCGGCGTCACGGCACGGAGCTCGGCCAGGAACTCGAGCGAGTTGGTGTAGGGCGGATCCTGGAACTTGACCTTCGCGAGGTAGTTCCTCACCGCGAGATTGAACCTGTCGGTTCCGATGTAGTCGGCCAGGGCGTAGAGGACGATCGAGCCCTTGTTGTAGTGGATGTACTGCTGGTTCTCCACGAGCAGGAGCGGAAGCTCCTTCTTGCGCTCGAACGCCCGCCCCTGGAGGTACCGGTCCATCTCGTACTTCAGGAACTTCACCATCACCGGCTCGCCGAACTCCTTCTCCATCACCTTCAGCGCCGCGTACTGCGACAGGCTCTCGGAGAGCAGCGTCGAACCCTGCACGTCGCCACCGATGATCTGGTGAGCGAACCACTGGTGCGCGACCTCGTGCGCCGTGACGTAGAACGGGTAGTCGATGTCCTTGGCCGCGTCCTTGACGCGGGCGATGAACCCGATCGACTCCGAGTACGGGATCGTGTTCGGGAACGACTGCGCGAAGGTGGCATACCGCGGGAACTCGACGATGCGGACCTGCCGGTGCTGGTAGGGGCCGAAGTCCTTCGTGTAGGTGTCCAGCGACTTCTTGACGGCGTCGATCATCTTCCTGACGTTGTAGTGGTGCGCCGCGTGGTGCCAGACCTCGATGGCCACGTCATTCCAGGCGTCCTTCTCGACCGTGTAGCGCGCCGAGAGGAACGAGTAGAAGTTGAGGATGGGCGAGTCCATCACGTAGTGGAAGCACCGCCGGTCCTCCCGCTGAAACTCCTCCTTCAGGTAGCCGGGCGCGATCGCGAGCTGATCCGGGTCCGTGCACACGACGGCTTCGAAGTCGATCCAGTCCGCGTCCCTGCTGATGTACGTGTTGCGCCGGGCCTCGAGGTCATCCACGGCGGCCATGCGCTCGCGCTCGGGCAGGTCATGCTTGCGCCGCGTGTCGTCGTCGGACAGTTCGCCGCCGGGCGCATAGCCGAAGCTCGGCAGCACGCCCGAGTTCACGAAGGAACCGTTGTCCACGATGGCGGTGCCTCGCCCCGAGTTCGTGAAGCCCTGCTCCTCGTAGATCAGGTCATACTGGAGCGTTGTCTCCTTGCCCGCCGCGAGCGGCGCGTCGTACGTCCAGATGAAGTAGCCGAGCTCGGCGTCGGCGCGCGTCTGCGTGGCGGGAGGATCGAAGACCATGCTCGCGACGTCGGCGTCGTCCGGAAGCAGCACGTGCACCTCGCGGATGGGCTCGCCCGACTTGTTCACGGCGCGCAGGGTCCCCCTGAACCGGCCGGCCTGCCGCTTCGGCCAGAGCGTCGCGTCCACCATGGACGCCACGATCCTCGGCTGCGGCAGGTTCTCGAACTGCTTGTACTCGCGCTCGTAGCGGGCGCGAAGCTCCTGCCCTTCGTACGACGTGCGGTAGGTGTTGAGAACGTTCGTGTTCCAGAAGATGAAGGCGCCCGCCGCGATGGCCACGAGAAGGGCGGCGCCCGCGAACACGGTGACGGGCCGGGAGACGCGCTGCCGCGCCAGGGCGACGCGCCAGCCCGCGGTCTCCTCCTGCCCGCGAGGCCAGAGCAGATTCGTGAGCACGGCCAGCAGCAACGCCACGGCGGCCCAGTAGACCTTGAACCACGCGAACGGGCCGAGGAACGGCCCGAAGCGATTCATGTCCGAATAGGCCGTACCGGGATCGGATCCGTACTGGAAGAGCAGGTGCTCGAGTCCGAGTCTGCCCATGAACCCGCGCCCGATGAAGTACAGGATGACGATGAAGTGCCCCATGTACTTGTTGTTGACGAGCGCCTGGACGAGCAGCACGAGGGCGATGAGCAGGGCCCAGTTGATGAGCTGCAGGCCGAACAGCTCCTTCACGTACAGCATCGGCTCGAAGCGAAAGTACCCCTTCGCGGCCTGAAGAACGATCCCGCAGGCCATGAGGATCGCCTGGAGCGTCACGACGACGAGCACCATCGCCGTGAGCTTCGACAGGAACGGCACCCAGGTCGGCACGGGAAGCGCATCGTGGATCTGATGCATCTTCCGGTCGCGCTCCTGCCAGACCATCTCGCCCGAGTAGAACGCGATGACGATGAGCACGAAGAGCCCGAACGAGCCCGTCAGCAGCTCGATGACGCCGTACGTGACGGGCCACGTCGCCGTGCCGTAGATCTGATCGAGCTGCGTGGCGCTCAGGAGCAGGAAGAGGACGCCCGCGCCGGCGATCGCGTAGAAGTAGACGTTCGTCACGACGGACGCGAACGCGCGGCGCGTCGTCGAGAGGAACTGCGCGCCGCGCGCGCGCGGGCCATGGTCGCGCGTCACGTCGGGCAGGCCCTCGCGCCGCGCCAGCGCGCCCTTGTACTCGGAGCTCCGCTCCTCCCACTCGGCGCGCGCGCGGCGGCGGTCGATCTTCTCGCTGGCGACGTGAGCGAACCGGAACCGCGCGAGGACGATCCCGAACACGCCCAGTCCCGCCCCGAGCCAGATCAGCCGGTTGACGAGCACGAGACCGCTGAACGGCAGCAAGTTCGCGTTTTTCTCGGAGGCGGTCCAGTACTTCGCGGCCTGATCGAACGCGTTGAAGCCGAAGGGATCGAGAAGCGCCGCGAGCGTCTCGTACTCGATGTTGGCCGCGAGAACGCCGGCGAGCGTGTACCCGACGAGCAGCAACACGCCACCCAGGTAGTTCGGCAGCATCTGGCGCGTGAAGGCCGCCAGCGCGAAGAAGATGGCCCCCGTGAAGACGATGTTGGGCAGCACCGTGATCAGCATGGGGTGCAGGTACGCCAGCGGCATCGTCGGGCCGACAGCCTTCTGGTCGAGCATCGGGAGCATGAAGCCGATGAAGAGACCCACGGGGATCCCGAGCATCACGTACAGGTTCACGAGCGTCGCCCCGGCGAATCGGCCGAGCAGGTACGACGACTTCTTCACGGGCGACGTGAAGAACAGGGGGTGGATGACCGCCTCGTAGTCGCGGTAGATGGCGTTCCCGGAGATGGCGGCGACCACGATGATCCCGAAGAGGCTCATGCCCGAGATCAGGCCGAAGAGGACGTGCGGCGAGTTCACGTGCACGATGCCGCCGCCTCCCCCGACGCCGACCTGGACGGACTTGAAGCCGCCGCCGCTGGCGACCGCCATGAGCCCCGCCAGGGCCGCGAAGATGAGGAAGTAGACGTGCGTCGAGATGCGCGTCAGGTAGTAGCGCAGCTCGAAACGCAGGATTGCCAGGAACTGGCTCATGCCATGCCCCCGTCAGCGGCGGCCACATCGGCGGAACCCGCGGGCGTCGCGCCAGCGGCGGAGCCGGCGGCCTGGCCGGCGCCCAGGCGCCCGCCCATCACGGCGAAGTAGACGTCCTGGAGCTCCGCCTCGGCGGGCTCGAACTCGGGCGACGGGCGCGCATCGTCGAGCACGCGCAGCGCGACGCGCCCGGCGAAGAGCTTCGTGGAGATGACCGCGTGCGCCTGCGCGTGGGCCTCGACCTCGTCCTTGTTCACGGTCTTGCGCCAGATGCGGCCCTGGAGATCCGCGACGGCCTGCTGCGGGTCGGCCTCGAGGAGGATCTGCCCCTGGTTGATGATGGCCATGCGGGCGCACAGCTCCGCGACATCGTCGACGATGTGGGTGGACAGGATGACGATGCTGTTCTCGCCCAGCTCGCTCAGCAGGTTCAGGAAGCGCACGCGCTCGGCCGGATCGAGACCCGCTGTCGGCTCGTCCACGATGATGAGCGCGGGCTTGCCGATGAGCGCGACGGCGATGCCGAAGCGCTGCCGCATGCCGCCCGAGAAGCCGCCGAGGCGGCGATGGCGGGACTCCCACAGGTTGGTCTGCGTGAGCAGTCGCTCGACGAGGTCCCGTCGCTCCGCGCGCGAGATGACGCCCTTGAGCACGCAGAAGTGATCGAGAAGGTCCTGGGCGGAGACCTTCGGGTAGACGCCGAACTCTTGCGGGAGGTACCCGAGCGTCTTGCGCACGGCGTCCTTGTCGCGCAGGACATCCATTGTGCCGAGCATCGCCGTGCCGGCATCGGCCTCCTGGAGGGTCGCCAGCGTGCGCATGAGCGTGGACTTGCCCGCGCCGTTGGGGCCGAGAAGGCCGAACATCCCCTTCGGGATGGTCAGCGTCACGTCCTTGAGGGCCTGCAGCCCGTTCGGGTAGGTCTTGCTCAGGTGCTCGATGCGCAGTTCCATGATGTCTCCCGGATCTCAGCGAGCCGCTGTCCGTCGCCGTGAACCTCCCATCATGCCGGACCCGCGCCTGCCCCACCGGTCCGGACGCCACTCCCCGACGGGCCCGGCGCCGCGCCCCGACGGCGCAAGTCCCGCCCCGTCAGCAAGTAAGCTGGGGTCTGACCCCAAATTCCCGCCGCGAACGCCGCTCCCTGCTGGCACGGCCCCGTGCTGCCCCGAGGGCGCAAGTCCTGCCCCATCAGCAAGAACGCTGGGAAGATTGCTGGGGTCTGACCCCAAGTTTCCAAATTTCCCGAATTCCTGGCTGACGCCGCAGGCCGTCGCCGTTAGGTGGAGGGGAGTTCGTGGCCGCCGGCGCGGCGGCGGGCGAGCATCCCGCAGGCGGCATGGATGTCGGGACCGCCGGAATAGCGCCGCACGAAAGCGATGCCGCGCGAGCCCAGGGCGCCCAGGAATCGCGAGCGCTCGTCCTCGTCCGCGCGATGAAACTCACCGTCGGGATCGTTCACGTCGATCACCGAGATGCGCAGGCGATCGGTGGGAAAGAGGCGCCTCAGGGCGTCCGCCTCCTCGGGCTGCGTGTTCTGCCCCGCCATGAGGACCCAGGCCAGGTGGATGACGTCCCCCGTGACCGCGGCGTGCGCGCGCATCGCCTCGGCCAGCTCCGCCACCGGCCAGGTCCTCCCGATCGGGACCAGCCGCTCGCGCTTCTCCTGGATGGCGGATGTCAGCGACAGGATCAGCCGGTACGGGTGGCGCTCGGCGGTGTACCGGCGCATGGCGGGCAAGAGGCCCACGGTCGAAATGGTCATGCGGTCGCCGCGAATGCGCCCCCCGCAGGGATCGCGCAGGATCTCCGCCGCCCGGATCACGTTGTCGTAGTTGTGCAAGGGCTCACCCTGCCCCTGGAAGACCACGCCCGTGAGAGGCCGCTCGGGGGCCTCGCGCCGGATCGTCAGGACCTGATCGACCATCTCCCATGGCTCGAGGTTCCGCGTCAGGCCGAGCTTGCCTGTCTGGCAGAACGTGCAGGCGAGCGCGCACCCCACCTGGCTCGAGATGCAGGCGCTCCACCGCGGCGCGGCCAGCGGGATGCGCACGGACTCGAACGTCCCTCCTCGGGGCGAGCTGAACAGGTACTTGACGAACGGATCCACGCTCGACGCCCGCCGCTCGACCACGTCGAGCCGTCCGCCCTCCGTGCGCTCGAGCACCGCCGCGCGCTTGGCGCGACTCAGGCCCTCGACGTCGTCGAGGTGATCCAGCCCGCGCGCCGTGACCTGCGAGGTGATCCGGCGCGCCAGCCGCAGCCCGAGCGGCAGGTCCTCGCACAGGTGCGCGAGGGCCTCGGGCGTGAGGCTGCGAAGATGCGGGCGGCGCATCGGCCCGGCCGCGACCTCAGCCGACAAGGCGCGCCGCCGTGCTGGCCACCGTCGCGCCCACGCGCCGCACGCTCGCCTGGACCTTCTCGTCGCGCAAGCTCCCGTCATCGGCAAACGCCTGGTCGGCCTTCATGACGGCGACCTGATCCGGCAGCACGATCACGCCGAGGTTCCCCAGGATGGCCCGCACGTGCACCAGGCCGCGCAACCCCCCGAGCGCGCCGGGAGACGCGGACACCAGGCCCGCGACCTTGCCGCGAAACGCCTGCAGCGGCGCCTCGCCCGGCACGGGACGCGAGATCCAATCAATCGCGTTCTTCAGCACGGCGGTGATCGAGCTGTTGTACTCGGGGCACGCGAGGATCAGGCCCTGATGAGCGAAGAAGATGTCCTTGAGCTCGCGCGCGTTCGGCGGCAGGCCGTCCGCCTCCTCGAGATCCGCGTCGTACAGGGGTAACGGAAGATCGCGCAGATCCACGGTCGTGACCTCGGCGCCAGCCTCCCGCGCTCCATCCGCAGCCAGGCGAACGAGTTTCTTGTTCAGCGAACCGACGCGCGTGCTGCCCGCCATGGCAAGGATCCTGGGTGACATCAGCGTTTCTCCTTGGCAATAGTCTACATTCTCGCCCCGAATCGCCCCGATAGTCGGGCGCTCGCGAGGCGAGCCGCGCCCTGGTCCCTCCGATGCTCAATCCGGGTCGTTCGATACCGAGTTGACGGCAGGGCGCCATCGGGTGAAAGTTCAGGAAAGAACATGCCGAGCTGGCGAGGGGATGTCCCGCTGCGCGCATGGTCTCGACGGATCCCGCCATGTCAAAGCCTGCCGCCCTCCTGCCGCGCCTCACCCTGCTCCCGCGCCTCGCCTCCGTCCTCGTCGCGCTCGCCCTCGCTGCGCCGGCCTCCGCTCAAACCGTCTGCGAGGAAGTCGGCGGAGAGCCCGGCCGCGAGACCACGGCGCGATTGACGATTGATTACCCGCTCCCGGGCGCCGTGATCAACCTCGTGGACTGCGCCGCGCAGATCACCGTCACGGGCTCGTGGCAGGTCACGGCCCCGCCGCCGCTGTACGACTTCTACATCGTGATCGACGCGTCCGGCTCGACGCTCCAGGACTCGGGCGCCGACGTCAACGGCAACGGCATCTTCCGCGAGCCAGCGGACAACATCTACCAGGCGGAGATCGCCGCAGCCGAAGAGTTCATCCGAGCTGTCGATCCGGCGGCGTCCCGGGTGGCGATCATCAAGTTCAGCTCGGCTGCCCTGACCGTCGTGCGCCAGCAGCTCACGCCGGACATGGCGGCGGCCCTGGCGACGCTCGCGACCATGAAGACGGAGCCTCCCAACGGCGGCACGTCGTACACGTCGGCGCTGAACGCGATCGAGAACGAGGTGCTCGCGCGCGGCGACCGCGTGAACCGGTTCCAGCGCGGCATCTTCCTGTCCGATGGAGCGCCCAGCGACGTTCCGCTCAGCCAGATTGACGTCGCGGCTGGCCGCCTCGCGGCCCTCGGCGTCGTGGTGGACACGTTCGCGCTCGGCGCGATTGACTCCGCCAAGCTCCGCGACATTGCCACCATCACGGGCGGCACGTTCACGCCGCTCGCGACGCCCGGCGACATCCTGGGGCTCCTCCCCAGCTTCGTGCCCGGCAACCGCAACACGCTCGATGGCGCCAACGCCACCGCCGGAACGGGCGACACGCAGGCACTGGACACGCCGTCCGGGACCTTCGCCATCACGCTGGATCTCGTGCCGGGCGACAACACGCTCAAGCTGACGCTGACCACCAGCGGCAACACCGTGGTGTCGGCCCGCTGCTCGATCTCCGTGTTCGTGCCCGAGCCGCTGATCGCGCATGCGGGCGATCCCGCCTCGGCCTGCACGGGCCGCGCGGTGCAGCTCGACGGCTCGCGATCGCAGCACCCGGGCTGCAGCGTGCCGACGTATCACTGGCTGGACTGCAACGGCGTCGAGCTGGCTCCGCCGTCGTCCTCGCCCTATCTCGACGTCATCCCCTGCGACCTGCCGTGCCCGACGGTCACGCTGCTCATGGGCTGCACGGGCGCGACCTGCCGTTCGGTCTCGACCGTGGACCTGACGTGCAACAGCATCGCGCCGCCCTCGCCGGTCGTCGTCTCCACGTGTGATCTCGTCGCCGTGCTGGACTGCGGCAGCGGGGATCCCACGATGCGATGGACCTGGGATCTCGACATCCTCACGGACGCCGATGGCGATGGCGATCCCGCCAACGACGCGGATGACACGGGCTGCGGCGTGATGACGACCTATGCGAGCTCCGGCACGCGCACGGCGCAAGTGACCGGCGAGGACGCCTCGGGCAACTGCAGCTCGCTCGCGCCCCTCCCCGTCACGGTCACGGCGCACCCGGCGCCCCGGAACCTCGACGGTGGCCTTTGCCCGGGCGCGACCGCGCTCCTGTCCTGCGGCACGCCGCTGGCGGGCGAGACGTACTGGTGGGATCTCGACGACACGGTGGACGCGGATCTCGACGGCGACCCGACCAACGATGCGGATCGTTCGGGCTGCGACACGTCGGTCAGCTGGCCCACGGGCGGCACGCACCTCGTTCGAGGCTGGGCCGATGACGGCGCGGGCTGCGTCCGGCTGGTCGCCGAGGGCGTCCTGGACGTGAACGCGAACGTCGCCCCTGGCCTCGTGCCCGACCTTCGCGTCAGCAAGTCGGCTGACAGCGTCGCGTTCCGCTGGGTGGGCGTGCCGGGCGCGATCGACTACCGGGTCGCGCGTGGCACCATCGCGGCGATCTTCGGGGCCGGCGCGTACGACCACGAGGCGGACCAGCCTGCCTCGATCGGCGCGTGCAGCACGCTGGCCGCGATGACGTTCACGGATCCCGACGACGTCGCCGACCCGACCGGCTTCTACTACCTGATCACCGGCGTCAACGAGTGCGGCAACGAGAGCGGCACCGGCCAAGCCTGGGACAGGTACCAGTACTTCGACCGGCCCGCCCGCCGCTCCACCGCCAGCTGCCCCTGAGTCCTCTCGGGACGCGGGGCCCGGGTCTCCTCGAGATCCGACCCTCGCGTCACCAGGGACCGAGGCAGTCGGGCAGGTTGCGCCCGGCCAGGCGGTAGAACACGAGGGCGTCACGCGTCTGCGGAAGCGTCAGCGGCAAGGCGCCCGAGCCGGCCTCGGTGAAGCCAGCCGGCAGCGGCGGAAGCGCGGCGCCGACGACATGTTCGTCCGCGGGCGGCGCGCCCGCGTCAAGCGTGAACGTCAGCGTCGCCTGGCCGTCGTGGGCCACGCGCAGGATCGGCATCGCGAGCGGCGGCGCGCACGTGACCGTGATGGTCCGCGTGGCCGGCGGATCCGCGGCGCGGCCGAGCGGGTCCACGCCCGACAGCGTCACCACGTGCGTGCCGGGCTCCGGGAACGTCACGTCATGCGGGCCTTCGCCAGCCGCAGGCGCCGCGAATCCCGCGAAGTCCCACCCCAGCGTCACGGGCTCGAGATCGGGATCGTCGCCGAGGCCCGTGAACGACACCGTCGTGCCCTCGACGATCACGATGTCCGCGGGCGGATCCGTGATGACCACCGTCGGCGGACGGTCGCCGATGCGGTCGCACGCGACCGTTCCCCTGCCCGCCGTCGCGACGTTGAACTGCGGACGCCAGACCTGGCAGGTCCGCTCGACCTCGTCCACGTCCGCCTGAACCCACTCGCCCGGCCGCACCACGAGCACCATCGGCACGATGAAGTCCTTGCGGCTCGCGAGCACGTCCGGCACGCGCGGCCCCATGGCGTCCACCAGCTGCTGCATCGTCACGTCCACGCGCGTCGCGGTCGCGGTCAGGTTCTCCGGGGGCCAGTAGGCGCCGGGCAAGCCCGGCACGCTGTCCCTGAGGTAGAACCAGTCGGGAACCTCGGTCTCCCCGGCGAGGCCCATCAGGTAGAGCTCGTGCCACGAGTAGCCATGGCTCGCGAAGCCCGGCGGCGACGTGAACGTGCCGTCGTTGTTGTCGGTCCAGGTCGTGCCTCCCATGCAGGAGGCGTCGTAAGCGTTGTACACGGAAGCCGCTGCCGGCGTGTGCGTCCAGCCCGCGGGATGGCCGTCGCCGAGGATCTTCGTGGGGCTGCCGTTCTCGATGATCGAGAAAAAGTACAGCCAGTGATGCCCGAACTCGTGGTTGAGCACCGTGACGTGGCCAGCGTCCCAGGAGTTCCACCCGTACCGGATGGTGTTCATGTGAAGGAGCGCGGGCGTCGGCGGATCCGTCGTGTTGCCCGCGCCGATGCCGTCCGCGCCCGCGTTGCCGACCGTCGAGTAGGCGCCCGCATAGAAGATGATGTCGGTGTAGAGATTCTGGTAGATCGCGAGCGCGTCGATGACGGGATCGCCGAAGTGCGCCATGTACGCCCGGTAGACCGCGCCGACATCCAGCTCCGGAATCGTGAAGGACTCGGCGATCGGCCCGCGCAGGGTCGCGCCACCGGCCCCCGAGAGATCGCGCATGAGCGCGGCCGGGGGCGCCACGGGCCAGGTGGCGTCGAACCCGACGACCTGCTTCCAGTTCCAGCTCGTCGCCGTCCAGACGGTGACGTTGATGGTGTCGTCGGCCAGGTTCAGGCCGGTCCGGTTCACGTTGAACCGGAAGCCCGACGGCAGGATCTCCGCTGGCGCGTAGGTCCAGTTCCAGCGCCCGTCCTCCCACTCGAACCAGACGGCCCACAGCACCGGCCCGCCGGCCTCGTCCCGGATCTCGAAGACGAACTGAAGCGTGCCATCCGTCGCCGCCGGCAGCGGCGCCACGGTCGTGAGTTCGAGCTGCAGGATCTCCGAGCCGCCGACTTGCAGGGCGCGAACCTCGACGATGTCAGCCGCCGGACCGTCCGGGGCCGGCGTGTCCACGTCCCCCGCGGGATTCGTGACCGATCCGCCGTCCTGCCTGTCCATCCACCACGCGTCGTTCCCATCCACGATCACGACGGACCCGTGCAGGACGCCCCGCAGCCGCGGCCAGGCCATGATGATGCGCCCGTCGGCGAACAGCACCGCCTGCACCTCGACGTCGTAGCCGCCACCATCCGTCGCGCGCCACGTGAGCACCACGCGATCGGGGAGTTCCTTCGCGAAGGCGTTCCAGCCGCCCAGCGACGTGCCCTGCTGGAGGGGCGCGATCCGCGGCGAGCGATCGGCGATGACGTCGTTCAGGTGGAGCTGGGCCGGCCCGGGCGGCGACGGATCGACGAAGGACGCCATGAACGTGGACGTCATCCAGAGGCGCGAGCGGGCCACGCCGCCGAACGGAAACGTCGTCATGGTCAGGTCCACGGGCGCCGCGGCCCAGGCGCGCTGATCGACGAGAACCTGGGTGCCGGGATCGGGATCCACCGCGATCGGGATGAGCGTGCCGACGTACCCGTCGCCCGACGGGATGAACTCGACGGAGAGACCCTCCAGGTCGATCCGGCGATCGTGCCGGAGCAGGCTCCCGTCGTCCTCCATCAAGATGATGTTGTCCGTCCACGTGATGGCGGGGCCGGCGCCGTGCGACTTCGCGCGGGGCGTCCCGGGCGCGGCCGGCGCCGCGGGCAGCAAGCGGCGCTCGGCCAGCCACCGCGTGAACTCGTCGCCGGCGGGGCACCACGCCGAGGGCGAGCCCGACAGCACGCTCGCGGCGTCGGCTCGCAGGCGCACGTCCAGCGGGAGCGCGATCTCGGCCGGGCCGCGGAACGTCGAGGGAGGCAGCGGCGCCTGGGCCGCGATCGCGACGCAGGGCAGGATGACGAGCACGAGTCCGAGGCGCATGGAGGCTCTCCGGGCGGGGACGGGACCGGGGAGGATCGCACGTCTCCCGGCCCGCCCGCCAGTCGCCGCTGGGGTCACGGGCAGCCGGGGCGCGGGGCGCCATCGCTGCCGCTGCCCCAGTTCGCGGGGCTCGGCCCGCAGGCGTTGACGGCGCGGACGAGATACCAGGCCGCCGCCGGGATCGCCGGTCGCGCATCCACGTACGAGCCGCCCGGCTCGTCGCGCGTCAAGCACGCCCCGGCCGCGCCGCCGACCCGCAGGACCGCGAGGTCGTCGCTGGCGACATCGTGCCCGAAGCCCGCTCCCGAGGGCCTGGCCGTCCACGCCAGCGCGACGGAGGCGGGCGCCACGCGCGCGAGGCGCAGGTCCGCGACATCGAGCGGCCGCGCCTGCGTGGCCGGATCGAGCGGCGCGCAGTCCGCCCCGTTGGGCGTGCCGTCCCCGTCGAAGTCCTCGGCCGAGCACGCGGCATCCGCCGCGCAGGCGGCGTCCTCGCAGTCCATCGCGCCGTCGAGGTCGTTGTCCACGCCATCGGCGCAGTTGCCGGCCTCGGGGCAGGCCGCGTCGCCCGCGCACTCGATGTCGGCGCAGTCCACGAGCGTGTCGCCATCGTCGTCCCGCCCGTTCGCGCAGGCCGCGGACTCCGGACAGGCGGCATCGCCGACGCAGTCGTCATCGTCGCAGTCCCGCGAGCCGTCGAGATCGTTGTCCACGCCGTCCGCGCAGTTCCCCTGCTCGGGGCACGTCGCCGCGCCCGCGCAGTCATGGTCCGCGCAATCCACCTCGCCGTCGAGATCGTTGTCCAGCCCGTCGTCGCAGTTGGCGCTCTCGGGGCAGGCCAGGTTCCCGGAGCAGTCCGGATCGACGCAGTCGATGAGGCCGTCGGCGTCGTTGTCGCGGCCATCCGCGCAGGCTGCGATCTCGGGGCAGGCGGCGTCGCCATCGCACGAGTCGTCGTCGCAATCGGTGAGCGCATCGCCGTCGTTGTCCCGGCCATCGGCGCAGCGCCCGATCTCCGAGCACGCGGCGTCACCATCGCAATCCGCGTCGTCGCAGTCCACGGCGCCATCGCAGTCCTCGTCGAAGGCGTCCGCGCAGGCGATCTCGACGGCACCGCAGGCCTCGTTCACTGCGCGCGCGATGTCGATCCGGCCGTGGCCCCACGTCGCGTTCGGCCCGTTCGTGTCGTCGCCACCACAGCCTTCCTGAATCGCGGACAGGCGGAGCGCCGTCCGATGCAGCAGCTCCTCCGTCCTGGCGACCTGGCCCCGGTAGGCCGGGCGCGCCGACCACAGCAGCGCCACGGCGCCGGCAACGTGCGGCGCGGCCATCGACGTGCCGCTCCAGGTGTCGTAGTCGCTGTCGCCCGAGGCGACGGCCGAGCGGATGCCGACACCGGGCGCCACGAGATCCGGCTTGATGAGACCGCTCGGCGTCGTGGGCCCGCGGCTGCTGAAGTCCGCCATCGCGTCCGCCGAGTCGCTCGCGCCGACCGTCGTCGCCCCGTCGTAGATCGCGGGAGGATCGCCGATGGAGACGCAGCCCGGCCCCGAGTTCCCCGCCGCCGCGATCGTCATGATGCCGGCGGCGCGATGCGCCTCGACGGCCGGCTCGAGCTCGTCCCACGCGCAGCCCTCGGACGGCGGACAGACCCAGGAGTTGGACGTGATGTCGGGCGCCATCTCCGGCACGCCCGTGGAAGGGTCAGCGCCGACGACGGTCGGCGCCAGCATGAACTCGAAGCATTCGAGGTAGCTGGACAGCGAGCCCGCGCCCTCGTCCATGTTGCGGCAGGCGATCCACCGGGCGCCCGGCGCGACGCCGAGGGCGTCCCCCGCCGGATCGCCGCCGGTCGCCGTCCCCGCGACGTGCGTTCCGTGACCGTGGTCGTCGCACGGGACGGGCGAGTCCGTGCCGCACGGCCCGCCGCTGCCCCCCGCATGCACGGTGTCGTGCCAGTGGAAGTGATGCGAGGCCGTTCCGAGACCAGCGTCCCACCCGCGGTACTGGTCGCGAATCGCCTCGTGCGTCCAGCGGACGCCGGTGTCCTGGATGCCGACCGTGATGCCCTGGCCCGTGAAGCCGAGCGCCCACACGTCGGGCGCGCCGATGAGCGCGACGTTCCACGCGACGGCCTTGGGAGCGGCGGCCGGCATGGGTTCCGGGTTGCGCACGCGCGGATCGCCGACGATCCGCGCGACCTCGGGACGCTGCGCGAGATCGAGCAGCAGCGCGCGATCGGTCTCGAGCCGCAGGGCATTGACGACGTGGAAGCTCCGGTAGGCCGTGCCGCGCGCGTCGAGCCAGGCCCGGAGCGGCGCCTGCGAGCGCTCGGCCGTCCGTTGCAGCACGAGCCGCACGAAGCGTCGCTTGTCCATCGGATCGGCGAGGCTGTCGGCCGCCGACACGTCCGCGCGCTCGCGGAGGACCACGATCACCGGCGCGCTCCCGCCGGCTTCGGTGCGCTCCCAGGCCCACGGGGCGATGCGGGGATCCGGCGCCGGCTGCGATCGGGCGGCGAGGACAGGACCGCCCAGCGCGAGCGCCAGGATCGCGCCGAGACGGACGGTCGCGCTCGCACGCATCACGGAGCCAGCGCCGCCGCGATCTTGCCGCGTGCGAACGCGTCGGCCTCGCGGTCGAGCGCGGCGCGGAGCGTCTCGCGATCCTCCTCGCGTCCCATGCGCCCCAGGGCCTCGGCGGCGAACCCGCGCACGACCGGCGCCTCGTCCCACAGGTGCGGCAGGAGCGCGGGCGCGTCCGCCGGATCCGCGATGGCGCCGAGCGCGGCGATGGCGTGCAGCCGGGCGTGACCGTGCGTGCGCAGCGCGACGATCGGCACGAGGCTCGTGGAGGCCTTCAGCCGCTCGAGCGCGAGCTGCGCGGCGAAGCGCACCTGCGCCGCGTCGTCGCGCAGCGCGAGCGCGAGCGCGCGCTCGGCGTCGGCGCCGCCGATGCCGCCGAGCGTCGCCGCCGCCTGGACGCGATCGCGCTCGAGCGCGGTTCCCGGCGGCGGCGCGGTCCCCGAGCCGGGCGCGCCCGTGCCCGGGGGGCTCGACGGCGAGGCCAGCAGGCGCGCGATCGCGGGCACGGCGGCCGCGGACTTGAGCGCGCCGAGCGCCACCAGCGCGCCGCCGCGGGTCTCGGGCGCGGCCAGGAGCTCTGCGATCGCCGGCGCGGAGTCCGCGTCGCCGAGCTGGCCGAGGAGATCCGCGGCGTTGCGCCGGATGTTCGGCTTCTCGTCGCGGAGCGCCGCGCGAAGCCTCGCCGTGGCGGGCGCGCCGATGCCCGTCATGACCACGCCGAGAGCGCGCGTGATGAGCGTGTCCTTCGTGTCGAGGCGCGACGGCACGATGAAGTCCAGCGCCGCCTCCCCGCGCCGGATCAGCTCGCGTCTCGCGGCCGGGACCTTCTCGGTGTTCGAGCCGACCTCCCACAGGCACGCGTCGCGCCACAGATCCTCGAGGCTCATGGTCGCGACATCGGGCGCGGGCGTGGCGACGGCCTGTGCGCGCGCGCCGGGCGAGAGGAGAGCCGCCGCCACGAGAACCGCGGCCATCACGGGTCGCATGCTCACGGGGCACCTCCCGCCACGGGCGGCGGCGGATCCGGAACGTCGCGTCCGACGCCGAGGCTCCCTCGCGTCCACGTCGCGCCGTCGGCGCCGCCGTGCGTGTACCGATCCCGGCCCTGCAGGTCGAGCAAGACGCCGAGGCCCACGCTGCCGCGAGCGGGGAACGAGTCACCCTGGTTGCGGTCGCCCCAGCCCGCGTAGCTGTCATTCCCCGCGCGATCCACGATCATCCCGATGCCGTTGGCGTTCGCGCCCCCCTGGCTCATGCCCGAGCCCTGGTACGCGTCGTTGCCCGCCTGATCCCAGAGCAGGCCGACCGCCCAGTCGTGACCGGATCCCTGGGCCACGCCGTTGTTGCACGAGTAGCCATCGTTCCCCTTCCTGTCGAGCAGCACGCCCGCCGACAGGTGGATGCCGGCGCCCTGACCGTACTGGTAGAGGTCGTACTTGTCGTGGCCGGCCGAGTCCACGAGCACGCCCAGCGCGAACCAGTACGACGCGCCCTGGCCGTAGACCTCGGCGTGGTACGCGTCGTTGCCGGCGCGGTCTACAAGAACACCGACGCCGCCCGACGCGTCGGGGCGAAGGCCGAAGCCGAACCCCTGGCTGAGCGACTGGTAGTTCTCGGGCAGGAGCGGCGCATGCGAGAAGACGCCCCCCGCCCAGTACGTGTCGTTGCCCGCGAGATCCGACAGCACGCCGAGTCCGCCGACGCCGCCGAAGCCCTGGACGAAGCGCGCGCCGCGGTACGCGTCGTTCCCGGCGAGGTCGATCAGCATGCCGATGCCCAGCACGCCCGCGCCCTGCGCGAGCTGCGAGGCCTCGTAGCGATCATCCCCGGCGACGTCGAGCAGGAGCGCCGCGCCGCCGACGGCGCCGCCCTGCGTGATGTCCTGGCCGAGATACCGGTCGTTGCCCGCGAGATCCACGATGAGCCCGGCCGCGAGCCGTCCCGAACCGCAATCGGTGTACGTGTCGTTGCCCGCGAGGTCCACGATGAACGCGACGCGTTCGTAGATGTCGTCGCCGCCCGGATCGAGCACGATGTCCGCGTTCGCGTGCCGGTCGGGGCCGGGCGTGCCCACGATGACCGACATCCCCGCGATCGTCCACGCGCGCGGCGCGCCGAGCGTCTCGGGCGTCCAGTCACGCGCGCTGGTCGCGAGCGACGCCATCGCGCGGAACGAGGCGACCAGGTGCTCGACCTTGAGCTGCCGCGCCGCCTCGCGCACGGCGGTCGAGTCCCAGGCCTCCTCGCTCTCATCCAGATAGAGGCGGGGGGCATCGCGCTGGAGCGTCGCGCGAGCGCTCTCCGGGATGGCGAGCGCGACGCGGCCGCGAGCCTCGCGCGCGACGCCCACCACGCGCGAGATCGCGGGCGGCGCGCCGCGGACGATCTCCTCGATGCGGGGGAACGGCGAGGCGTTGCCGCTGACGACGCCAGAGGCGGGCGCGAGCCACGTGGCGACGGCGCGCGCCGCGGTCGCGAGGTCCGTGCCGAAGTCGGCCTCCGCGGCTTCGGCCATGTCGGCGAGGCTCAGCGGCTCGTCGAGCGCGCGATTGACGACCGCGAGCCGGAACGGGTCGTTGATGGGCCGCTTGTCCCAGCCAAGGGCCGCGGGCGACAGGTTCACGCAGGCCAGCGCTCGGGCCAGCTCCGCCTTCTCGACCTCGCCCAGCCCGCGCGCCGGCTCCGCTCGCGCCGACGCGCTCGCGAGCACGAGCGCCAGCCCCGCGATGCCTGCCGCCTGACGCCTCGACTGCTTCGATGAACCGCCCACGATGCCCCCGGTCTTGTTGACACCCCGCGCCATCGTAACGTCCCAGCCTCCCAACCACGAAGCCCGCCTCCCCCGCCGGCGACGCGCCTCCCCCTCGGCCCGACCCGTCCTCGAGCAGACCATGCGCATGCTCCGGGCTGGCCCAGCCCCCGTCTGTTGGCTAGGCTGTGGGCGCAAACATGGAAAGCCTGCGTGAGCTGTACCGCATCGGGGCGGGGCCGAGTTCGAGTCATGCGATGGGACCGCAGCGGGCGGCCCTGGCGTTTCTCGAGCGGCGGCCCGACGCGCCCGCGTACCGGGTCGTCCTGTACGGGAGCCTGGCGGCCACGGGGCGCGGGCACCTGACGGACGTCGCGCTGGCCCACGCGTTCGGCGACCGAGCGTTCAGTCTCGACTGGCGCCCCGGCGAGGTGCTGGCCTTCCATCCGAACGGCCTGGACTTCGAGGCCCTCGACGCCCAGGGCGGCCTCGTCGAGCGGTGGCGGGTCTTCAGCGTCGGCGGCGGCGCCATCCGCGAGGAAGGCGCGCCCGAGCCCACGCCCATCTATCCGCTCGGCACGATGGACGAGATCCTGTCGTGGTCCGCGAGCCATGGCGAGCCGATCTGGCGTCTCGCGGAGCTCCACGAGGGGCCCGAGATCTGGGACTACCTGCGCACGTGCTGGAGCGCGATGCAGGCGGCGGTCCGGCGCGGCCTGCAGCTCGACGGCGCCCTCCCGGGCGGGCTGCGCCTGCGCCGCAAGGCGCGAGAGGTCCACCTGAAGGCGCGGCGCCAGGGGACCGTGCACGCGACCGGGCTCCTGTCCGCCTACGCGCTCGCCGTGATGGAGGAGAACGCCTCGGCCGGCACCGTCGTGACGGCGCCCACGTGCGGCGCGTGCGGCACGCTCCCCGCCGTGCTCCACCACATCGCTCTGACGCAGGACTGCTCGGAGGACGAGATCCTGCGCGCGCTCGCGACCGCCGGCATCGTCGGCAACCTCGTGAAGACGAACGCGTCCATCTCCGGCGCCGAGGTGGGCTGCCAGGGCGAGGTCGGCACGTCCTGCGCCATGGCCGCCGCCGCTGCCGCCCAGCTCCTCGGCGGCACGCCGCGCCAGGTCGAGTACGCCGCGGAGATGGGCCTCGAGCATCATCTCGGGCTGACCTGCGACCCCGTGATGGGGCTCGTGCAGATCCCCTGCATCGAACGCAATGCCTTCGCCGCTACGCGGGCGGTGAGCGCGGCGGAGTACGCCCTGCTCGGCGACGGCACGCATCGCATCTCCTTCGATCAGGTCGTGCAGACGATGAAGGAGACCGGCAAGGCGCTGCCCGGAGCCTACCGCGAGACATCCGAAGGCGGCCTCGCCGCCGTCTACCGCGCCGCCGAACACCCCATGTGAGAAACCGGCCGGCTGGAAGCGCGCGTCACGACTTCGACTTCAGCACGCGGATCTTCACGGCCGGCAAGGCGAACCCCGCCACGGACGCGTCCACGGCGTAGAGCCCGGTGCCGCGATCGCCCAGCGGTTCGTCGAGAACGCGGACGTCGCGCTCTCCGCTCGGCGCCAGGGTCTCGCCGTCAACGCCCAGCGCCACCGGGCGCGCCGCCTCACTGACCACGGCGCCCTCGTGCTGCACACGCAGCACGAGTTCCGCGACACCGGGCAGGGCGCGGGCGTCGGAGCCGCGGTTGCGGAACCGCACGAAGATCGCGACGGGCTCGTCCGCGCGCCAGAGGAAGCGCGGCGCCACGAGCCGCGCCGACACGCCGTCACGCGGCGCGCTCCATGGCCCCTTCGCCTCGCCGCCCCAGCGCATGAGAAGCATGAGCGGCACGAGGACCAGGACGAGGATGAGAGCGTGAACGACGCGCTTCACCCCGCGATCCTGACATGTCCCGCCTCGCGCCGCCGCCAGCAGCCGCCGCCATGAACATGTTCATGGCCTTCCGAATCGTGGCAAGCGATTCAGCGATCCAGGGCGGTTCCGGCGCAGGGCACGCGGCCGGTGACGCGGTAGGTCGAGAGCCCCGGGCCCGCGAGCACGGCGCCGGCGTCGCGCCACGTCGTGGCGTCCGCCGATCCCGCGCGCCACGGATCCGCCGGCGGGGTCAGCGCGAGGTCCGCGAGCATCGCCACGCGCGCGGCGCCATCGGCCAGCGTCACGTCGCCCCGGAAGAGCGCGTAGGACGGCGGCGCTCGCGTGCCGTCCCAGGCCACGACGACATCGTCGCCCTGCTTGCTCACGCGCAACGTCCCCGGGCGGACGCGACCCGCGTGCGAGTCGTCGCGCGTCGGGTCCGCGACGGAGACGCTCTGGTTGCACCCGGTGTCGGTGGAGCACCGCGCCGCGACCGTCCACGTCGCGCCGTCGGCCGCGGTCGCCGTGGCGGTGGCGTTCGTCGTGTACCCCGTGTCGAGACCGGGCCCGGTGAAGCGATAGTGGATCACGCCAGCGCAGCCGGCGACCTCGGTGCCCTCGGCCGACAGCTGCAGCACGTCGCCCGCGCAGCGCGCGCCGCCGGGCGGCGTGACCCGCAGGACCGTCCGCGTGACGCAGGCCCGCGTGCACGTCATGTTGCTCGCGGGCACGATCCGCGCGAGGTCGTACGTGAACGTGACGTCGTCGAGGCCGTAGCCGCCGCCGACGCCCTGGGGATGCGAGATCCGGCACCCGCCATCGTTCTGGGGGTTGTAGACGTCCGTGAAGAACACCCACCGCAGGCGGATTTCCTCGGGACGCATGAACCCGAGCGAGAACGCGGACTGCGCGGTCGCCTGCTGCCAGCCCGTCGTGTTGCGCAGGGTCCCGAACGCCGGCCACTGCGCCCACCACTGCATCGAGCTGTTCCGATCGTTCCGGGGCAGCGCGTAGTTCGGACGATTCGGATTGTCCGTGAAGTACGCGATGACCATCTCGGAGTCGCAGTAGTTCGTCGCCGTGCTGTAGCCGAGATCGACCGTGTTCCACCAGATGGCCGTGAGCGGCCGGACGACCTGCACGCGGTTGCTGAAGTCGAACAGCGGCGGCGACACCAGCGTCGCGGCCGAGGGCGTGTCGGCGTAGTCCCCGCACGAGGAGCCCATGTACGTCATCGCCCTCCCGCCGCCGCGACCGCAGGACTGCAGGTCCCAGTAATCGGCGGGCTGCCCGGCCGCCGGGCCGTGCGTCCAGCCGGACACGCTGGGGCTCCCGGGCTCGAACGTCTCCGTCCCGCCCCACGAAGGCACCCCGCGCTCGGCGGCATAGTCGGCCGCCAGGTCGAGGCGCAGCGTCGTCCGTCCCGCGAGCCCGCGGGCGGTGACGTCGAAGGTGAGCGTCGCGACATCGCCGAAGCTCACTGCAGGGCTGGGCGCCACGAGCACGCGCAGCGGCAGCGTGATCGGCGCCGGGAAGATGAAGCTACCGGGCACGCGCCCGACCTGGATCTCCCCGCGCGGCAGCACCGCGACATTCGGGTTGTCGCATGTCACCGTGACGCGGACGTCCTCGAGCGGGAAGTCCTCGAAGTTGCCCAGCGTCGCGGTCAGGACGGCCATCTCGCCGGCATCGAGCAAGCTCGGCAGCGAGCTGTCGAAGTCCACGACCAGCGGGTCGGAGTCGTCGTCCCGGCACGTCTCGCTGGAGAGCTGGTGGAAGAACGTGAGCACGGCGAGCGATCGCGACACGGTGGCGGGCGCCACGGGACGCCCCGGGCAGTCCACGCACGTCGCGGACAGCGTGTCGCCATCGGCCACCTGGAGCACGCCGTCACCGGCGCTCGCGGCCCCCGGCCGCAGCGGCACGGTCAGCATGCGGACGAGGCCAGCGCCCGCGGCGGGCGCCGGGGCCACGAAGTCTTCCGCGTCGCCCGACGACGAGGTCACGCGCACGGTGCGCGTCACGCCTCGCGCGCTCGCGTCCGACAACTGCACGATCGCGTCGGCGTCATCGCCGTAGCGAGGACGGTCCCACGACACGCCGGCCGTGCCCGAACACTCGGGGCCGTAGGCGTAGCCGGGCGTGGGATAGCGGTCATCCGGACCGAGCGTGCTCGCCCCGTAGCCCATGCCGCGATTCGCCATGACCTGCCAGATGAGGCACCGGTTCGCGCCCCCCGAGAGCACGAGGTCCGCCATGAGGATGCCGTCGCGGGCCTCGATGTACGTCGGCCGGCACGGCGTGTAGCGCAGGCCCTCGACCACCAGGCGATCCGTCATCTCGGCGCCGGAGGGGCCCATCGCCCGGATCATCTCGCTGCGCAGATCCCACAGCGTGCCCGCCCAGATCTCGCCGTTCTCGGTCGCCGTGCAGTTCGTGTTGTTCGGATTCGTGGCGCAGAGATTCACGTACGTGAACGTCGAGCGATCGATCGCCGCCGTCCGGATGCCGATGTCGGCATTCCCGCTGACCCAGGCTCCGACGACCGGATCGTTCGTGAACGAGGCGCCGAAGTAGTCGGCCCAGCCCTCCGCGAGCCCCGCCGGCTGGTTGCCGTCATCGCACGTGGCGTCGCCGCGCAGCATGCGCACGATCACGTGGTGCGCGTACTCGTGGAAGATGAGCCCCGTGTCGAAGGCGCCATCGCGGATCTCGCCCGAGCGGTTCCACAGGCCGAACGTGAGCGAGTTGTAGCTGCCATCCGCGCTCGTGGACGCCGTGCTGTTGTTGCGTATCCCCGTCGCGCCGGCGCCAGCCTGATACTGCACGAACACGCGAACCTGGTCGGCCTGCACGCCGCCACGGCTGAAGTTGCGCGTCTGCATGTTGCCGGAGGCCTCGTCGAACCCGAGGCGCCAGAAGCGATCGTGCGCCTCGTTCACCGCCCAGAAGACGTTGGTGAGGGCGGCGTCGAGGTCGTCGAGCGGCACGTTCGTGAACGGAAAGTCGAACGTGAGGGGATCGCCCGTGCCGATGGCCGTCAGCCCCGTGGTCGCGGTTCCGTCGCCCGCGCGATCTTCCCAGACCTGCGCGTTGTTGCCGAGCGTCGTGTCCACCTCCACCCACCCGGCCGGGGAGGCGAGGCTGATGACCGTGTCGGCGTCCACGAAGTCGCGCATCTGCGCGCCGTGCATCATGCCGCGCGGATAGACGCGGCCACGGGCGGCGGCGTGGCTCGTCAGCGACGCGCGCGCGAGCACGGCGCCGTCGCGCGCGTCCACGATGACGCACCAGCGCTCCTCGGGATCCGCGGCCTCGCCCATCTCGATCCGCCACGCCGCCCGCGGGCCGCGCGGGAAGATCACCTGGCGAGCGAAGGCGTCGGGCCGGCCGGGCCGTCGCACGATCATCCAGCCGGGCGCGAGAGCGTCCACCGAGAGCTCGCTCGCGACGACGGGCGTGCCCGCGCCCCCGGACAGCAGGTCGTCCGCGATCGCTGCGGCCTCGGTCGCGGAGAGCGCGAAGGAGCCAGGCGATCCGGCGTCCGCGACCTCGCCGAGCACGATGGCCACCGGGACGCCCTGGCGCATGGCGACGGCGTGCTCGCCGTGGAAGACGGGCACGCCGCCGATCTCTTGCACGACGCGGACATGCTCGACGCCGGCCGGACCGACCGTCTGGGAGAGCACCTGCAGATCGCCACCGCGGACCTGCGGCGCCCGCGCGAGCAGCGCGCTCCTGACAGCCTCCTCCGGCGATGACGCCAGCCCCGCCGGAACGCTCACGAGGCGAGGGCCCAGCGCGGGCGCCGGCAAGCCGGAGGGCGCGACGGCCGCGTGCGCATGGGACGCGTCAGCCAGGCCAGCCGAGGCCGGCAGGGTGGCGGCCAGCGCGAGCAAGGTCGTCCGACCGATTCCAGCGAAGCTCATGCGGTTCCCGCCACCACGCCCCTTGCCTGCCCTGGACCCCTCGCCGAGGATTGTATGCCCGACCCGCCCCGACAGGCATTGTCGCCCTGGCAAGGGCGCGACTTGAGCCCGCCGCCGCCGCCCCTGAACGGGTCAGGTATCGTGCAAGCGGTTCCAGCCGGCATCTCGGGCCCGAGAGGACCCACGGCGGGGTAGCCGATTCGTCCGCCCCGCGGCTGGCCTCGGTCAAGTGACGCCGTCGCGCCTCTCGCTCAACCGTCGCGCGGAAGAGACGTGTCCTCAAGGCCGAAATGGGGTGTCGGGAGGCTCAGCTCAGCAGCGACCCCGGCCGGCTGGGCGGTGCGCCCCCGGCGCTCTTCGCTCCCGGCGGCGGTGGCCCCTCCGGCGGCAGCTCCAGCGTCATGACGTGGACGCGCGAGGCGCAGGCCAGCGGCCAGGTGATCGCGGGTCGGCCCACCGCCAGTTCGGCCCGGCCGTCGCCGTTCGGCTCGCCGATGCCGGCCGCGGAGGCGGGCGGAGCGCTCTCGCAGTCGGAGAGATCCAGCACCAGCCGCGTGCCTTGCGTCGGCAGGCCGTCCACGGAGCGCTTGCCGCAGCGTGCCCGTCGCGCCGTCATGCACGAGATCCCCCGGGTCACCGCTCACTTCGGCGGAAGCGGGCCTTCCTGCACGCCGGGGAAGCCGAGCGAGGCGCGCCATCTGTGGTAGTTCTCCAACCTTCCGTCGCGGCACTCGGGATCGCGCTCGCAGAGTTCGACCGCTCGCGTGAGCGGAGCCCGGGCTTCGGCCGGGCGACGCATCTCGATCAGGAGCTCGCCCAGCGTGCCATGAATGAGCGCATTCTCCGGATCGATTTCGGCGCGTTGCCTGGTGATGACGAGCGCCTCCTCCATGAGGCCGAGCCGTCGCGCGCGCAGGTAAAGCGCGTAGGTCTCGGTGGGATCCGCTGCGCTCGGAGGACGAGCCGGTCCGAACTCCACCAGCCAGGGCAAGGACCAGGCGTGTGCCACGGGCACATCGGGCCCGGCAGGCGAGTCTGGATCCGGCACGCGCTCGCCGCGGAGCGCGCCCGCTGGCGCGCGCGCTGCGATCCAGAGGCGGGAGACGAGGGTTGGCTCAGCCTCGAGGCATGCGCGGAAGAAGAGGTACTCGCCGCCCTTCGCTCGTCCGGCGTCAGCGCGCATCCGGGAGTTCTCCGGCACCGGATGCCAGGTGAGCCGGAGCTTCGCGATGCGATCCACCGGGTCGAAGCCATCCTGGGACGGCAGCGGCGTCGTGACGCGCGGGACGTAGTGGAAGTTGTCGTTCACGACCAGCTCCAGCCCGAGGGCGGCGGGCGTTGCGTCGCAGGCCGCGACGCCAGCCGGGAGCGGGCCGATGGCCACGTCAAAGCAGGTGGCAGGATCCCCCGGCAACACGCGCATGGGCCAGTGGCCGCCCCACCCGTCGCGCGCCTGGCGATCGCTCCCGTACGCGAAGAACACGGCAGGCTCGGGAGCACCCAGCGAGTTACTCATCGGGGTCGAATCCCCCGCCCCCGACCAGGGCCATGGAGCGAGAAGCAGGGCGAGAAGTGCTTTCACGAGAACCTCACTTGAGCCTGATGCTGGCTCGATCGATGGCGTCGTACGTCGGGTGATCGCGGCCGAACGGACCGTAGGTGCGAAGTGGCATGTTGACCCAGTAGGGTTTCGGCGTCGCTGGGTTCACTTCGGGGCACGGCGCATCGAGCACGCACGGATCCCACGGTGGTCCGCCTGGTGCGCCAGGTGGACGCGGGTTCCTCTCTCTTGGGCGGCAGTCCATGCGCGCGAAGAGGAAGTCGCTCACCATCACGCTTCCCGGCCCGCACTCGGTGGGCGTCCTGACGGGCACGTTGGGACAATATGCCGTGTAGGGCGGGAAGCAGTCGGTGTGCCGACCGGCTCCGCCCGCTGGTCCGTCAACGTAGGCGTAGTGATTCATGCCGATGGCATGCCCGAGCTCGTGCAGGTAGGTCTTGCGGATCGCGGACTCGTCCACCGCGTCCTCGCCGATCGCTTCGAGGCGTGGTGGCGTTCGCTGCTCGATGCGCTCCCTGTTAATGTGCACGCGCCACGCGGTCCGCGTCGGAATGCCATCCCCGATGCACCTGCGTGCGGGATCCTCCATCTGGCCGTCGCCCGCCGCATTGCGAACTGTGACGCATCCGAACGCGAACTCGGTCTCATCGCAAGGACACTGGCCATTCACCATGAACACCGCATACTGCGGCACTGACCCCATCCCCGGCGTTGGCATGAAGTTGATCTGCATGGACGGGCTGCGCACGTCCTGCTCGCTCACTTCGTGGAGCCCCAGCTCCAGCTTCATCAACGAGTTCAGCGCGTATTCCTTCGGCTCGGGCACGTTCCCCACGAAGATGTCCTTGAGCCTCGGGTGCGTGCGCCGGTGCTCACCCCCGATGAAGAAGCCGCGATACTCCTCGAAGTCCGTCAGTCCGTCGCCGGCGTGTCCGCCCGGCGGGCGGTCGTCGAGGTCTGCTCCGGCGCTCATCGACTCCTCTTCAGACGGACTCACGGGCAGGCTCCCGCCCAGCGACCACGTCTGCCAGCCCGCATCGGGCAGGCCGTTGCCCTCGTCGAGCGGGCCGTTGCCCTTGTCCAGCGGGATGCGCAGGCGACGCAGCGGCCCTTCACCGGCGGTCCCCACTCTCCGGGCCGTCACGGTGGCGCTCGCGCCCCAGTCGGTGATCGTCAGCCGCGCCGTCGCGATGCTCCGGTTGTTCACGGCATCGAGCATGTACGGGACCGTGCACGCGTCCTGCGGGTCAGCCTCCTCGCAGCCAGTTCCGGGCTCGAAGGCGAAGTCGCGCTCCAGGTGATCGCGATCCGAGCGGGCCGCGTTCATGGCGATGCCGGGATGCCGGCTCACCTCCTCGAACCCGAAGCGCGCCTTGACGCCGGTCGGGTTGGCGCTGGTCGAGCCCCACGCCGCTGGACCCGTGGTCACGACCCAGACGGTGGGGCAGGCCCCGCCGAGCTCGATCGCGCATCCCTTGGGCACGAAGGTGGCGGTGATGTCCGGCCAGTTGGCGGAGCCGTCCGAAACGTACAGCAGCGGCCCGGATCGGCAGGGCGGCGCTCCCCCCGCGCTCTTCGCTGGCGCAGGCGGCGCCCCCTCCGGCGGCACGCCCGGGTACAGCCAGACCTTCGCGAAGCACGGATCCCCGCACGCGGGATCCCAACCCTCCTGAGCGACCAGCACGTCGTCGGCGCCGTCGCCGTTGACGTCACCGGCGGTCCAGGTAGGGGTGCCGTAGTAGGCCCAGGTGTATTCCGGGTTGAGTTCGCGCAGCATCGTGCTGCCGGCGAGGCCGGCGGGCGAGCCGTGATGGACATGAGCGACGTTATCGGAGTCGTGGCTCACCACGATGTCAGCGAAGCCGTCGGCGTTCACGTCGCCGGCGGGGCCAGCGGGGCGGTCGTGCCAGTACGGCTGCGGAAGGCTCGCTTCGGGTAGCTGCTGCGGCCATGCTTCGCCCCCGCGATAGATGTGGGCCCTTGCCTGCGGCGCGGACTCGCGCACGAGGAAGTCAGCGAAGCCATCGCCGTGGATGTCGCCGAGGCCAGCCAGGTGCGAACCGAAGCCGCTGTCGGGCTCGACGCCCTCGGCAGTCCAGACCGGCACGAGATGCACGCCAGCGCTCGAGCCACGGTAGAGGTGCACGCTGCTTGCTGGCTCGAGTCCGGAAGGCCCGGACCGGTAACCGGATTCCATGGCCAGCACGTCGGCAAAGCCGTCGCCGTTGACATCGCCAGCTCCCGCGACGACATGGCCCAGGCCCGTCGAATCCTCGTTCTCGCCATCGATGACCGTCGAGGGCGCGGAGGACAGGCCAGACGAGGAGCCATGGAAGATCCGGATGCGTCCGCGAACATCGCCGGTGAGGCAGCAGGAGCCGCTACCGATGACGAGATCGTCGAAGCCGTCGCCGTTGACGTCGCCCGCAGCCGCGACGTGGATGGCTGCGTCAAGGGGATCATCACCGGACCAGGTCCAGTCCGCCGAAGGAGCCGGGGAGCCGCTGCCCGTGCCGGGCAGGCCGTTGGGGCCGCCCAGCCACACGTGCACGCGGCCGCTGGGGCAGGTCGCGTCGCACAGAACGCCGCCGGGATCCGGTTCGCAGGCGGCGTGCCTCGGATCGCCCTGGCTTTCCTCCCAGGCGTGTTCAAGCACGAACACGTCGCCGAAGCCATCGCCGTTGACGTCCCCGGCAGCTCCCACCTGCCAGCCCAGCCTGCCGCCGGACGGCCACGGAGGAGGCGAGCAAAGCTCGTCCTCGAGCCATGTCGCCCCTTGCGCGAACCAATCGGGCGTCAGGGATGGTCCGTCGCCGCAGTGGCCGAGGAACACGTACGCGCGGCCGGCTTGACCCATCCATCCGCCACCGTCCTCCGACCACTCGGGCGTGCCGATGATCGCGTCGTCCACGCCATCGCCGTTCACGTCGCCAGCTGTCCCGAGCGAGCGAATCCCCACGTCGAAGTAGGCTGACCACGTCGCGGTCGTGGCCGGCGCATCCTGCGCGCGCGCGCGCTCAGCGACTGTCAGTATCAGTAACAGACATGCGCCGCAAGCAAGCGCCGTGCGGAGGCTGGCACGACGCGTGCAGGGGGGGGGCGTCCGGCCGAGGGAGCGGTGTGCGCCGAGTGTCATGCTGCGAACCCTCCAGGAACGTGCAGCGTTCAACCGACAACGTTGAGCATCGGTCAGCCTGGGCGACGTGTCAAGCTGGGAGGGCAGCCGCCATCCACCACGTCCGGCCTTGCAGGCGCCGATCCCGCGGACCCCTGGACATTCCTGGCGCTGCCGGAGGGCGCTTCGGGCCGCACGCATGATGCGTTCCAGTCAGCCGGTTCCGTTCGGGACAGCGGCGGGGAGGGCGCAGACATGCCTTCGGCCCGCCCCCTCCGTCATCAAGCTGGAGCGGTCTGGTCCGACTCAGGCAGGAGCCGGCCGGGCTAGCCCGAGGATGCGCTCACGGGCAGCCAGCAAGACCCGGGGCCGGGGATGGCCGGCGGTCAGGCGGATGATCGGGCGCCGTGCATGGGGATGACGCGATCGGGCACGTGGATCGTCGCGAAGCGCACCACCTTCATGCGCCAGATCGCGCGCAGCACCAGCGAATTCATTGCCGCGTTCAGGTCCAACGCCAGCAGGCAGCCCTGCCAGCGCCGTCATCCCCGTCCTCTCCGCCTGCAGGTCGTGCTGGAGCGGAAGTACGCCTCGTGGGGTCGTGAGACCATCTCCTCACCTCGTCGGAGCAGGGACGCGGTGCACGAGCGCATCCTGACCGCCTGGACCTTCAGGCCCCCACGAGGCTCGTTCATTTCCAGGGCGGGGAATCGCGATCCGACCGGCTTTCGCCGCCCCCTCCCGAACGCCGACGGCCCCGGAGAGTCCCCGATGCCCCCTCGCCTTCGCATCCGCAAGCCCACCTCCCGGGAGGAAGCCGCCGCCTTCGGGTGGGTGTTCTTCCACGGCCTCGCGCCCGTCCAGCAGCCCACGATGACGGATGTCGAGACGTTCGTGGATCGGATCGGGCCGTCGCGCATGCGCCTGGCCGAGCGCGGCGGCGAGATCGTCGGGGGCCTCGCGCTGCTCGACATGGGGCAGTACTTCGGCGGCCGGAGCGTCCCCATGACCGGCGTGTCAGCCGTCGCCGTGGCTCCCGAGCATCGCAGCGCGGGCGTCGGTCGCGCGCTCATGGAAGCGGCGGTCAGGGAGCTCCGCGCCCGTCGCGTCGCCCTGTCGGGCCTCTACCCCGCGACCCAGCCGGTCTACCGCCGGGCCGGCTTCGAGATCGCGGGCGTGCGCCAGCAGTGGCGCGTGCCGACATCCGCGCTCGCCCTCGGCGCTCGCGAGCCCGCCGTGCGCCCCATGATCACCGAGGACCTGCCCGCGCTCAAGGCCTGCTACGCGACGTGGGCGAGCCGGCGACCCGGCATGCTCGATCGCATTGACTGGGGCTGGCGCCGCGTCCTCGAATCGCCCGATCACGCCGTGCGCGCGCATGTCGTGGACGCGCCCCGGCGGAAGGGCCTCGCGGGCTACGTGGTGACCGTGCGCGTTCCGGTCAAGCACGTCGCCTGCGATCTCGTCGTGCGCGATCTCGTCGCGCTCACGCCGGAGGTGCAGCGACGGCTCCTGACGTTCCTGGGCGATCACCGGTCCATCGCGCCGTCCACGCTGCTGTGGCTCGGACCGGCCGACGCGACGTTCATGCTGCCGACCGAGCAGGAGCGCCAGCTCGAGTTCGACTGGCGCTGGATGCTGCGCATCGTGGACATCGAGCGCGCGATGGAGGCGCGCGGCTTCCCCGCCGGCCTGACCTGCGAGGTCGGCGTCGAGATCGAGGACGCGCTGGTCAAGGAGAACGCCGGCAGGTGGCTGATCGGCTGCTCGGGCGGCGCCGGTCGCGCGCGCCGGGCCGGCAAGCGCCCCGTGGAGGCGAGAGCGAGCGTCAACGGTCTCGCGGCGATCTTCGGCGGGCATGTTTCGGCGCATGACGCCGCCGCGGCGGGCCTGCTGCACGGCAGCGTCGCCACGCTGGACGCCCTCACCGCCATGTTCGCCGGACCGGCTCCGTGGACGCCGGACATGTGGTGAGGCGATCGCGGCGCCGCCGGACGCTCAGGCCGTCAGGTGGGCGCGGCCGAGCGCGAACACGACATCGAGCGGCACGGGCGGCACGCCGCTGACGACCGCGTCGAGAAAGACCGCGATCTCCTCGGCGTGGCCCTTGCCGCGACCCTTCACGGCGCGGCTCCGGCGATCCGAGAGCACGCTCGCGCTCCGATAGTCATCGATCGAGACCGTCACGCCGCCCGCGTGCGCCTCGACGCGCTCCTTCGGAAGGCTCGCGTCGCCCGCCTCCGAGCACAGGATCTGCGCGACGCTTCCGTCCGCGAAGGCGACCTGGGCCGCGTACTCGCCCGGCCCTGGCATGCGCTGGCGCAGGACCCGCGCGCCCCCCGGATCGCCGCACAGGTACGAGGCCAGGTCCACGAAGTGGCAGCCCTCCCCGATCCACCGTCCCCCACCGGCCACCGGGTCGAGCAGCCAGTGATCGCGCGGCAGGGGCGGCGCCGCGACGCGGATGCTGACCGTGACCGGCCCCCGGCCCGCCAGCGCCTCGCGCGCCGCGCGCGCATGCGGCGACCAGCGGCGGTTGTAGCCAGCCATGAGCACCCGGCCGGATTCCCGCGCCGCATCTTCGAGCTCCGCGAGGCCCGCGAGGTCCACGGCCAGCGGCTTCTCGACGAACACGTGGCGCCCGGCGCGGAGCGCCTGCGCCGCGAGCCTCGCGTGCGCGTCATGCCGCGTCGCGATGATCACCGCCTGCACGCTGGCGTCCGCCAGCGCCTCGTCGAGGCTCGTGCCGGCGATTTCGAAGCCATGCGCGCGCGCCGCATCCATCGCGGACGCGCCGCGGGCGTTGACGACGCGCCGGAGCCGGACGCGACCGGTGCGCGCGAGCAGCGGGATCAGGGTGCTCCGCGCGAAGAGACCGGCGCCGACGACAGCGATGCCAACCTTTTCGCCCGCCCGCGCTGGCGCCGGGAGCACGGGCGGCGCCACCGCGCGCGCCGCGGTCGCGGCGGTCCCGGCGGTCGCGGCGGTCGCGGCGGCCGGCGCCTCGCCGGGCGGGTGCTCGAGGAGGATCCCCACCGAAGCGCTCGCGCCCGGGCCCAGCGCCTCGGCGCTGCGCGCGAGCGGCAAGCGCTGCTGCACGAGAGGCGCGACGCGAACCCGCCCCGACGCCGCGGCGTGCAGGAAGGCCTCGACGTTCCGCGCGACCGTCCATCGGGCCAGCTCGAACGGGTAGTCGTCGCCATGCTCCTCGTACTGCGCGTCGTGCCGGCCAGCGCCCGTGCTGCGCGAGATGCGCAGGTCGAGCTCCTTCTCGTAGGCGATCTCGCGCGGCAGGCCGAACGGCACCAGCCCGACGGCGACGACGCGCCCGCCGGCGCGGCTCATGCGCGCGGCCGCCACCATGGGCTCGTCGCTCGCGGACTGCGCGCAAACAAGCACGGCGTCCATGCCGCGACCCCCGGCCCATCGCACGCCGGCCGCGACCTGCTCGTCGGCGGAGCCCGCGAGCGCGATCTCGGCGCCCAGCTCGCGCGCGAGATCCGCGCGGGCCGCGATCAGGTCGAACGCCGCGACCCGCGCGCCCGACGCCGTCAGCAGCTGCGCGCAGAGCTGCCCGATGAGGCCGAGCCCGATCACGGCCACGCGCTCGCCGAGGGCGGGCTCGGCTCGCCGCACCGCGTGGAGCGCGATGGCGCCCAGCGTCCCGAAGGCGGCGTCCTCGAGAGCGAGGGTCGCGGGGACCGGCACGACCAGCCGTTCGGGCATGCACGCGATCTCGGCATGAACGGCCCAGCCGGCGCCCGTGCACGCGACGCGGTCGCCGACCGCGACGCCGGAGGTGACGCCCTCCCCGACCGCGATCACGATGCCCGACGACGACGATCCGAGCGGCCTCATCTCGCCCAGGCGCGCCCGCGCCCTGTCAGCCAGCGAGCGCAGCCCCTCGGCGCGCGCGATGCGCACGGCCCGCCTCGCGAGATCCGGACGCTCGAGCACCGCCCGCACGGCGCCCGTCGCGCCCGCGAGCGCCGAGGCGTTGCGCTCGCTGCCCGGCGAGATCGCCGAGAAGGCCGTGCGGACGAGAACCGTGCCCGGCTGCACGTGCGGCTCCGGGACGTCGAGCACGCGGGGTCCTCCCGCCTTCGGATCGAGAACGAGCTGCTTCACGCGGCCGCAGGATAGCACCGCGCCCCGATCCCGAGCCCGGCGGCACGAAGGCGCGAGCGCCTCCGCGGCTCAGACCGGGTCGGTGGCTTCCCTCAGCTCCACGAACATGGGCGAGACCGTCACCACGCTCGCGATGTCATCGGTTGACGGCGCTCAGCGATCCTCGTTCAGGAGTCGCGGCTGCCGCATGGCGCTTCGGTGTCCGCGAAGCCCAGGGCTGCGCCCACCGACACGAGGGCGTCACGGCGACTCATGCCGCTGTCCGGCGTGTCCAGGTACGAGCCGGCGAGAACCGGGCCCGGTCCGCTCGTGACCGCGAGGGCGCGCGATCAACGCGCGGTCCCCTTCCCTCCTCACGCCGATGCGTGCCGCCCTCGCCGGTATTCGCCCGACATCACGCGGCGCCACCAGCGCTCGTTGTCCCGGTACCACTCGACGGTCGCCGCGAGAGCCTCGGGCCACGCGGATCGGCTCGGCAGATAGCCCAGTTCCGTGCGCGCCTTGCGGTCGTCGATCCAGTAGCGCAGGTCATGCCCGAGCCGGTCGGGCACGCGGGCGATCGACGCCTCGCCGTGGCCGAGAAGGCGCAGGATGTCTCGCGTCAGCGCGAGGTTGTCACGCTGGTTGCCGCCCGCGACGTTGTAGATCTCGCCGGCGCGCCCCTTCTCGAGCGCGAGCCAGATCCCCTCGCAGCAGTCGTCCACGGCCAGCCAGTCCCGCACGTGACGCCCGTCGCCGTAGAGCGGCACCGTTCGGCCCTGCAGGAGATTCGTGACGAACAGCGGGATGATCTTCTCGGGGAACTGCCGGGGACCGAAGTTGTTCGTGGCCCGGACGATCACGACGTTCATGCCGTGCACGTGTCGCGCCGCCAGCGCGACGAGATCGCCCGCGGCCTTCGAGGCGGCGTAGGCGTTCCCTGGCCGGAGCGGCGCGGTCTCATCGAGCGGCCCCGGCGCGTCGAGACCGACGGCTCCGTAGACCTCGTCGGTCGAGACGATCACGACCCGGCGATGCGGAGCATCGGTGCCCGCCCACGCCGCCCGCACGGCGTCGAGAAGGACCTGCGTGCCGACGACGTTCGTCTCCATGAACGGCCGGGGATCGGCGATGGACCGGTCCACGTGCGATTCGGCCGCCAGGTGCAGGACCGCATCGCAGTCGGCCGCCAGGCGGCGCACCAGCGCCTCGTCCCGGACGTCGCCCTCGACGAACACGTGCCGCGCCTCGTGCTCGAGACCCTCGAGGTTGTCCAGGTTGCCCGAGTACGTGAGGGCGTCGAGGTTCACGACGGCGATGTCGCGACGCGAGCCGAGGAGGAAGCGCACCAGGGCGCTCCCGATGAAGCCACAGCCACCCGTCACCAGAATGCGCATGCTGTGCCGATTGTAGCCCCGCGCTGACGGATAGACTGCCCGCCCATGACGGCTCCCCCCACACCGCCTCCCTCGCGCCTCGCCGTCGGCGCGGCGTTCGCGGCCGTGTGGTTCATCTGGGGCTCCACGTACCTCGCCATCGCGTGGGCCGTCGAGGCGCTGCCGCCGTTCCTGATGGCGGGCGCCCGCTTCGTCATCGCTGGCGGCATCCTGCTGGCATGGCGTTCCTGGCGTGGCGACTCGCTGCCGGGAAGGCGCGAGTGGCTGGCAGCGACCGTGACCGGCGGTCTCCTCCTCCTCGGCGGGAACGGGGCCGTCGTCTGGTCGGAACAGGTCCTGCCGTCGGGGCTCGTGGCGCTGATCGTGGCCTCGGTTCCCGCGTGGATGGTGCTCTTCGACTGGGCGCAGCCCGGCGGTCACGCGCCCACGCGGCTGACGATCGCGGGCGTCGTGCTCGGCTTCGCGGGCGTCTTGCTGCTCGTCGGCCGGACGGGCGGGACGCCGCGGTCAACGGCGGAGGGCCTCGCCGCGCTCGCCGTGCTCGGCGGCTCCGGCTGCTGGGCGCTCGGCTCGGTGATCGCGCGGCGCGGCGGCCTGCCCGCGTCCCCGCTCATGGCCACGGCCGCGCAGATGCTCGCCGGCGGAGCGCTGCTCCTCGCCGTCGGCCTCGCGGCGGGCGAGACGTCGAGGCTGATGGACGCCCGCCTCACGGCGAAGCCGGTGCTGGCGATCGTCTACTTGATCACGTTCGGCTCGCTGATCGCCTTCTCCTGCTACGCCTGGCTCCTGCGCGTGTCAACGCCAGCGAAGGTCGCGACCTACGCCTACGTCAACCCCGCGGTCGCGGTCGCCCTCGGCACGCTCGCCGGCGAGCCGCTGCACGGCGGCATGCTCGTCGCGGCCGCGCTCATCGTCGCCGGCGTCGTCGCGATCACGGCCGGCAGGGCGTCCACGACCGCCTCGGCGCGCGGACTCCCCGCGCCAGCGCGCGCGACGAACTGAGTTCGCCGGGAGGACGGCTCCCGGCTCAGGGACAGAGGCCGATCGGCCGCGCGTCGCCGCGAGAGCTCGTGCCGATCTCGCCGGCGCCGCAGCCGTTGCGGGCGCGCACGAGATACCAGAAGCCCGACGGCGATCCCGGCGGAATCGGGCGCGTGTCGTCGAAGCTGGCGCCCGCGACATCGCGCACGAGGCATGTCTCGCTCATCAGGCCGCGATCCGTCCAGATATCGGCGATGAGGCCCGAGTGGACATCGTGTGTCAGCGCGTCGGGCGCGACGCTCCAGGTCACGAGCATGTCGTCGCGCGCGATCCGGACATCGGTGACGAGACCTGGAGGCGGGTTGGAGGGAGAAAGCGGGGCGCAATCACAGGCGTCGCCGTCGCCGTCCGTGTCGGCGTCCACCTGGGACGCGTTGGACACGCTCGGGCAGTTGTCGCACGCGTCCTGGCGGGCGTCGCCGTCCGCGTCCTCCTGCCCCGGGTTCGGCGCTGAAGGGCACCCGTCGCAGACATCCCCCACGCCGTCCCCATCAACGTCGAACTGGCTGGAGTTCGCCACGAACGGACAGTTGTCGCAGGCGTCCTGGCGGGAGTCGCCGTCCGAGTTCTCCTGGCCGGGATTGGGCGCCGTCGGGCAGCCGTCGCAGAGATCGCCCACGCCGTCGGCGTCGAGATCGTTCTGGTTCGCGTTCGCGCGCACCGGGCAGTTGTCGCACGCGTCGCCCACGGCATCGCGGTCGCCATCTGCCTGGCTGGGGTTGTCCACGAACGGGCAGTTGTCACACGCGTCGCCGCGCGTGTCGGTGTCCGAGTTGTCCTGCGTCGTGTTGGGCGTGTTCAGGCAATTGTCGCAGTCATCGCCGACGCGATCGCCATCCGAATCCGGCTGCAGCGGGTTGCTGACGAACGGACAGTTGTCGCACGCATCGCCGTGCAGGTCGCCGTCCGCGTTGTCCTGGCCGGCGTTGACCGCCGCCGGGCAGTTGTCGCACGCGTCGCCGACGCCGTCACCATCGCCGTCCGCCTGCGTCGGGTTGGCCGCGCCGGGGCAGTTGTCACACGCGTCGCCCAGCCGATCCAGGTCCGTGTCGTCCTGCGTGGGGTTGGGCTTGCCGGGGCAGTTGTCGCAGAGGTCGCCGGCGCCATCGCTGTCCGCATCCTCCTGGCCCGGGTCGCTCTGGAGCGGGCAGACGTCGCAGGCGTTGCCGACGCCGTCGCCATCCTGATCCAGCTGCGTGGAGTTCGCGACCGTCGGGCAGTTGTCGCACGCATCGCCGCGCGTGTCGCCGTCGGCGTTGGCCTGGCCGGGGTTGGACAGGCTGGGACAGTTGTCGCACGCATCGCCCGCCCCGTCGCCGTCAACATCCGCCTGGCCCGGATTCTGCACCAACGGACAGTTCTCGCAGGCGTCGCCCAGCCCGTCGCCGTCCGTGTCGAGCTGAGCGGGATCGGGATCGACCGGGCAGATGTCGCAGGCGTTGCCCGCGCCGTCACCGTCGCCGTCTTCCTGGCCCGGGTTCGCGTCGAACCGGCAGTTGTCGCACAGGTCGCCGACGCGATCGCCCTCGTTGTCCTCCTGGCCCGGGTCGAATGCCAGCGGGCACACGTCGCACGCGCTGCCGATGCCGTCGGCGTCGTCGTCCTCCTGGCCCGGGTTGACGTCGTCAATGCAGTTGTCGCAGGGATTGCCGACGCCGTCCCCGTCGCGATCGGTCTGCGGCGTGTTGTCGTGGAGCGGGCAGTTGTCGCACGCGTCGCCGAGCACGTCGGCATCGGAGTTCTCCTGCCCCGGGTTCGCGATCAGGCTGCAGTTGTCGCAGGCGTTCCCGAACCCGTCGCCGTCGGTGTCCGTCTGCGTGGCGTTGCGGGCATCGGGGCAGTTGTCACACGCGCTCCCGATGAAGTCGCCGTCGGGATCCTCCTGCCCCGGGTTGGGTGTCGTGCGGCAGTTGTCGCACGCGTCGCCCACGCCGTCGGCGTCGGTGTCCGTCTGCAGCGGATCCGTGGTGCCCGGGCACACGTCGCAGGCCTCGCCCACGCCGTCGCCGTCCACGTCGAACTGGCTGATGTTGTTCACCGTCGGGCAGTTGTCGCACGCGTCCCCGAGACCGTCCGTGTCCGACGCTTCCTGGCCGGGGTTGGGCGTGGTCACGCAGTTGTCGCAGAGGTCGCCGACCCCGTCGCCGTCCTGATCCGCCTGAGGCTGGTTCGGCACGAGGACGCAGTTGTCGCACGCGTCACCCAGGCCGTCTCCGTCGGTGTCCACCTGATTGTTGTTCGCGACGTCGTCACAGTTGTCGCAGGCGCTGCCGAAGTTGTCGCCGTCCGGATTGGCCTGGTCGGGGTTGGCGAGGAGCCGGCAGTTGTCGCAGACATCCCCGGCGCCGTCGTTGTCGCCATCGTCCTGAGGCGTGTTCGCGTTGACCGGACAGTTGTCGCACGCGTCACCGAGCGTGTCGCTGTCGGTGTCCTCCTGCCCGGGATTCGACGCCTGCGGGCAGTTGTCGCACGCATCGCCGACGCCGTCGCTGTCTCGATCCGAGCCGGTCGGATCGTTCGAGCCGGGGCAGTTGTCGCACGCGTCGCCGATGCCGTCGCCGTCGTCGTCCTCCTGGCCCGGGTTCGGCACGGTCGGGCAGTTGTCGAACGTGTCGTCGAAGCCGTCGCCGTCGCGGTCGCCGTCGCAGGGGTCGCCGATGCCGTCGCCATCAATATCCGACTGCGACGGGTTGGGATCGTCGGGGCAGTTGTCGCACGGATCGCCGACGCCGTCCGCGTCCCGGTCGGCTTGCGACGGGTTGGAGAGGCCGAGGCAGTTGTCGCAGGCATCGCCCGCGCCATCGCCGTCCTCGTCCTCCTGGCCGGGGTTGGCCGCGAGGTCACAGTTGTCGCACGCGTCGCCGAGCGCATCCGTGTCGCGATTGGCCTGGGAAGGATTCGACAAACCCAGGCAGTTGTCGCAGACGTCGCCGGCGCCATCGCCGTCCTCGTCTTCCTGGCCGGGGTTCGCGTTGTCGGGACAGTTGTCCGTCGCGTTGGGACGACCGTCGCCGTCGCGATCCGAGTCACAGACGTCGCCGATGCCGTCGCCGTCCATGTCTTCCTGCCCCGGATTCGAGTTGCTCGGGCAGTTGTCGCAGGCGTCGCCGATCCGGTCGCCGTCACCGTCAGCCTGTGACGTGTTGGCGGTGTCCGGACAGTTGTCCACGAGGTCGTGGACGTCGTCGCCGTCCCTGTCGCTGCAGGCGCCGACGTCGCGAGGCGTCATCTCCGTCGCCGGCGGCGGCGCGTGGTAGGCGTTGCAGCCTGGCTCGTCCACGGCCCGATTCGAGCCGGTGGCGGAGCTGTACATGATGTACCGGTCGTCGGGATGGTGTCCGCGACCCGTGTTGTGGCCGTACTCGTGAGCCCAGAGGATCGCCTCGGTGGCGAGCCCCGAGACGCGAACGACCGTCATGGAGTCGCCGGGCGTGGAGGCGCACCCGATGATGCCCGAGCCCGGGCCCCCGCAGTAGCCGATGTAGCGCACGACTTTCGTGCGCTCGGGCTCGACGCCCAGGACGCTGTTCAGGTCCGCGCTGTCATCAATCGAGTCGAGGCCATCGCCCGTCGTTCCGAACTGGCCGGCGGTGCCCTCGCGCACGAGCAGGGCGCAACAGGCCACGTCCTCCGGGAAGTCGGCTCGGCCGATGCGATGGTTGGCCTCGCGAAACACGTCGTCGAGGCGCGCGTCGTTCATGCGCTGCCCGGCCGTCAGGTCCACGTGGTTGAGGTAGTCCATCGGCAGGTCGTGCGCGCGCGGATTCGTGTCGGCGACCATCGGAGTCGGCGCTGGCGTCCGTCCCGCGCCAGGAGGCAGCGTCACCGACGACGGGCTCTCCTGGCCCGCGAGCGTGCGGGGCTGCGCGCCGTCCGCCGCGGCTCCGCCATCGAGCGGCGGGAGCGGATCCGGCGGCGCCGCGCCGGTCGTCTCGAAGAAGAGGCGCTGGGCGCGCCGCGCCTCGCGGACGGCGCCGGGCACGGTGAGAATGCTCCCGGCCGCGACATCCGCCAGTCGCTCGGCCGCCAGCGGCAGGCCCGACAGCGCGAGGCCCGCGAGCGCGCCGAACTGCGCGTCGCGAACGGCCACATCGCGTCCCGGGGCGCCGGACGGCAGCGCGCCGACCAGGTCGCCCGCCTCGTCCGACGCGAGCTCGAGGAGGATCTCGAGCGCGACCGTGCTGCCGCGCCCGGCCATCATGCCCAGGGCACGCGTGGCCTCGAGGGTGGCGCGGTCCTCTTCCGGCGTCCACGTCGCGGCGGGCGACTGGGCCAGGAACCCTGCCAGCGCGAGCGCCTCGGCGTCCCCGCCGAGATGCCAGAGGAACGACACGACGTTGTCGCGGCGCGGCCACGCCGGCTCGACGAGAAGCTGGTGCAGGAGCGGCAGGCCCTCGGCCCCGACATCCTCGAACGCAGCGCGCGCGGGCACGCCGTGGATCCAGATCGCGGTCACGGCGCGCAGCATCGCCGGGCGCTGGCGCAGATCGGCCGCGAGCTCGGGGCGCGCGGCGGCCAGCGCCGCCAGCGCCTCGCGTGACGACTCGGTGCCGATCTCGCCCGCCGGCATGGCCGCCGAGGGCCCCGCAGTGGCCGGGGGCCGCGACGCGCCCCGCGCGGGAGCCGCGGCGACGACGACCGCGAGGACGAAGCAGGGAGCGAGGCTCACGGCCGCAAGGCGCGCGCCGCGCGTGGGTGGTCGGGCCACGGAGTTCCTCCGAAAGAGTGACGCGCACAGTATCGGTCGAGTGGCC
Organism: uncultured Thermoanaerobaculia bacterium; assembly: GCA_964613915.1. Taxonomy (GTDB): domain Bacteria; phylum Acidobacteriota; class JBCCFW01; order JBCCFW01; family JBCCFW01; genus CAZTIW01. The sequence continues at coordinate 100,995 of CAZTIW010000001.1, forward strand.
CCGACGGGGCTACAGCGCGCGCCCAAGCCTCCCGTGGCGAACCGCCACGGGCTCGAGGGTGCAGTGAAGATTTGCTGATGGCCCCGTGAGCCCGGTGGGGCGCGCCCCTGGAGGCGTCAGGCCGGCGGGAAATGGGCGGAGCGCGGCACGAAAACCCGCCGGATCCAGTCTCCACAATCTTCGCTGCGCCTTGGAGCCTGGCCTAGCCCTCATGACAGGATGGGCTTCCTCCACAGGAGTCGCCTACCATGAGGTCCCTCGCGCCCCCGCTGATCGCTTTCCTGGCGGTCGCGTCCCTCGTCGCTCCGTCGCTGCTCGCCGCTCCTCTCGCCGGACCCCGCGACCGCGTGCGCAAGAACCGCGCGCCCGACGCGCCCCCGGTGGAGGTGGCGCAGGCTCCGTGGGCCTGGCCTGGCGGCGACCGCGCCGCGCTGGAGTTGCCCGAGGAAGCCTGGGCGCGCGTGCGGGCCACGGGCGGCCTGTCGGCCCACCCGATCGGGTACTCGGCCGACGAGATGCGCAACTACGGCCGGGACGCCCACCTCATGCGCACCGTGGAGACGCTCTTCCGTGACGCGCGGACCATCCCGCGCTTCGCCGGACGCGTCACCGACGAGATGCTCGCCACGGCGGCCACGCCGTCGCTGGCCGAGCTCGTGCGCCAGTCCTACGTGCTCACCGACATCGCCGCGGCGCGCATGTTCCCGGCTCCCTCGCGCGAGAGCTGGAATCTCGAGGGCGTCGAGGCGGGCGCCTCGCCGCGCGCGGCGCTGGCACGGGCGCTGGCGCTCGCGGCGCCCGAGGATCGGCCGCGCGCGGGACTCCCCGCCGCCGAGCGCGCCGCGCTCGCGTCGCTCCCGGAGCCGGCCGCTCGCTTCGTGGCCCGCATCATCGCCGGCGCGATCGCGGCGCAGCCGTGGCTGGCGCTCGGCCGCGAGAGCGCCGCCATCCGGCCCTCCACCGACCGCCCCGACGCGCGCCGCGCCGCGCTGTACCGCCTGGCGAGCGCCCCGTGGAAGGACGAGGCTCACGATCAGGTCGCCACGCTGTCGAAGGCGAGCTTCGACTTGCTGCGGGACATTGACCGCGCGTACGCGGCGCATGGCGCGGTCATCTTCCTGCACCACGCCGACCTCGCGCTGGCCGAGCTCCGCGAGTCGGCCGCAAAGGCTGGCGGCGTCGTGACCGAGCCCGCGGGCGCCAGCGTGCGCGCCGAGTTCGAGACGCGTTTCGGCCGCGTGCGCGTGACCGGCACGGGCGCCGACGCGAACAGCGGCGCGGCCTTCCTGCACCTCGACCTCGGCGGCGATGACGCGTGGACCGGCGCGCACGCCGCGTCCGCGGGCGCGGCGCTCCCCATCTCCGTGGCCGTGGACGTGGCCGGAAACGACGCGTGGACCAGCGAGGAAGCCGCGGCGCTGGGCTGCGGGCTGTTCGGCGTGGGCCTGCTCGTGGATCTGAGCGGGAACGACACCTACCGCGTGCGCGAGTCTGGCCTGGGCGCGGGATGGTTCGGCACGGGCGTGCTCGCGGATCTGGCCGGCACGGATCGCTACGAGGTCATGGGCGCCTGGGGCCAGGGCGTGGGTCACGCGGGCGTCGGCCTGCTCCTGGACTCCTCGGGCGATGACGAGTACACGTGCGCCGAGCAGTCGCAAGGCATGGGCTCGACCCTGGGCGCGGGCGTGCTCGTGGATCTGACGGGCGATGATCGCTACGTCGCGCGCGATGACGGCAACGTCTCGGCTCTCTACTTGAATCAGTCCGTCGCGATGGCGCAGGGATGCGGCTATGGCCGGCGCGCCGACATCGGCGACGGCCACAGCCTCGCGGGCGGCTTCGGCATCCTGCTGGACGGCGCGGGCGACGACCTCTACCACGCCCAGGTGTGGGCGCAGGGCGCCGCGTACTGGTGGTCGGTCGGCATCCTCGAGGACCGTGGCGGCAACGACCGCTACGAGAACGGCAAGTACTCGGCCGGCGCGGCCGCGCACTTCGGCATCGGATGCTTCGTGGACCTGGCCGGCAACGACCGCTACAACGAGGGCGTCGCGACGGCCGTGAACCAGCATCACGGGCACGCGCGCGACGGCTCGATCGGGATCGCCGTGGACGGCGACGGCGACGACACGTACTTCTTCCGCAGCCATTGCGGCGGCTCGGCGGATCTCGGCAGCATCGGCCTGCTGTGGGATCGGCGCGGCGACGATCGCTACGAGGTCACGATGCCCGAGCCCGGCGACGCGCCCGCGCAGGACGGCTGGACGGGCACGCCCCCCATGGGCTCCGCCACCTGGTACCCGCCGCATCGTTCCTGGCGCGACGAGCTCCCCGCCATCGGCGTCTTCCTCGACACCGGGGGCCGCGACACGCATGGCGCCGCGAGCCCCGGCCGCGAGGGCGGAACGTGGACGCGCCACCCCGCGCCGCTCTCGTTCGGAGTCGGCATGGACGTCGAGTGGTATCCGCCCTCGAGCGCGGCGCCCGCGACAGCCCCGACACCCGGCGGATCCGGCGGGCGCTGACCATCGGGGCGGAATGCCTGCTCGTGCGCTCGAACACGTCAGCGCCGCGAAACGAGCCTCGATGCGTGATGCCGGGCATGATGCCGCATGCCATTTCCTGTTCTCGCCCCGCCGTTGCAGCGCGCCCTCGCCGAGAAGGGCTACACCGAGCCCACGCCCGTCCAGCAAGCGGTGCTGGCGGATGACGCCGCGGGGCGCGACCTGCTGGTGTCCGCCCAGACCGGATCGGGCAAGACGCTCGCGTTCGGCCTCGCCCTCGCGCCCGAGCTCCTGAGCGACGGCGCGCGCTTCGCCGCGAAGCGGGCGCCGCTGACGCTGATCGTGGCGCCCACGCGCGAGCTGGCCCAGCAGGTGCAGCGCGAGCTGGCATGGATCTATGGCAAGGCGGGCCTGACCGTGCTGGCGTGCGTCGGCGGCACCGACATCCGCCGCGCGGCGCATGCCCTCTCGGTCGGCGCTCACGTCGTCGTCGGCACGCCCGGGCGCCTGCGCGACCACGTGGACCGGCGCCACCTCGACCTGTCGCAGGTTCGCGCCGTCGTGCTCGACGAGGCGGACGAGATGCTCGACCTCGGCTTCCGCGACGAGATCGAGGCGCTCCTGAACGCCACGCCCGAGACGCGCCGGACGCTGCTGTTCTCGGCCACGCTCCCCCGCGACATCGTGGCGCTGGCCAAGCGCTACCAGAAGGATCCCCTCCGCATCGCCGCCTCGACGGAGGACGAGCCGCACGGCGACATCGAGTACCGGTGCGCCCTGGTCGCGCCGAACGACCTCGAGCACGCGGTCGTCAACGTCCTCCGCTGGTTCGACGCGCGCGGGGCGCTCGTGTTCTGCACGCGGCGCGAGGACGTCAAGCACCTGCACGCCAGCCTCGCCGAGCGGGGCTTTCACGCCGTCGCGCTGTCGGGCGAGCTCAGCCAGCCGGAGCGCACGCGCGCGCTGCAAGCCCTCCGCGATGGCCGCGCCCGCGTGTGCGTGGCGACCGATGTCGCCGCCCGCGGCCTGGACCTGCCGGATCTCGGTCTCGTCGTGCACGCGCAACTGCCGACCAACGCGCAGGTGCTGCTGCACCGCAGCGGACGCACGGGACGCGCGGGACGCAAGGGCACGTGCGTGATCATCGTGCCCGCGTTCAAGCGGCGCGCGGTCGAGCGCATGCTCGACATCGCCGGCGTCACGTCCAACTGGTCGCTTCCGCCATCACCCGACGACATCCGCGGCCGCGATCAGGAGAGGCTCCTGGCCGAGCTCATCGAGCTGTCCGACGCGGGCGGCGACGAGGGCATCGCCACGGCGCGGCTCCTGCTGGCCGAGCGGAGCGCCGAGCGCCTCGTCGCGGCGCTCGTGCGGCTGCAACGCGGGATGACGCCGGCTCCGGAAGAGCTCGCCCCCGTGCCCTCGCTCGGCCCTGCGCGCCGGCACGGTCCGCCGGGTCGCGCCGCACACCACGGCCCGCCCGGGCGCAAGGCCCGCCATGGCAGCAAGGGCAAGCGCGGCGGCGGCCCCGCCAGCCGGGACTAACAGTAACAGTGGAGACTTATCAGCGGCCCCGGCGCGGCCGCCGCGAGCCGCTGCCCGACGGCCGGCGAGGCGGATGCGAGGCGGGGCGCTCGCCGGGCGAGCCCGCGCGATCCGGGGCGCCCCCGCCCTGGACGCGCCGCCCCGACAGCTTCTCGCCGCCGGCCGGACGGACGGGACCGTCGCTGCCCGCTGGCGGTGGCGAGCCCTCGCGCCGTCGAGCCGGGGCCGCGCTGCGCCGGCCTCCGCCGCCGCTGCCCGCCCCGCGCTGACGCGTCGGCTGGTGATGCCCGCCGCCGCGCCCGCCGCCACGCCCGCGGTCCGCGCCCTGGGGACGCGGCGCCGGGAGCGGGGCTGACTGCAGCGGCGGCTCGGAGGCGAGCCCGGGCAGCGTCACGCGCGGAAGGCGCTTGCCGAGAGCCTTCTCGATGTCGCGCAGGTCGGCCTCTTCGTCGGGAGCCACGAAGGTGAAGGCGACGCCGGTCGCCTCGGCGCGGGCCGTGCGACCGACCCGGTGGATGTAGTCGGCCGGCACCTTGGGCACGTCGAAGTTCACGACATGGCCCAGCGCCTCGACGTCAATGCCGCGCGCGGCGATGTCGGTCGCGACCAGCACGCGGTATCGGCCAGACTTGAAGCCCGCGAGCGCCTGCGTGCGCTGTCCCTGCGACCGGTTGCCGTGGATGCGCTCGGCCTGGATGCCCTCGCGCGCGAGGACCTTCTGCAGGCGATCCGCGCGGTGCTTCGTGCGCGTGAAGACCAGCGCGTCGCTGATCTCGTCACGCCGGAGGAGCGCGACCAGCAGCGCCGCCTTGTCGAGCTGCGCGATGGGATAGGCGGCCTGCGTGATCCCGGTCGCCGGCGCCGACGGGCGCCCGATGTCGATCAGCACGGGATCGCGCAGCATGTCGCGCGCCAGCGCGGCGATCGGCGCGGGCATGGTCGCGCTGAAGAACAGCGTCTGTCGCTTCGCCGGCACGTGCTTGAGGATCCGCCGGATGTCGGGCAGGAACCCCATGTCCAGCATGCGGTCCGCCTCGTCGAGCACGAGATGCGTCAGTCCGCCGAGCTTGACGTACGGGAAGCGCAGGTGGTCGAGCAGGCGGCCGGGCGTGGCGACGATCACGTCCGTCCCGCTGCGGAAGGCGTGCTCCTGCGGCCGCATGCCGACGCCGCCGAAGACGGCCGCGCCGGTGACGGGCGAGTGCACCGCGAGGTCGTTCAGGTCCTCGACGATCTGCGCCGCGAGCTCGCGGGTCGGCGAGATGACGAGCGCGCGCGTCGTTCCGCGCGGCTGGGCGATGAGATGGTGGAGGATCGGCAGCAGGAAGGCCGCGGTCTTTCCCGAGCCGGTCATGGCGCAGGCGAGCAGGTCGCGGCCCGCGAGCGCGGGAGGGATCGCCTCCGACTGGATCGGCGTCGGCTTGACGAAGCCGAGCTCCTTCAGGCCGGTCAGCAAGTTCGGGTGGAGCTGCAGGGATTGGAATGGCACGCCCCATCGTCTCATGCGTGGCGGGCGGCCGCATGTCCCGTGAACCAGATCCGGCGTATCCTTCGCGCCCCTGAACGGACGCACGAGGACGAGCGTGACCGCGACAACCCCGCCGGGAGCGCTCCCTCGCTCCACGCCTTCCGCCCAAGCCGCATGAGCTCGCAGCGCGAACGACGCCCCCAGGCGCGCCTCACGTCGGCCTCGCTGGAGGACGGCACGTGCGCCACGATGCGCGAGGGCGTCCGGGCCGCCCTGGCGCACGGCGACCAGCTCGTGGCAGCGCACCTCGACGACCTGCGCGCCTCCGCGAGCCTCGCATGCGTGTCGGGCTGCCATCACTGCTGCAGCCTCGACGTCGCGGCCACGTTCCCGGAGCTCGCGCACCTCGCGGCCGAGATCGAAGCGACCTTCGCCGAGCCGGCTCTCGCGGCCCTGCGCGACCGGCTCGCGGCGCGCGTCGCCGAGGATGCCGCGCAGGCCTCGGGCGACCGGCCGCTGACGGGGCGTCCGTGTCCCCTGCTCGTGGACAGCCTCTGCTCGGCGTACGACGCGCGTCCGCTCGCCTGCCGCGGCTGGAACTCCGCGGACGTGTCGCCGTGCATCGACGCGGCCGCGACGCCTGCCGCGGTCCACTTCATCCCCGTTCACCGCGTGGTGCGCGACACGGCGCACGCGATCTCGCAGGGCATCCAGGATGGCTCGCGCGAGGTCGGCCTGGACGGCGGCGCGCTCGACCTTCCCCGCGCCCTGCACGCGCTGCTCGAGGATCGACACGGGCTGACGCGGGCCTGGCTCGATGGGGGCCAGCTTCCGCCCTCGCTTCGCAGTCGCGCGAGCGGATCGCGCCCCTTCCCGGCGTGACGCCGTCGTCAGGACCGGTCCCGCGAGACGCGGGCGCGGCGGCGAGCCGCCCCGCGCTGGCCTCGATCCTGCGGGGCGCGGCGCTCGCCGTGCGCGGCACGGGGCACGCGATCTCGCGCGGCAGCGTGCTGACCACGTGCTGGCCTCTCTATCTCGTGACGGTGGCCGTGACGCTGATCGTCCAGGGCCTCCTGGTCTGGCAAGCCCTTCGCCTGACCGAGAGCGGGGCCGATGCTGGCGCGTGGGCGGCGGTGGGCCTGGCGTTGCTGCGAGTCCTTGCCGTGCTGGCGGCGCTCGGCGGCGGCGCCGTGCTCGGCCTCCTCATCGCGGCGCTGGCCGTGCCGCTCTTCGCCGAACGCATCTTCCTGACGAGCCTGCGAGCCCTCGCGGCCGAGCGGGCGGTGGCCCTGGAGCGCGCGCCCGGCCTGCCCATCAAGGTGGAGGTCGCGCACGGCCTTCGCCGCATCGGACGCTTCATCCCGAGGTTCCTCGGCGCGGTCACGCTGACGCTCGTGCCGCTGATCGGGCCGCTGCTCGGCCCGGCGGCGCAGGTCTACGTCGCCTCTCGCTTCCTGGGTTGGGAGCTGCTCGAGCCGCTGCTCGCGAGCGAAGGCATGAGCTACGCGGATCAGATCGCGCGCCTGGCCCGCCACCGCTGGCTGCTGGTGGGCTTCGCGCTGCCGTTCATCCCCGTGCTGGCCGTGCCGCTCGCCGGACCATTCTTCTTCACCGTCGCGCAAGCAGCCATCGCCCTCCTCGTCCACGAGGAGCTCTGAGCCCTCCGGACACGACATCGCCCCGGCCGGGCGGTGGCGTCCGCACGACCGGGGCGAAGCGTGAGCGAGCAAGCGAGCGAGGGAGCGATCACTCCATGGCGGCTTTCCGCAGGGCGGCGTCGAGTCGTCGCTTCTTGTTGCCGCTCCCGGGGCCGCCACCCGACGTGGTGATCGGCAGGAGCGGACCATCGGAGCCGAGCTCGACCGTGTTGAGCAGGTCCTGACCCGACCACCAGGTCAGCAGAAACGCGAGGCTGCCGTCCGACCGGCCCACGTCGTGCACGCGCGGCTCGCTCATGCCCGGCGAGTCGCCGCCCGACTTGGACTGGGCGCCCCCGGACGAGGGAGCCTGTCCCGCCCTGCCGAGCGGAACGCGCGAGAGGACGCGCATCGTGATCGGAATGGGCTGCGTCGGAACGAACGCAAACGCGATCGTCGTCGCCCAGAGGATCCCCGATCCGTCCAGGGTGATGATCACGAGCGTCTCGTCGTCGGGCGCCGTGCCGACGAGCGTGCCGGGACCGACGACGAGCGGCTCCACCGCGCGTCCATCGGGCAGCGTGCCGGTCGTGAGGACCACCCGGCCCTCGACGGCCCCGCCCTGCCACGTCAGGGTCCATCCATCGCGGAGCACGTCCACGAGCGGCTGACCCGACGCCTCCGGCGATGGCACGGACTCGACATCCACCCAGCCGACCGAGACACCGATGGAACGCGAGACGGTTCCGGAGCCCGGACGGATCCAGGCGCAGAGCACGCGGCTGCCGCGCGTCTCCCAGCCCGGCATGGAGTCACCGAAAAGATCTCCGTTCGGGTTGAGCACCCGCGGAGTGACGCTGCCGTGAGGCGTCCAAGGACCGCGGGGCGTGGCGTCCACGTCCACGATCAGGCGGCTGTCCGCCGGGTCCTCGACCAGACGAACCTCGCCACGCGCCGGCGCCGCCGCGAGCGCGGCGGCCATGATGGCGATGAAGAGGATGAGTCCTCCCCTGTTGCTGTTCACGCGACCCCCCTATCCATTTCCTCGAAGCGGACCATTCCTGGCGTTCGCGCCTTGACCAGCGGGTAGTAATGCCGGCACCGCTCCAGGTAGTGCCGGTACTGCGGGTGGGAAGTCTCCTTGGCGATGAGCATGAGCTCGACGTAGATCTCGAACGTCTCGTTGACTTGCTTCAGGTGCAGCGCGCTCGCGAGCGCACGCAACAGGTGGCGCTCGGCATGCTCGAGGCGCCCCTGCCCGTGCCGGAGCATCCCGAGGTTGAGGAGCGCGATCATGCGGAGGCGGTCCTCCTTGTGGGCCGCCGCCCGCCGCGCGATGCTGGCGAACTCGCGCGCCGCATCGCTCTCGAGGCCCTGGAACTGCAGCGCGAGCGCCTGGTTCAGATCCAGGAACAGGTCCCAGTGAGCGTCCGGCTCGACATGGAGGGCGCGCGCGTGGGCGATCACCCGGAGCGCCTCGCTCACCTCGTCCGCGTCGGGCTCGCCCTGCATGTTCTGCTTGGCCAGCAGGGAGGACACGAGCCCCGCCATGACGGCGGCCCGCGTGCTGTCCGACACGTCGTCGGGGCACAGCACGAGCGCCTGGCGAGCGCACTCGACGGCCGAGTGCATGTACCCCGCGACCGCGTAGACGTCCGCGAGGTTCCTCAGGATCTGGAACCGCCGGTGCCGGCCGAGATGCGTGCTGTTGAGGCACTCGGTCAGCACGAGGATCGCCTCGTCGTTGCGCCCCGTGTACGCGAGGCACGAGCCCCGGCGCGCGCGCCACACGACCCGTTCCGTGGGCGTCGCCGCGAGCGCCTCGCCGCGCAGGGCGAGCGCGATGGCGTCGGGCCAGCGGCTCTCCCGCAACGCCGTGTTGTACGCCGCGAGCGTCTCGTCGGACGTGTCAGGGAGCGTGATCGTCCGCGACTCGCGCTCCGATGCGATGAGGTCGTACAGGCGCTGCGGCGACACGCGGTAGATCACCGACAGCGCGTGAAGCGAATCCACCCCCGGACTCGCCTTCCCGCCCTCCATCTGCGCGATGAGCGACTCCGACAGCGGCAACAGCCGCGTCCGGACCGCCGGCGATCGCGTCAGGTCGGCGACTTCCTGCAGCGTCCGTCCGCCACGCAGGCGACGCAACTCGGCCCCCAGCAGGGGACTGCCAGTACCTTGTTCGAGGTCGTGACCCATGTTTTGCCCCTTGCCCACGGCCAGATGACCGCGATGGCGAGGCGACGCTACGCGGCGCCGCCGAGCGCCTACAAGCGGGGCGGGGCACCGGGCGCGCGCTTTTCGGGCGTGTGGAAAACTGGCGTTATGGACACCTAGCAAGAGCGATGCTGGGGCCTCCGCGAGCTTCGCTCCAGACCGCCTGCGCCGCTCGCGTCCACAGCCCAACCCCATGAAGCGCGGGCGCTTGAAGCGTCCCGGCGCCGCCCCGCGCGGGCGGCCTTGCGACGTGCTGGCAATTTCTCCCCGCCGCAATTCGTGACGGGAGTCTTGCCAACCGCCCCGCCCGCGCAACTCGACGCCACCCGGCAGGCCGCGCATGATGCGCGTTCCGGCCGCGCCCGAGGACGACCGCGCGGCGTGGCGAAGGATCCGATGCAGGCTCTCCCCACTCCGACCCCCAGTCCCGCGCTCCCGACCGCGCCGGTGCCGGCCCCCGTGCCCGCGGCCGTGCCCGTGCCCGCGGCTGACCCGAGTTCCGCTCCGATGCTGCCCGAGCCGATCGCCCGCCATGACGTGCACCTGATTGACATCGGCTCCACGCCCGTCTCCGTCGGAACGGTGATCGTCGCGCTGGCGGCGGTGGTGATCTCCTTCGGCATCTCGATGATCGTCCGGCAGGTCCTGCGCCGGGCGCTGCACCACAGGCATGCAAGCGATGGCGAGATCCGGGCGCTCCTGCGCATCGTCCACTATGCGATCCTGCTGATCGGCTTCTCCATCGGGCTCAGCACGGCAGGTGTCAACCTCGGCGCGCTCTTCGCCGCGGGCGCCGTGTTCGCCGTCGCCATCGGCTTCGCGATGCAGGACATCGCCCAGAACTTCGTGTCGGGCCTCATCCTGCTCATGGGACGCGTGATCAAGCCCAATGACGTCCTGGAGGTGGATGGCGAAATGGTCCGCGTCGAGCGCGTGGGGTTGCGCACGACCTTCGCCCGCACGCTGGACGACGAGGTCCTGGTGATCCCGAACAGCTCGCTCGTGCAGAACACGCTCAAGAACGTGACGCTGCGCGACGCCACCTATCGCATTCGCGTCACGGTGGGCGTCTCCTACAGCTCGGACATGGCGCTCGTGCGCGACGTCCTGACGAAGATGGCGGCCGGCGTCGAGTGGCAGCAGGCCGATCGCGAACCACGCATCCTGCTGACGGAGTTCGGCGACTCCTCCGTGAACTGGGAGGTTTCCGTGTGGACCGACGACCCGTGGCGCAAGCGTCAGTGGCGATCGGACCTGCACGAACGCATCTGGCAGGCGTTCCAGAAGGCGGAGATCACCATCGCCTTCCCCCAGATGGACCTGCACCTCGACGAGCAGGTCGTCACGGCCCTCGGCCGGGATCGCCAGCAGGGTTGAGGGCGGCGCGCAGCCGCTCGACGCGGCGGCGGTTGACCCCGAGATCCCACCAGCCGACGCGGGAGGCCGATCGCACGTGCACGACCAGGGACGACGCATCCCAGGCCAGGTCGAGATCGTCCACCCACCTCATGCGCCGGCTCACGCACTCGGCGGCGAGGCGGAAGGGCTCGTCGCGCACGAGGCGCGCCCCCGGCAGCGCGAGCGCGGCCGCGCGCAGCGCGTCGCGCCAGGCGTCGGGGGACCCCGCGCGCTCGAGCGGCGCGATGTGATGGCGGCGATCCGAAGCCGGCGCCAGGCTGCTCACGCAGTTGGGGCTGGCCGGGATCCGGGAGAAGACGGCGTCGAGATCGGACCGGGTCACGCGGACACCTCCGGAGATGGCGCGCCCCTTGGCCGGAACGCGAACAGGTCATGCGCGAGCGTGACGGCCATGGTCTCGAGCGCCGCGGCTCGCTCGCCTTGCGAGAGCCGGGCCCCGCGATACGTCGCGGCCAGCAGGTCGCGGAGGATGGGCGCCTCGAGCGTCCGGCGCTCGCGGACCTCCCGCCGATCGATCAGGTCGAACGCCGGCGCGAGCTCGATCGCGGGCCCCTGCCGCTCGCGCTCCTCCGCGCGCCCGAGCACCGCCGCGCGCAGCTCGCCCAGGTCGCCCGCGGCCGGCACGGCGACGACCAGCAGGCCTGCCGGCCGCAGCACGCGTCGCAACTCGCTCGCCGGGCGGCGCGCCGTGATGGACAGCGCCACGTCGAACGTCCCGTCGGCCCACGGCAGCGCGCGGTCGGCGTTCGCCACGACGAAGATCGCGGCCGGCTGACGGCGCGCCGCGGCATCGGCCGCGATCGCCGAGATGTCCACGCCGCACGCGCGGATCGCGCGCCGCGCCGCGAGCGCCCGCAGGAAGAACCCGTCGCCGCAGCCCACGTCCAGAACGGCGAGGCAGCCCGCTCCGGCATGCGCCTCGACGAGGTCCCCGACAGCCGCAGCGAGGGCCTCTCCCGCGCCCGCCTCGAGCGCTCGCCGCCGCGCGGCCACCGCCTCGCGGCCGTCGCCCGGCGATCGCGCGCGGCTGTCCGCCGGCTGCAGCAGATTGACGTACCCTGATCGGGCGCGATCGAACGCATGCCCGCGATCGCACGCGAGCGCGCGCTCCGTCTCGGTCAGCGGGGCGCCGCAGCCGCGCACCGGACACCTCGGCAGCGGGCCGGGTTCCGCGATCACGCCCGGCCGAGGAACCGCCGCGTCACCGGCGGCTCATGGCGAAGGAGGCGGGCGCCTTGCGGCCGTCATCTGCGCCAGGATGTCGGCCCCCTTCGGAATGATGGCGACGTCCCCGCTCTTGTTCTCGAGCACGGCCTGAGCCTCCAGCGCTTCGAACAGGGCGTCGCAGATCTCGCGATCGGAGGCCACCGTCTGGAGCGCGGCGCCCACGATCTTCGGACGCATGGCCGCCGCCTTCGCGAACTCGACGGCGGCCGTCCGCTCGGCGTGGCTCGTGATGACGCTCACCTGGTTCGCGCCGTCCTGACGGATGGCCGAGGTCACCTGCCGCAGCCGGTTGACGACCTTCTCCTCGATGCCGCGGATCATGCCCGCGTCGCGGAAGTGGACCTTCCGGATGTAGACCGACCCGACCTTGTAGCCCCACTCCTGCGACTTCTCCGAGACCTCCTGGCGCACGGCGCGACTCATGCCGTGGCGCTCCTCCAGCATCTCGGACAGCTTCATGTTCGACAGGCACCGCACGGTCGCGTTCGACACGTTGGCCGCGAGCGATCCCTGCGGATCCGAGTTCTTGTACAGGAACGCCACGGGGTCCGAGACGATCATCTCGTACCAGACGCCGATGCCCATGGGCGCGCCCTCCTCGGAGTTCACGGGCTGGCTGCGCAGGTAGGTCTGGTCCACGCGCAAGTCCACCACGCGCCGCCGGCCGAAGAACGGCACGAGCACCGCCTGCGGGCCGAGGCGCGCGATGGGAAACTGCAGCCCCGGCTCGTCAATGACCCCGAGCACGCGGCCGAACAGCTCGAACACGACGCACGTGCGCTCGGGAACCGACATGAACAGGCCGAACGCGGAGGCGATCGCGAGCAGAATGGGGATGCCGATCATCCCGAGCAGGAATCCGGCGATGAGCCCGACGGGAAAGCCGCTCATGCCGCACCCCCCTTCGTCTCGCGCGCGAGCACGACGAGGTCGGCCTTCCGCAAGAGCCCGAGCCGGGTGTTGCGGACGTAGGCCACGAGCGCCTCGCTCCCGCTCTGCCGGAGCGCCCGGAGCGTCTCCGCGAGCGCCAGGAGGGGCTCGGCTTCGGCCTGCGCGTTCAGCGTCTCGATCTCGACCGCGCGCCGCGACTGGACGATCTTCTGATCGGCCGCTGCCTGCGCGAGGGAGATGTCGGCCGAGACCTGGTTGTGCGCCGTGTTGATGGCCGCCAGCGCCGACTCGATCTCGGGCGGCGGATCGATCTCGGTGATGAGCGCGGCGTTCAGCTCGATGCCGTAGCGGGCGGCCGCCGACGCGCACTCCCGGTCCATCGTCTCGTTCAGGTCGCGCAGGTTCTTGCGCAGGTCGTTGATCGAGATGCCCGAGCCCGTGATGCCGGCGAGAGCCGCGTCGGGCCCGGTCGCTTCGTCGGGGCGCAGCGGAGCCTCGAAGTTCGCGATGCGCTCGCGAAGGATGGAGACGAAGTAGCCCATGACGTGCGCGATGGGATTCTTGATGCCGAACAGGTACGCGTACAGGTTGTGCTCGGACACGGTGAACCGGAGCTGTCCGGTCAGCCCCGTGTTGAGCTGATCTTTCGTGACGGCGTCGAGCTGTCGCCCGCCCTTGTTGGCCGATGGCGTCTCGGGGTCGTAGCCGATGGAGACGGTCTGCGTCGCCACCGAGACCTTGTGCACCTTCTGCCAGGGCAGCCGGAAGTACGGACCGCCGGGCTTGATGAGCCTCACCTGGGGCCAGCGATACCGCTCGCGCTCTTCGGGCCGGAGCGAGGCCGCGATGGCGTGCGTCGTCGTGATCTCGTCGCCCATGCGCTGCGCGCGCCCGAAGCTCGTCAGCACCGCGCGCTCATCCGGGTTCACCGTGAAGAACCCGCCCACGCCGTAGCGCAGCACCAGGGCCGCGCCCAGCCCGAAACTCGCGCCAGCCAGAAAACCGAGAATCATGCGAACGCGCCTCCCGCGGGAAGCGGCGCATCCGGAAAGGAAGCGCCGACGCGCCAGCTTGCCCGGTCCCGCCGAGACGGCGCAAGGGTGGCCTGTCCGCGCTCGCCGATTCCGCTGCATGATGCCCCGCATGCGACACCTTGCCTTCACCGCGGCCGCGGCCCTGTACCTCGCCTCCATGACGACGCCGGTTTCCGCTGGCGAGACCTACCGCGAGCCCCCGGCTCCCATTCCGCGGATCCTGGATGCGCCCCGGTTGCCGAGGGTGGTCGTCTCGTCGGACGGACAGTGGATGCTCGAGCTCCAGCAGGCCGAACTCCCGTCCATCGCGGAGATGTCGCGCCCCTGGGTGGCGCTGGCGGGCCGGCGCATCGATCCCGCCACGAACGGACCCGGGCGCGAGGTCGCGCTCGCCAGCATCGCCCTGCGGCCGGTCAAGCCCGGCGCCGAAGCGCGCGCCGTCGAGTTCCCGGCGGGCACGCGCATCCGCTCCGCGCAGTTCACGCCGGACGCCAGGCGCCTGATGATCACGGTGCTGGCGGATCGCGGCATCGAGCTCTGGGTGGCCGACGTCACCGGTGGCGCCGCCCGGCGACTGACCGGGCCCGTGCTGAACGCCGCGGCCGGATCGCCCTGCGACGACCTGCCTGGCGACGAGGGTTTCCTGTGCCGCGTGATCCCCGAGGGACGCGGACCCGCGCCGACGGCGCCGCAGACGCCCGAGGGTCCGCTGGTCGAGGAGTCGCGCGGGCGAATGGCCGGCAACCGCACGTACCAGAACCTGCTGCGCACGCCGGCGGACGAGCGCCTGTTCGAGCACGTCATGACGTCCTCGCTCGAGCGCATCGGGCTCGACGGCTCGCGCACGCGCGTCTTCGGGCCGGCCATCATCGCCTCCGCCATGCCGTCGCCCGACGGCCGCTTCATCCTGGTGGACACGCTGCACGCGCCCTATTCGTACCAGGTGCCGATGGAGCGCTTCCCGCGCCGGACGCAGATCCTCGACCGCTCGGGCGCGAGCCTGCGCGTCATCGCGGATCTTCCGCTCGCCGACAACATCCCGATCGCGTTCGACTCCGTTCGCACGGGCCCGCGCGGCGTGTCGTGGCGGCAGGATCGGCCGGCCACGGTCACGTGGGTCGAGGCGCTGGACGGCGGCGATGGCCGCGCCAAGGTCAGCGAGCGCGACCTGTTCGTGCAGCTCGCGGAGCCCTTCACGGGCGATCCCTCGCCCGTCTGGCGATCGGAGTTCCGCTTCGCGGGAGCGTCGTGGGCCACCGAGACGATCGCGCTCGTTCACGAGTCGCTCTGGTCCACGCGGCGGACGCGCACGTGGCGCATCGATCCGTCGCGGCCCGCGACGCCGCCCGTGCTCCTGATCGATCGCAGTTCCGAGGACGCCTACTCGGATCCGGGGAGCCCCGTCTCGACGCGGCACGCCAGCGGCGGCTGGGTCCTGCGCCTCGCCCCCGACGGACGCTCGTGCTACATGACCGGCGACGGCGCCTC
This sequence comes from uncultured Thermoanaerobaculia bacterium, assembly GCA_964613915.1. Lineage (GTDB taxonomy): Bacteria > Acidobacteriota > JBCCFW01 > JBCCFW01 > JBCCFW01 > CAZTIW01. Next base: position 116,425 of record CAZTIW010000001.1, read on the forward strand.
CGACGCGGGCGTCCATCCGTTCCTCGACCGCATGGATCTCGCGACCGGCAAGGCGCAGCGCCTCTGGCAGTCGAAGGACCCCATGCTCGAGAGCGTGGTCGCCGTGCTCGACGATGGCGCGCGGCGCTTCATCACGCGCCGGCAGTCAGCCGACACGCCGCCGAACTACGCGTTGAGGACGCTGGGCTCCACCGCCGCGCGGGCGCTGACGGCCTTCGCCGATCCCGCGCCGGAGTTCGCGGCGATGCGACCTGAAGTGATCCGCTATCGCCGCGCGGACGGCGTCGAGCTCTCGGGCACGCTGACGACGCCGCCCGGCTGGGAGCCCTCGAAGGGGCCGGTCCCCGTCCTGCTCTGGGCCTATCCGCAGGAGTTCAAGGACCGGTCGGCCGCGGGCCGCGTGACGACCTCGCCCAACCGGTTCGTGCGGCCCGGCGGCGCCTCGCACCTGTTCCTGCTCACGCAGGGATGGGCGATCCTCGACAACCCGACGATGCCGATCGTGGGCGAGGGCGACGCCAAGCCCAACGACACGTACGTCGAGCAGCTCGTGGCCGGCGCGCAGGCGGCCGTGGACGAGCTCGTGCGGCGCGGCGTGGCCGATCCGGATCGCATCGCCATCGGCGGTCACTCGTACGGCGCGTTCACGACGGCGAACTTGCTGGCCCACTCCGATCTCTTCCGCGCGGGCATCGCGCGAAGCGGCGCCTACAACCGCACGCTCACGCCGTTCGGCTTCCAGGGCGAGGATCGGAGCTTCTGGGAAGCGTCCTCCACGTACATGGACATGGCGCCGTTCACGCATGCGGCGCGCATCAACGAGCCCATCCTGCTCATCCACGGCGAGACCGACAGCAACTCGGGAACGTTCCCCGTGCAGAGCGAGCGGCTGTACGCCGCGATCAAGGGGCTCGGCGGCACGGCGCGCTGGGTCGTGCTGCCGAACGAGGACCACGGCTACTCGGCGCGCGAGTCGGTCGGCCATTGCCTCTGGGAGATGGCCTCCTGGCTGGACGAGCACGTCGTGCGCGCCCCTCCCCGCGCGCGCGCGGATGCGGCTGTGGCGGAGACGCGATAGCCCGCGAACTGGCGGCAGGTGGGATTCAACCCTCGGCGACCGGGGCGCGTCTCAGACGCGAGTCAGGAAGCGCCCCCGAGGTCACATGAGCGTGCGTCCCCTTCTTTCGTGCCTTGTCCTGCTTGCATTCGCCCCGTCCGTTCTCGCGCAAGGACCCGCCGGGCCACCTCCGGGGGCTCCTCTTCCCGGCCTGACGCCCGCGCAGCTCGCGGCGTTCCAGGACGGACGCGATGCCTTCGTGCAGGTGTTCACGCCGGCGGACGGGCTCGGGCCCGTCTTCAACGACAACGCGTGCGCCGCCTGTCACGGCGGTCCGGCGCCCGGAGGCGCGAGCGGGCGGCTCGTCACCCGGTTCGGGCGCGCGCGGGGGCGATCGTTCGATCCCCTCACCGAGCTCGGAGGCTCGCTGATCCAGAACCGCGGGATCGCCGCGACGCCGCCGGGCTGCGATCCGTTCGTGCCCGAGGTCGTCCCGCAGCAGGCCAACGTCGTGACGCCCCGGCTGACGCAGGCGCTGTTCGGCCTGGGTCTCGTGGACGCCGTGCCCGACGCCACGTTCGAGGCGCTCGCCGCGGCGCAGGCCAGCGCGTCGCGCAGGACGGCGGGCCGGGTCGCGCGCGTCGCGGAGATCGCGACCGGGACGGTGCGCGTGGGGAAGTTCGGGTGGAAGTCGCAGGTCGCGACCCTGCTCGACTTCTCGGGCGACGCGCTCCTGAACGAGCAGGGCGTGACGAACCCCCTCTTCCCCGACGAGTCCTGCCCGCAAGGCGACTGCTTCGCTCTCGCCTGCAACCCCAGGCCGGACATGAACGCCGGCGCGGATCTCGTCGAGCGGCTCACCGCGTTCCAGACGCTGCTCGCGCCGATCGCGCCTCTCCCTCCGACGCCCCAGTCGCTGGCCGGCGAGGCGATCTTCCGGTCGCTCGACTGCGCCTCCTGCCATGTCGAGCAGTTGACGACGGGGCCCAGCAGCGTCGCCGCGCTCGATGGCGTGACGTTCCGGCCGTACTCCGACTTTCTGCTGCACGACATGGGCAAGCTCGGCGACGGCATCGCGCAGGGCGACGCCTCCGGCAGCGAGATGCGCACGGCGCCGCTGTGGGGGCTGCGCCTGCGGCCGCGCTTCCTGCACGACGGCAGCGCCCAGACGGTCGAGGCCGCCATCGCCGCGCATGACGGGCAGGCGGCGACCTCGCGCCGCGCCTTTCAGCGCCTGTCCGCGACGGATCGATCCGATCTGCTGGCGTTCCTGCTGAGGCTCTGACGGCGGGCGGCGATCAGGGCAGCGGCGACGGCGCCGGACGCCACTGAACGAGGCGGACTCCATCGTCCACCACCAGGCCGATGCCCTCGGCGTACACCATCGTCGTGCGCTCGTGGGGCTCGAGCGGCGTCGTCTCGATGACCTCGACACAGTTCTCGAACGTGCCCGCCGGCGTCTCGACGGTGAGGCCCATGGCGACGTGCTCGGCGCGATCCTGCGCGACGCCGGGGGCCCACTGCGTGTGGTACCGCGCGCCGAGGTAGAACTCGCCCGGCATCGCGACCGCGCGTCGAGCGCCGTTCTCGCCCGCGAACCACGATCCGGACGCGGCGGGGTCACCGATGGGATCGAGCACGAGCGCTTCTTCGCCGAAGGCGACCACCGTGCTGGTTTCCGCGCAGAGGGCGAGGAAGCTCAACGAGTGTTCGACGACGACTCCCTCGAGGGTCTCGACCGACTCCACGACGCGGGTCTCGACGCCATCCACGAAGCGCGTCTCGGGAAGGACGGTCTGGCGCACCTCGAGGAGACCGCGCTTGGTCTGCCCCTCGAGCAGCAGCTCGTGCCCGGGCTCGAGGACGAAGTACCGATTGCGGCCGGCGTTCGCGAACGTGCAGCCGTCCTGGTTGAACTCGATCGTGAAGCCCTTCTTCGGGTGCGCTGCCGGGCGCGCGGCGAGCGGCGCCGTGAGGGCGAGCACGAGGCTCATCGAGGCCCCGACGGCGACCAGGCTCCCGCGGATTCGCGTCGTGGTGGCCATGGTGGTTCCTTTCTGCCGGGCGGAAGGCTCGCGCCATCCCCCAGTCTTCTTCCAAGATCGTAGCTTCCGATCCTGAATGTAGCCTGAAGACTGGAACCGGCGCAAAGGCGCGGGGGCCGGCCGTCAGCCGCGCTCCCCGCGCCGCACGAACTCGCGACGAGCGATCAGGGCGAGATGACCTCGACCAGCTCGGCGCTTCCATCCACGATCAGACCGATGCCGGGCGCGTAGGCCTTGTGGCTGCGGTGACCGGGCTCGAGAGGAGTCGTCTCGACGACCTCGACGCAGTCAACGAACGTGCCGGCCTCGGTCTCGATGGTCACGCCCATCGCCACGTGCTCGGCGCGATCGAGCGCCGCGCCGGGAGCGATCTCCTGGTAGTACCGCGATCCGAGAAGGAAGGTCCCGGGCATGATGATGCCGGGCCGCGCGCCATCCACGCCGGCGCGCCAGGCGCCGTCATGCGAGGCGATCATGCCGTCCTCGTAGATGTCCACTTCCTCGCCGAAGTAGTACACGTCGCCGGTCTCGGCGCACGACGCGAAGTAGTTGCGCGAGATCTCGACGAGCTCGCCGTCCGCCCACTCGCGCTCCTGCACGACGCGCGTGAGCACGCCGTCCACCATCTCGGTGTCGCCGGTCACCAGGATGCGCACTTCCACGAAGCCGTCATGGCGGTCCTCGCCCTGGAGGACGATCTCGTGGCCGGGCTCGAGCAGGAAGAACCGGTTCGATCCCGTCGTCTCGAACGTGCACGCCGCGATGTCGAAGTCCTCGGTGAACTGCTTCTTCGCGCTGGCCGCGCGCGCCGTGCTGGCCGCCCCGGCCACGAGCGCCAGGCAGAGCCCCAGGTGGATGAACGTCTTCATGATGCGTCTCCTGTCTCGCTCGCGGCATGCGAGCGGAAGCTGCCCGCCAGGCTCCGGCGCGGTCGGGCGCCGAGGATGTTCGCCGTGGCGGTGATCGAGACCAGCATCGGACCGGGGCCTGAGGCGGACCTGACGATCCCCGTGGCAATTCCGTGATCGTCCGCTGAGACGGACCTGAAGGAGGGGCGCCTCAGCTGGCTCGCGCCGCGAGCGGTCGGGCTCCCGGCCGCGCGTCCGGAAGGACGAGCGTGGCGGCGAAGCGACCGTCATGGAGGCGCGCGTCGAGCCGCGCGCCCAGCACGTCGGCCTCGGCGCGGGCCAGCGCGAGACCGAGGCCCGCGTGCGCCGCCTCCCGCCGCGATGCGTCCTTGCGCCAGAAGCGCTCGAACACGTGATCCATGTCGGCGGCTGTCAGGTCCGGCGCCGGGTTCGTCACGGTGATGGCGAGGCCCCGATCGCCCTCGGCGCCCACGACACACGTCGCGACGGCGCCGTCGGGCGAGTGCACCGCCGCGTTCTCGAGGAGGTTGCCCAGGATGGACGACAGGCGATCCCGGTCCGACTCGACCTCGACGCTCTCGGGACCCTCGATGGCGAGCACGACCTGGCGACGCGCGGCCTCGGGCCCGAACGCCGCCGCCGTGGCCTGCACCTGCTCCATGAGATCGAACCGCGTGCGCGCGACCGTCTCGCGGCCGGCGTCATGGCGCGCGAGGATCAGCAGGCGATCGATCGTGCGCTCCAGCGTGCGCGCCACGTCTCGCGCGTCCTCGAAGAACTGCGTGGTCGTCTCGGCGCTGGCCGGGAACCGCGTCCCGACGTCACACAGGGCGCGGAGCTCCGCGACGGGCGTCTTGAGGTCGTGAGCGATGTCGCTCGTGAGCTGTCGCTCGCGATCGAGCGCGCGCGCGATGCGCTCGAGCAGCCCCTCGAGCTGCACGCCGATGGGCCGGAGCTCGCGCGGCAGCGCGTCCGTGTCGAACCGCGCATCGAGATGGCGCTCGTCGAGCGCGGCCACGTCGCGCGCGAGCCGCTCGACGGGCCGCAGGCCGACGTGCAGCGCGAGCGCGGCCAGCAGCGCCAGGGCCAGCGCCATGGAGCCGCCCGTGCCCGCGAGCGCCAGCCGCACGGCGAAGATGCGCGCGTCGAGACCCTCGCGCGACACGGCGACGGCCACCGTGGCGCCAGGCCTCGTCGAGCCCGCGGGCGACGCCCCGAGCGCGCCCTCGTCGCGTCGCCAGCCGGGCGCGCCCTCGGCCGCTTCGTCGTCGGGATCGATGGCCAGTTGCGGCACGAAGTCCAGGACGACCAGCCGCCCGCGGCGTCCATCGGGCAGCACCGTGTCCAGCAGCCGGGGCTCCGCCGAGACGGGCCCCGCGACGTCCAGCGTCGCTCCCTCGGGCACGCCGTCGAACAGGAAGGACTCCGACAGCTCGATGAGACGCCCCTCCTGCGTCTGGAGCTGGAAGAACGCCGGGTCATCCTGGTTCGTGAACTCCGGCATGAACTCGTCCGCGAAGTCGAGCTCGACGCCCTCCGGCCAGAGCTTCGTCAGCGTCGCGAGGACGCTCGCCCGCGCCGTCAGGGCCTCGTCGAAGCTGCGCGCCAGGCGGCTCTCGATCATGCGATCGGCGACGATCATGCCGGTCAGCGTCACCGCGACCGTGCCCGCGATGAGCAGGCCGAGCAGGCGCGCGCGAAGGGAGAGCGTCTTCACTCGACGACGTAGCCGAAGCCCCGGCGCGTGCGCACGATGGGCGGCGCGTCCGGCTGGTGAATCTTCTTGCGCAGGCTCGAGACCAGGACCTCGATGACGTTGCTCGACACGTCCGCGTCACTCGAGCGCAGGTGGTCGAGGATCTGCGACTGCGTGAGCGGGCGGCCGCGGTGCCTCACCAGGAGTTCGAGCAGGGCGTACTCCGACGGCGTCAGCGGGATGGGCTCGCCCTCCCGCTCGACGGTCCGGGCTGAGCTGTCGATGGTCAGGCCGCCCACGGCGAGCCGTGGCGACTTCTGATCCGCGCGCCTCCTCAGGAGCGACTGCAGCCGCGCCTCGAGCTCCTCGAACGCGAACGGCTTCGTGAGGTAGTCGTCCGCGCCCAGCTTGAGACCGAGGACGCGGTCCTCCACCGCGTCGCGGGCCGAGAGGATCAGCACGTGCGTCCCGCACCCGCTCGCGCGCAGGCGCCTGAGAACCTCGAGCCCGTCGAGGCGGGGCAGCATCAGGTCGAGGACGATCAGGTCGTACTCGGAAGCGCGCAGCCTCGCGAGCGCGGACTCGCCGTCCGGCGCGATGTCCACCGCCCAGCCGAGCGCCGTCAGGCCGTGTTCGAGCGCGCGCAAGAGCTTGGGCGAGTCCTCCACGACGAGTATCTTCACGAGGGCGATCCTTGGACGGGCAGCGGGGGCGCAGGCGCCAGCCAGCGATGAACGGCTCGCTCTCAGGCACTCCCCGTCCCGCCACGACTCATCTTCGGTCCATCACCTGAAGGCTACCTGAGACGCGGGCCGGCGGGGGCGGCGCGTCACGGGGCCTCCTCCGAAAACGTGTCGCACGCCCCCGGCTGGCCGGAGTCGAGACCGCGCCGGAACCACCGCACGCGCATCTCGGATGAGCCATGCGTCCACGACTCCGGCTGAACGCGACGGCCGGCCTCGCGCTGCAAGCGATCGTCGCCGATGGCCGAGGCCGCGCCCAGGCCCTCCTCGACATCGCCAGCCTCGAGGATCTGCCAGCGCGCCTGGGCGTGATGCGCCCACACGCCCGCGAAGCAGTCCGCCTGCAACTCTTGCCGGACGGAGATGTCGTTGGCTCGCTCGCGTCCGGCGCGGGACCGGAGGCGATGCGCGTCAGCGGAGATGCCCAGGAGGTTCTGCACGTGATGCCCGACCTCGTGCGCGATCACGTAGGCCTGCGCGAAGTCGCCGGGCGCGCCGAAGCGGCGGTCCAGCTCGTCGAAAAAGCCGAGATCGATGTACACGTTGCGATCCGCGGGGCAATAGAACGGCCCGACGGCCGCGCTGTTGTAGCCGCACGCGGACGAGACGCCGTCGCTGAAGAGCACCAGCGTCGCGGGCTCGTAGGCGCGGCCGCTCGCGCGGAAGAGGTCCGCCCACACGTCCTCCGTGTCGGCGAGAACCACCGCGACCATCTGGCCGAGCTCGTCCGCGGGCCCGGCGCCCGCGGCCGGCGCCTGCGCGTCCTCGCGCGCCGGCGCCGGGGGCGTCCCCTGCTCGACGAGGCGCAGGAGGGTCGCGGGATCCGCGCCGAGGAAGTACGACACCGCCAGCACGATCACGATCGTGCCGAGCCCCAGGCCGGCGCCCCGCCTGCCGCGGAACCCGCCGCCGCCGCCGGCTGCGCGCCGATCCTCGATGTTCCTGCTCTGCCTTCGACCGCGCCACAGCATGTTCACCCCGCTGAGCTGGAATCCCCTGGCGCCGCCGCCGGGTCTCGTCCATCCGACTGAATCGCGGCTACGGATCGGGTCATCAGATATTGGGGTCTGACCCTCGTTTCGCATCGCCGGCCTCGACGATCTGCCAGCGCACCCGACGGTACCGCCCCTACCCCCCGCACCCCACGCCTCATCATCAGATATTGGGGTCTGACCCTAGATTCAGATATTGGGGTGTGACCCTGGATTCGGGGGAGCGGGGATCAGGCGAAGAAGTCGTTGCCCTTGTCGTCCACGACGATGAACGCCGGGAAGTTGACGACGTCGATGCGCCAGACGGCTTCCATGCCCAGCTCGGCGTACTCCAGGACCTCGACCTTCGTGATGCACTCCTTCGCGAGAATCGCGGCCGGCCCGCCGATGGAACCGAGGTAGAAGCCGCCGTGCTCGCGGCAGGCCCGCGTGACCTCCTTCGAGCGATTGCCCTTGGCGAGCATGACGAAGCTCCCGCCATGGCGCATGAAGAGATCGACGTACGAGTCCATGCGCCCGGCCGTCGTCGGCCCGAACGAGCCGGACGCGTAGCCTTCCGGCGTCTTCGCCGGTCCCGCGTAGTAGATGACGTGGTCCTTCACGTAGTCCGGCAACCCCTCGCCCCGGTCAATGCGTTCCTTGAGCTTCGCGTGGGCGATGTCGCGCGCGACGACCATCGAGCCGGTCAGCGACAGGCGCGTCTTGATCGGATGCCGCGACAGCTCGGCGCGAGTCTCCGCCATGGGCCGGTTCAGGTCCACGCGCACGACCTCGCCGCCGAGTTCCTTCTCGCCCGGATGCGGCAGGTACTTCGACGGATCCGTCTCGAGTTGCTCCAGGAAGACGCCCTCGCGCGTGATCTTCCCGAGCGCCTGCCGATCCGCGGAGCAACTCACGCCGATGCCCACCGGGCAGGACGCGCCATGACGCGGCAGCCGGATGACGCGCACGTCGTGGCAGAAGTACTTGCCGCCGAACTGCGCGCCGATGCCCGTCCTGCGCGCGACCTCGAGCACCTGGCCCTCGAGGTCGCGATCGCGGAAGGCGCGCCCGAGCTCGTTCCCCTTTCCCGGCAGCCCGTCGAGGTACCGCGCGGAAGCCAGCTTGACCGTCTTGAGCGTGTCCTCCGCCGACGTGCCGCCGATGACGATGGCGAGGTGGTACGGCGGACACGCCGCCGTGCCCAGGGAGCGCATCTTCTCCTCGAGGAACGTCATCAGCGCCGCCGGCTCGAGCACGGCGCGCGTCTGCTGGTAGAGGAACGTCTTGTTCGCCGACCCGCCGCCCTTGGCGAGAAACACGAAGCGGTACTCGTCGCCATCGGTCGAGTAGATGTCGATCTGCGCCGGAAGGTTGGTGCCCGTGTTCCTCTCCTCGAACATGGAGAGCGGCGCCATCTGCGAGTAGCGCAGATTCGTCTCGGCGTACGCGCGGAAGATCCCGCGCGAGAGCGCCTCGGCGTCGCCCCCGGGCGTCTGCACGCGCTGCCCCTTCTTGCCCATCACGATCGCCGTGCCCGTGTCCTGGCATGACGGGAGCACGAATCCGGCCGACACGCACGCGTTCTTGAGGAGCTCGAGCGCGACGAAGCGGTCGTTGGCCGACGCCTCGCCGTCCTCGAGGATCGCCGCGAGCTGCGCGAGATGCGACGGCCGGAACAGGTGCGCGATGTCGCGCATGGCGCGATCGGCCAGGAGCGTCAGCGCCTCGGGCTCGACGATCGTGAACGGCTGGCCCCGGAACTCGGCGCCCGACACGTGATCGCGCGTGAGCTCGCGGTACGGCGTCCCGTCGGCGCCGAGCTCGAACAGCGGCTGGTAGCGAAACGCGGTCACGGCGGATCCCCGGTGCTCGGACGCCGAGCGGAAGGTCCCGCCTCCGAGATCACTCGGCGACGGGCGGGAGCGGGCCCAGATCATCCTTCGCCGCCGCGCGCGCGTCCAGCCGATGGGCGAGGACCGCCAGCGCGATCTGCACGGCCAGCGCCAGCGGAATCGCGATCGGGCCCAGCCAGCCCGGCAGATCGAACGGTCCGGCCGAAGCCTGGCCGCTGAGAAGGCGCGTGACGCTCACGACCACGGGCACCGGATTGATGAACGCGCCCATCTCGACCACGCGCGCCGCCGGCGCAAAGCCCAGGCGCGCCAGGCCCCCGGCGATCGAACCGGCGAACGTGGCGACCACGACGAGAGCGAAGAGCCACGACACCGGGCGGCCGGCGCGATCCTTCACGCCGGCCTCGAAGCGCGCCATGACGCGGCGCCCCTCGCGACCCATGGCCGCGCCGAAGACGCACCACGGCACGGCGCACAGCGCGATGAGCGCCGCCGCGCCGATGGCCGGCATGCCGAAGGACGCCACGGGCGCGCCGAGGCTGCACGCCAGCGTGAGCAGCCCCATCACGATGATCCCGTGCCACGCCGCGGTCGCGCGATCGAGCCCGACGATCCGTCGCCAGCCCGTCACCCGGCCCGCCGCGAGATCCGGCAGCCTCGTGCCGCCGGCGCGCAGCGACGCGAAGAAACCGCCGGCTGCCGGGATGGCCGACGCCACGACGAGCGCGCCGGTCGGCGACCGCGCCGCGATGCCCGCGACGAGGAGCCCCAGGACGGTGATGAGGAGCCACGCGCCCGGCCGCACGCCCATGCCGCGCGATCCGTCCGGCGCGCGCCAGCTCAGGCGCGCCACGGCGATGCTCACGGGGGCCGCGGCCAGCACGATGACGAGCGAGAGGACCCACGGCGACAGCGACGCTCCGAACACGTCCACGCGCAACGACGGAAGAAAGGCCGTGAGCGCCGCCCCCATGGGCGATGCGGTCGCGAGCGCGGTCAGCGCGAGGGACGCCGGCACGGGCAGCGCCGACAGCGACTTGCCGGAGAAGGCGAGGGGCGCGAGCACCATCGCCGCGCCGAAGCCGAGCGCCATCTGCACGACGACGATCGCGGCCGCTGGCGGCACCTGCCCGCGCCCGCCCATGCCCGTCGCCATGCCGCGACCGAACCGCATGCCGCGGGCCGCGAGCACGCGGGCCGCCGCCACCTGCGCGCGCGAATCGAGAGCGGCGGCAGCCACGGCGACGCCCGTCACGCACGTCCACGCCACCGCCACGGCCAGCACGATCGCGATCTCCGTCAGGCGAATCCCGCCCATGGCCGAACTCGCCGCCGCGGTCGGCAGGAAGGCGAGCAGCAAGAGCGCCTGCACCTCGAGGTAGTAGGCCACCTTGCCCGCGACCCACGCGGACGTCGGCAGCGGCGACGAAGCCCAGGTCCGGCCGGACCGCGCCGCGACCTCCGCCACGGTGTCCTGCATCATGGACGCCGCGGACCCGAGCAGCATGATCAGCAACATGGCGGCCGCCACCACGTGAAGGGCGATGGCGATGCCCCCGTGCGAGTCGGACGGCGCGAGAACGAAGCCGGCGGCGAAGGCGAGCGCGATGACCGCCTGCACGAGCAGGAGCGCCGTCATGTTGCGCCGCAGCGATCCCGCCGGAGCGCGCGTGGCGCACGTCATGGCGTGCACGCCTCGCGCCTGGCGCAGCCACACCTCGAAGGCCTCGCGCCGCGTCGGCGGCCGATGAGACGGCAGCCCCGTCGACGCCGGCAGCCAGGCGCGTCCCGCGGGCGATTCGCCGGGCGCGGTCACGAGACGATCCCGCGCGTGAAGGACAGGAAGACGTCCTCGACGTCCGCGCTCTCTGGCTCGACCGCGCAGAAGCGATGCCCCTCGGCGGCCAGCACGGCCACGAGTTCCGCCAGCGCATGGCGGTCGCCCTCGAACCCGAAGCGCACGCGTCCCTCGCTCACCCGGGGCTCGTGCACCCCTTCGGCGGAGCCGAGGCGCGCGACGAGCGCGTGCGGATCGGACACGGCGTCCACCGACACGCTCAGGTGCGTGCCGAGCCCGCGGCGGATTTCGTCGAGCGTCCCCGCCACGACCGTGCGGCCGTCCTCGAGAATCACCAGCGAGTCGCAAATCTCGGTCAGGTCCGACAGGACGTGCGACGAGATGAGGATGGCGCAGCCCATGCGCTGGAGCTCCTGCGCGAGCGCGCGGAACTCGATGCGGGCGCGGGGGTCGAGGCCCGACGCCGGCTCGTCGAGCACGAGCAGGCGCGGCTGCGGCAGGAGCGTTCGCGCCAGGTGCAGGCGCTGCCTCATGCCCTTCGAGAGCTGACCGACCTCCTTGTCTCGATGGGCCGTGAGATCCACGAGCGACAGCGCCTCCTCGATCGCGACCGGCGTGGCCGCGGGCGGGAGTCCGTGCGCCGCCGCCGCGAAGCGCAGGTAGTCCATCGCGGTCATGGCGTCGGGGAGCTCCAGCACGTCAGGCATGAAGCCGACATGCCACCGCACCCAGCCCGCCGCGTCGCGCACGTCGCAGCCCATCACGCGCACGGTGCCCGACGCGGGCGCGAGCAGGCCGCAGATGACCTTCATCGTCGTGCTCTTGCCGGCGCCGTTCGGGCCGATCAGGCCGCAGGTCGAGCCGGCTCGAAGCTGGAAGCTCACGCCCCGCACGGCCTCCTGCCGGCCGTAGCGCACGACCAGATCCTCGACCTCGACCACGGTCCCGCTCATGGCGACTCCCGCGGAGGATGGACGATGTACACGACGTCGGCGCCGGCCTCGCCCGCGCCGCGATCGAACGCGACCGCCCCGCCCGTGGTGGGCATCAGCCTCGTGAGCAACTCGGGCTCCCCGTCATCGAAGTTCGCCGATCGCTCCACGATCGACTTCGGCCCCATCGGCGGCGCGCTGCTGCGCGGCAGGTCGTCCACCTCGAAGCGCACGCGCGGGGAGAGCGGCTCGTCGCGCCAGCTCTCGGTTCGCGCCACGACGGCGCCGAACCGCGGGACGACGCTCGACCGCACGCGGGTCTCGGCGCCGCGATGCTGGAAGGTGACCGGCGGAGCGTCGCGGGGAATCGCCGAGAGCAACTGCACGCTGGAGACCCCCAGGGGCAGGGGCACCTCCCCGTTGCTGGCGAGGACGGTCCACGTCACGACGCGGCTCATGCCCGTGCCCTCCCAATGCTCGACCAGCGTCATGGGGATCACCCGGCTCGAGCGGCGGACGAGCCCGGCCAGCAGGAGCGGAGCGGAGACGGCCAGGAGCACCAGCGCGACCTGTCGCGGGCCGACGCGGTCGGGGGACTTGCCGCCCATGAAGGCGAGGGCCACGGCCGCGGCGAGCGTGGCGATGACGAGCGCGACGGCGCCCGCGAGCGGCGAGATCAGGCTCGCGTGCGCGCCAGCCATCATGACGCGCTGGCGCAGGGTCAGCTCCACGAGCGACTCCCACCGACTGCTCGGCGCCACGAACGCGGACGACACCCCCGCGCCGAGGAGCGCCGTCCAGGCGTCCGCGTCCATGACCGCGAGCGCCGCGGCCTCGCCGAGATCGAGTCCCAGCATCACGAGCCGCCCGTCGCCGAAGCGCCGACCGGCCGTGAACGCGCGGGCCTGGCCGCCGATCCCCAGGCGCGTCGCGCCACCGACCAGATCGAGATCGCGCACGGGCAGCGAGACGCTCCCGTCCGCGGTGGGCAGGGACTCCGATCGGACGGCGCCCGGCAGGCCCGGGAACACCGCCGCGTCCGCCGGCAGGTCGAGCCCTGCCAGCACGATCGTCGCGCCTCGCGCGCCATGACGGAGAAGCGCCGACCGCGCCTGCGCGCTCAAGGCGCCGAACTCCGTCGCGTCCACCACCACGATGTCCGCCGTCTCCCACGCCGCCGGTTCCTCGGGCGCCGTCGCCGCGGTGAGCGTCGCCGTGCGCAGCGACGGGTCGGGCGCTCCCGCCGACAGCGCGGCCTCCAGCGCCAGGAGCCGGCCCACGCGCTCGCCCACCACCGCGACGGCCGGGCGCTCGACGATGACGGCGTTCGCCGGCGACCATCCGCCGTCGTCCAGCGCCCACTCGAACACGCCGCCATAGCGCTCCGTGCAGGCGACGATCGAGATCTCGCGCCTGGCGCCCGGCTCGGCCTGGACGTCCACGGCCCAGACGGGCGACTCGGTGTTGGCGACGCGGATGCGCACGGTCGCTGCTAGCGGCTGCGATCCACCCACGACCATCACGCGGATCGGCGAACAGCCGGTCCACGACGAGACGCCGCCCAGCCCTGCGGCCACCGTCACGTGAGGTCCGCCCGGCGCCACGCTGGCGCTCGCGACCATCTGCGCTGACGCCGCCGTCGCGCCGAAGACCAGAGCGACCAGGGCGACCAGAACGGCCATCCGTCGGCCGACGCCGCGCGCGCCGCCGGGTCTCATGCGTGAAGCTCGAGGCGGCAGGGGCACGGGCGCCCGGCGACCGTCAGAGCGCCGCGACCGTCCGCGGCGGGTTCCGGAGCACGGCCCAGCTCTTCCACAGGACCTTGCCCCAGCCCATGCTGTGGTACGGAAGCTGGTGCCTCGCGCAGAACTCCCGCACCATGGGCGCGACCTTCGGGTAGTACACGTGGCTGAGCGTCGGAAACAGGTGATGCTCGACCTGGTACTGAAGGCCCGACGCGGTCATCGAGGCGAGAATCCCGCCCTCGAAGTTCACGCTGCTCGCGGCCTGCAGCACGACGAAGTCCGCCTTGCGGTGGTCCGCCTTCAGCCGCGCGGCTTCCGCCGGATAGTGACCGGGCGCCAGCATGGCGTACATCGCGTAGCTCATCAGGGCCATGCGCGCGACGTAGCTGAGCACGACGACCTGCCACGAGAAGAACATCAGCGGCACGCCGAACCACAGCGCGTAGTGCGCCACGAGGCAGCCCACGTCAATGAAGTGATGGCGCGTGCGGCGCGCGGGATCGCGCAGGCAGCGCGCGACGTGACGCCAGCCGTTCACCTGCATGTTGAACGAGTTCGCGAGCAGGGCGAACGGAAACACCCAGAACTGGAGCTTGTCGAAGTAGAACCGCTGCCAGCCTGACGTCTGATCGATCTCGTCGCGCGTCAGCGCGAACCAGGGAAACAGGTCCGAGTCGCCATCCACGCCCACGACGTTCGGAGCCGGGTGATGCATGACCACGTGACGGTGCCACCACGAGGTCGCGGCCAGCCCCAGGAAGACGGGGTAGCCGAAGAAGGTCAGGCCCTCGTTCAGCCACTGGCGATCGCTCGTGCCGCGATGCGAGGACGTGTGCGAGTTCGTGCCGACCGTGATCATGCCGAGCACCGCGATCACGGCGCCGAGCGCTCGCAGGGGCCACGGCAGCGGCATCCAGGTCATGAAGCAGCCCGCCAGCGTGACGGCCACGGCGGCGACGAGATGCAGCAGGATCGGGAGCGTCGCCTTGCGCGTGTAGCCGCGGGCTTCGATCTCGCGCCGCAACACGTGGAGGTCGTCGAGCATGGCGCGGGACGGTGACGCGGCAGGGGCGGCGACTGGTGGCGACAAGGAACTCTCCGATGGGCAGGACCCGCTCCCCCGGGGGCGGCAGCCGAAGGGAGGCTACGCAAGCCCCGCCCCGGAAGCAAGGTGCGCGACGGCACGCGGAGGGCCCGAGACCGGCCCGCTCCGGGCCAGCCCCCGCCGGGGCGCTTTCGCCCGCCGGGCCCAGCCCCTACACTTGCTCTCGGGGGCATGCCCCCTGCCCCGCCCCGCGAGGCACCGAACGACCGGAGAACCGCCATGTCCACCGCTCCCGCCCGCTTGCTCCACCCCATGATTCGCGAGAACGGCGTCCTCCGCCAGGCCACCTGGGACGAGGCGCTCGACCGCGCGGCCGAGCTCATCCAGTCTTCCGTCCGCCAGCGCGGGCCGAAGTCGTTCGGCATCTTCTCGTGCAGCAAGGCGACGAACGAGATGAACTACATGGCGATGAAGTTCATCCGGACGGCCGTCGGCTCGAACAACATCGACTCCTGCAACCGCACTTGACACGCCCCCTCGGTCGTCGGTCTGGCGACTGTTTTCGGAGCGGGTGGCGGGACGAGTTCGTACGAGGAAGCCGAGAACACGGATCTCATCTTCCTCTGGGGTAGCAACGCGCGCGAGACGCATCCCATCTTCTTCCATCACGTGCTGAAGGGCATCCGCAACGGCGCGAAGCTCATGGTGGTCGACCCGCGGCGGACGAGCTCGGCTCGCTGGGCTGACCAGTGGCTGGGCCTGAACGTCGGCACGGACATCGAGCTCGCGAACGCCATGGGCAAGGTCATCCTCGACGAGGGACTGGAGAACCGCGAGTTCATCCGGCGCGCGACGGTGGATTTCGAGGCCTACCGCGCGCTCGTCGCTCGCCATGACCTCGAGCGCGCCGAGCGCGTGACGGGCGTGCCGGGCGACGTCATCAAGCGCGCGGCCATCGAGTACGCCCGCGCCGACCGCGCGATGATCTGCTGGACGCTCGGCATCACCGAGCACCACAACGCGGTGGACAACGTCGTGTCGCTCATCAACCTCGGGCTCCTGACCGGCCACGTCGGGCGCTACGGCAGCGGGCTCAACCCCCTGCGCGGGCAGAACAACGTGCAGGGCGGCGGCGACATGGGCGCCCTGCCCCACAAGCTCACGGGCTTCCAGGACATTGACGACGACGCGCTGCGCGGCAAGTTCGAACGCGCCTGGGGCGTGACGTTCTCGGGCGAGGTCGGCTGGCACCTGACCGAGATGTTCGAGGCGATGGAGCGCGGCGACATGACCGCGCTGTTCTGCATCGGCGAGAACCCCGCGCAGTCGGAGGCCGACTCGCACCACTGCCACGGGCTGCTGTCGGGACTCGAGTGCCTGATCGTGCAGGACATCGTCATGACCAGGACGGCCGAGATGGCCCACGTCGTCTTCCCGGCATCGGCGTCGTGGTGCGAGGCTGACGGCACGGTCACGAATTCCGAGCGCCGCGTGCAGCGCGTGCGCAAGATCCTCGAACCGCCAGGCGAAGCTCGCGACGACATCCAGATCCTGGCCGACCTCGCGCGACGCCTCGGCCGCGACCTCGGCAACCCGACGCCGCGGCAGCTCTGGGACGAGCTGCGCACGCTCTCGCCCATGCACGCGGGCATGAGCTACGAGCGCCTCGAGAAGCTCGGCGGCATCCAGTGGCCCTGCCCGTCCGAAGACCACCCCGGCGAGAAGTTCCTTCACGCGCGGCTCTGGAAGGACCCCATCGAGGGCCGCCGTGCCCCCTTCCTGCCCTGCGAGCAGGTGCCGCCCGTGGACCAGCTCACCGAGGACTTCCCGCTGCGGCTCACGACCGGGCGGCGGCTCGATTCCTACAACACGGGCGTGCAGACCTCGAGCTTCGCGTCGCCCATGCGCGGCGGCGAGACGCTGGACCTGTCGCCCGAGGACGCGCGCCGGCTGGCCATCATGGACGGCGAGATGGTGCGCGTGACCTCGCGACGCGGCTCCGTGCTGGTGCCCGCGCGCATTGACACGGGCCTGAAGCCCGGGCTCACCTTCATGACGTTCCACTTCCCCGACCAGGTGGACACCAACATCCTCACCATTGACGCGACCGACCCCAAGTCGGGCACGGCCGAGTTCAAGGCCTCGGCGATTCGCGTCGAGAAGCTCGCGGTGGACGCCGTCGCGACCTGACGCGCCGGCGCGTCGCCCGGGGGCGCGCGACCGCCGCGCGCTCCCGTCGCTCATGCCATCATCCGCACCGAAAGACCTGACGTGGACCTGCGCCTCCTCACAACTCCCCCGACCGACGCCGAAGTGGCGGCGGTCGCGTCGGTCATCGGGGCCGAAACCGCGCATGCCTGGGCCACGACGCCAGCGGCCGAGGCGCAGTCGCGGCGGCACCTGCTGCTGCCCGTGCTGCACGCGCTCCAGTCGCGCTGCGGCTTCATCTCGCCCGGCGGACTCGGCGAGGCCTGCCGCCGGCTCGAGGTCCCGCCGGCCGAAGGCTACGGCGTCGCGTCCTTCTACGCGCTCTTCTCGACGACCCCCACGCCGCCCGCGGTGCTGCACGCCTGCGATGACATCGCCTGCAAGGCGCGCGGCGCGGACGCGCTGTGCGCGCAACTCGAGAAGCGCCTGGGCCCGCCCGGGACCGAGCGCGACGGCGCGACGTGGATGCGATCGCCGTGCCTCGGCCTCTGCGAGCAGGCGCCCGCGGCGATGCTGGTCGTCGCCGGCGAGACGCCCGTGGAAGGCTCGTGGGGCCAGGCGACCGCCGAGCAAGCGCTCGACGCGCTCGCGAGCCGGACGCCCGCGCCGCGGCCCCGCACGGTGCCGCGGCAGCCGCGCGCGGATCTTCACCTGCTCGCGCGCGTGGGGCTGGCCGACCCCACGGACCTGGACGACTACCGCGAGCACGGCGGGTATCGCGCCCTGCGGCTCGCCATCGAGATGGGGCCGGCCGCGGTGATCCGCGAGGTCACGGACTCGCGCCTCATGGGTCGTGGCGGCGCGGCGTTCCCGACGGGCCGCAAGTGGGCGGCGGTCGCGGCCCAGCCGGCGCGCCCGCACCTCATCATCTGCAACGCGGACGAGTCCGAGCCAGGAACGTTCAAGGACCGCGTGTTGATGGAGGAGGACCCCTTCGCGCTCGTGGAGGCCATGACGATCGCCGGCTTCGCCACGGGCTGCGAGAAGGGGTACCTCTACGTCCGCGGCGAGTATCCGCTGGCCATCGAGCGGCTCGCCAACGCGATCGAGCAAGCGCGCGCGCGGGGCTTCCTGGGCAAGGACATCATGGGCCGCGGGATCGCGTTCGATCTCGAGATTCGCAAGGGCGCGGGCGCGTACATCTGCGGCGAGGAGACCGCGCTGTTCAACTCGCTCGAAGGCTACCGGGGCGAGCCGCGGAGCAAGCCGCCGTTCCCCGTCGAGTCGGGCCTGTTCGGCAAGCCGACGCTCATCAACAACGTCGAGACGCTCATGAACGTGCAGCGCATCCTGATCGAGGGCGCCGCCGCCTTCGCGCGCACGGGCACCGAAGGCTCCACGGGCACGCGCCTGTTCTGCCTCTCGGGGCATCTCGAGCACCCCGGCATCTACGAGGTCCCCTTCGGCACGAAGCTGTCGGATCTCATCGCGCTGGCCGGCGGCGTGCCCGGCGGCCGCAAGATCAAGGCCGTGCTCCTCGGCGGGGCCGCCGGCATGTTCGTCGGGCCCGATGAGCTGGACCTCCCGCTGACGTTCGAGGACACGCGCAAGGCGAACGTCGTGCTGGGATCGGGCGTCGTGCTCGTGTACGACGATCGCACGGAGCTCATCCCCATGCTCCGGCGCGTGGCCGAGTTCTTCCGCGACGAATCGTGCGGGCAGTGCGTGCCCTGTCGCGTCGGCACCGTGCGCCAGGAGGAGCTCCTCGCGCGGCTCGAGAGGAAAGCCCCGCTCGGATCGCTCGAGACCGAGGCCGCGACGCTGCGGGATCTCGGACAGTGCATGCGCGACGCGTCCATCTGTGGCCTCGGCCAGACGGCGTCGTCGGCGATCGAGTCCGCCGTCGCCCGATTCGGGCTCCTGCCGGGAGGCCGCTCATGAGCTCGCGATTCGTCGAGGCGCCGCGCCGCATGGTCGAGTTGAGCGTGGATGGCCACGCGGTCGCCGTGCCCGAGGGCTCGACCATCATGGACGCCTGCCGCGAGGTCGGCGTGGACACGCCGACCCTGTGCTGGGCGGCGAACCTGACGCCCATCAACGCCTGCCGCGTGTGCGTGGTCGAGCTCGAGGGCGCGCGCACGCTCGTGCCGTCCTGCGCGCGCAAGGCCGAGGCCGGCATGAAGGTGAAGAGCGACAGCGAGCGCGTGCGGACCAGCCGCAAGCTCGTGCTCGAGCTTCTCGCCTCGTCCGTGGATGTCTCGACGGCGCCCGCCTTCCAGGGGTTCATGGAGCGCTACGGCGCCGACGCGAGCCGCTTCGGCGAGGCGCAGGCGCCCGCGGCCGCCGGCGAGCGCGACGCCGCGCATGCCGGACACCATCACGCGACCGACGGGTCGCGCGCCGCGACCGTGCATCAGCCGGTCAAGGTGGACAACGAGCTCTACGTCCGCGACTACGGCAAGTGCATCCTCTGCTACAAGTGCGTGGACGCTTGCGGCGAGGAAGCGCAGAACACGTTCGCCATCGCGGTCGCGGGTCGCGGGTTCGACGCGCGCATCTCGACCGAGCTCAACGTCCCGCTGACCGACTCCGCCTGCGTTTACTGCGGCAACTGCATCAACGTCTGCCCGACCGGCGCGCTGATGTTCAAGTCGGAGCACGACATGCGCGCGGCGGGCACCTGGGACGAGTCCAAGCAGACGACCGCCGAGACGGTCTGCCCGTACTGCGGCGTGGGCTGCGTGCTGGAGCTGACGGCCCAGGACAACCGCATCGTCAAGGTCATGTCCCCCGTCGAGTCCACCGTGACGAACGGGAACCTGTGCATCAAGGGACGCTTCGGCTTCGACTACGTTCACCATCCGCACAGGCTGACGAAGCCGCTGATCCGGCTGCCAAGTGCCAAAAAGCACGCCAACGACCAGGTCCACCCGAAGCTGGTTGAATTGGGAATGCCCTTCAAGCCACTCTTCGGCTTCGAGCACGTGCAGCGCATGCCCGGCAAGAAGTCCCGCCGCCCCCCCAGCGACGGCGACGCACCCGTCGGCTGACGGTCGCGGACGGCGCCAGCCAGCCACCGAGCGCCGCACCGGGGCTGGCCCCCGGGCCGAGCCTCGAGACCCTCCCGCCAGATCCGGCCAACCGTGGCACGACGACACGGCCGGCAGTGTCGGCCCTGCCTGGCGCCGCGCACGCACCTCGACCCGGCATCCGGCGAGCCGCGGCGTTGGCATCCCCATGACCCCACGACCACCCCGGATAGGCAGCACGCCCGCCGCTACCTAACGCAAGCGGCCAGACCACGCGGACGGAGCGCAAGCGGCCGCAGCTCAATGACATGGCAGGCCCACCCCCGAGCTCACCCGCCGGTGATAGGCTCCGCAACACCGCTTCACCGGCGGACTAGGCGGAACGATCCATTACTCGTTAGAGGGACACAACAGTGCGCCGGAGCGATGTGAGCCTCGCAGTACTCGCCGTAGTGCTCGTCCTGGTGAGCGCCGTCGGCGTGCAGTGGTTCCTGGACAGCGCGGCTGATCGACTGCAGGCCGGCGGGCCAGTCTCTCTCGGCGTCCGAGTCTACGTGGCGGCGGCGTCGCCAGCGGTTGTGGTTGCCATCGCTCTCGCGATAGCGTGCATCGCGGCGCTTGCCATGGGGCAGCACAGCGTTGCGCGGGCGCTCAGCCGCGTGGCTTGCTACGCTGCGATGATCTGGGCGCTCGGTAGCATCGTGGTTCTTGGCCTGGCGAACAGCGCCTTGGACTGCAAGGTGTGAAGGCGCCATCTAACCCGCCGTTGCAGCCGACGCCGCAAAGCCGGCGCGGCTGAACGCCCACTCGTTAGGCGGACAAAGGCAGTCGCGTGAAGCCACGCTCGAGCCCTGACCTCCAACGCGCGCTTAATGCGCTCCCGGATGCGATAGCCGACATGAAGCGGCTCGCACGGGCCATTGATCCCGTTCGCGGTGTCGTCTGCCTGAGCTCGGCCGAGGTGCGGCTTCGCCCCGAGTTGGTTTGGAACGCCTTCGTCTGTCTGCTGTCTGAGTGTGCGTACGAGGACCTCCGTCCGTCGCAGCGCCCCGCACACCTCGCGTTTTGGTATGACGCAGAAGTTCAGAACGGCGGCCACGCCCAGTACCTCACCAACCCTACCGGGCTCCGCGCTGAGGAGACCGTGCAGGCCCTCCGCGCCGTTGGCGCGGAGAGGCACGCTGCTTTGCTCGGTCGGTGCCTTGCCACGTGCAGGCCGGCAGACGGAGCGCGCCCAGCTGACTCGGACACCATCCTCGATGAACTCGACACGGAGTACCATTCACTCCAGCCATCGCTGGTGGATATCCTGGGCCGTCATCTCGAGGCACACCGGCCGGACTTCGTAACGGTCGCGGGTGCCTCCTAACCCGGCGTTGCAGCCGACGCCGCATTCGCGGCGCGGCTGAACGCCCACTCGTTAGACGGACGAGGAGCCGTGGACCAACAACCACCACCGCTAGGCGAACTGCTGCTTCTTCTGATGTGGCTCTCGGCCGTACCGCAGCTCAGTGTGGCTCTGATCCAGACGACGGTTTTCGCTCGACTCGGTGTCTTTCAGCGGCACCGCCGCGCGGCGCTTCTTTCCCTTGTGGGAACCTACATTGGAGCGTTGCCCCTTGGACTAGTGTTGTTCGCGCTGCTGCCGACCTCACTACTTCCCGGCAGCGTTCTTCCTGATCAGTGGCCCGCTCTACCGCCATTGTTCTTCGTGCCGGCGGTCATCGCATCGATAGTGCTCGGCGGAGCCACGACAGCGTGGGTGATCTGTCGACGCAGAGCGGTCCAACCCGGCGTTGCAACCGACGCCGCAGCCGGCGCGGGTGAGCGCCCACTCGTTAGGTCGACCAGGGACTTGACACTCCACGGCACGGGGAGTACAAATACGGTATGTGGCAGGTCTTCGAGCATCGGCGTGTGTCACGACAGCTCGGAGTTCTTCCAGTCGAGCTCCTGAAGCGGTACGAGAAGTGGAAGGACATCGTGCGGGCGTCAGGTCCCACTGGCCTGCGCTTGATCCGCGGCTTGCGTGACGAAGCCTTGTCCGGAGAGTGGAAGGGGCACCGCTCGAGTCGCCTCAACCAGCAGTACCGCGTGATCTACAAGGTGGAAGCGAGCGAGGTCGTCGTGCTCGTCGTCGAGGTCACGGCCCACGACTACCGCAGGAGATGAAGAGATGAAGCGATCTGGTTTTCGTCGGGCGCGCAGCCGGGTGAAGGTCACTGTCGGTGAGTCCGTGCGCATCATCCGTGAACTCCAGGAGTTGAGCCAGAATGAGCTTGCGGCCCTCACTGGAATTCCCCAGTCGACTCTCTCCGCCATCGAGCATGACCGGGTGAATCTCGGTGTCGAGCGGGCGAAGGTCATCGCGCGTGCGCTGAAGTGTCACCCGGCCGTCCTCGTGTTTCCGAACTGGGACGTCGAGAAGGAGTCCGTTGCCTGACCCGGCGCTGCAGCCGCCGCCGCCGCCGAGCCGGCGCGACTGTACGCCCACTCGTTGGACGGCAGAATGATCGCTGTGGCGCAGCTCCTCTTTGCAGACGCGCGCTCGCAGGACGACCTCTTGCTGGCCTTGGAGCGGCATCTTGCTAGCGCCACATCGTTTCGCGTCAGCAGGACAGAGTGGCGAGGTTACAGCATCATCATTCCGCAAGTTCTCGTCGGCACCTCGCCAGTCGTGCTCACTCTGCAGGTCGATCGCGCTCCCGAGTACGTGCCGGCTGAGATTGCGGAACTGGCAGAGCACCTCAGCGGAAAGGCGAATGACGACGAGCTGAACGCGCTTCGGCAGTGCGATACCCGTGTGGACATCATGTCTGCCAGCTCTGCGCAGACCTCGGAAAGCGAAGACGCGATCACCGTGTTCGCGTCAAGCGATCTCGATCCTACCGCTCCCGACGTCACGACGGTCCTCAACGAGCTGCAATCGTTCACCGGCGCGTGGGTCGTGGACAACATGGACGGTCGGATTCGAAAGCCGGGGAGCGCAGAATGGATCGTTCTGTTCGAAGCCTAGCAAACCTGCCGTCCAACTCAACGCTGCAGCAGACGCCAACCCGCGCCACGCGAGTCGTAGTTTGCTACGCTGTCGCGTGCGGGTTGGCGCGGTTGAGCGTCAGGCCGTTAGCCTGACCAAGAGGCCTTGTCGATGCCGGAGCAGTCACTACAGCTCGATGAGCTTGGCAGGCCGTTACTCGACCAGTTCAGTGAGTCAGGCTTCGTCGATTGCGTTTTCCGCATCGCTCACATCTCGAGTGATCCGGGACACCACCGCCTTCGGCTCGAGGCGTCGCACAACGGAATCGCGGTCGGACTCTCCGTGAGTGTTCGAAGGGGTATTCGCGGCGGGTTCAACCCGAGCATGGAACTGATCCCTGACCATGTGTACCGCCCGGCCGTCGAGTTCCTGCGCTCAGGATCTGAGAGTGATGACCTTGTCACGGCGCTGGCACAACTCTATGGGCAGCCCGCGCGGCCATTGCAGATGGTGACCGCCATCTCATTCACCGGGATCGCGCTCCATCGGGACGACGTCGACATGGAGACAGAGCCGATCACGATCAAGCTCTTCGGCCGTGATTCCGACGACGAGATCGAGCGCGACGAGTACTTCGAGTCGTTCTTCAACATCGATCTAGCATCTGGCTTTGTCTACTGGAATGAGAAGGACCCTGACTACCGCGCTCCACTCATTCGTGGACTGTCGGTAGCAGGCTAACCCGGCGTTGCAGCCGACGCCGCCGAGCCGGCGCGGGTGAGCGCCCCATCGCCAGCCCGACAAGGGCGACGATGCGGACGCACGAGTGAGCACGAGCGAAGGTCGTGCCCAGGGTCGGCACGTGGCGTGCGTTGGCGTCGCCGTGATCTTGGCGGCCGGTCTTCGGGTCTACTCAGGCTGCACCGCGACGTATGCAACACCCGCCATCGAGAGCGCGGGCGAACTCTCCCGTGGCGAGACGCTCCTCACCGGAGCGGGGCGCTTCACCGGGAACTGGCACCTCGCCGTCGTGGCGGTTCTCTTGAGCTCTGCGCTCGTAGCGGCGCTCCTGACCGGCCGACGCGCAGGGTGCGCGGCGCCTGGACCCAGCGTTGGCCCCGACGCGCAAGTGCGCCTTGGATGAGCGCCATCTCGCGAGACCGAGACCGGCCAATCGGAGTGGCGTAGACTCTCCCGGCGAATGTCCGCGATGTCACCCGCAGGCTCGAATCCGACGGCTGGGCCAAGCCCGCCAGCGCGGATCCCATCGGCAGTTCAAGCACGCGGAGAAGCCGGGCCTCGTGACCGTGCCGGGGAAGCCGAATGACGAGCTGGCGCCTGGCACGCTGAACAGTGTTCTCAAGCAGGCGGGGTTGAAGTGATGAAGCTGCTCATTGTTGTCGAACAGACACGAACCGGGTTTTCCGCCTACTCGCCCGATCTCCCTGGCTGCGTCGCAACGGGCGCGACGCGTGAGGAAGTCGAGCGCGAGATGAAGGAAGCGATCGACTTCCACATCGAGGGGATGAGGGCAGACGGCGAAGCAGTGCCCGAGCCGTCGTCGTATTCGACCTGCGTCGAGGTTCCGGCCTAACCCGGCGCTGCAGCTGCCGCCACCGACCCGGTGCGGCAGCACGCCCGGTCGTTAGCCCGCCGGAGAGAAACACGTGGCCAGGTCGCGGATCTACCTGCTTCCAGGGCTCGATGGCACGGGCCAGCTCTTTGATCGCTTTCTCGCAGTCGCGCCGCCTGCGTTCGATTGCACGGCCATCACCTTGCCTTCGGGGCGGCTCACATGGGACGAGCTCGCGACTGCCGTCGCACCGAAGCTCTCGCCGGGCTCCGTGATCGTTGCCGAGTCGTTCTCCGGGCCGCTGGCTGTCGTCCTTGCGAACCGTCTACGACCGGCCGGCCTCGTCTTCTGCAACAGTTTCGTCGTCCCGCCAAGAGCGCAGGCCCTTCGGTGGCTCCCGTGGGCGGCTCTTGGCCGGCTTCCGGTTCCGCGCCCGTTGCTGCGCCACTACCTGGTGGGGCCAGACGCGGACCGTGCGCTCGTGGACGACGTGGCGGCGGTGGTGGGTCGCCTCCCCGCCGAGCTGTTCGCCTGGCGTGTCAGAGCCGTGCTGACCGCCAACGTTGCCGAGATGTTCGGTCGCTGCGCCACGCCCGTGCAGTACCTCAGGGGCACCGAAGACCGGCTAGTGCCGGAAACGGCGTGGCAGCACATGGCAGCGCTGCGACAGATGGAAACGATCCGTGTTCTCGGGCCTCACCTCCTGCTACAAGCAAGCCCGGCCGAGTCATGGCAGGCGATCGAGCGATTCGCGAGATCGTTGCCAGCGGTCTGACCAGCGATTGCGGCCCGCCGCGGCGGTTGCCCCGGCATCATGCGGGCAACAAACCGCCGTGGCGGGACCGCGGCACACCGGGCCACGCTCAGCGCAGATACCGGCGCTCCATCTCTTCCGTGATCGGGATGCGCTTGATGAGGGCGTGGAACTGCGCCTCGGTGAGGATGCGGACTCCCAGGGCCCTTGCCTTCTCCAGCTTGGCGCCGGCCTTCGCGCCGGCGACGAGCACGGTCGTCTTCTTCGTGATCGACGAGGCGTAGACGCCGCCGCGAACCTCGACACTGATCTGGATGCCGACCTGCGTGAGGTTCTCGAACGACCCCGTGGCCGCGAAGACCTGACCGGTGATGTCGTCTCCCATGTCCGTCACCTCCTCGGCGGCGGCCGCGGTCAGGGCGGGATCGGGAGCGGCCTTCGCCGCGGGCGCCGCCGGCGCCGCCGCGGCCTCCGCCCGCCTGCGCCGTGCGGCCGGCGTCTGCAGCGCCTCCAGGCGGGCGACGATCCGCTTCTCCTCGGGACCACCTGCGTGCTGAAGTGCCTGCTGCAGATCGCGGGCACGCGGGCGCGCGCCGCGCGCGAGCAACAGCTCGACGCAACCCAGCGAACCGGCGCGCGAAGCCGCGACCACGGGATGCACCGAGCCGGGGCCCGTGAGGTTGGGATCGGCGCCAGCGTCGAGCAGGATCTCGACGAGCGCCACGTCGCTGCGCGCGGCTGCCCGCGCCAGCGGCGTCTCGCTCCCTCCCGCCGCGTCGGGGTCGGCGCCGCTGGCCAGCAAGCGCTTCACCAGCTCGCGGGCGCCGCTGCTGGCCGCGAGCGCCAGGACCGGCGTGCCGCTGTCCGTGGTGGCTCGCGCCAGGGCGGGGTCGCGTTCGACCTCGGCGATGGCCGCGGACTCGTGACTCGCGCGCTCCGCCTCGCTGAGCGGCTGCGCGGTGGGCATGACGCGCGCGCGTTCGAACTCACGCTCCTGTCGTTCGGCCAGGCGCTGGCGATAGACGGGAGAGCGCGGCTGCTCGCTGGCGACGAAGGCATCGAGCTGGGCTCGCTCGGCGGCGGACAGCCAGGCCGGGTCCGCGCCGCCCGCGATCAGGGCGTCCACGACGTCCCAGTGCTGGTCCTTCACAGCCTGGCGAAGCTGCGGACGGCACCGCGTCACCGGCGCTCCGGCGCCGAGCAGGAACTCGATGACATCGAGGCGACGGTTGGTGATGGGAAAGGCGAGCAGCGGGAAGACCGCGTCCTCGGGATCGAGGCTGGCGCCGCGCGCCACCAGAAGCTGCGCCACCGAGAGGTGGCCGCGGCCTGCCGCCGCCGCCAGCGGCGAAGCGAAGCCGATGGTGCGCTGCTCGAGCTCGGCCCCGCCTTCGAGGAAGGCGCGCACGGCCGCGAGGTCGCCACGCAGCGCGGCTTCGGTCAGGTTGACGGGCGGAAGCGGCCGGGCGGCCGCATCCGCTGCCAGCGCTGACAGCGCCGCGATCAGTCGAGCGGGGTTTCCCATGTCACGGGCCGGTTGGCGATGAGGTATTGGGATTCGCGCGGGGTGAGCTCGTCCGTGGCGCCGAACTGGGTGACGGTGCCCGCGATCCGCAGCAGGCCGTCGCGGACTTCGACCGCCGCGGCCGACGAGGCGTTCCAGGGGGCGGGCACGAAGCTGTGCAGGTCCACGAAGGCCGAGGCCAGGCCGCGCCAGAGCGCTGCCCGCGTCGCCATGCTGCCCCCGCCGCTGGTCGTGGTCGCCTTGACCTGCACGTGGCCGACCTGGTGGCCGCGGGCGCAGCCGCTGGCGTGGGCCGCCTCGTGGCCGGGTGGCGTGAGGTCAACGAACGACTCGGCCGAGCCGCGCCAGAGTGCGGCCGCGCTCCCCTTGCGGGTCCAGCGAAGGCCCACTTGCTCGCCGTCGCCCACCGACCAGGCCTCGGAGATCGAGCGGTCGTCGCCGAGCACGATCAGGCGCGAGCCGTCGGCAGGCCACAGCGCGGCGCGTTGTCCACCCGTGCGGCCCGCACGCCCGACGACCCAGGCGCCGTCAGTCGCCGACGCCATCGCCTCGGCGCCCGGCTCGGCGGGCGGCAGCTCGACGAGGCTGCCGCCGGGTCCCCAGAACAGCGCCACATCGGGAGCCCGCTCCCCCTTCTTGACCTTGCGCTCGCCGGAGCCCGCGAAGCCGCCGCCCCCGGCGCCCATGGCGATGGTGTAGTCCCAGCCCTTCTCGGGATGAAGGTCCACCGCCTCGAGTGCGCCGTTCGAGAGCCGCCACCCGACGGCGCCGCCGAACTGGCCCGAGCTGCGGGTCCAGAACCCGGGGATCGCGTCGCCGCTCGCCGTGCGCGCCGACAGCC
Source organism: uncultured Thermoanaerobaculia bacterium (assembly GCA_964613915.1). GTDB lineage: Bacteria > Acidobacteriota > JBCCFW01 > JBCCFW01 > JBCCFW01 > CAZTIW01. The sequence continues at coordinate 144,029 of CAZTIW010000001.1, forward strand.
TCTTCTGCGATGCATGGGTGAGCGCCACCGGCTGGCCGTCGGGCCACCAGTGGGGCACGCCTGGCCCCCGGCCCTCGGCCTCGCCGACCACGTGACCGCCGCAGAATCCCGAGGCGCGCGCTCTGCTCAGCCGCTTGGGGAGCGGCAGGATCGTGACCTTCCAGCGTGCAGGATCAGCGAGTTCAGCGGGACCAGCCATGTCGTCCTCCACGTTTGGCGCTCGCGGATTGTAACCGGGAGCTGGCCGCGCGGGGTAGACGCGGTGTCCCGAGCCGGGGAGGCACAGCAGGCCGCATCCCGCCCTGGCGGCATCGGGGCGATGGGCGAACGATCCCGCTCTCTCAGCGCCGGAGCCGAGTCACCGGCTCACGGCCGGTCACCGGGCAACATTGCTGGGTGGGGGTGACGCCGGACCTCGCCGCACGCGGACATGCCGGCGCTGCATCGCGTCCACCGCGTCCGCGCATCCGATCGTGCGCACAGCCCGCGTTCGCACGCCTGCTCGAGCTCGACCCGATCATCCTGGCCGTCACGCATGCTGAGCCGCCACTGGATCGCGACGCCCAGGCTTGGCGCCTGGCCCTCGGCCGGGCTTCCGAACCCTCAAGGTTCCTCGTCGCCCGCCAGTTCGGCCTGAAGCCAGGCCCTTGCCATCGCCCAGTCGGCCTTCACCTGCGTCTCGCCGAGGTCGAGGGTGTCGGCTGTCTCGGGAATGGACAGGCCACCGAAGAAGCGCAACTCGACGATGCGGGCCTGCCGCGGGCTGAGCTTGGCAAGGCGTTCCAGCGCTTCGTGAAGCGCGAGCACGTCCAGGTTCAGGTCCGCCGCGAGGTTCCGGGCGGCGGCCGCGTCGTCCCGCCACGTGATGCGCTCGCGACCGCCTCCGCGCTTGGCGGCGCCCCGCTGGCGCGCGTGGTCCACGAGGACCTGACGCATCGCGCGTGCGAACGCCGCGAACAGGTGCTTGCGATCGCTCAGGTCGGGAGACCCGGGCATGAGCCGGACGTAGGCCTCGTGCACGAGATCGGTCGGCTGGAGGGAGTGGTCAGGCCGCTCGCGACGCCGGTAGGCGGCGGCGATGCGCCGGAGCTCGGGGTACACGAGCTCCGCCAGGCGCTCGGCCGCGCCGGGTTCGCGCGCCCTGACGGCGCGCAGCGCGTGCGTGATGTCCCCGGGCAGGTCGGGGTCCGGTACGCCCTCGGGAGGCTGGTCGTCACCCGCGTCCACGGGCGCATCATGCACGTCCCCGCGCCGGCGGAGCCAGCCGGGGGACCATGCCTGAGGGCCAGGCAGTGGACCGGGTCCTCCGCGCAGCCCCGCCCGCCTGCACCGCCCGCCTGCCAACCCCGACCGACCGGTTCGCCCGCCGTCTGCGCTTGTGGATCCGAAACCAGCAGGATCGCCTCCGGGACGTCAGCACCCGGAGGGCAAGGCGTGGATTCCCGCGCCCTGTAGTTCCGTTCGATCCTGCCGCCGGCACGGACCGTGCGCGGCAAGGAGGATCATGGTCATGCGTTCAGTTCGTCTCGTCCTGGCCCTGGCGGCGGTGGCGGCCCTCGGCGCTCCCGCCGTTCACGCGGAGAGCGAGAACAGCGTCATCCGCTCATTCATCGCCAACCGGATCAACAGCAACGCGGCGCGCGAGATTCCGTGTCCGCCCCTCGCGGCGGATTGCGCGTCGCCCACGTGCACGCGCATCCTGACCAGCGGCGGTCCGCGCTGCTTCGAGCTCAACGACAAGCTCCCCTACTGGGACGCGCTGCGATGGGCGCCCGATGGCGGCGACGTCACGATCAGCGAGTGCGGTCCGTACGTGGCGGCCGTCAGCTTCTTCACGTGGTCCGGCGACCAGACCGGAAACGCCGGCGACGTGCAGGCGAAGTTCCGCGGCATCAAGTACACGGCGACCATCAACGGCGTTCCCGTGCCCGTCCTCACGGGAGGGGCGAGCACGTGGAAGTACTTCATCAACGTGGAGAGCCACCGCGGCGTCGGCAGCCGGTCGCTGGCCCGCTTCTGCGACTGGCACATGACCGAGCGGACGGCCGACTGCCCCAAGGAGTTGCAAGTCGATCCGGGCGAGAGCTGCTGGGGGCAGACCTGGGGCGTGGACCTCAGTCACCTTCCCGCGGGCGAGCACGTGCTGGTGAGCACCATCGAGATTCCGAATGGATTCCCGGGCGTCTGCCCGGCCACGCAGCCGACCTGCAAGGCCGACGGAACCCAGCAGTTCAGCGACAACGGCGCCTGCACGCTCGTGCAGCGCCGCAAGTTCATCGTCACGGCGCCGGGGGGGTGCGAGTGACGGAGCAGGAGTGAGGGCGACCGCGCGCCCGCTCTGCACTCGACCGGCGGGTCGGGGCTTCCTCTGGGAGGCTCCGGCCCGCCGACATTTTTCGGCCGCGTCTCCGCGCTGCCGACCATGCGATCAGCGGTCGCGACGCGAGGCGATGGATCGCCGACTCGCCTCACGGCCACCCCCCGGCTGCGGCTCCTGATCGCCGACGCCGGCACTCTCTCGATGAACACCCGCGGTCATCACCACCGCCGTCGTCCCGTCCCGCCACGGGCGGCGCAGCGCCACGCTCACGCCGGGCATCTGTTGCGATCAATCCACCGCCAGTGCGGGTCGCAGCAAGTACTGGCACGGTCTCTCGAGTCGGGCGCGATCCCGCGTTCGAGCCGCCCCAGGCCGGTCAGTCGCTCCCGTTCGTCAGCTACCCGCACGCCGAGGCCGCCGGCGTGGAGCACAGGGGCCTCGACGCCAAGGCAAGGTGATCCCTCGCGTCCCGCGCATGCCGTGGCGTGAGTGCCGCTCGCGTCGCTGGTCGCGGGAGAGCTCCTCGACGGGCACGAGTTGCACTCGTGATGAATCATCCGGACAGGCCCATCTGCTGCCACGGAATCCACCTGAACACCAGGGCGACGACGATCGCGGCGACGAAGCCGACCAGTCCGCCGGTCGGCGTCATGGCGGGCGGCGGCTCCTTCTCTCGCGACCGGGCCGTGAGAAAGGCGGCCACTGCCGTCAAGGCCGCCGGAGCGCAAAGCCAGGCAATGGAGCCGCCCCGGGGAGCAAGGAGGACGTGCACCGCCACGCTGCCCGCCCACGTCACGACTACCGTCGCGAGCCAGCAGGAGATCACGTGACCGCCCGCCAGGCGACGACGCCCACCCAGGAGACCCACGGCGGGTGCGAGCACGAACGCCAGGCTCGCCACCCGGAGCCACAAGAGATCCGCCACGTGCTCCGTTCCGAGGTGTGAGGGCGTGCCCGGAGGGAACGTGCCTCGCAGCCCGCTCGCGAGCTCTCTCACGCTCCAGGACGTGATGTCCATCGGATGAACGCCCAACCTCGCGGGATCGCCGCTCAACGCGGCCGACAGCTCACTGCCTGCGCGGCTCGCCCAAGGGCCCAGCACCCACTCAAGCGTGAACTGCGCGAGGATCATGAGGCCCAGGAGACCCAAGCGCTGACCCAATCGTGGACGTGCGATCACGAATCCGAAGACGAGGAGAAACGAGATCGCCGGGAGCTCCAGCGCCATCGCCCGCGAGATCCCGCAGAGCGCGACGAGAGCCGCGAGGCCCGCGCTCCGCTCGCCATGACCCAGCCCCTCGATCACCCCTCGCACCTCGAACACGCACGAGAGCGTCACGAGCCCCGCCGCCACGCCCAGGGGCAGCGCCCTGTCGGCGATCACGCGCCTGGCTGCGGACAGGGCAGAGCTCACTCGCAGATGCACGTGTAGGGCGTGCCTTCTCTACAACTCGTCGGTCCGTTCTGGCCTTGAGGACACGAGGAGAAGGACTGACATGCGAAAGTACCCCATCGCACGGGGCACAGCTGGGGGAGCGCCCTCCGCGTTGGAGGAAAGCTCGGCGTGCACAAGCAGAAGCTCCACGACTTGGTGCAACCCAGTCCGCTCGATGGACAGGATGCGCACACTTCGATCCCGACGGGCTGGCACGGTGCGCCTCCGATGGCGCCGGGATTGACGATCTCGCCCCCTGAACCGATGGTCCCCGGCGGGACACTCGAGAGAACTGTCCACTTCACTTCGCCGGAGGAGTCCCTGTACGTGAGGAGCTCGGAAGGATAGACGTCACTCAATGCGTGGACGATGACGGATCCGGGCGGATGATCGGCCAGTGTCGACGCGTAGTAGCCGTAGTAGTCCTCGCTGGATTGAATCTCGTAGCGAAGCGTGTGGACTTCTCCGGTGGGGTATCGCACGAGCGCCAGATCCCAGATGTAGCCCAACACTCCCGTGGACGCATCGAGAGAGACGCGAGCTCCCACGAGATCCGACACTTCGTAGAGGGCCCATGCACTTCCGACCGGAAGCGACGCGAAGGGCGGCAGCGGATCCGGAGCTACCTGCGCCTGAAGCACCGATGGAGAGAAGGTGGCGACCACGCCGATTGCGGTGACGACCACGAGCCTCCGCACGCGTTCGATGAGCGGCCTGACCCGGGCAGAATTAGTAGCAGCAGGTTCTGCGCGGTAAAGAGAGAGAGTGGGGGGGGGGGCGCAAGACCATGGTTCTCCTCCGTTGCCGACAAGGATCGGCTTCACTGGTGCCGCTGTCGCAGGGCGACGTGCCCTCCAGCACGCGACACGAAACGAGGATACGCCTCGTCAGCGCGCGCAAGCAAGTAGCCTCCCGTCCGCCCGCGCGCCCGTCTCACGTCGCGCGTTGACGGCGCTCCTCGGGACGCGTGCCGGGAGGCTGGCAAGGACCGCGCGACACGCACGACGCCTCGCGGCCAGGGGCGGCCAGTCACCCGCGACCGTACACGGGCGATTCGAGCGCCCTCCCTTCCCGAGCAGCGACTCGCCGTCGCGCTAACGAGCCGACGGATCGCACAGTCCCGAACGCCGGTCACGCGTGAGTGACTGGCGGGCGGCGGGGGCACGCGCGCTTCTCTGGCGAGGCGGAGCGCGCCGCGAACGCGCGTCCAGCGACGCTCGGAGCCCCGTCCTAGCGCACGCCTACCGGACGCGGTCCTCGTCTCCCCCACATCCCGACCCTCTCCCCCGGTTCTCTCTCGCTCGACCGCGCCAGCGGCAGACCGCGAGCCGGCAGGGCGATGCCCGCGAGGATCCTCGGACTGGCCCGGGATCCGTCACGGCTGCGGTGGTTCGCGTCCGCCCCGCACAACGCGGACGCTCCAGCACGTCCACTGCAAGCGTCTGCATCAGCAGGTCCACCCACGCGATCCGCGCCGAGCGCTGGCTCGCCGCTGCTGGCAAGCCACCGCGGGGCGCCGCGCCGGCGGGCCCTCCTCCACGCCGACGCGTGCGGATGGAGGCTCGGGCTCGTGCGGCGGGGACGACCCGGGCGGGCGCGCGAACACGCTACCGCGCGCGTCGCGTGTTGGCTTCGAGGAACACGGCGACCTGCGCCCTGGAGGCGTTCCGCTGCGCGACGTCCAGCACGAGTTGAAGCAACTCAGCTGGATCAGCCTCGAGCCTCCGTCCGTTCAGCCCGAGAAACACGATGCATGTCATCAGGGCGATCCGCTTGTTGCCATCCACGAACGGGCGGTTCCGGGCGAGGTGGACGAGGTACGCCGCTCCCATCTCGAACACGCTCTCGTGGAGAAACCGACCGCCGAACGTCGCGGCGGGAACGGCGAGCGCTGACTCGAGCAGGCCCAGGTCCCGGATGCCGGCCGTCCCGCCATGACGGCCGAGCTGATCCAAGTGGAGAGCGAGGACCTCATCGAGGCCGAGGAACGTGACGTCCTTCACTCCGCGAGTTTCTTGAAGACCGGACCGTAGCGGTGATGCGCGTCCTCGGCGATGGTCTCGACCCGCTTGGCGCGCGCCTTCGTGCGCGCCGGGCGCACCACGATCGCATCGCCATGGGTGGAGACCTCCACGGGCTTGTCCGCGTCAATGCCCGTCTCCTCGAGGAACTCGCGATCAAGGACGAGGGCAACGCTGTTGCCGGTGCGGGTGAGCTTCTTCGTGCGGACGGACATGGTACGGACAACGTAGAGCCAATGTACGTACACGTCAAGGGGTCGCCGCGCGGCTCAACCCTCGGCGACGCTCGCCCCGCCCATCGGCCGGAGCCTCGCCCGGAGGCGCGCCGCGGCGGCGATGGCGTCCACCGGCTGGGGGCCGGCGTCGAGGATGTCGCGCACCTGATCGATCGGCGTCAGGTGCACGTGCACGTGGCGCACCTTCAGGCCCGCGATCATGACGCCAACCTTCGCCGGCTGGAACTCGGCCTGGATCGCCCGCGCCACGATCTGCGCGACGCCGAACACGTGGCTGGCGAGATCCGGCGGCAAGTCGATCCAGTGGTCCACCTCATCGATCGGCACCACGATCGCGTGACCCGGGCGGAGGGGTTCCATCGCGTGCAGGGCGATGCAGCGATCATCGCGCCAGAAGACCAGCGGATCGGGCTTGCCTTGCAGGATGGGCGTGAACACCGAGGGCATGCCCCGAGCATGCCACGGCCGGCCCGCTCCTACTTGGAGCCCAGCAGGCCGACGATGAGCAACGCGTGGATCAGCAGCCCCAGGCTCGCCCAGATGAACCCGCAGCCGATCCCCGTTCTCGCATGCCACTTGCCCTTCGCTTCGGGATGGAAGTGAAGGTAGTCGAGGCCCTTCCACCCCAGCACGATCGCCGCGATCCCCATCCCGATGCCGACGATGCCGAGCATCGGGACGAGCGCGAAGATGGAGAAGAGGCCGAGGTAGTACGAGATGAGAGCGCTCCGATTGCGGAACGGGATGATGGTCGCGATCACGTCGCCACCGGGCGGGGGCGAAGGCGGGTGCCCCGAGGCGGGCGGCGGCGCGACGCGCCCCTCGTAGGCCGCGACGAAGGCCGGGCGCGTCAGGAAGAAGAGGATCGCCACCCCGTGCGCGATGCCGATCAGGGTTCCCGCGACGAGACCGAGCACGCCGCCCACCAGCCCGGGCATCAGCTGGTCCGCGTCGGCGGCGTTCCTCGCGGCGGCAAGCGCCGGGCCCATCCCGACGACCCAGAGCACGACCGCGCCAGCCGGCCCCGCCACGAGAGAGTAGAGGCCGTAGACGATCATGCCGATGCGCGCCCACGCCGCCTGGCGAAGCAAGCCGATGCCCGCCACGAGCAAGAGCATGGAGAAGGCCAGGCCGAGAAGGTTCATGGCGACGGCCCACCGCTCGTAGGTGGCCGGATCGGGCAGCAAGCCCACGAGGGGATCCTTCACCCCCTTGACCAGCGCCGCGAGGCCGATCGCCAGCGCCCCGCCCAGGACGCCCAGCGCGCCCAGCACGATGCCGATCCAGCCGAAGACCGTCGCCGCCACGGGCCGCGGCGCGCCCGACATGCCCGAGCTCCCGTCCACGCTCATGACAACCCCCTTCCGTCGTCGGCCGCGATGCGCAGGCCGTAGTCATCGTACCGGAACTCCGGGGCCAGGCTGGATCGGGCCCAGACCCGCGTGAACTTGACCCGATGACGCCAGCTGCCGCCGCGACTGGCGCGCCGCGATCCCTCCACCGCCCAGTCCGAGCACCACTCGTGCACGTTGTCCGCCATGCAGGCGAGACCGAACGCGTTCGCGCACGCCGCGCTCGGCACGTGCGGGCGCGCGAGCGCCGCGATGGTCGCCAGCTCCGCGCGCTGATCGGGCGGCTCATCGCCCCACGGCCAGTCGGCCCCTTCGATCCCCCCTCGCGCCGCGAGCTCGCGTTCGGCCGTCGTCGGCAGGCGCACCGGCAGGTTCGCCTCGCGCGCGAGCCAGGCGCAGTAAGCGGCCGCGTCATGCCAGCTCACCCCCACGACGGGCGCGTGCGCGTCGGCGAAGCGCTCATCGCCAAGGAACGGAGCGGGCGGCGCGCCCGTGGCGGCGACGAAGCGCGCGTACTCGAGGTTGCTGACGGGACGCGGCCCGATGCCGAACGGCGCGACGCTCACGACGCGCGCCGGCCCGCCGTCCTCGCCGCCCAGCGCCAGGGCACCCCCTTCGATCCGCACGAGCTCCACCCGCATGCGCCCCAGCGTAGCCGAGAGCCCGGCGGCCTTGCACGGGTTGGCCACGCCCTCCCCGTGAACACGCCGCCGTTTCCATGCGTGAAGCGCACGTGCTCGCGGAACACTCCTCGCTCCAGCGCGAACCGCTCGCGAGGCCCGTCATGCGCTCCGTGCTCGACAGATTCGTTCGCCCGCTGACGGCCCTGGCCGTGGGGGCGGCCGTGGCGTGGGACGCGCTCACGTGGCGCGCGCCGCTCGGTCTCGGCGCGGCGCTCGCCTTCATGCTCGCCCTCGCCCTGGTCGTCTTCCGGTTCCCCCGAGCGTGCGCGGATCTCCCCGGGGCCGCGCTCGCGCTGGCCTGCCTCGGCGCCTCCGCGTCGCTCGCGGTCGAGCCCGGGCCCGCGGGGGTCGCCCTCGCCGCGGCGTTGCTCGTGATCGTCGCGTCGCGCGGTCGTCGCCGGGGACCGCTCCCGCTCGCGGGCCTCGCGGCGCTCGCCTGGTTCGCGCCGGGCGCGATCGCGGGCGCGTGGCGAGGCGTCTTCGCGCACCGCAGGAGGGCACGCTCGCCCGCGTTCCCGCTGCGCGGCTGGATCGCGCCCGCCGTCATCGCCGCCGTGTTCGCATGCATCTTCGCGGTGGGCGATCCGTCGTTCGTCGCGGCGCTGCGGCAACTCGCTCGCCTGCTGGGCCAGTGGCTCGTGCCCGACGCGGCCCACGCCCGCGCCTGGCTCGTCATGCTGATCAGCGCCTGGGGGCTCCTCTTGTTTCGCATGCCCGCCGCGTGGCACGCGATGGTGGTCCGGCTCGACGGTCTCCGTCAGCGCGAGGCGCCCGGCGTCACGACCGCCGTCGTGATCCGCACGCTCGTCCTGCTTCATGGCGTGTTCCTCATCGAGAACGCGCTCGGCGTGCGGCATGCGTGGCTCGGCGTGCCGCTGCCGGCGGGAACGCTGGCCGGTGGCGCGCGGCATGCGGCGGCAGCGCTGCTGCTCGCCGCCCTGCTCTCCGCGGCGCTCACGCTCCTGGCCTTCGCGCGCGGCAGCGCCGTCGAGACCGACAGGACCGCCCGCGCGCTCGCCGTGCTCTGGCTCGCGCAGGTCGGGCTTCTGCTGGCAACGGCGATCCTGCGGCTGGAGCGGTACGTCCTCGCCTACTCGCTCACGCGCGCGCGGCTCGCGGCCATCGTCTGCTTCGCGCTCGTCGCGGTCGGCATCGCCTTGCTCGCGATCCGTCTCATGGCGCGACGCAGCAACGGCTGGCTGTTGCGAGCCACCTCCATGGCGACGCTCGCGGTCCTTCTGGCCGTCGCGTTCACGAACGTCAACGGCATCGTCGCGCGGTTCAACGTGCGCCATTGCCACGAGTTCGGCGGAGGCGCGGCGCGGCTGGACGTGGCGCATCTCGAATCGCTCGGTCCCCCGGCGCTCCCGGCCATCGAGGACGCTCTGGCGGCCCTCGAGCGGTCAATCGTCCTCGGGGCGCCACCATCGCCTCTCTGGCGGCACCTGGCGCTGGCCCGATCGTCCCTTCGGGCTCAGGCTGCCGCCGCGGCGAGCGACTGGCGCGGGCTCAGCGTGCGGAGCGCCGTGGCGCGGCTCGAACAGGGCGGGCGGTGACAGCCGCCGCGCCACGCCCGGATGCGACCCGGCGCTCGATCTTGTAGCCTCGGGCCCTTGCCGTGCCCCCCGCGCGGCGCTTTCCCCGAGGAGACACGCCATGTTCCGTTGCCCCCTGCACGCCGTCGCCGTCGTCGCGGCGCTCGCCGTCCCCGCCGCGTTCGCGCACGAAGCCGCCGAACCCTCCAAGCCCGCCGCGTCCCCCGCCGACGCCGGCGCGGTCGCCGCGCCCGCGGACGCCGCGGCCCCCGAGATGAGCGAAGAAGAGAAGGCGATGATGGAAGCGTGGACGAAGGCCATGACGCCCGGCCCGCATCACGCCGCGCTCGAACCGCTCGTCGGCACGTTCGACGTGAAGCTCAACCACTGGATGGCCGAGGGCACGGAAGCCTCGACGTCCACGGGCCTCAGCCACCACGCGTGGACGCTCGGCAACCGCTACCTCGAGCAGCGCTACGAGGGCAGCTTCGACGGACAGCCGTTTCAGGGCATCGGCTACACCGGCTACGACAACATCCTCGGCACGTACTTCGGCACCTGGATGGACAGCATGAGCACGGGCATCATGACGAGCACGGGCAAGGCCGAGAGCCCGACCGTGATCAACTTCGACGCGCTCATGTCCGATCCGATGACGGGCACCGCGAAGCCCGTTCGCGAGAAGCTGACGATCACGAGCGCCGATGCGCACGTGCTCGAGATGTGGACCGCCGGACCCGATGGCAAGGAGTTCCGGATGATGGAAATCCTGTACACGCGCAAGAAGTAGCGCGCCCGGCAGCCCCTCCCCGCCGCGACGCTCGGGTGGTCGCGGCCGGGGAGCCTCAGGCGGGGTGAAGCCACCAGTCCTGCGGCCAGGCGCGCAGCCCCTCTGGCCAGTACAGGATGATGGGGATGCCGACCAGGATCGCGATCACGAAGGCCACGGCCACGAGGATCCGGTGGCGGCGGCTCCCCAGGGCGACCGCCAGGCCACCCTTGAACGCGAGGTTGCTGAGCGCGCCGACCATGATCACGCGCCACCCCACGTTCGCCTCGAGCTGACCATCGCGCACGAGCTGCGCCGTGGACAGCGTGATGGCGTCCACGTCGGTGAGGCCCGACAGGATCGCGACGACCGTGAGCCCGGCATCGCCGAACATCCGCCGGCTCAATGCGATCCCGACGATGACGACCGCGTAGAGGCCGCCGAAGACGAGCGCCGTCTTGAGTTGCGCCGGGTTCTCGTCCCCCGCCAGCGTGACCGGCTCGCCGCTCTTGCGGCGCATCAGCACGAACACCGACGCCGCGAGCGCGAGCAGCACGATCAGCAGCGGGATGGCCGCGATCGCCAGCAAGCCAGGCGCGACGATCGCGATCTCCACGCCGATGCGGACGAACGTGGTGGCGGACGCGACGATCACGACGACCGCGGCCACGTGTCCGAGCCCTGCCGTCGCGCGCGTGCGCCGCGCCTGATCCACCGTGGTCGCGGTGGACGAGATGAGTCCGCCGACGATGCCCGCCAGCATCGCGCCCGCCTTCGGACCGAGCACGCGGTACGCCGCATGGCCGACCAGACCGATACCCACGATGAGCACGACCATCATCCAGATGCGCCGCGGGTTCAGCACGCCGAGCGGGTCGCGAGCCTGGTCGGGCAGGAGCGGCAGGATGACCAGCGCGATCAGCACGAACGTCATGACCGCGCGCACCTCCGCGTCGGCCAGCTTTCGGACCGTCGCGTGGAGCGGCGCCTTGAAGTGCAGCAGGAGCGCCACCGTCGCGCCGGTCGCCACCGCCGCGATGGCGGGCCCGAGGATGGCCAGAGCGCCCACGCCGAACATGACGAGCGCGGCCACCTCGCTGGTCAGGTCGGGGATGGACGGACCCGTGCGTGACCGCGCCACGTGACCGACGGCCAGCAGGAACGCCAGGGCCACCGCCGTCGCGCCGAGCATCCAGGGCGCCGCGTGGGCGCTCGAGAGGTGCCCGAACACGGCTCCCATCAGCGTGATCAGCGCGAACGTGCGGATGCCGCCGAGCTGTGCCTGCGCTCGCTCGCGCTGGAAGCCGACGAGAAGGCCGAGCCCGAGCGCGAGGCCCAGGCCCTGGATCAGATGCGGTGGCATGTCCGAACTCCGCCGCGGACCATCGCCCCCCTTGCCCCGGGGGCCGCGCCCGCGCGGCGCTAGCCTAGATCACCCGCCGCGATTCGGAGGCATCCGCTGCGCGCGCGAGCGGCCTCGGGCCATCCATGGCAACACGGCAAGACCCCGCGCCCGCTTGACAGGATATTGCTGTAGCAGCAATATGGCATGGGAAGTGGCCGGAATCTGCCGGCGGCGCCGACGGGGCGCCTGGCTCGCGGCGCGCCGGAGGGTCGCTCCCCTGGGGGTGGCGGATGGGATTGGACGCGGCTGACCGATCGGCGCGAGACGCCGGTTCGAGCGTGCGTGGCCCGACGAGGTCCCGGGTGGGACCCGGGCTCGAACGCCGCGCGGCGCGTGCGCTCATCGGCGCCCTGCTGCTCTTGCTCGTTCCTCCTGCGGCGGCCGGGACCTGCGATCCCCCGATCGCGGCCGGCACGCACCATGTTCTCCAGGTCCGCGCGGACGACTCGGTGTGGGGCTGGGGCGACAACTCCGTCGGCCAGCTGGGCGTGAGCCTGCCCGCGGGCCAGCTGGAGTCGCGCGTGCCGGTGGAGATCGCCGCGCTCCGCGGGCGCGGCGTGGTGGCCGTCGCCGCGGGGCTGGGACACTCGCTGGCGTTGCTCTCGGACGGCGGCGTTCTCTCGTGGGGCTACAACGCGTACGGACAGCTCGGTCACGGAACCAACCGCAACGAGGCGGCGCCCAGGCGCATCGTCGGCCTGCGCAACGTGATCGCGATTGCCGCCGGAGGCTGGCATTCGCTGGCGGTCACCGATGACGGCACGACCTGGGCCTGGGGCGCCAACTCGTGGGGACAGCTCGGTGATGGACGAGCGGGCGTGAGCTCGTGGTCGCCCGTCCGCGTCGGCGGGGGCCTGACCGGCGTGGTGGCGGTCGCCGGAGGTCGCTTGCACTCGCTGGGCCTTCGCGCCGATGGCAGCGTCTGGGCGTGGGGAAGCGACAACAGCGGTGAGTGCGGCAGCGACGAGGTCACGACCTCAGCGCCGTCGCCCGTGCGCGCCGCCATCACGGATGTCACGAGGATCGCCGCCGGGGCGTCCCACTCGCTCGCCGTCACGAGTGATGGCGCCGCGTGGGCCTGGGGATCGGGATCGCTCGGCGAGATCGGCGACGGCGCGCTGCGCGACCAGCCACTGCCGACGCGCGTCACGCTCGCGGGTCCCGTGCGCGCGATCGCGGGCGGAGGCGCCCACTCCGTGGCCGTCACGATGGACGGCACCGCGTTCGCGTGGGGCTTCGGCGGCAGCGGGCTGCGCGGTGACGGCACGACCGGCGACGCTCCCGTGCCCGTCGCCGTGACCGGCGTCGTCCGCGCGCGCACGTGTGCGGCCGGCGGCTCGTTCAGCGTCTTCGGGATCGGCGACGGCACCGTGCGGACGCTGGGCACCGGCACGGTCGGCACGCTCGGCGACGGCCGTGAGGGCTACCGCGCGCTCGCCCGGGACGTGAGCGCCGGGCTCGTCGCAAGCGACATCGCCGGCATGGCGGAGGGCTTCATGGCGGTGACGCCCGCGGGCGAGGCCCTCACCTGGGGTTACAACCAGGACGGCCAGCTCGGTGACGGCACGACGGACCACTCGGCCACGCCCGTCGTGGTCGGCGGCGTTTCCGGCGCCGCGCGCGTGGCTGGCTCGCACGCGGGCTTCGCGCTCCTGTCCGATCGCACGCTCCGCTCGTGGGGGTTCAACGCCAGCGGACAGCTCGGTGACGGGACCACGGCGTCGAGCGCGAACGCCGGCGCGGTCCTGGACCCTGCCGATCCCAGCGGCACGCTGACGGACGTCGTCCGCGTGTCGGCGGGGCCCTTCCACGTGCTCGCCGTGAAGGGTGACGGCAGCTGCTGGGGATGGGGTTCGGGCTTTCACGGCGCGCTCGGCCCGCCGACTCCGGGCGATCGCCTGCTGCCCGCGCGCGTGGCGGATCCCGCGGATCCCACGGGGTTCCTCTCGGGCGTGGCGGACGTGTCGGCCGGACGCGTCCATTCGCTCGCTCTCATGGCCGACGGGACCGTCCGCGCGTGGGGCAGCAACTGGTACGGACAGCTCGGCGCCGGCCAGTTCCTGGACGACGACCGCCCGGTCGCGGTGGCCGGCATCGCGGGCGCGACGGCCGTGTCGGCGGGGAGCTTTCACTCCCTCGCGCTCCTCGCCGACGGCTCGATGCTCTCCTGGGGATCGAACGCGTACGGCCAGCTCGGCAACGGCACCACGCTGGACTGGTTGTCGCCGACGAACGTGAACGCGAGCACGCCGTGCGTGGCCATCGCCGCCGGCGAGACCTTCTCGCTGGCCCTCACGTCGGCCGGCAACGTTCTGGCCTGGGGCAGCAACTTCACGGGCCAGCTCGGCACCGGCGACCGCATCAGCCGCACGCAGCCGACGCTCGTGCTGGACCCGAGCGATCCCAGCGGCCTCTTGAGCGGCATCGTTCGCATCGCGACCTCGGCCGGCGCCGCCGCCGCGCTCGACGCGAGCGGGCGGATCATCACCTGGGGCAGCAACGCCTACGGGAAGCTCGCCGAGGGCGCGTTCGCCAACGCGACGACGCCGGCGCAACCCGACACGGGGAGCCTGCCCGACGCCGACGGCGACGGCGCGTGGGACGCCTGCGACACGTGCCCCCTCGTGCCGGATCCGTCGCAGGAGGACAGGGACCTCGACGGCGCCGGCGACGCGTGCGATGAGTGCACCGACTCCGACTTCGATGGCTTCGGCGATCCGGGGCACCCGCTCGAGCCATGCGCGATCGACAACTGTCCCGACGTCGCGAATCCATCGCAGGAGGACGCCGACGGCGACGGCGAGGGCGACGCTTGCGACGCGTGCACCGACACGGACGGCGACGGCTTCGGCGAACCCGGCCTCCCCGCCAGCACCTGTCCCCCGGACAACTGCCCCGCCATCCCCAACGACCAGCAGGACCGGGACGGCGACGGGCTCGGCGACGCGTGCGACGCGTGCACCGACTCCGACTTCGACGGGTTCGGCGATCCAGGCAATCCGGGCGAGCCCTGTCCGGTGGACAACTGTCCCGGCGTCGCGAACCCGTCGCAGGCCGATGCCGACGGGGATGGCGAGGGAGACGGCTGCGACGCGTGCACCGACACGGATGGCGACGGATTCGGAGACCCGGGGTTCCCGGCGAACGCCTGCCCCGCCGACAACTGCCCCGATCTCGTGAACGATCAGCAGGACACCGACGGAGACGGGGCCGGCGACGCCTGCGATCCGTGCGTGGACGATCCGGCCAACACGTGCGACGACATGCCTCTCCTGCGCCACGGATCCATCAGCATCCGCGCGGTCACGCTCTACCCATGGATCCTGACGGCCGGAGGGGATCCCGTGCTCGATCCGGCGCGCGACCTGTACCTGTCCGACGTGCGGTGGATGCCGTCGGTGACGGTGCGGGGCGACGCCGCCTTCGTGGGCGAACGCAACCCGGGCGTGATCGTCTTCTACGAGGTCGTGAACGCCTCCGGGCCGCTGCGCGCGACCAAGGCAGGGAGCGATGTCGTGCTGTCAGGCTGGTAGGGTCTTCGTCCTCCATGTCCCGCCATCTTGCGAGGACCCTGAAGGACGAGCCCTTCATGCACGCGCGCAGCGCGTGGCGGGAGGAGGCGAGGCGTGCGAAGCACCCGAGAGACGAAACGCGAACGCGTTTCGTCCTCAGCAGAGGGCCGCCCCGACCGACGAGGGCGAGCGGTGCGAAGCACCCGAGAGACGAAACGCGAACGCGTTTCGTCCGGAAAGGCTGGTCCCCCCTGCATGAATGCGCGGCGGCTCCGACCGTGCGGCCCTGTTCGGTTCTGCCTGAGCCGCGCTGCCCCGCCTCACGGCCCGACGCCGGTGCTGCCGTAGCTCTCGGCTGGCCCGAACGTGCCGTCGGTTCCGCCGTCGCGGACGAGGATGTACACGTCGGTGCCCGCGCGCGGATCGAGGAGCGCGAGCTGCTCGTCCTGCGGCGAACCGTCGGCGTCCTCGAGCCGCACGCTGGTGAACCCGGGATCCGTGGGCCACGTGCCGGCGCGAGAGAGCGACGGCCGGGCCGTGGACGCGATCGCCACGTCGTAACGGTCGTGGCACGGGTGGAGGCTCGCCTGCCAGCTGACGTGCAGGCCGCCCGCCTCCTTGCGCACCATGACGAGCTGGACGGGCGCGTCGGACGGGCAGCCGCCCGACACGACGTCGTGACGCACGAGACGCACGCAGCCCGCGGCGTCCTGGATCTCGAGCTCCACGGTCACCGTCTGCTGGGGGCCCATCGGGAACGTGAGCGTGGGTCCGGTGCCGTCGGGGATGCCGTCGGCGCCGATGTCCCACGTGAACTGCACGCCGCCGGAGGGGCTCGTGCCGGTGGCGGTGAGATCCGCCTGGAACGAGCCGGGGCCGAGATAGCTGACCACCGACGTGAAGTCGCCCGTCAGGTAGTCCGGCACGTCAATGGTCACGAACGCTTGCGCGGAACAGCCCTCGCCGTCCGTGATCGTCACGGTCTCCACGTAACTCCCGGGCGTCAGGACGCCGCGGCCCCGACCCGTGCCGTCATCGAGCAGGTTCGTGAAGGTGAACGTCCAGTTCCCGTCGCCGCCGCCACCCGTCGCCACGAGGGTCGTGTCGCCGGTGCAGGGATCCACGACCGGCGAGCCGAGCGAGAGCGTCAGCTCCGGATTGATCGCGATGGGATCAGAGAGTCCCGTCGCGGAGCAACCCGCGGCGTCGGTCAGCGTGACGCGAGCCTGCGTCAGCGTGCCGAACGGGAACGCGCCCGTGCCCGTGCCGGCGCCGTCGTCCGCGAGGATGTCCCACGTGAACACGTAGGGACCCACTCCGCCGGCGGCCGTGGCGAGAACCGAAACGTCACCGGTGCAGTGGTCAACGACGGGGACCGCGAGCGTCACGGCGAGCTCGGCGTGAACGTCCACCACGACGCTCGTCCGGTGCTCGCATCCGTTCGAATCGAGGACGGTCAGGGTCGTCGTGGTCGGCCCGATGCCGAAGAAGGTCGTCGGCGGCGGATCGTCCGCGGTCGAGTCCTCCGTCCCGTCACCGTCGAAGTCCCATGACCACGCCACGATGGTGGCCGGCCCGGCGGCCGACGAGCCACGCCCGTCAAAGTCCACCGGCTCATCCGTGCAGGTCGCGAGGCGGCTGGCGGCGATCACCGCCGCCGGCGGCAAGGTGACGCGCACGATGCGCATGAGCGTGGACTGCCCGCACGGGTTGGTCACGCGCAGCGTCACCGGGTGGTCGCCGGCGCTCGCGAACGTCCAGTCGGGATCGGGAACGTCCGAATCCTCCCGGCCGTCGTTGTTGAAGTCCCAGGACCACGCGAGAGGCGGCCCGGGGGACAGGTCCACGAAGGACACCGTGGCGCCCCCTGGCCCGAGACAGGCGGGCATCGTGAAGTCGAAGTCCGCCACGGGCGGGATGCCGTAGTCTCGGTCGGTGGCCTCGGCATGCGCGAAGTTCGAGTCCGTCAGGCCGAAGTTGTTGGGCCCGTCCGAGCAGTTGCCGGAGTTCTCGGCACGGACCACGTACGAGTAGAGGAGGCCCGGCACCGCGGTCGTGTCCGTGTACGTCGTTCCCGTGACTCCGAACGCCAGGAGGGTCGAGGCGTCCGGCGTGAAGCCGGGATCCGTGGATCGGTAGATGACGTACGTGCCGCTCCCGCCCAGCCCCCAGCTGATCACGGGATCCCAGTCGAGCCGGATCCCGTCCGTCTCGCAGGGCGCGATGTCGGTCGCGCTCAGGATGCCGTCGAAGGTCGGAGGCGGGCTGCATCCCACCGTGAACGTCACCTGCCTCGAAGAGATCAGGAAGCCGCACGACGCCAGCCAGGTGGTGCGCAGCGTCCAGACGCCGCTGCGCGAGTACGTCACGGGCTGGGTCACGAAGCGATCGCCGAGCGTCTCGCCCGAGTAGACGTCCAGGCCGGCCGTGCTCGACGTGACGGCGCCAGCGGACCACGCGGCGACGGTGCCGTTCATGCGCACGTAGTCCTCGCCCGCGTCGGGCCGGCCGTTGCCGTTGGCGTCGAAGTAGGCCACGTGCTCGATGCGCGAGGCGATGATGTCAATGGACGTGGGGTTCGACACGTCCGCATAGGCCACGAGCGCGTCGCCGCTGAGCACGTAGAGGTCCGCTCCCGTGTCGTTGAGAGACACGCGGGCGCCACCCGAGACGAGATCCCGCATCTCGAAGGTCACCGTGCCCGAGGGCCCGACGTCCACGTAGCTGGCCCCTTGCTTCTCCTGGAGCTTCACGGTCCAGGTGCCGAGAAGGGGCGCCGGGCCGCCGTCGAAGAAGTCGTCGAGCGCTCCGTTCGAGTAGGGGGCAACGTCCGCGCTGGTGCGGACCGCCGTTCCGAGCGCGTCGAGCCACAGGAAGCGATAGGTGCCGCCCCCCGAGCGAAAGGCCAGCACGTAGATGGTCGAGCACTGGCCGAAGAACTGGGTCGACGGCCGCGCGAAGAGGGGATCGGAGTACGAGAGCATCCCGAACACCGTGATCGTGTCGGTGGCCGTGTCCTGGATGGGCGCAGAGCCCGCGGTGCCCGTCGTGCGCACGGTGTCCACCTGGCCGTGCGTGGCGCCCGCCGGAATGCGCACGCGCGTGATGAGCGGGAACCTCCCGCCATCGCCAGGAACGGGCCCGGTGGACGTGATGACGCGCGACTGATCCGGATCGCCGTCGTCGTTCGGATCGTCCATCGTCGCCGTCGCGCTCCCGAGGGTCGAGGTCGTGGCGAGGCCGAACGTGTCCGTGGCGGGCCCGGAGTTGATCAGATCGTGGGGGAAGTAAAGCGTCTTCCCGCGCTGGCCCTTGCCCGAGCGGTCCGGCTGAACCCGGAGCGCCGTCGCCACCACGCGGATCGTGTCGAGGAGCGTCGCCGTGTTCACGCCATCGCTGACCCAGATGTCCACGTCATCCCGGATGCCGACGGGGGCGCCGACAGGCACGTTGACGACCAGCACGATGGGCCGGCAGGTCCCGTCCGGAACGGAGCCCACGTCCGGGTCGCCGTCAGCGTCGGTGTCCGACAGCGGCGCTCCGTCAGCCGGATCGCCGTCACCGTTCGGATCGCTCCAGAACGTGCCCGTCCAGTTGAGGAGCGAGTCGAAGGTCAGGTCGAGCACGGCGGCCGCGCCGCTGTCGTTGCAGACGCGGTGCGCGAGGCGCGTGGGCGTGCCGGGCGCGCTCAGCGCGTTCCGGTCGGGCCAGATCGTGACCAGGCCGACGCGCACGCGATCCTCGGTCTGGACGCGCACCGCGGGCTTGTAGCCCGACGCGGCGAAGACCGTGACGACCTCTTCCGTGCCGACGGCCTGCCTCGCCGGGACACCCACGCGCAGCACGTAGTTGCGCACCGCTCCCGCCGCCAGCGCGCCGCCATCAACGAAGCCGTTCCTGTTCGCGTCCACTGCGGGAGCGGGGAAGATGTCGCCCGTGTCCGTCATGTCGCCATCGCCGTTCGCGTCGCGCCCGAGCAGGGCGCCGTCGGACGGATTGCCGTCACCGTTCGGATCGGACCAGATTTCGAGCGCGAAGCCGAGCCGCGTGCGAAGGATGAGGTCAATGATGTCGGACGCCGTGCCGTCGTTGGTCACGCGGTGGGGAAAGTCCACCGTGCGGCCGGGCGCCGTCCCCTTCGTCGCGCCGGGGCTCAGCATCACGCCGACGAGGAACGTGTCCAGGAGATCCGTGTTGTCCTGGATGCCGCCCGGCAGGTTCAGGTTGGTGGACAGGGCTGGCTGCATGAAGATGGGCGTGCCGGCGGCGATGCCGAGCGACGCCCACGTGATCGAGCACTCGAAACCGATGCCGGAGGAGTCCGCGCTCGCGGCGCCGCCGGAGGTCGTGACGGACGTGCCGAGAGGGCCGGGCATGCTGACGCCATCGCCGCCCATCGGATCGGGAGTGCCCCCGTCGTTGTAGCGGTAGAGCTCGTAGCTGTTCAGCGACGAGCCGGTGAACTTGAACACCGCCACGCGATCGGTCGCGGCGTGCATCACCCGGTCATGGCCGTAGTCCATGTAGAAGATGGCATTGAACGAGTTCGTCCCGGACCCGGTCCGCGAGAAGTAGAGGTACAGGTTGGTGGCGTCCCACGTGAACGCGACGCCCCGCTCGTCGCGCTGGGCCTGCGACGGCATGTCCGGATCGCCCTGCGCCGCCGATCGATCGGCGACCTTCTGGTCCCGGTCCAGCAGGACCTCCGTCCAGTCGTCAAGATTGCCGTCAATGGTGATCGTCCGCAGCGTCTTGGCGTCGGCCGGCCCGGGCAGGGCCAGCGCCAGCAGCAGCGCCGCGACAGCGGCTGGGGTCAGGGTTGGGCGAGTCATGGAGGCCCCCGTGCCGCACGACAGGTGTCGTGAAGCCGGACTGAGCTTGTACGGAAATCCAATGCCGCCCCCGCCGATGGGAAGTTCGGCAAGCCGAACAACCCACCGGAAGGCTCGAGACGCGGCTCAGCGGCCGCTCCTGGGCGCACCGCAGCCAGCAGACGCGCTGGCATGGGCACGCAGAGCAAGCGCCGTGCCGACCGCCGCGGGGGCCCCCTCCCCTCCTCGCGGGGAGCGACGGATCGAGCCCTCCGGCGCCGTGATCGATCGGGCCGTCAGTACCCGAGCGCGCAGCCGTCCTTGCGCGATTCGGTCGCGCCACACCAGCCGCCGGACGCGCGGTCGCGCGCGACGGCCTGGTAGCCGCCGAACGTCCCCGGCAAGGCCCGCGCGAGCGCGTGCCCGCGCGACGCGAGATCCGACTGGATCGCTGGCGAGACGCCGTCCTCGAGGTGAAGTACGCCCCCCTCCCGCATGCGCGTCCCGGTCGGCTCGCTCGATCCCCCGTGATGGAACCGCGGCGCGTCGCCGGCCTCCTGGAGATTCATGGCGTGATCCACGAGGTTGACCACGACCTGCGCATGTCCCTGGGGCTGCATGTCGCCACCCATCAGACCGAACGCCGCCAGCGGCTCGCCGTCCGCCATGAGCAGGGCCGGGATGATCGTGTGGAAGGGCCTCTTGCCGGGCGCGAGCGCGTTCGGGTGCGCCGGGTCAAGAGCGAACAGCGCGCCGCGATTCTGCAGGCCGAATCCGAGCTCCGTCACGACGTGCCCCGATCCGAAGCCCGTGTAGTTGCTCTGGATGAGCGCCACCATCGAGCCCGACGCGTCGGCCGTGCAGCACAGCGTCGTCTCGCGCCGCGAGAGCGCCGGCGGATCCCCCGGCAGGTCCACGAGCGCGGCGCGGCGCGAATCCACGCGACCCGCGAGCCGGCGCGCGTGCTCGCGCGACAAGAGTTCCTGCACGGGAACGCGCGCGAAGTCG
The DNA here is from genome assembly GCA_964613915.1 of uncultured Thermoanaerobaculia bacterium. GTDB lineage: Bacteria > Acidobacteriota > JBCCFW01 > JBCCFW01 > JBCCFW01 > CAZTIW01. The sequence goes on from CAZTIW010000001.1 coordinate 165,116, forward strand.
GGATCCCCGTACAGCCGCGCGCGATCGCCGTAGACCTGCTTCTTCGCCTCGACGAACAGGTGCCAGTAGTCGGGGGCGTCTCGCCCATGCGCCGCGACGTTCAGCTCGTCCACCACGTTGAGCAACTGGAGCGCCGCCAGTCCCTGTCCCGGAGGCGGCAGTTCGAGCACGTCCACGCCGCGGTACGTGGTCGCGATCGGCACGACCTCGCGCGACGCGTGCGCTTCGAAGTCCTCGCGGGCAAGGCGCCCTCCATGCGCGCTGGAGAACGCGACGATGGCCGGCGCGATGAGATCGCGGAACGCGTCGCGCGGCGAGGCCGCGACGGCCTCGAGCGTGCGAGCGAGCGCCGCGTTGCGGAAGATCTCGCCCTCGGCGGGAGGGCGATCGCCCGGCATGAACACGTCCGCGAAGCCCGGCATCGCGCGCAGGACGGCGGACGCGCGCGCCCACTCGCCCGCGATGACCGGCGACACGGGGAAGCCGTCGCGCGCGAGATCGATCGCGGGCGCGAGGACTCGCGCCATCGGCAGGCGCCCGAAGCGATCGTGCAGGGCGGCCCAGCCTTCGACGCAACCCGGCACGGTCCAGGACGCGGGCGATCGGAGCGGCACCGTGCCGTCAGCGGAGCGCTCGACCTCCGCGATGCTGGCCGCGAGAGGCGCGCGTCCCGAGGCGTCGAGGCCGAACACGCGCGCGCCGTCCGCCTCCCAGAGCAGGGCGAACAGGTCGCCGCCGAGACCGCAGGATGTCGGCTCGGTGACGGCGAGGCACGCATTCACGGCGATGGCCGCGTCCACGGCGCTGCCGCCCGCGCGCAGGATGTCCACGCCCGCCAGCGACGCCAGCGGTTGCGCCGCGCAGGCCATGCCGCGCCGCGCGAGCACCACCGATCGCGCGGCACTCCCCCGCCCGCGCGTCAGCCCCTGCCGCATCACGCCGGTGGTGTCGCCGGCTTCTCCGGCTCGGCGCTCCAACCCGCCTCGACGAGCGCCTTGCGCGCTGCCTCGCGGCTGCTCGTGAGAACGGCGAACGACACGACATCGCCGCCGCGCAGCTTGGTGGCGCCGCTGACGGGTTCCACCGCCGTGCCACGCCGCATCACGAGCGGGAGCACCGGCAGGCGATTCCCGGGAGCGTCGTCGTCCGTCTCCAGCGCGGGAAGCTGCGCCTTGTCGCCGGCGACCCATGCTTCGACGGTCGCGGCGCCGGACTCCAGCCAGAGCGACCAGGCGTCCACGCGCCTGGCCTTGCCGAACAGCACCTCGCCGCCGGCCTCCGCGACGAGCTCGGGCGTCACGCGGGCGCGGCGATGCCTGAGAGCGGCGAGCGCACGGGGAACGCCGGACTCGCGGCAGTGCTGGACGAAGAGCAGGTTGACTTCCTCGTTCGTCGTCACCGCCACCGCGCCGGCCCAGGTATCAACCCCGGCCGCGCCGAGCGTCGCCTCGTCGAGCGCGTTCCCCTGCACGACGAGCTGGCCTTCCGTTGCGGCGAGATCCGCCGCTTGCGGGCTCGAGTCCAGGATCACGACCTTGCCGCCGGTCTTGAGGAGCTTGGCCAGCGTCAGGCCGAGCTGACTCGCGCCCAGGATTCCCCAGCCCTTGCGCGCCGGCAGCGTGACGCGGAGCCAGCGCGCGAGCACGACCCCCGTCGATCCCTGCACGACGACGGTCGCGGCGATCACGAGAAACACGAGCGCGCGCAGCGGCCGTCCGCCTTCGAGGCCGACGGCTTCCATGGACTGGACGAAGAGCGAGGCCACGGCCGCGGCCACGATCCCGCGAGGCGCCATCCACGAGAGAAAGCCGCGCTCGCGCCAGGTCAGCTCCGAGCCCACCGTGGACGACAGGATGTTGAGGGGCCGGACGACCAGCATGAGGATGACGACCACCAGGGCCCCTGGAACACCCAGATCCTTCACGTCCTGCATGCGCACGTCGGCCGCGAGGAGCACGAACAGCAGGCCGATCATGAGGAGCGTCAGTTGCTGCTTGAAGAGCCGCAACTCCTCGACGCGATCGTGACCGATGTTTCCCGCCACGAGGCCGCCGACCACCACCGTGATGATGCCGGTCTCGGGCACGGCCGCGTTGGAAACGCCGAACGCGAGCGCGGTCAGGGCGAGCACCGCGACGTTGAGGAGCCCTTCCGGCAGCCAGCGCTCGTATCGCAACGCGAGGAGCACCGCGACGCCGAGGAGGATCCCCACGACCATGCCGATGCCCAGCCGCGCGCCGAGGCGCCCGGCGACATCGCCGAGGCCGTCGCCCGACGCCGTCAGCACGATCTCGAGCGTCACGACCGCCGCCGTGGCGCCGATGGCATCGCCGAAGATCCCCTCGCCCTCGAGGATCGTCGCCAGGTTGCTGCGCACGTTCATGCGGCGCAGGAGCGGACCGATGACCGTCGGTCCCGTGACGATGACCAGGCTCCCGAAGAGCAGGCACACGGGCCATGACCAGTCCATCAAGGCCCGCGTCGCGAGCGCGGCCCCCAGCATGGTCACCGCCGCGCCGACGGTGACCAGCAGCTGGATGGTGCGGCCTTCCCGGCGCACGCGCGCGATGTCGAGGTGCAGGGCGCCCTCGAACAGGATGATCGCCACCGCGAAGCCGACGATCACGGGCAGGATGGGCCCGAGGTCGGTCGGGTTGACCAGGCCGACGCCGTCCGGGCCGAGCAGCACGCCGAGCGCGAGCAGCGGGACGATGCTCGGCAGCCGCAGCCAGCGCCCGAGCGCGTGGCCCGCGATGCCGGCCGTGAGCGCGAGCGCCAGGATGAGGCCGGGGTCGGGGCCGTGATCGTGCATGGGGCGGCACGTTACAGGGGCGGCACCGTGGCGGCAACACGGGACCCGCGACGCGGCGTGCCGCTGGCCGCGCGCGAATCGGCCGAGAGGGTCAGTTGTTCAGATCTTCCTCGTGCAGCTCCACGCGGATGCCATGGCCCGCCAGATCGCGAAGCACGCGCGCGACCAGATCGGCATCGTGACCGAAGCGCTCGGGCGGCAGCACCCCCGTCGCCTCGAGATCGCCGCCGAGCAGGAGCCGCGCGAAGGTCGTGCAGGTCAGGCCGGTCGTGCGGGCCATGGACGACGCGCCGGTCTTGCGGTCCATGAAGTCCACGAGATCCCACTGCACCATGCGCCGCTGCTTGCGGCGGACGCCCTCGGCCTGGATGCGCAGCACCGTGACGTCCTCCTCGCCCGGCAAGTAGCGCCACTGCCGGAACAGGAGCGTGCTCGTGAGCTCGCGCGGCGTGACCTCGACGCCTCCGCACGTGACGACGTCCCGCGAGAGGAAGCCGGCCGACTTGAGCGCGCGCATGAGGTGATAGTGCCCGGCATGCCTGAGGGTTCGCTCGCGCAGGTTGGGGACCCCGAGCGTCGTCGCGAGCGAGCGCAGGCCGTCGGTCGTCGTGGCCTCGAGCGGACCGACGGCCGGGAAGTCCACCATCTCGGAGTCGGCGAGCGGCTCGGCGTTGACCACGCAGCCACCGGCGACGATGCGGGCGGGGCGCGTGTACTCCTCGATGACGTCCTCGGGCGAGAACGGCGCCTTGTAGCGGAAGGGCTCCGTGGGACGCCGCGGGATGCCGCCCACGAGGATCTCGACGCGATCGCAGTCGTCGAGCATGGCCACCGATCGCGCGGCGAGCAGGTTCGACAGGCCCGGGGCGACGCCGCAGTCCACGATGGCGGTCAGTCCGCGGTCGCGGGCGAAGCCGTCGAGCGCGAGAGCGTCCTCGGGCATGAACGAGATGTCCACGATGTTCTTGCCGGCTTCGAGCACGGCCTCGAGCGTCTGGTAGCCGAAGCGGCTCGGCAGCGCGCCCACGACGAGCGCGAAGTCCCCCACGAGATCGCGCAGGCGCGAAGCGTCCGCGACGTCGGCGTGGAGCGTCGTGACCCGCCCGCCGGACCGGGACGACGCGCGACCGAGGGCCTCCTCGGACACGTCCGCCACGGTCACGTCGTGCTCCCCGTCGCTCGCAAGCTCGGAGGCGATGAATGATCCGATGAGACCGGAGCCGAGGACGAGGATGCGTGCCATGCTGTGCCGATCATCCGTCGGGCTGCGCGAGCGCGCAAGGACCCCATGCCCGGCTGAAGCTCCGCACGCCACGGTGTCCCGACCATGAGCCCCTCCTTCTTCGACCGCGTGACGACGCTGCCGCGGCTCGGCCTGGGCATCTCCACCGAGTACGGCGCTGGCTGCCACGGACTCGACATCGGGCAGTTGCGGGCGATGCGGCCCGATCTCGTCGGTTTCCTGGAAATCGGGGTCGATCTCGAGCGCAGCCTCGACGAGGACGCCCGCGCCTGGATCGCGGCCGCCCTCCCGGTCACGTACCACTACCTCGACCTCAACCTCGAGGAACCCGAGGATCTGGACGCCGCCTGGGTGCGGGACGCCTCGGCGCTCGCGCGCGAATGCGGCGCCGCCTGGATGTGCGGCGACGCCGGCCTCTGGCACGTGGGTCCGCGCGACCGAGGCCACGGCACGCTCATGCCGCCGATCCTGCATGCCGACTCGGCGCGATCCGTCGCGACGAGCGTCGCCCGCCTGCGCGAGCAGTCGGGGCTCGAGGTGCTTCCCGAAAACCCGCCGGCTCACGCGTACCTCGGTCCGATGCACGTCCTCGAGTACTTCGCGATGGTGGCCGAGCTCGCGGACTCGGGGCTCCTCCTCGACGTCGCACACGTGGCCGCGTATCAGGCCGCGATGGGGCGCGACGCGCTCGACGGCTTCGACGCGTTCCCGTTCGATCGGGTCGTCGAGATTCACGTCGCGGGCGGCAGCGGCTTCGTGCATCGCGGGGCTTCCTTCGTCGAGGATGATCACGGGCTCGACGTTCTCCCGGCGACGTGGGCGATTCTCGAGCATGTCGTCGCGCGCGCGACCAACCTGCGCGCCGTCGTCGTGGAGGCCGAGCGCAACGAGCTGTCCGCCGTCATCCCTCTCTTCGAGCGCGTCCGCGACGCGGTGGCGCCGGCGCTCGCGCCGTGATCGATCACCGGCGCATCCAGCGCACGCTGTTTCGCATGCAGCACGACGCGCGCTTCGCCGAGCGCCTGCGCGCGCGCGACGACGACGCGATCGCGTCCACGGCTCTGGACGCGGACAGCCTCGCCCTGCTGCTCGCCGCCCCGGTCGCGGCCGTCGAGGCCGACCCGGGCGGCAAGCGCCGGGCGCAGTTCCTGCGCAACGTGTCGTCCGAGCACGCGCTGACCTGCGCGCGCGCAGGCGCCGAGATCGTCGAGTCGTTCACGACGTCGCCGGAGTTCCACGCGGCGATGCGCGAGGATCGCTCGCTACCGCTCGCGTTTGCCGACCACGCGGTGCGGTGGAGCGCCGCGACCGAAGACGCGCTCCTGCGCGCGCTCGCCCGCGTCGAGCAGGCGATGGCGAGCCTGAGACGCGGTCCGTTCGCGCGCGTCGGCGCGCCCCCTGGCGGCCTCGCTCTGGGAGAGCGCGCGGAGATCCTCTCGCTCCCCGGCGGAACGATCGCGGCCGCCGCCCGCCTGCGGCAGGCGCTGGATGCGAACGCCGCGGTGCCGGGCGACCTCGACATCGGCGTGGACGCGGGCGAGTTCGCCCTCGTGCTGGGGGGGCCGCGGCCGAGCCCGCATCAGCTCGCGTCCGTCTCGATCGAGCGACTCAACGCGCTCGCGGGCGAGTTGCTCTCTCTCTGCGCGGGCCCCGCCACCGCCGCCGACCTCGCCGCCTTCCGAACCCGCCACGAGGTCACTGAGCCCGAGCTCGCCGCGTTCACGGCGGGACTGATCGCCGACGGGGCCCTCGCGCGCCACACGGACGCGCCCTGACGCTGCTCCGGGCCCCGGACGCGCTACCTCTGGCTGGGCGCCGAGGGCGTGACAGGCCGTGGCTCCGGACATACATTCACGCCATGCTGGCTCCCGCGCGCCCCCGCCGCGCCCTGTTCTGGGCGCTGGCCCTGCTTCTGTCCACGTCCATGGCGCGGGGCGGATCGACTTCCGGCACGGAGTTCTGGACGTGCTGGATGGAGTCGTTCGACCGGACCAACGACTTCGGCCTCGCCGTCGCCAATGACGGCCTGTCGCCCGCGACGGTGACCGTCTCCTCCCCCACGCGGCAGCTCGCGAGCGCGGTCATCGCTCCGGGCGCGGTCAACGTGTTCCGCTTCGACCCGGCGGACCGCAACGCGCCGCTCATGCTCGTCGGCACGCGCAAGGCCATGGCGTCCTATCGCATCAACTCGGACGTTCCCGTCACCGTGTATCAGTTCAACACGCTCCTCAAGAGCGCTGTCACGCGCAACCACACTCACGACGGGGTGACCGTGCTGCCGGTGACGGCGCTCGGCCCCCGCTACCGCATCAGCTCCTGGCCCCAGGTCGAGTTCACCGGCCAGCCGGGGCGGGGCCTCCTCGCGGTCGTGGCGTTCGCGGCGCTTCCGACCACGGTGACGATCACGCCGACGGCGCCGACCCTCGCGGGCGACATCGGCGCATCGCCCGCCGGTACGCCGATCGTCGTGACGCTGCAGCGAGGAGAAGTCCTGCAACTCGCCAGCGACCTGCTGGGATCGGACCTCACGGGGACCGTCGTGACGGCGGACAGACCGATCGCCGTGTTCGGCGGATCCGTCTGCTCGCAGGTCCCCGCGGGCACGCGGTTCTGCGATCATCTCGAGGAGCAGTACTTCCCGACGCAGGCGTGGGGAAAGGAGTTCCTCGCCGTCAAGTCGAAGGCACGGGGGACCATCCCCGACTACTGGCGCGTGCTGGCGCAGCGCGATGGAACCTCCGTCACGCTCGCGCCCGATCCGATCGGCGGCGGCCCGCATGCGCTGGCGGCGGGAGAGTTCCTGCAGTTCTCGAGCGTGTCGGATGTCGTCGTGCAGGGCTCGCTCCCGCTGCAGGTCACGCAGTACTTCGCGGGCTCGACCTACTCGGGCCTCAACACCGGGCCCGGCGACCCGTCGCTCATCCTCACGGTCCCCACCGAGCAGTTCGAGACGGACTTCCTCTTCTACGTTCCGGACCTGTTCTCGGACGACAACGTCATCCTGGTGAAGCCGGCCGGCGCGACCTTCCTGCTGGACGGGATGCAGATCCCGCAGGCGAGCTTCGCGGCGATCGGCTCCTCCGGATTCGAGAAGGCGATCGTGCCCGTGGCGGACGGCGTGCATTCGGCGATCGCGAGCGAGCCGTCCATGGTGTACGTGTTCGGCTTCGAGCGCGACACGTCGTACGGCTACTACGCGGGCGGAAGGCCGGAGCCGATCGGCTCGGCCATCACGTGCGACATCACGGCGACCACGCCGGGGCCGTGCGACGGCGGCTGGATCACGCTCGACGCGACCGGGAGCCTCGGCACGCCCCCGCTCAGGTACACGTGGACGCCGGTGACGCCGGGTCTCGTGATCAGCTCGCCGACAGCCGGCGTGACCCGCGCCCAGCTCCCGGCCGGATCGAGTTCCGTCGTCGGCGTGACGATCTCGAACAACGAGGACGCCGTGACGTGCTGGGTCCAGCTCGCGCCGCCTCCCGATCCGGCCCCGCCGCCGGTCGTGACCTGCCTTGCCCGCATCACCGTCGAGGCGACGCAGGCCGGCGGCGAGGTCGTCGTCGTGACGGCGACCGCGAGCGCGTCATGCCCTCCCGTGGACCTCGTCAACAACCGGACGAGCGGTGGCGGGGACGCGACGGACTTCTACCCGTGCGGCACGACGAACGTGCGGTTCACCGCGACCGACGCCATCGGCCAGAGCACGACGTGCACGACGCGCGTCGAGGTGGGCCAGTCATGGATCCCGGCGGAGGTGAGCGGCCTGCCGTTCGGCGTGCCCCTGCGCGTGAGCAAGCTCGCCGGGAACGCCGAGCTCCGGCTGACGTTCGCCGACCTCGACCAGCCCCTGCTGCGGTACAACGCGTACGCCGGCACGGTGCCGGCGACGCTCATGAGCGGCTACGACCACGCGCCGATCGCCTGCTCGTTCGCGCCGGCCAGCATCGCGCCCGGCGTGCAGGAGCGACGCATCCCGTTCGTGCCGGGCATCAATCGCTACTTCCTCGTCTCCGCGAGCAATTGCGGAGACGAAGGCACGCGCGGTTACCGCTCCGACCGCCTGGAGCGCCCCGCCCGCCCGAGCGACTGCGGCCTCGCGCGCTGACCGCCGCGCCGCGTGCGCGCGGGCCGGCAGCCCGGCACCGTGGCTGGCGCCTCAGCCGTGGACGAACGGAGCCTTGGCGCGGGCGCCTTCCTTGAGGAAGGTCTCCATGCCGATGTGCATGTCCTTCGTCTCGACGCAGGCGCCGAAGAGCTGGCTCTCCAGGTCGAGCCCCTGCGCGAGCGGCATCGCGGCCCCCTCGAGGATCGCGCGGCACAGGATCTCGTCGATCTTCCGGCTCAGGTGTCCGATGTCCACGTCGGGCATGCTCGCGGGCACCTTCATGGGCTCGCGCGAGATCGGGCGGATCGTCACGCCCGCCTTGCCGGTCGCGATCGCGATCGCTCGCGGAATCAGCTGCGAGGCCTCGACCTCCTCGGCGATCAGCCCCATCTCCCGGGCGTCCGCGCCCGAGAACGGCCGGCCCGTCCGCAGGAGCGACCACGCGCGCTCGAGTCCCACGATGCGCGGCAGCCGCTGCGTGCCGCCGGCTCCCGGGATGATCCCGAGGTTCGGCTCGGGCTGCCCCGCGATCGGGTTCAGCCCCTTGCGCGCGATGCGGTGATGGCACGCCATGGCCAGCTCGTTGCCGCCGCCGAACGCCAGCCCGTTGTACGCGCACACGACCGGCTTGCCGAAGTTCTCGATGCGGTCGAGCACGCGGTGGAACAGCCGGCTGTTCTCGTAGCCCTCCTTCGCGGTCGTCAGGCGCGAGAGCATGCCGATGTCCGCGCCCGCCACGAACGCCTTCGGCCCGAAGCCCGTGATGACCACGCCCTTCACGCCCGCATCCGCCTCGGCAGCGTCCATCGCCGCCTCGAGGTGAGCGAAGACATCCTCGTTGAGCGCGTTCAGCTTGTCGGGCCGGCGGATCTTGACGATGCGGGCGCCGTCCTGCGTGGTCTCCTGCAGGTACGAGACCGGCCACGGCTTGCCGCTCGCCGCCTGCTCCCGCAGCCGCGCCGGCACGACGAACTTCGAGTACCGCGCCCGGAACTTCTCCACCAGCGCGAGCGACTCCTTCACGCCGACCTCGTTCATGAACGTGAACGGCGGCTTGATGACCAGCGCCGTCGAGATCGCGATGTCGAGATCCGGCAGCGTCGCCAGGCCCGCGTCGAGGATCTCGGAGACGAGACCGAAGTACGCGCCACGCATGAGGTCGCCGACCAGCGCCGCCTTCTCGGGAGAGACCTCGATGACCTCATCGCGGCCCGGGGTCTCCCACTTCGTCTTCTCGGCAACGGCCTTCTTCAGGCTCTCGGGCGTGTGGAACCACCCGTTGATCTTGCTCGTGTAGTGGTCCAACCCGACGGCCGTGATCGGATTGCCGCCCGTCAGGTTCATCGCGGTGAAGGGCCCGATGCCCTGCCCGAGCACCTTCATGGCGACGGTGTCGATCTCCTTGCTCGTCGCGACGCCGTCATCCGCGAGCGAGAGCGCCGCCAGGAACAGCCCCTCGAACACGGGATCCACCGCGTAGCCGTAACGGCTGCGCACCTCGATCGGAAGCTTGCCGATGGACTCGTAGAAGTCCAGCAGCCACCGCGTCACGGCAGGCGCCGTCGCCTCGCCCGGCGTCACCTCGACGACGATGTTGCGCTCCGCCGGGAAGAAGTAGTGGATGCAGGCGCTCCGCGACGCGTCCTTCAGCTCCGAGAAGATCATCTCGGGCTCCAGGTGGGACGAGTTGCTCGCGAGGATCGCCCCGGGCGCGCAGGTCGCCTCGAGCTGCGCGAAGATCTTGCGCTTCAGCCCTCCGTCCTCCGTGGCCGCCTCGACGACGAATTCGGCCCCGGCGAGCGCGCCGTAGTCGGTCGTCCACGACAGGCTCGCGATCATCGTGTCGGCCATGTCGCCCTTGAAGGCGCCCGACTCCTGCCCCTTGCGAATCTTCTTCTCGGTGCGCGCCTTGCCGGCGTCGAGCGCCGCCTGCGCCACGTCCACGACGACGACCCTGACGCCACTCCCCGAAAAGACCTTCGCGAAGAACAGGGCGATGTCCGGGCCGATCTGGCCGGAGCCGATGACGCCGACGGTCGTGAGCGAGCGATCCTGAAACGAAAACGGCATGGGACTCTCCGAGAAGGGCACGAAAGCGCGCTGGGGGAAGCGCGGATCATGCACCAGGGACGGGCCGCCCGCCCCGCCCCCGGCGGCCCGGGGGACGCGCGTCACGCGACCGTGCCAGCGGCGTCTGGCTTGCTCCGCCGGGAGGCCCGCGGCGATGATCGGCGGATGCCCCGCCGCAGCCCCGAGCCCTGGACCCCCGCCGAGCGCCGCATCCTCACCGCTTTCGCGAGCCCGCGCGCGATCCAGGACTGGCTCGACGCGCTGGACTACAACGAGGAGTCGGTCTATCGCTCTCCCCGGCACGTCATGGCGACGCGGCGCGCCCACTGCTTCGACGGCGCCCTGTTCGCCGCCGCCGCGCTGCGGCAGCTCGGCCACCCGCCGCTCATCGTGGACCTCGCGGCCGTGCGCGATGACGACCACGTGCTGGCCGTGTTCCGCCGCGGCAAGCACTGGGGCGCCGTCGCCAAGTCCAACTGCGTGGGGCTGCGCTACCGTGAACCCGTGCACCGCACGGTGCGCGAGCTCGTCATGACGTACTTCGAGCAGTACTACAACCTCAACGGCGAGAAGACGCTGCGTCGCTTCTCGCGCCCCCTGAACCTCGCGAGGCTCGACCGCCTCGAGTGGCAGTCGTCGGACGAGCATCTCGACGATGTCGTCGCGGCACTCGAAGCCACGCGGCACGAGACCATCCTGACGCCCGCGATGATTCGCCAGCTCTCGCTGACCGACCGGCGGAGCTTCGACGCGGGACTGCTGGGCAGCAATCCGAAGGGACTCTACCAGCCAGCGCCCCTCAAGCCCCGCTCCGATGTCAGGAAGCGCGCGGCGCGCCGAGCGTGACGTCCGCGCGTTGCGTCGCGCGGCTGTTCATGGTATAGTTATCCAACGATACTGATTCACGTGAAGCGTCACGGGCGCCGCCAGCGCGAGCCCACTTCACCAGGCGGCTCGTCCCGCGCCTCGCGTGCACATCGCACACCCCGGCGAGATCGGTCTGCTTGCCGCGCGCATCGCGCGTCGGCTCGAGCAGGCGCGACGACCCGCCGGCCTCACGCAAGGATGACGCCATGACGACCTACAAGATCCACGAAATCGAAGGCATCGGACCCCAGCGCGCCGAGAAGCTCGCGGTGGCGAACATCACGACGACCGCGGACCTGCTGGCGCACTGCAGCACGCCCGATGGCCGCCAGTCGGTCGCGGCGAAGACAGGCCTCGATGCCGGCCAGCTCACGCGCTGGACGCGCATGGCTGACCTGATGCGCGTCAACGGCGTGGGATCCGAGTACTCCGAGCTCCTCCAGGCCGCCGGAATGGAGTCCGTCACGCACCTGGCGAAGGCCAATCCCGCAGACCTCGCCACGAAGCTGGCCGCAGCCAACAACACGCGCCAGCTCGTGCGCGCGCTGCCCGCCGGCAGCGTGGTCGAGAGCTGGGTGCGCTCCGCGACCACGCTCCCGCCCATCAGCCTGAGCTGATCCCGGCCGCGGGCTGCCCGCCCGGCGCCGGCCGCATTCCCCCGCGGGAACGGCCGGCGCTCTTGCGTTCCGGAGCGGTCACGCGGCGGTCCGCTTGCGCGCGGCACGGCCGAGGGGCGACAGGGGGAGGCAAGGTCCGTCGATCCAGGCATGATGGGCCGGCACCGACGCGCCCGGCGCGCCGGCCTCGGAGTCGCTCGCATGTGGAAGCTCATCGTCGCGCTCTTCGGCCTGACCGTGCCGAACGGCCTGTTCATCGCCTGGCTCATCACCGAGTTCGACGGCATCGCGCCGGTCCTGCAGAACCGGCTGGCGGTGGCGTTCATGATTGACTGCGCGCTCGCCACGGGCCTGCTCGCCGCGCTCTTCGCGCGCCGCCCCATCGGGCCCATCCGGTGGCCCTGGTTCGTGGCGCTTTCCTTGCTCGGCGGTCTCGGCTTCAGCATCCCCTTCTTCTGGTGGCTCAACGACCGCGCTTCGCGACGAGCCGTCCGCGGGGTCGCCGCATGACGGGCCGGCTGGCGCGCGTCCTCGCGCTGGCCGCCATGCTCGCGCTCTGGGGCGCGCCCGCAACGCGCGCCTACACGCCGGGCAGCGGGACGCTCCTCACCGAGAACTTCAACGACGGGAACGACGCGGGCTGGCAGACCGTGGGCACGCTGTCGAAGTGGACGGTCGCGAATCGCGGCGGCTCGCCCGCCTACGTCGCCGATGGCGCCGCGGATCTCTTCCGCGGGTTACCCGAGACCTCGGTGCGCCGCCTCATCGCGGTCCCCGTGGGCTCGGTGGACCTCTGCTTCGGCATGGTCGCCGGCGCCGGTCCCGCGTGGTCCATGACCTGGGAGCTCCGCCCGCCGCGCGACGATGCGCCGTTCTACCGCCTCGCGTTCCTCGCCGACGGATCGATCGAGGCGCGCCTCGTGGATGCGGCCGGCGCCGAAACGCTCGTGGCCGCGGCGCCCAGCCGCATCGTGCCGGGAACGCCCGCGTGGATCCGCCTGCGTCTGCGACCGGGAGCTGCCGGCGCCACGGACGTGTCGCTTCGCGCGTGGGGCGGCGGCGCCGCCGCCGAGCCCGGAACGTGGGATGCCACCGGCACGACGCCGGGTCCCGACGGCATCCCGTACATCGAGCGCGCGCAGGTCGCCTGCGCGCAGCCCGCGGGCGGAGAGACGTGGGTGGACGAGATCGACATCTTCGGCGACACGTCGGCCGGCGTGCTCTCGACCATCAAGACCGTGTGGATCGTCGAGGCCTCGCATCTCGACATCGGCTTCACGGCGCCGCCCGCCGACATCGAGGCCTTCGCCAAGACGCATCTCGACCAGGTGATGACGAACCTGCGCACGGTGCCCGAGTACCGCTGGACGATCGAGAACGCGTGGCAGCTCCTCCGATTCATCGAGCGCAGCACGCCCGCGCAGATCCGGGAGGCCATGGACTTCCTGCGCGAGGGGCGGCTGTCGCTCTCGGCCGGGTACGCGAACCTCCACACGACGGTGACCTCGCGCGAGGAGATGATCCGCGCGCTGAGCCATTCGCAGGCCATCGCGCGCGCCGAGGGCTTCGAGTCGACCACCTACATCCAGGATGACGTGCCGGGCGGGACGTGGGCGCTGCCCGAACTCATGCGGCGCGCGGGCGTGACGCACTACCTGGGCGGCATGAACTGCTCGTTCGGCGGGGTGATCACGGCGCCGTCGCACGCCACGCGCCCGTTCTGGTGGGAGGGGCCCGATGGCAGCCGCGTCCTCTCCTGGATCACGTTCGACTCGTATGCCGAGGGCCTGGGCGAGTACGGCCTGTCGTTCTTCGACACGCCCGCGACCATGCACCCCGCGCTCGGGGCGGGGCTCGGCATGCAGGAGGGCCTGGGCTACCCCCACGAGAACCTGCTCGTCATGCGCGTGTTCGACAACCACTACCAGGGGCTTCACGTCCGCAATCTCGTGAACCAGTGGAACGCGCGATACCGCACGCCGATCCTGCGCCTCGCGACGCCACGGGAGTTCTGGACGGCGATCGAGGCCGAGATCGCGGCCAGCGGCTGGACCATCCCGACCCATCGCGGCGACTACGGCGGCGCGTGGAGCTCCGTCATCCCCGGCACGGCGCACACGCAGGCCGCGGTGAACGTCGCGCGACGCGACGTGCAGGCGGCCGAGGGCTTCTGCGCGGCGGCGGCCACCGTCGGCGCGCCGCATCCCACGGCGGACATCGATCGCGCGTGGCGGCTCATCCTCGACGTGGACGAGCACTCCGGCGGCGGCCTCCCCTGGCCCGGCATCATGACGGAGCCCGAGGCCACGCAGACGGCGATCGATCACCAGACCTACGCGATCGAGGCGCGCGATCTCGCGGCGCGCGCGCTCGCCTCGGGCATGGAGGCGCTCTCGCGGCGCGTTGACCTGCCGCGCGGCGGGATCGTCGCGTGGAACGCGCAGGACGCGGCACGCACGGGGCCCGTCTCCGCGCGCTTGCCTGCTGGCCTCGTGCCCGGGAGCTTCCGGCTGATCGACATGGCTCGCGGCGAGGAAATCGCCTACCAGCAGGATCCCGCGGACGCCTCGGCGATCCTGTTCCTCGCGCGCGATGTCGAGCCCCGCGGCTTCGGCGCGTTCGAGACGCGTCCGGGCGCGCCGCGCGCCGCGGCGTCCGATCTCGTCGTCACCGCGACGACGATCGAGAACGCGTTCTATCGCGTCACGGTGGATTCCGTGGACGGCTCGGTGGCGTCCATCGTGCACCTGCCGAGCGGACGCGAGCTCGTGGATGCGAGCTCGCCCTTCCGGTTCGGCCAGGCCGCGTGGAACACGAACACGAACGCGTTCTGGGGCGTCACGCCGACGATCGAGACGGTGCCCGCGGCGCGCGTGAGTCCTGGCGCGACCGGACCCGTCATGGCGTCGCTGCTCGTCGAGCGCGACGGGACGCCAGCCGCGAGCATGGAGATCCGCCTGCACGCGGGCCTCGATCGGATCGAGGTCGCGTCCGTGTTCGACCGATCGCGCGTGCCGTACGTGCCGGTTGCGGATCACTCGCGCCTCTACGCGCTCACGTATCCGCTCGCGCTGACCAACTTCGACTTCGCGACGGAGAGCCCCGCGAGGCTCCTGCGTCCCGCCACGGACGGCTTCGCGCGCGACGGCCTCTTCGCGCAGCTCAACACGACCGCGTGCCTCGACGTTCAGGACGCGGCGGGAGGCGTGATCCTCGCGAGCCCGGAGACCATGGTGTCCGAGTGGGGCGGGATCTCCGCGAATCTCGGCGCGCACCGCACCGGCGCGGCGACGTGGTTCCTGCGCGTCAAGAGCGTCGCGGACGAGGCCGAGTTCGAGGGCGGCATCGTCGGGCCGATGGATGACGAGCCGGGCCTCGGCCCGCTCTACCCGGCGACCGTGCTCCTGCGCGCGAGCGGTCCCTCGAGCGAGGCCGCCGTTCGCCGCGCGGGCCACGATCTCGTGGATCCCCTGCGCGCCACGTGGATCGATCGCGGCGACGGGACCTGGCCGGCGGGGGGACGCGCGCTGCTGGCGTGCGACGACGCGGACGCGCGCGCCTTCACGCTCAAGCGTGCCGCCGATGGCGCGTGGGTCGCGCGGATCGAGGACACGGCGGGCGCCGCGCGCGACGTGCGCGTCGGCTCGCTCCTGACCCTCGCGAATCCGGAGGCCGCGTCGCTCATGGAGGTTCCCGCGGGCCCGCTCGCGCTGGATGCCGGCCGCGTGGTCGTGCCGCTCGTTCCGTTCGGCACGACGACGTTCCGCGTGCGCGCCACCGATGACGTGGCGCCCATCGTGCTCATGGTGACCAAGGATGTCCCGGCCGCCGAGGTCGTGCTGACCTGGACGGGCGGCAAGCCCGCGTACCGCGTGCTGGGCTCCCTGCGCGCCGATGTCTCCGGCGACACGCGCGTGCTCGACGCCCGCGCGCCAGCCACGACGCTGCGCGACGCGCCCGCCTACCCCGACGGGCAGCTCTGGTTCTATCAGGTGAGGTAGGCGGGAACGCGCGGCCGACCGTGCGACAATCACGGCGGGGCTGACGCGTGCACGTGAAACTCAGCAAGGGCCTCGAGCTTCCGATGGGCGGCGCACCCGAGCAGGTCGTCCGCCCCGGCCCCGCCGTGCGCGAGGTCGCCGTGCTGCCCGGCGATCACCCGGGGATGAGGGCCCGCGCCTGCGTCGCCGAGGGGGATCGCGTGCGGCGCGGCGAGCCGGTGGTCGTCGATCGCCGCCATCCGGAACTCGTCCTCACGTCGCCGGCGTCGGGCATCGTCACGACCCTGATGCTCGGCGAGCGCCGCCGGCTCGCCGCCGTGGTCATCGCCCTCGACGGTGACGCCGAGCACGAGCTTCCCGCGCGCTCGCCGTCGGCTCTCGCGTCGCTCGACGGTGCGGCCGTCGCGGACTTCCTGCGCGCCTCGGGGCTCTGGTCGGCCATCCGGACGCGACCGGCCGGACGCCTCGTCGATCTCCGAGCGGAGCCCGCGGCGATCCTGGTGACCGCGATGGACACCAACCCGCTCGCGGCGGATCCACGCGTGGCGATGTCGGGCCGCGACGACGACTTCGCCACGGGCCTCCTGCTTCTCGCGCAGCTCACGCGCGGGCCGATCGTCATCTGCCACGCCCCCGGCCCTCCGCTCCCCATCCCCGCGCACGATCGTCTCGTGGCCGCGTGCTTCGAGGGCCCGCATCCGGCAGGTCTTCCCGGCACGCACGTTCACTGGCTCTGCCCCGTCGGCGAAGGCCGCGTCGCATGGCATGTCGGCGTGCAGGATGTCCTCGCGCTCGGCCGCACGTTCACGACGGGGCGTCCGGATGTCGATCGCGTGATCTCCATCGCGGGTCCGCTCGTCCGCGAGCCGCGGCTGGCACGCGTGCCGCTCGGCGCCAGCGTGAGCGACCTTGCTGGCGAGGACGCCCTCGCCGACGGCGCTCGCGTCATCGCGGGCTCGCCGCTCTCGGGCCGTCACGCGACGGGCGAGGCTGCCTGGCTCGGCCGGCATCACGCGCAGGTCTGCGTCCTCGGCGAACCCGGCCACGAGGCGGCGAGAGAGAGGCCCTTCACGGCGGCGCGCCGCCCGCTCCCTCGCGGGCCGCGTGGCTTCACGACCAGCCTGCACGGCCGCCCGACCGGCTTCGTCCCCACCGATCTCTTCGATGCCGTCTTCCCGCTCGAGATCCCCGCCACGCCGCTGCTGCGCGCGCTCGCCGCCGGCAACGTCGAGACCGCGGTCGAACTGGGCTGCCTGGACCTCGACGAGGAGGACCTCGCGCTCCTGAGCTTCGTGTGTCCGGCGAAGCACGATCACGCCGCCAACCTGCGCGCGATCCTCGACCGCATCGCGAGCGAGCTCTCGCATGGCTGAGCGTCACGGCCCTGCGACGATCGGCGCGCCGCACGTGAGAGACGCCCAGAGCGTGGCCTCCATGACGTCATGCCTGCTGGTCGCGCTCCTGCCCTGCCTGCTGGTCGGGCTCTGGAACACGGGCAGGCAGGCCTTCACGGGACTGTCGTCGCTGCCTCCGGGCGAGACGACGGGCTGGCGTCTTGCTCTCTTTCACCGTCTCGAACTCGAGCAGGCCGCGGGATGGGCGGCCACGCTGGCGCTCGGCGCGCTGCACGTCCTGCCCCTTCTCGTCGTCGCCATCGCGGCGGCGCTCGCGTGGGAACACCTGTTCGCCCGCCTGCGGCGCCGGCAGGCCGGCGAGGGCGCGGCCGCGGCCGCCGTCATCTTCACGCTCCTGCTGCCGGCAGCCACCCCGCTCCCGGAAGCCGCCTTCGGGATGAGCTTCGGCATGGTCTTCGGCCGCCTCATCTTCGGAGGCGTCGGCCGCACGTTCCTGCACCCCGCCGTCGTCGGCCTCGCGTTCCTCGCCGTGTCGCGCACCTCGCCGCCGCCCGGCGCGGCGCTCTTCCCGGGCCTGCGCGGATACACCGGCACGGACGCGTTCGCGCAGGCCGCCGCGCGCGGGCCGAGCGCGCTTGGCGAGAGCGGCCTCGAATGGCTGGACGCGTTCCTGGGCATGGAGCCCGCCAGGATCGGCGAGTCGTCGGTCATCGCCTGCCTGCTCGGCGCCGCATGGCTCGTCCACCGGCGCGCGGCCTCGTGGCAGGTCATGGCCGGCGCCCTCATCGGGGCCGTCGCCGCCAGCGTCCTCTGGAACGTCGTCGAACGCCCGGCGGCAGCGCCGGCGCTGCCAGCGCACTGGCATCTCGTGCTCGGCGGCTTCGCCTTCGTGGCCGTGTTCGTCGCCACGGATCCACCGAGCACCGGCTCGACGCCGGCTGGCCGGTGGATCGCCGGCCTGCTCGTCGGTACGCTCGTCGTGATCCTGCGCCTCGGCCACCCGGACCACCCGGACGGCGTGATCCCCGCCGTGCTCCTCGCGAGCGTCGCGGCGCCCCTGATCGATCACGCCGTGACGCGGTGGGCGGTGCGACGCCGCAGGCGGCGGTCCGCCAGCGCCCTCGCGGGACTCCAGGAAAGGACGGCACGTGGCTGAGAACACCCGAGGCAGCGCCGGAGCCCCGAAGGACACGCGCGCGCGCGCCATCCTGGTCGTCAGCCTCGTGGCGCTGGCCTGCGCCACGGTCGTGTCGGCGACCGCCATGCTTCTCGCTCCCGCGCGCGAGGGCAATCGGGCCGCCGAGAAGGACGCCCTGCTCCGCGGCCTTCTCGCGAGCGTCCCCGGCGTGAGCGAACTCGTGGGCGGCGCCGAAGGCCGCTTGCAGGCTCGCGTCGTGGACCTGGGCAGCGGCCAGTCCGCGCCGGCCGACGACGAGTCGGCGCTCGCTCCCGCGATGCAGGTCGCGGACGTGGCGATTCCCGAGTCCGTGGACGTCGCCGGTCTCAAGATGCGTCCGCAGCGAGCGGTCGTGTACGTCGTCGAGCGCGACGGGAGGCCGGCGCTGATCATCCTGCCCGTCTCGGGTCGCGGGTATGCCTCCCTCCTGTCGGGGTATCTCGCGCTGGAGGGGGACGCGAAGACGGTCGTCGCGCTGACGATCGCCGATCAGGCCGAGACGCCCGGAATCGGCACGAAGATCCTGGACCCCGCCTGGAGCGGCCTGTGGAAGGGCAAGACCGCGTTCGCCCCTGACGGCACCGTGCGCCTCCACGTCGCCTCGGGCAAGGTGGACCCCGCCTCCCCGGACGCCCGCCACGCCGTGGACGGCATCACGGGAGCCACGCGCACGACGCAAGGCGTGACGAACATGCTGCGTTACTGGCTCGGTGATCACGGGTTCGGCCCCTATCTCGCCCGCATGCGGGCGGAGAGCGCGCGGCCGTGACCCCCGCGCGGAGGGTGTTGCTCGACCCCCTGCTCGACGACAACCCGATCACGCTGCACGTGCTGGGGATCTGCTCGGCCCTCGCCGTCACGACGGGCCTGGCCACGGCCCTGACCATGAGCCTCGCCTTTCTCGCGGTCATCACGATCGCCAGCGGCATCATCAGCGCGCTGCGCGGGATCATCCCGCGCAGCGCGCGACTCATCGTCCAGGTGATGATCATGGCCTCGCTCGTGATCGTCGTGGACCAGGTGTTGCAGGCTCACGCCTACGAGATGAGCAAGCGACTCTCGGTCTTCGTGAGCCTCATCGTGACGAACTGCA
Source organism: uncultured Thermoanaerobaculia bacterium (assembly GCA_964613915.1). GTDB lineage: Bacteria > Acidobacteriota > JBCCFW01 > JBCCFW01 > JBCCFW01 > CAZTIW01. The sequence continues at coordinate 184,459 of CAZTIW010000001.1, forward strand.
TCATGCTGGCGCGCAGCGAGAACTTCGCGCTGCGCCATCGCGTGGTGCCGAGCATGCTCGACGGCTTCGGCAACGGCCTCGCGTACGGCGCCATCCTCGTGATCATGGGGACGCTGCGCGAGCTCTTCGGCGCGGGCCAGATCCTCGGCCGGCAGATCCTGCCGCTCGCGGACGAAGGCGGCTGGTTCTCTCCCGTGACGCTTCTCGTGAGCCCGCCCGGAGCCTTCCTGCTTCTCGGCCTCCTGCTCTGGGCACAGCGCGCGTGGCTGCCAGGCTCGCCCGCCGCCGCGCGGAGGCGCGCGCTGACGGAGGCCCATGGCTGAGCTGGGCATCTTCCTCGACGCGATCTTCGCGGACAACCTGGCGCTCGCGCTGTTTCTCGGCATGTGCACGTTCCTGGCCGTCTCGCGGACCGTGCGCACGGCCGTCGGGCTGGGCGTGGCCGTGGTCTTCGTGCAGGTGATCACGGTTCCGATCAACTACCTCATTCACGAGTACTTGCTCGCGGCTGGAGCCTGGGCGTGGCTCGGCTTGCCCGACGTGGATCTCCGCTTCCTCGGCCTCATCACGCACGTGGGCGTCATCGCCGCCACCGTGCAGGTCCTCGAGATGGTGACGGAGCGGCACTTCCCGGCGCTCCACGCCGCGCTCGGGATCTACCTGCCGCTGCTCACGGTCAACTGCGCCATCCTGGGAGGCTCGCTGTTCACCATCGAGCGGGGACACGGCTTCGGCCACAGCGTCGTGTACGCGGCGGGGACGGGCATCGGATGGGCGCTCGCGGTCGTGCTCCTGGCCGCGATCCGGGAGCGACTCCAGTCGAGCGACATCCCGCAGGACCTGCGCGGGGTGGGCATCGCGTTCATCGTCGCGGGGATGATGTCCCTGGCGTTCATGGCCTTCGCCGGCCTTCGATTCGGCTGACGGAGCCGGGGAGGCAGCCACGCTCGAACTCGCGTTCAGCATCCTGATCTTCACCGGCGTCATGGCCGGGCTCGCGCTCCTCGTGCAGGTGGCGCGCGCGCGCCTGGCGCCGGAGGGGCCCGCGACGATCACGACGGGCGATGGTCACGAGCTCCGCGCGCTCGCCGGCGCGTCGCTTCTCGACGCGCTCGCGGAAGCGGGCGTGTTGCTGCCCGCGGCCTGCGGCGGCGCGGGATCGTGCGGGCTGTGCCGGGTGCGCGTCACGGAGGGCGGCGGCGCCGTGTCTCCCATCGAACGCGCCACGCTGGGACGAGCAGCAGCCAGGGGCACCCGCCTGGCCTGTCAGGTCCGCGTGCGTGACGGTCTTCGCGTGGTCGTGCCCGAGGAGGCGCGCGCGATCCGCACGTGGACCTGCCGCGTGCGGAGCGCGCGCAGCCTGACACCCCTCATTCGTGAAGTCGTGCTGGCGCTGCCCCCGGGCGAGAGGCTGGACTTCCGCGCTGGCGCCTTCGTGCAGGTGACGTGTCCGCCCTTTCGGCTGAGGCTCGGCGACCTGGCCGCCGCGGCCGAACACGGGAAGGAGTGGACCAGGCTCGGCATCTCGGACCTCGTGGCGCACGCCCACGCGCCGGTCACGCGCGCGTACTCCCTGGCCAATCACCCGAACGACACGGACGCCGCCGTGCTCTTCGTGCGGCTCGCGCTGCCACCGCCGTCCCACCCGAAGGCGCCGCCGGGCGTCGTGTCGTCCTGGCTCTTCTCTGTGGCCGAGGGCGATGAGGTCACGATGGAAGGCCCGCACGGGCACTTCTTCGTCGAGGATGGCGATCGCGAGCTCGTCTTCATCGGCGGAGGAGTCGGGCTGGCCCCGCTCCGCGCTCACGTCCTCGAGCAGCTCGAGCGTCGCGGCGCTCGCCGCGCGATCAGCCTCTGGTATGGAGCGCGGAGCCGCGCGGATCTCTTCCACGCCGATGAGTTCGAGCGCCTCGCGCGCGAGCACGAGAACTTCACCTGGCGCGTCGCCCTGTCCGAGCCAGCGGCGCAGGATGCGTGGGATGGACCGACGGGCTTCATCCATCGCGTGGTCCACGACGAGTACCTCGCCACGCACCCCGCTCCCGAGGACTGCGCATACTATCTGTGCGGGCCCCCGATGATGGTCCAGGCGACGGTGGCCATGCTCCTGAGCCTGGGCGTCGAGGAGGACAGCATCCTGCACGACGACTTCGGCGCCTGAAGGGCGCGAGCCCGCGAGAGGAGAACGACGCATGTCCCAGTGGATTCTCGCCCTCGGCATCTTCGTGGCGGCGTCCCTCGCGCTGTCGCTGGGCCTGGTGCTCGGCAGGCCTCCAGCGCGACGGGGCTGCGCCCTCCCGGGTCAGGCTCCGGACACGTGCTGCGCGTGTACGGGCGACTGCGACGCCGGGGCCGGGAGAGCCGGGAGCGTGTCATGAAGGCAGCAGGTCCCGTCCGGCGCTACATGACGACGACGCTCGTGACGCTGCGCCCCGACATGAGCGTGCACGAGGCCATCCACGTGCTGCTGTCGCACAGATTCTCGGGCGCGCCCGTGCTGGACGCGGACGGACGCCTGATCGGCATCCTCTCGAACAAGGACTGCATCCGCACGTCGTTCAGCGCGAGCTACCATCAGGAGTGGGGCGGCCTGGTCGCCGACGCGATGTCGAGTCCCGTCGTCACGGTGGACGCGGACGAGGACATCGTCGAGGTCGCCGAGAAGTTCCTCCGCGGTCGCTACCGCCGGTACCCCGTCGTCGAAAACGGCCGGCTCGCGGGCCTGGTCAGCCGCCACGACATCCTGCGAGCCCTCGGCGATCTCTGGGGGCAGCCGCCAGGCGGCGGCCAGCCTCCCGCGGAGAAGTGATCCCGCGCGCCCGTCAGAATCGGTGGCCGACGCGAAGCTCCACGACGTTCGCCTCGTAGTCGAGACGGTCGTCCGCGTCGTCAAGGTCGATCCAGCGCAGGCCGGTCCCCACGAAGAACCCGCGCGCGAGCTGGCGCTCGAACTCGACCTCCCAGTCGCGAAGATCCTGGTCCAGGTCCATGGCGCTCGGCACCGCCGGGGGCACGTTCGGATCGCTGCCGTCGGCGAGCGCCCGCCCGCGCGCTTCGACGACGCTGAAGCGAAGCCCCGCCGTGAAGCGACGCGGGAGATCGAGCCTGACGTGCCCCGCGACGTGCCGCTGATCCACGTCGTGGATGGTCCTGCCGGGGAAGGTCGCGTTCGGCCCCCCGAAGGCCGCTCCGTCGAAGATGACATCGGCGACGCGCAGCACGTCCGAACGCGTGACGGCGAGCCCCCAGGACACGCGCGCATGCGCTTGATGACTCACGCGCGCCGAGAAGGACCGCCCCGTCGAGCGGCTCGCGATCAGCGGGTTCTCGCTCTCGTGCTCCTCGCCCGTGACCCCGAACTCGAGGCCCTTCCTCGGCGTGAACGCGAGGCGAAGGCGCGTCCGATCCCGCTCCAGCGGCGAGAGCGCTGACAGCGCGGCATCGAGGTCCGCCTGCTCGCGCTCGGCGCTCAGGCGAAACCAGTCGAGGGGACGCCAGGCCACGCGCGCCTGCAGCGTCGCGTCGTCGCTCGATCGGAAGTCGCCCTCGCGCACGCCCCCCTGTCCCTCGCGTCGGAGCGTCCGGTCGGCGATCCGGTACCCGGCGCTCAGGCCGAGCCGCGGAACGGGATGGTACTCGACCGTCGCCGCGAGGCTGCTCGAGGAGACATCCACCGTGACATCGCGCGCGGTGACGGTGCCGGAGCCGGCGAGATCCTGCACGAGAGCGCCATCATCCGTGATGTCGAGCGATCGCCAGCCGAGGCGAAGAACGACCCTGGTGACGGGCCTGAAGGCGATCTCCGCGTCCAGCAGTGCGTGGTCGCGGGAGATGTCGGCGGCGCTGAAGCCGCCAGCGATCACGAGCGGCCCGCCCGTGTAGGCCGTGCCCGTCGCGTCCTGCCGGGCGCGGCTGTCGAAGCGCTCCGGGCCGAGAAGCGTGCCGTGATAACCGGCGTTCAGCCACGCGCGCTTGCCGAGAGGAGCGCGCACGCGCAGGGTCGTCAGGCGCGCGGTCTCCGCGTCCCTCTCCTCCCACTCGTAGTCATCGAGCACCGTGCGGTTGGTCGTGCCGAGACCGGGGTCGTCCTGCGTCGTGTTCCGAAAGAGGCGGTCCGTCTCTCGCAGCGCCTGGCGGAAGTCAATGCGGACGTCGCCGAACTTCAGCTCCGTTCCGAGCCAGAACGTGCGCGAGCGATCATCGGCAGGAGCGTCCATGAGGAAGACATCGCGCGAGATGTCCTTCATGAACACGCGGTCGCCGCTGCGCTCCCGCCGCTCGAAGCCCGCGACCAGGGCGACGCGCGGGAGCGCCTGCCACGTGACGTCCACCGCGGTGCGTTCGCTCCGCGTGTTGAACGCGTGGCCGTCCTCGTCGTCGCTCAGCGCGAACAGGTCGTACACGAACCGGCGGCTGGAGTGCTCCATGGAGACCTGGTAGACGCCACTGCGAGACACGTCCAGCGCCACGTGCTGATCCGGATCGCCGCCCAGGCCCGCCGCCGAGAACCGGACGTGGTCGGCCGCGCCGCCGCCCGCGCCATGCCATTCGAGCAGGAGATCATCCAGCCGGAGCCCGGATGCGAGACCGTCGAAGTCCTCGTCATGCTTGGCCTGGCTGCCGCTGACATCAAGGTCGCGGATCACGAAGCGGACCTCGCCGCTCAGGCGATCCGCATCGTGCTCGGTGGCGGCTGCCGGCGCCGCCGGGCCCGACGCGAGACAGAGCGCCAGGACCACGTTCGCGCGCGCGAGGACGGGCATGGCTCAGTCCTCGAGGAAGATGGAACTGGTGTTCGATCCGTGGATGGCCGTGTGGCAGGCCGTGCACTTCTCGCCCAGGAACCGGCCGAAGCTGTGGAAGGTAGGCGTGTTCGCGCCGGGGTGGCACGAGTAGCAGAGGTCCACCTGGCGCGCGTGCTTGAGCAGGTGCCGGTTGGTGGACCCGTGAGGCTCGTGGCACGACACGCACCCGTCGAGGAGCCCCACGTCATGCGGGTAGATGAAGGGCCCGCGCTGCGGGGCGTGGCACGAGAGCGTGCACGTGTCGGCGGGCTTCGCCATCGTCGAGGCGCCGCCGTGCGCGGGATGGCACGACACGCAAGCGCTGCCCGTTCGCGACATGGGGTGAGTTCTCGGAAGGGCGAACTGGGCCGCGGCCGCGGCGTGACACGAGCTGCAGAGATCGACCTCCGGCATGCGGAGCATGTTCTTGCTCGTGACGTGCGCCGCATGGCAGCTCGTGCACCCGACGGTGTCCAGCCCGTCATGGCTCGAGGACGCGAAGGCGCTCCCCTCGTGACAGGTCGCGCAGGGCTTCGAGGCCTCCGCGGCCGGAAGTGCGCCGAGCCTCGCGATCGCGCTCCTGTCCGCGGGGTTGCTGACGTGAGGCTGTCCCGGGCCATGGCAACTCTCGCAGCCATGCTCCTCGGCCCAGCCAGGCGCGCGCCCGTGCGAGGTCTTCGCGAACGCCTTCGAGATGTCGGCGTGACACGCCGCGCAGGCACCGGAGCCGAGGAAGCCCTCTGGCCGGACGCTGGCGGCCTTCGCGCCGGCAGCCTTCGGTGCGGCGCGACCGGCCCCGCGCGCGGACGGAGTGACGCCGGTGGACGCGGCGCTCACCTGCCCGGCGCCGTCCACGCTCGTGGCGCAGCCGCTGAGCCACGCGCCGCCGAGCACCACCGACGCGACGAGGCCAAGACGCTGCAAGCGCACGAGCGCCCGGCGTCCCCTCCCGGCTGATGTGTTCCTCATTCCCATGGGTCTCCTCATGGGTCGCGTGCCGTGGAGACTACACTAAACCAGCGGTCACGCGCTCCGCGCGCGCATGAGGAAGACCCATGATTCGGAATCATGAAACGCCGTCCAGCCGATCGCCGCATCCCGCACGCGGCATGGCCCGGCGGCTCGCCGCGTCGCTCGCGCTCGCCGCGTCACTCGGTCTGGGCGCGGCGTGCGGTGAGACGGCGTCGAGCGTTCGCGTGTACGAGGGCGAGACGATGGGCACGACGTTCCGCGTGCAGGTCATCGCGCCTCCCGGCGCCGCCTCGGACGAGGTCGTGCGCGACGCGATCGCGCGCGTCCTGGCCGACGTGGACCGGCGCATGTCCACCTGGCGCGACGACTCCGAGATTCAAGAGCTCAACCGCGCAGGGACATCCGAGGTCGTGCAGGTGTCGGCCGAGACCTTCGACGTGCTGGCGATGGCCGCGCGCGTGAGCGAGCAGAGCGGGGGCGCGTTCGACATCACGGTGGGTCCCCTCGTGGAGGCCTGGGGTTTCGGTCCGGCCGGCGCGCCAGCGAGCCCGCCTGAAGACGCCGCGATCCAGGAACTGCTCGCCATCACCGGCTGGCGCCAGCTCGCGCTCGACGCCGAGCGTCGCACGGCTCGGAAGGCGAACGCCGCCCTGCGCTGCGACCTGTCGGCCATCGCGAAGGGCGATGGGGTTGACCGCGTCGCCCTCGCGCTCGAGAGCCTCGGGCTGTCGCGCCATCTCGTGGACATCGGCGGCGAGATGCGCGCGGGCGGCACGCGGAACGACGGAAGAGCGTGGCGCGTCGCCGTCGAGCGCCCGGATGCGACCGGCGGCATGACCGAGCACGTCGTCCCGCTGCGAGGCTCGCTCGCGACGTCGGGCAACTACCGGCGCTTCATCGAGCGCGACGGACGCCGCCTCACGCACGTCATCGATCCGCGCGATGGCCGCCCCATCGACCACGCGACGGCGTCGGTCACGGTGCTGCACGAGCGATGCGCGCTCGCCGACGCCTGGGCGACGGCCTTGCTCGTGCTCGGCGCCGACGAGGGCCTGCGCCTCGCCACGGAGCGCGAGCTCGCGGCACTGTTCCTCGTGCGCGATGAGCGCGGCGACTTCCACGCCCGCGAATCGCCCGCGTGGAGCCGAGCCCTCGCGTTCGAGGACTGACCGGATGCCCCGCCATGAGATCGGAGGGAGGTCCGGCATCGCCGGCCGCGCGCGATCCGCTCGCAGCGCGGACGCAGCATCCGTGCGGTTGAATGCGACCGGGCGCGCGGTCGTCGGTGCGGCATGACGGATCTCCCGTCCGGCCGCGGGGCGCGACGTCGCGCCCTCTCGCACCGGTTCCCTTCGCTCCAGAGGATCCCCGGATGTCGTTCCTTCGCACGTCGCTCGCTCTCATCGGCTTCGCTGCGGCCCTTCCCGTCGCGGCGGATCAGCAGGCCCTGCAAGCGCACGTGACTCGCGTCGCCGAGAGCCTCGTCTCGCACGTTCCGCGCGCGGGACAGGCGCCGCGCGTCGTCGTCGCGGAGCGTGACGCCGTGATCGCCGGAGCCACGGCAGGTCGGATTGAAGTCTCGACGGGGCTCCTGCGACGCCTGCAGTCCGATGCCCAGCTCGCGATGATCCTGGCTTACGAGCAGTGCCGCGCGCTGCCCGCCGAGTCCCGTCGCGACCGGTCCTCGCGTGGCTCGTCGGTCGGCGCGCGCGTCGCTCGCGCGGCCGCCGTGGGCGCCGCGACCGGGGCCGTGGTCGTCGGCGTCAACGACGCGATGGGATCCGCGAGCCCGGTCGCGCGTGGCGCGGTGACGGGGGCGGCGGCAGCCTCCACCGGCGTCGCGGTCAGCGCCGCGATGGGCCCGAGACGCCGCTCGAACACGGGCGAGCAGGCCGACGACCGCGCCGTGCGCGACGGCATGCGAACGCTGATCGCCGCGGGCTGGGATGGCGCCGAGGCGCTGAGGGCATGGGATCGCCTGTCGGCGCACCCGGACGCGGCAGAGGACGGCGGCTACGACGACGCGCGCGCCAATGCCAAGAGACGGCAGGCTGCCGCGAAGGTCCTCGGGGCCAGCGGCCAGCGCTCCTCGCGGCACTCCGGGCTGCGCGTGGGGACTGACTCGTATCGCGCGAACATCCTCGCGCCATCGGCGCGCATGGCCGATGGCGACTCACCTCCGGCCAGATAGCCCGCGCCGCGCCGCGTGATCGCGCGCACCCGCGCGCATCGCCCCTTCTCGCGCCGAAAACCGGGTGATCGGATCGCGCGTGATCTCGCACGAGCGATGCCTCAGCGTCGAGGCGGTATGCTGTCCCGGAATGAGGCCGCGCCTCGCGTGACGCTGGACGTCGCGCTCGAGCGCGTCGGCCGCCTGGCGAGTCGCCGGCTCGCCGCCTGTTCACTTCCCGGCTCGCCGCCTGCTTGGTTCGCGGCTTGCCGCCTGCATGAGAGGAGCATCCCCCATGGACATGATCGGTCAACTGACATCGCAGCTCGGCATCGAGACACCCAAGGCTGAAGCGGGCGTCGGCGTCCTGCTCACCGCGATCAAGGAGCAGGCTCCGGCCTCGGACTCGCAGGGCCTCTTCGCCGCCTTGCCCGAGTCGTCAACCTGGATGTCGAAGGCGGCTTCGCTCTCCTCGGGAGCGTCGTCGGGCTCGAGCGGACTCGGGAGCATCGCGGGCGCGCTGGGCGGCGGGCTCGGCAAGATGACGGGACAGGCCGCGGGCCTCGCCAGCATCGTCAGCCTGCTCGGCAAGCTGGGCATCGATGCGGGCACCGCGGCCAAGTTCGTGCCGATGGCGCTGAAGCTCATGCAGAGCAAGGCAGGCCCCGGCGTCTTCGGGAAGATCTCGGGATCCGTCCCGTTCGTCAGCGAAGCGCTCGGCGCCGGCGGGGCGTCCGCGGCCGGCGGCCTCGGCGCGATGCTCGGCAAGCTCGGCCAGTAGCGCCAGCCGCGCGCGACGACCAGGGCCGGGTGCGCACGCACCCGGCCCGGGTTCGTGCTCCATCCTGACGCGGGGAGATGTCGGCCGGGAGGCGGCCCGGCCGCGGCACGCAGCGCGGGCGCGCCGCTACTTCGCCACGACGGAGCTGTCCGTCGCCACGACCGTGGCCGTGCCACCGCAGGCGCTGGGAACCTGCTGCTCGATCTCGACCGTGAGCGTCAGCGCGCCGACAGCGTTCAGGTCGAAACCGTTGGTCTCCCAGCCAACCTTGAACTTGGCGATGTCGGGCTCCCGAGCCACGAGCGACGCGCTCTGGATGTCCAGCTGCTGCGCTTCGTTCCCCGGGAGTCGCGCGGACCAGCCACGGCGTCCATCCTCCAGCGGGATGGTCGAGCTGATCGGACCGGGGAGACCGGGCGCCGTGAGCGTCAGGGTGAGCCGCGTGGTGCCCGGCAGGACTGATTGGTAGCTCGCGCCGTCCAGCATCGCCACGCCCAGCGTCGTCCCGCCCCGTCCGACGGTCGCATCCCGCGTGACGCGGAGCTTGTTGCGCGAGAGCCCCAGGCCGGCGACTGGATTGTCGGCGATCGTGATGACCCCCGTCATGTTCGAGCAGTGCGGGATGCAGAAGTACGAGCACGTGTTGTCGCCCGCGCTGTCGTCCGTCGCGCACTCGGGCGGAATCGAGCTGAAGGTCATCGAGAACGACGCGCCGGTCGTCAGCAGACCGGAGTCCCACGCGCCGTTCTCGCCGCCGCAGCCGTCGCCGGACGTCGCGGTGTGGCCCATCACTCCGACCCACTCCCAGCGGACGGTGTCCCCGAGGCAGATCGTGAGCTGACTGGGCGTGAACCGGTTGTCCTCCACGTTGACCACGTGCGTCGCGGCTCGCGCAGGCCCCGCGACCGCGAGGCAGCCGATCAGGACGACGAGAAGTCCAGAGATCCCTCCATGTTCCTGGCGCTCAGCACGCACGCGGCAGGGCCGCGTGGCAGGAGAGGAAGGCGAGGTCTGGCCTGACCGGCCACAGGCGGGGGCGCCGGCTGGCGTCCCATCCGGCGGCGAGTGGAAGCGAGAGCGCAGCGAGCGATTCCGAGTCGTGGCGGGCGATTGAAGCATCATGGCGGCTGTCCACCGGGCAGGATCAAGCCCGCGCACCGGAGAGCCCGGCGCCTCGGCGCTGCGGGAGGACTGCCAGGATCCGTCAATTGCACAGGATGCGCAACCGACCCCCGGTGACGACCTGCTCGACCGTGCCGCGCAGTCGGCAGCCATGGGACTTCGGTTCCCCGTCGTCACATCGCCGCGGAGGTCATGCGGGATTGGCACGCCGGGGGGGCGATCCGGGAAGCACACTGTCCTGCGTACCATTGCCCGCGCCGCTCGCCAGCCCGACTCTCGCCGGGAGCGCGCACATACGTGAGGTCTGCATGTCGCGTCGCAACGTCCGCATCGCCCTCGGAGTCCTCGTCGCCGCCAGCCTGCTCTCGCCAGCCTGCCGGCACCGCGACAAGGCCGACGCGCCTGGCCCTTCCGCCGCACCGACCGCACCCGCGGACGCGCCCGTCGTCCCGCTGACCGCCACCGCGCTCGCGCCGGTCATCCGCGAGGTCGGCGCGCCGCGCGCCATCCCCGATCGCGTCGTGATCGAACTCGCCCGCGCCGTGCAGCCGGAGTGGGAATTCGCTGGCGCCTCCGTGGACGGCATTGACCTGCGCTTCGAGCCACCGGTCGCGGGCGGCCTCCGCTGGACGGGGCGATCCACGCTGACGTTCACGCCAACCTCGGGCTTCGCGCCACGGACGAGTTACGTCGCGAGACTGACGACCCTGCGCATCGGCGAGCAGGACATCGCGGCCGAGAACGGCGGGTGGACGCGCGAGTTCACGACGCCGGAGTTCCGGTGCCTGGGCGCGCAGCTCGCCGCCTTCGACGCGAGCGCGCGCACGGCGTCGATCCTCCTGAGCTTCTCGGGGCCGGTGGACGGCAGTCGCGTGGAGTCGGCGCTCGAGCTCGCGCTGGCGACGCCCGGAGGCTCGCAGCGGTTGCCCGTGAGCGCCGTGCGCACGGCGGACGACGCGATGAGCGTCACGGTGGAAACCCGGCACGCGTCGCTGGAACCCGACCGGACCGTGAGCGTCAAGCTCGACGCGTCCGTCCCGCTGCTGCGCGGTGGCAGGGCGAAGGCTCCTGCCTTCGAGACCGACCTCGTGCTCGACCCGTGGCTCAGCGCGCCCCGCATGGCCATCCGCGCCGCGCAGCCCGCCGAGGGCACGAACGGCTTCTACGTGGAGGTCGTCTGTCATGACGAGGCCGTCTCGGGCCGTCGCGGCTACTGGGATCCGGTGGGCCAGGAGTACTTCCACGATCTCTCGATGCGATGCCTGCCGACCGAAGCATCCGCGCGCGAGCTCATCAAGCTCAACCCCGCGGTGCCGTTCACGATCGCGCCGGGCCAGGGCGGCTTCCGCGTCTTCGGCGACTTCCCCCGCGGGCCGATGTCGATCAGCTTCGGGCGCGGCCTGCGCACGGCGGACGGCGGCATCCTCAGGCCCGGACGCGAGGCCACGTTCTCGGTCCCCGCCCGCGCGCCACGCGTGAACTTCGTGAGCAAGGGGCGGTACCTCCCGCGCTCGGCGTGGACGTCGCTGCCGATCCAGCACCTGAACGTGGACGAGGCCGCGCTGACCATCCGTCACGTGCCGCCGGAGAACCTCGTCTACTGGATGTCCTCCGGCAACGAGCAGGTCAGCGAGCGCGAGAGCAACCTCGTCGCCTCGCGCAAGATCCGGCTGACCTCGAAGCCCGACGTCGTCGGCACGGCCGTGACCGATGTCGCGGCGCTCGTGCCCGCGACGACCAGGGGCCTGCTCGCCGTGAACGTGGTGGCTGCGAGCAAGACCGACAGCGTCCGTCTCGTCCTGACGGACATGCAGATCGTCGCGAAGCTCACCGGCGGCGACCCCGGCAAGCCCTGGGGGCAGCAGCTTCACGCCTGGATCTTCGACGCGAAGAGCCTGGGCCCTCTCGCGGGCGTGCAGGTGGACCTGGTGCGCCGCAGCGGACAGGTGATCGCCACGGCCATGACGCAGGGGTCCGGCGCCGTCACGCTCGACATCCCGGCGGCGGGCGTGGATCCCAGCCCGCCCTTCGCGATCGTCGCGACGCATGGATCGGATCTCAGCTACCTGGCCTTCGACGAGGTCCTGGCGCGCGTGGAGGACGCGCGCGTCTCGGGCGAGGCGTTCTCCGGAGCGCGGCCTCATCGCGGCACCATCTGGACCGAGCGCGGCGTCTACCGGCCCGGCGAGACGGCTCGCGTCAGCCTTCTCGTGCGCGACGAGAACAACGTCGCGCCGAAGCCGGGCATGCCCGTGAAGGTCCGCGTGACGGATCCGCGCGGACAGACGGTGCGGGAGACGTCCCTGGAGCTGAACGCCGCGGGCCTCGCGACGCTCGACGTCGCCTTTCCGGCCTACGCGACGACGGGAAGGCACGCCATCACGGCGCTGGCAGGCGATGTCGCGCTCGCGTCCGCGCGCTTTCACGTCGAGGAGTTCGTGCCCGAGCGCATGAAGGTCGAGGTCGTCCCCGACCGGCCGCGTGCCGTCTCGGGCGAGGCCGTCGCCGTGACGGTGCGGGCGCGCTACCTGTTCGGCGGCGTGCCGGCGCAACACCGCGTCGAGCTGACCTGCACGGCGGCGGCCGCGCTCTTCACGCCGACGCAGAACGCCAACTTCCACTACGGCCCGTGGACGGACGAGGCGCCGGCCCCGACGCCGCGACGCCTGGGCGTCGTCTCCGGCACGCTCGACGACGACGGCGTCGCGACGCTGTCCTGCCCTGCCGGCGAGTCGGGCGCGCTCGAGGGGCCGGCCCGGCTCGTCGCGTCGGCTGCGGTCTTCGAGGCGGGGAGCGGTCGCACGACGCTGGGCGAGGCGAGCCTTCCGCTCCTGCCAGGAGCGAACATCGTCGGCCTCTCGTCGCGCACGGCCAGGGCGCGTGCCGGCGAGCCCATCGCGATCGAGGGCGTCGTCGTGGACGCCGACGGCAAGCTGGTGTCGCGAGCCGCGAGCGTCTCCATCGAACTGTGGCGCCTCGAGCCCGAGCATGGATGGTGGATGGACGAGGAGTCGGGCAGGAGCAGTCGCCAGCGCACCTGGCGCCGCTCGCTCGAGGGCTCGCAGACCGTCACGGCCGAGAACGGCAAGTTCGTCGCGTCGCTGACCCCGAGCGAGGACTCGCCCGGGTTCCTCGTGACGGCGCGGCTTGGCTCGGCCACCACCGAGTTGCGCGTGGAGGGGAACGACTGGGGCTGGTGGTGGGATGAGAGCGGCCCGATCGACGCGACGCCGCAGCCCGCGCGCCCCCAGTGGCTGCCGATCGAGGCGCCCCAGTCGGCGAAGGTCGGCGAACCGCTCACGGTCAAGCTGAAGGCGCCCTGGCGTGGTCGCATCCTGTTCACGGCGGAGACCGATCGCGTGCTGGCGTCCGAGTGGCGCAGCGTGGATGCCGGCCCCACGAGCTGGACCTTCAGGCCGAAGGCCTTCACGCCGAACGTGTACATCACGGCGCTTCTCGTGAAGGATCCCCGCCTCGAATCGCCCCGGGCGTTCCTGCCGGATCGCGCCCATGGCGTGGTGTCCGTCGAACTCCGCGCGGACGCCTTCCGCCAGCACGTGACGCTCGACGTGCCGAAGGAGATCCGATCGAGCGCTCCCCTGCGCGTCGCGATCGACGCCGGCAAGCAGGAGGGCCCCGCCTTCGTGACGGTCGCGGCGGTGGACGAGGGCATCCTGTCGCTCACGAAGTTCCGCACGCCGGATCCGCTCGCGGGCGTCTTCGAGCGGCGAGCCCTCGGCGTGAACACGTACGAGACCATCGGCTGGACGCTCCTGCTGCCGCCCGCCGCGGCCGCGGGCTCGACGGGTGGCGATCGCGGGCTCGTGCTCGACAGGGTGCAGGGCATCAAGCCCGTCTCGCTCTGGTCGGGCGTCGTGCCGCTCCCCGCATCCGGCAAGGCGGAGGTCGTGCTCGACGTGCCGCAGCATCGCGGGGCGCTGCGCGTCATGGCGGTCGTCGCCAGCGCGACGCGCGCGGGATCCGCGGACGCGAGCGTGGTCGTCCGCGATCCGCTGACGCTCGACGTCACGATGCCGCGCTTCCTCATGCGCGGCGATCGCGCGGACATCCCCGTCTTCGTGACGAACACGTCCGGAAGCTCGAAGACCGTCGAGGTGACGCTCGCCGCCGAGCCGCTCGAGGTCGGCCCGGACGCGGGGCCCGCCTCCCCCGTCACCGTCCTGGGCAGGCCGCGAACGCTGAACCTCGCGGACGGCGAGGCCGGCGTCGCGCTGTTCGCCGTGCGCGTCACGGGCGCCTCGGGCGCCGCCCGCCTGACCGCGGTCGCGAGCGCCGGCTCGCTGCGATCGGTCGCGGAGAGCGACGTGCCGCTCCTCCCCGATGGGCCCCGATCGCGCAGCGTCGAACGCGTCCCGATCGAGCAGGGCGCCACCGTGCTCACGAGCCAGGTCACCGGCTGGCTGCCGATGTCCGAGCGGACGACCTTCCGCGTGACGAGCAACCCGCACGCGGACGCGCTCGACAACCTCAAGTGGCTGCTGCGCTATCCGCACGGCTGCCTCGAGCAGACGACCTCCACGACACGGCCCCTCATCGTCCTGCAGAATCTCGTCAGCGACGTGGATCCGAAGCTCGTGGCAGCGGGCGGCATCGAGGCCATGGCCCGCGCCGGCCTCGATCGAGTTCTCTCGATGCAGCTGCCGTCCGGCGGATTCTCGTACTGGCCGGGCGGGACCGACCCGGCCTACTGGGCGAGCGCGTACGCCACGCACCTGCTCATTGACGCGAAGGCGCGCAACTATCCGGTCCCGCAGGATCGGATCGACTCGGCGCTCGCGTGGATGGAGGATCGCGTCACCAACCACTACGAGAAGGGAGCGAGCGCATCCGACTGGTACTCGCGCGATGCCGAGGCGTACATCCACTACGTGCTCGCGCTCGGCGGCCGTCCTCGCAAGGCGCGCGCGGAGGCCGTGCTGCAGCAGATCGACGCAGCCACTAACCGCAGCCGGCTCTCCGAGGGCGAACGCCTCGAGGCGCGCTTCATGCTGCAAGCGGCGCTGTGGCTTGCGGGCGACAGGCGCTTCGAGAAGGACCTGCGCCAGCCCGATCTCAGCGCCGTGTCCGGAGACCGGCGCGACGGCTGGTCGTTCTACTCGGATCGCCGCCGCCGCGGCTTCATGCTCTCGACGTACGTGGACCTGTTCGGCAAGGACGCGCAGGCGGACAGGCTGGCGCTGGTGGTCGCCGAAGGCCTGCGCGACGCGCGGCGCTACACGACGCAGGAGGTCGTCTGGGGCGTGACGGGCCTGGGCAAGCTGGCGGAGAAGGCCGCGGACTTCGATCCCCCGGTGCTGCGCGTGGCCGGACGCGTCATCGAGCCAGGTGTCGCCGCGGCGGGACAGGTGGGCAACGCGCGCACCTGGCTCGTGCCCCGCGCGAGCGAGCGGGGCGCGATCAGCGTGGACGTGCCGCGCAAGGGAGACGGCAAGCTCTTCATGATCGTGTCGTCCGAGGGCGTGCGCGAGAACGCGACCTGGGAGTTCGGCGGCAAGGGGCTCACGCTCACGCGGCGGTACCGCGCGGCTGACGGGAGCCCCGTGGATCCCGAGAGCGTGCGGCTCGGCGATGTCGTGCAGGTCGAGCTCGAGATCGCGAACACCGGCGTCGAGAAGGTGTCGAACGTGGCGCTGGTGGATCGGATCCCCGCCGGATGGGAGATCGAGAACCCGCGCCTGTCCCGCGGCACGCCACCCGAGTGGCTGCCGGAAGAGGACATCTGGGAAGTGGACCACGTGGATGTCCGCGACGATCGCTTCGAGGCCTTCGGCGCGCTCGACCCGAAAAAGCCCCGGCGTCTCGCGTACTCGATTCGCGCCGTGACCGCCGGCCGCTTCGCGCTGCCGCCGTCCGAGGCCGAGGCCATGTACGACCCTGCGGTCTGGGCGCGCGCGCCCGGGGGCTTCGCCACCGTGGCGGGACCGTGGCAGCCCGTGGCGCAATGAGCGCGTGATGCTGTCGCGCCTGCGTTCCTTCGCGCGTCGCGTGGCCGCGCGGATCCGCGCGATCCGCGCGAGGCGCGCGCGCGCGATCCGCGCGAGCCGGCGGCGCGTGGCGCTGGTTCTTGCGGGCCTGGTGGCGATCGCGATCACCGGGTGGGCTACCCTGCGCCTCGCCCCGCTTCCCGATCGCCTGCACGTGGCTCATTCGACGCTCGTGGAGTTCGCCGACGGCTCGCCGGCCCACGTGTTCCTGGCGCCCGACGGTCGTTACCGCGTCGCGACGACGCCCGAGGATCTCGCGAGCGGCGCGGTGGACCCGGACTTCGCGCGGGCTCTCCTGCGCTTCGAGGACAAGCGCTTCGGATGGCATCCCGGCGTGGATCCGCTGGCGATCGCGCGGGCGATCGCGCTGAACGCGCGCCATGGCGAGGTCGTCTCGGGGGGATCGACGCTGACGATGCAGCTCGTGCGGATCCTGACGCCGCGGCCACGGACGCTCCGCTCGAAGCTCGTCGAGGCGGTCGAAGCGCTCGCGCTCGAGGCGCAGCTCTCGAAGGCGGAGATCCTCTCCGCCTACCTGACCTTCGCGCCCTACGGCCGCAACATCGAGGGCGTGCAGGCCGCCTCGCTCGCCTACTTCGGCCACGGCGCGGCTGACCTCGCGCCCGAGGAGATCGCGACGCTCCTCGCGGTGCCCCAGTCGCCCACGCGGAGGCACCCCTCCGCCGAGAACGCCGCGCGGTTGCGGGAGGCGCGCGACGCCGTCGCGGAGCGGCTCGTGAACGAGGGCGCGCTCGGCCCGGGCGACGCCGCCACGCGCGCGGCGCTCCTCGCCCGCGTGCGCGCGGCGGCGCCGCCCGCCGCGATCCGGCCGCTTCCCCGGGACATCCCGCATGCGGCGACGTGGCTCGCGAGCAGCGCGCCCGCGCGAGGTCGCATCGAGTCCACCCTCGGGCGTGACGCGCAGCGCATCGCCGAGGAAGCCGTGCGGCGAGCGCGCGCGGAGGCCGAATCGCACGGCATCCACGGCGTCTCGGTGGTCGTGCTCGATCACGGGAGCGGCGCGATCCGCGCGCTGGTGGGCGGCTTCGACTTCTGGGATGCGCGAGCGGGCAGTCAGATCGCGGCCTTCGCCGTGCCCCGCTCCCCGGGCTCGGCGCTCAAGCCCCTGCTGTACGCGCTCGCGATCGACGAGGGCCGCGTGCTGCCGAAGCAGCTCGTCGCGGACGTGCCCGTGCAGCACGGAAGCTACGCGCCCGAGAACTACGGTGGCGCGCATGCCGGGCTCGTGCGGCTCGACGAAGCGCTCGCCTGGTCGCTGAACATCCCGTTCGTGGACCTGCTCGCGCAGGTGGGGGTCGAACCGTTCCTCAGCACGCTCCGGCAGGCCGGCATCACGGGCCCGTCAGCCCAGCCCGGACGATACGGCCTGTCCGCCGCGGTCGGCGGCATCGAGGTCACGCCCCTGGAGCTGGCCTCGGCCTACGCGACGCTCGCCATGGGCGGCGCGCGCGTGCCGCTGCGCGCGCTGCGATCGCCCGACGGCGACGGCCTGTCGAGCGCGACCGATCGCGCGTTCTCGCCGGGCGCCGCGTGGCTCACGCACCAGGCGCTCTCGCGGCGTGACCGGCCGGATCTCCCGATGCGCCGGCTGGTCGCGGCGCCTCCGGCGCGCATCGCGTGGAAGACCGGCACGAGCTACGGCCGCCGTGACGCGTGGGCGGCCGGATCGGGACCGCGCATGACGGTCGTGGTCTGGCTGGGCAACCTCGACAACGCGCCGTCCGTGGATCTCGTCGGCGCGGAGACCGCGGCGCCGATCCTCTTCGACATCCTCGAAGCGCTCGAGCGGGGCGCGCCCGCGACTCGCTCGCCGATGCCGCGCGACCTCCGTCCCGTGGTGACGTGCGCGTACTCGGGCTGCGTCCCGGGACCGGGCTGCCGCGAGCGATCCACGGACCTCGCGCTCGCCTCGCGCGTGCCGACGAAGCCGTGTCCCTTCCACGTGGTGATGGACGTGGATCTCGACACCGGGCTGGCGCTCAACCCGACGTGTCGCGCGAACAGGCGCTGGGAGTCGCGCGCGTTCGTGACCTGGCCGCCGGCGGTGCGGCGGTGGCTCACGGGCCAGCACCTGCGCCTGCCCGAGCCTCCCGATCTCGATGCCTCCTGCGAGGTCGCTGCCGCGAGGGCGCCGCGCATCGTCATGCCACCGAACGGCCAGACGCTCCTGCTCGTGCCCGGGCTCTCGCCGCAGGCCCAGCAGGTGCCGCTCGAGGCCACGGGCACCGGACGCCGCATCGCCTGGTTCGTGAACGGCGAGTACCTCGCCACGACCGCCGCCTCGGAGCGCGCGTGGTGGACGCCGAGCCCCGGCGAGCACCGCATCGTCGCCACCGACGAGACCGGCGCGACCGCCCGCCGGACCCTGACCGTGCGTCTCGGCGCCTGATCCGCGACGACGAGATCGGGCTGCCGAGACGGCCGGTGTCAGGCGCGCGTCAGGTGGCCCTGGCGGGGTGGCGGGTGGCGGGGGCGTGGGCTACGCTGGATGCGACTCGGGGACGGGTTGCGGCGCTAACGCACGGTGCGGTCGGAGGTGAGACGGAGACCCTCCATGGCGACCGCTTCCGCTGACGACGACCTCGTGGCCCCTCGGATCGACGAGGCTCTTCCCCCGCCCGACGTTCCCGCACGCGATCCCCCGCCCCGCGTCAGGCGCCCGCTCGATCTCGCGGCGCTTCCCCGCCTCACCCCGCCCGGTCCGGCACCGGCGGCTCCCGCCGACTCGACGCGCGCGGCGCTGGGCGCGGTGATCGCGCTCGCGGCCGTCTTCGTCCTGGCGACCGCGACGCTCCTCGCGATGGGCGCGCCCTTCGGAGAGGCGGCCATGTTCGCCGTCATGGCCGGCACCGTCGCGATGTCCGCCATCCTGGCCATGCGGGCGTTCTACCGCGCGCTGGGCGCGTTCCATCTCATCGCGACGACGCCCGCCCCCTCCAAGCTCGGCAGCATCCTGAGCTTCCTCGGCTGGCTGATCCTCGCCGGCTTCGGCGCGCTCGTCAGTCTCGTCTCGACGATGGGCGCGACGCGCGGGCGGCAACTCCGCCGCAACGGTCGCGTCCTGCTCCCGCCCGTCGGCCCCGGCGCCGCGTGGACGGGCGGCGGCCTGCACCCACACGCGCCCGCGGACCTGCGCGCGGCGCTCGCCGCGCAATGGCGCGAGAACGGACGCACCGAGCACGCTTCGGTCGCCGCCTTCGCGCGCCTGACGCTGGACCTGATGGCGCTCGGCGCGCCGCCGCGCCTGGTCGCGTCCGCGAATCGCGACGCGCTCGACGAGATCCGTCATGCCGAGCTCTGCTTCGGGCTCGCGCGCGCTCTCGACGGGCGCGAGGCCGGGCCCGCGGCGTTCCCCGAGGCGCAGCGCGCGCGAACGCTCCCGCGATCGCGCGCGCTCGCGCTCGCCAAGCTCGCGGTGGATTCGCTCGTGGACGGCGCGCTCAACGAGGGCGTGTCGGCCCGCATCATCGCGCGGCTCGCGCGGCGCTGCGAGGACGACACGACGCGCGCGATGCTGCGCGGGATCGCGGCCGATGAGGGCCGCCACTCCGCTCATGGCTGGGACGTCGTGGAATGGTGCGTGTCGGAGGGAGGCGCACCCGTCCTCGCGGCCCTGCAGGGCGCCGCCCTCATGCTGCCTCGCGCGATGCCCTCGACGATCCCGGGCGATGCGCGCAGCGGCGCCTGGGAGGCCTGGGGCATCCCCGGTCAGGCGCTCGAAGCCGAGGAGCACGCCCGCACGCGCGCCTTCGTCACGCGGCGGGTTCGCGCGATCGTGTCAGCTCGCTCGTCCGCGACCGCCGCGTAGCGACAACGCACGCCGACCCCGCAGTTTCCCGCCACGCACCGAGAGACTGCCGGGTCGCGGCCCGTACACCAGAGCGATGAGCCCCCCGCCAGCCCCACCCCTCCAGCCCCGGATTTTCTGAAATTGGGGTCAGACCCCCATTCCCAAGTCGCAACTTGCTGATATGGCGCGACTTGTGTTTTCTGTAATTGGGGTCAGACCCCGGGTTCCGGTCGGCGGTTAGGCTGGGGGGCGGGGCTCGGCGCTCGTTGCGCTCCGGTGCAGCAGCAGTTCGGCTGGCGCGATGTCGGCGGCGGCCTGGGCGGCTGGCGAGGCGGGCGTGAAGCCGAGGCGCGAGAGAAGGCGCAGAGATGGCGCGTTCGATCGCACCACCACGGCGGAGAGCGCGCCCACTCCGTGCCGCGCCACGAGGTCGTCGATCATGAGCCGCACGGCGGCGCTCGCGAGCCCGCGCCCCCAGTACGAGGAGCCCAGCACGTACGCGATCGCGGCGGTCCCGTCCGGCAGCACCGTCGCCTGAACGAACCCTGCGGCCTCGCCCGTCGGGAGGCGGACGATCCAGTTGAGCCAGAGCTCCCTGCCGTCCGCCGAGCGCCGCGACTCGAGCCTGGCGTAACGCTCGCGCAGCCACGCGAGCGATGCTGGCGGCTCACCCTCGTGCCGGTACAGCGCGGGGTCGCTGAGCAGCGGGAACATCTCCTCCGCATGCCCCGCGGCCTGCAGCTCGAGACGGAGCCTGGCGTTCTCGAGCACCCGCACGGCGAACCCCCGATCAAGCGATCATCCGGCGACCGACCTCAATGTACGCGCCGGCAGCCTGTGGTACAACGGGGCGGGGACAGGAGACATGGCCATGCGGGTCGCGAGTGCGCGGGTCGGCGCCACGCCGTCACCGGCGACGGTGTCGTGAGATGACGGTCGCGCGCGCACGCGCGACGACGGCGGCCATTCTCGCGATGGCGGCCGCGATCACCCTCGCGCCGACGGCGCGCGCGCAGGGCTGCGCGTACATCGCCGAAGGCACGACCTGGCTCTTTCACGCGGACCCGCCGCCCGCGGGCTGGGCGGATGTCGGCACGCCGGACGATCCCGAGACGACACCCTGGCAGCTCGGCTGCACGCCCTTCTCCAACACGGGCTGCGGCTTCGCTCCGGGCACGTACTGGCAGGCCGGCACGACGCTCTGGCTCCGCCAGCACGTGTTCCTGTTCGGAGGAGAAACGGGGCTCGTGGCGTCGCTTGCCGTGGACAACGACTTCGACCTCCACATCAACGGCGCGCTCGTCGCGTCGCTCGTCAAGGAGGGCTGCGCCACGCGGTGGGACGCCACCGTGCCGATTCCGGACAGCGCCTGGCGCGCCGGCGACAACGTGGTGGCGGTGCGCATCGTCGATCGCGGCGGCATCGCGAACTTCGAGATGCGGCTCGACGGCCCCTCTCCGGGCACCTGTCCGCCCGGGTGCGCGCAGGCGCCCTGCGGCGAGCCGGGTCCCGTCGTGGACGCCACGCGCACGATCGCCTGCGCCGGCACGAGCGTCATGCTCACGGCGACCGCCGCCTGGGCCCGGGGTTGCCCCGGCACGATGCTGTATCGCTTCCGCTCGCCCGCCGGCGCGATCGTGCGCGACTGGGACCCGTCTCCCGACATGCCGGCCGTCGCGGGCGACGGCGACTTCCTGGTGGACGCGCGCTGCGGCCACTCGCCCGCGTGCCCCGCAGGTCAGGGCGTGGCGCGCGCCGAGGCGCTGCCCTTCCCTCCCGCCGATCCCGGAGCCAGCCTGCGCGTGAACAAGACGAGCGCCGGCCTCCCGAAGCTCTCGTGGCCCACCGCGCCGCCTCTCCTTGCCGGGGAACACGATCACGTGTTGCTGTCAGGCGATCCGCGCGGTCCCTTCGTGCGCGCCAACCCCGAAGGCGACACGACGCGCTCGTTCGTGGACCCCGACGGCTTCGGCCGCGCCTGCTACCTGATCCGCGTGGCGGACGCCTGCGAGATCGAGTCGGTGGACCCGCGGTGAGACTCAGGGCACCACGACGCTCTGCCCGCTGCACTCGCCGCGCCCATGGACCACCAGGTAGAAGCAGTTGCCCAGGCCCGGCGCATCCGGAACCGGCTCGGCCAGGAGCGAGGTCGTGACCCACACGGTGCTGGCGTCGATCGCGGACGCGGTCACGAGGCTCGGGTCGAGGGCGCGGTGGATGTTGACCGGGCCGCCGGGCCCGCTCACGGTCCACGAGATGATGTCGTCCGCGCCGTTGCGATTCACGCGGAGCGAGGCCGCGTCCACCATCGCGAAGGTCTCGCCGATCACGTCCACGGTCGCCGCCGCCGCGTCGCGACAGCCAGGCTGCGACGGGCACGTCACCTCGACCGAGTAGAACCGCCGGCCCACCGTGCTCGTGTCCGCGACGAGCGTCGGATCGGTCGCTCCCGCGATCGGCACGCCCGCCTCGAACCACTGGTATGCGAGCGCGCCCGCGCAGCCGGCAGCCGAGCTGGTGCCGGCGTCCAGCGTCAGGGGCGCGAACTGGCACGCGGTGCCGGCGCCGAGCGCTCGCGCGGCGATGGAGCACCCGCTCGCGCAG
Organism: uncultured Thermoanaerobaculia bacterium; assembly: GCA_964613915.1. Classification (GTDB taxonomy): domain Bacteria; phylum Acidobacteriota; class JBCCFW01; order JBCCFW01; family JBCCFW01; genus CAZTIW01. Next base: position 206,708 of record CAZTIW010000001.1, read on the forward strand.
GCCGTGCACCCGAGCACCCAGAACTGCGCGTCGCGCGTGGCGACGAACGCGGCGGTGGCTGATGTCGCGACGGCCGTGGCCGTGCTGGACGTGTCGTGGGCGGCGTCCAGCGTGGGCGCCGACGGCACGGCGAGGCCAGCGACGAACAGCCCGGCGCGCCCCTGCGCCACGAACGCCCGTGAGGAGCGGAGCGCAACGCCGAATGCCGGACCCGCGCCGAGCGTCGCGACCTCGGCTGGCGCGGACGGTGTCGTGGCGTCAACGACGTGCAGCGCGAGGACGAGTCCCGCGGCCGCGACGATCGTTCCGTCGAACGCCAGGCCTTGCACGGGATCGCCGATCGCGACGGACCCGAGCAAGCTCGGTGACGAGGGACTCGCCAGATCCACGATGGCAATCACGTCGCTGCCAGCCACCGCCGCGCGAGCGCCCGAGACGGCCACCAGGGACACGGCGAAGCCCGGATCGAACTGCTGCAGGAGAGCCGGCGTGGCGGGATCGCTCACGTCGAAGATGTCCAGCGTGCGCCCCGTGGCGACGCACAGCACGCCGCCGTCCGCCGAAACCCCGAGCGCCGCGCCGGTGGCCACGCACGCCTGCCCCGCCTCGGTCGGCGCTCCCGGATCGGCCAGGTCCACGATGCGCACGCACTCGCCCTGAGCCACCAGCGCCAGCGTGCCGGTCGTCGTGATGCTCGAGAAGTCCGCACCGGCTGGCGTCCACGACGACAGGATCCCGGCCGGCACCGTGCCTGGATCAACCACGTGCAACGCGTCACGCCGCAGCGCCAGGAACAGTCCCGCGAACTCCGCGGCGCCAGTGGCCTCCGCGAAGGGCAGCGCGGCCAGACGGCTCATGCCAGGGATGATGGACGCATCGGCGGTCACGAACGCGCCGCCTCCGGTCGAACTCCGCTCCGCCACGACCAGCGTCGCGCCGTTCACCCCCACGGCCACCGCCTCTCGGCCCGGCGGCAGCTGGTCCACGCGCCGCGGCAGCGCCGGGTTCGCGATGTCAAAGCGCACGACGCTGAGCGACGACGACGCGACGAAGGCGTCCTGCCCGATGACACTGAGCCCTCGCGCCGCATCCCCGATCGCGGATCGACTCACGCGCACGGGCGCCGCCGGCGCGGAAACATCCACCGCGACGAGCGCCCCGGCGAGCGGAAGACCGGTCGCGAGCCACGCGTGCGAGCCGTTCCAGACCACGCCGTTCACGGGCACGCCCGTGTCGTGAAAGCCGAGCGCGGCCGGCGAGCCCGGCGCGGCGACGTCCACCGTCACGAGGCCCTTGGGCGCGGCTGGATCCGCGCCGATGCCGACCAGCGCGAGGCTCCCTGCGAGGGCGACATCCAGGGCGCCGTTGGCGAGGGGCTCGAACCCGAGAAGAGCGGGCGCCATGGCGTCGAGGACGTCCACGAGTTGCACGCCACGCTCGGACGCCGTCGCGCCGGCGCAGGCGACGGCCACCAGCGTGCCGTCGAAGGCGACCCCGCGCGCGAACGGCGTGAGGACGGCGCCGAGAACCATGGGATCGGACGGATCCGCGATGTCCAGAACGATGAGGCCCGACTCGCCGGCCGCGACGTAGGCGAGGGAGCGCGCCGCATCCACGGCGATGTCGTTCGCCTCGCTCGGCAGGTAGGCATGGCCCATGAGGATGGGTGCGCCGGGAACCGAAACGTCGAGCGACGCGACACCGCTGTCGAGACCGATCCAGGCGACGGAACCCCGCATGGAGACGCCGAGGGGGTTGCCCGTGAAGACGCGGTCGTCCACCGTCATCGCCAGCGAATCGCCGTCACGAGACAAGGCAGCAGGGGCGCCGAGCACCCCCGCGACCACGACCACCAGGCTCAGCAACCCCGTGCGCATCGGCCTCCTCGAGCCCCCGCGAAACATGAACACTCCGGCCGGGGTCCTCCCCGGGATCAGCCGGCCTCCCCTGGTCAGACGGCAGAGCTCACGGCTTCAACTCGACGATCACGAGCGACCGGCCCGCGCCCCAGGTCGCGGCGCTCTGGCTGACGGTGTTGTCGGTGTTTCCCGACCGCCAGCGGATGTCAAACGTGTGGCTGGCGGCCGACAGGCCGGTCACCAGGTACGACAGGTGCACCGGAATGGTATCGGTGTTGTTGTTCAGGTTGAGACGGATGCGGTACTGCTCGGCGCCGTCCACGAAGAGGGCCACGTCGGAGTGACGCGAGTTCTTCGAGTGCGTCAGCGTGGTCGAGAAGTTGACGAGCACGTTCCCCCCGGTCGTCGTCGCCGTGATGGACATGTTCGTCATGACCGCGAACGTGGTGGATGACGTGGTGATGTCGTTCGAGCCCGTCGCGCGCTGATTCAGGACGACGCCGCTCGCGCCGGTCGGGCCGGAGGGTCCGCTCGGGCCGCTCGGCCCGCTGGGTCCGCTCGGTCCGATCGGTCCGATCGGTCCTGCCGGGCCCTGCGGGCCGGACGGCCCCGAAGGACCGGAGGGGCCCGAAGGACCGGAAGGACCCGAGGGACCGGTTGGGCCGGCAACGCCCGTCGCGCCCTGCGGCCCGGTCGCGCCCGCGGGGCCCGTCACGCCCGCGGGACCCTGCGGTCCCACCGGTCCGTCCACGCCTGTCGCGCCCTGTGGTCCGGTCGCGCCTGCGGGGCCCGTCACGCCCGCGGGACCTTGCGGTCCCACCGGTCCGTCCACGCCCGTCGCGCCTTGCGGTCCCGTCACGCCAGCCGGGCCCGTCACGCCCGCGGGACCTTGCGGCCCGTCCACGCCCGTCGCGCCCTGCGGTCCCGTCGCGCCGTCGGGACCCGTCTCGCCCGCCGGTCCCTGCGGGCCCACCGGCCCGTCCACGCCCGTCGCGCCCTGCGGTCCCGTCGCGCCGTCGGGACCCGTCTCGCCCGCCGGTCCCTGCGGGCCCACGGGCCCATCCACGCCCGTCGCGCCCTGCGGTCCCGTCGTGCCAGCGGGTCCCGTCTCGCCCGCGGGACCCTGCGGGCCCACCGGTCCGTCCACGCCCGTCGCGCCCTGCGGTCCCGTCGCGCCGTCGGGTCCCGTCTCGCCCGCGGGACCCTGCGGGCCCACCGGTCCGTCCACGCCCGTCGCGCCCTGCGGTCCCGTCGCGCCGTCGGGTCCCGTCTCGCCCGCGGGACCCTGCGGGCCCACCGGTCCGTCCACGCCCGTCGCGCCCTGCGGTCCCGTCGTGCCGTCGGGGCCCGTGGCGCCGACAGGGCCCTGCGGTCCGGTCGCGCCGGTCTCGCCCGTCGCGCCCGTGGCACCGATGGGACCCGTCTCGCCGATGGGACCCGTCGGGCCAATCGGACCGACGTCACCCTGGGGTCCGGTGTCGCCGGTCGGACCCTGCGCTCCCGTGTCCCCCACCGGACCCTGCACGCCCTGAGCTCCGGTCTCGCCCTGCGGACCCTGCGCGCCGGTGTCGCCAGTCGGACCCTGGATGCCCTGGGGACCGGTCTCGCCCTGCGGGCCGACTGGCCCCGTGGCGCCCACCGGACCCGTGTCGCCCTGGTCGCCCTGATCACCCTTCGGCCCCTGGGGACCCGTGTCGCCGACAGGGCCCGTGTCGCCTTGCGCGCCCTGATCACCCTTCGGCCCCTGCGGCCCGGTGTCACCCACCGGACCCGTGTCGCCTTGCGGTCCCTGGTCGCCCCTCGGTCCCTGCGCGCCCGTGTCGCCGGTCGGACCCGGATCGCCCTGCGGTCCCTGGTCGCCCCTCGGTCCCTGCGCGCCCGTGTCGCCGGTCGGACCCGCTGGTCCACGCGGCCCCTCCGGTCCGGTGTCGCCGACGGGACCCGTGTCGCCCGTGGGACCCACTGGTCCACGCGGCCCCTCCGGGCCGGTGTCGCCGGCCGGGCCCGGGTTGCCCTGCGGCCCCTGGTCGCCCCTCGGTCCCTGCGCGCCCGTGTCGCCGGTCGGACCCGGATCGCCTTGCGGACCCTGGTCACCCCGCGGCCCCTGCGCGCCCGTGTCACCCGTGGGACCCACCGGTCCACGAGGTCCTTCGGGACCGGTCGCGCCAGCGGGACCCGTGTCGCCCGCGGGCCCCACTGGTCCACGTGGCCCCTCGGGGCCGGTGTTGCCGACGGGACCCGTGTCGCCCTGCGGGCCCTGGTCGCCCCTCGGGCCCTGCGCTCCCGTGTCCCCGGTGGGACCTGGATTGCCCTGCGGCCCCTGGTCGCCCCTCGGGCCCTGCGCACCCGTGTCGCCCGTGGGACCCACCGGTCCGCGCGGTCCCTCCGGTCCGGTGTCGCCAGCCGGACCCGTATCGCCCGCGGGACCCACGGGTCCGCGCGGCCCGTCGGGACCGGTCGCGCCCATGGGACCGGTCGTGCCGGGGGGCCCCGTCTCGCCCGCGGCGCCCTGGTCGCCCCTCGGACCCTGCGGCCCGCTGTCGCCGACGGGTCCCGTGTCGCCCGCTGGCCCGATGTCACCCCGCGGTCCCTGCGCACCCGTTGGACCCGGGTCTCCGGTGGGCCCGGTGGCGCCCGCGGGGCCGGTCGTGCCGTCCGCGCCCGTTGGCCCGACAGGTCCCACGGGACCGCTGGCGCCAATCGGGCCGGTGGCGCCTGCCGCGCCCGTCGGTCCCGAAGGTCCCGCCACGCCCGTCGCCCCGGCCGGCCCGGTCGATCCAGCCGGCCCGGTCGATCCAGCCGGCCCGGTCGATCCCGTCGCGCCGGTCGAGCCCACCGGACCGGTCGCGCCCGTGGCGCCCGGGACGCCGGCCGGGCCGGTCGCGCCATCCGGCCCCGAGGGACCCTGCGGACCGGTGGGACCGGTGGAACCGGCAGGACCCTGCGGACCCGGAGGCCCCACGCTGATGGAGTCCGGGCTGACCGTGAAGAACGCGCGCGAGGGCGGCTGGTTGACGCGGCCGATGCCCTCGGCAAGGAAGCTGCCAAAAGCGGTCATGCGCGGCCGGAACCGGTAGCTGACGACCGCTGGCGCCGGGCCCGCTGGCGTGAACTCGACGCCCAGGCAGAACGACTCCTCGTACGCGAGAAGCTTGGGCGCGCCGATGTAGGTCAGGATGGCGACGTCGGGCGCGACCGTGCAGGTGAAATCGCCAGGGGCCACGAGGACCGAGGTCGTCGCGAGGTCGAGCGGGCAGCCCGCCAGCGGCGCGAACGTCCCGGCCGAAGCCTCGATGCGGAAGACGAACGTGTCCTCCGGCAGGAGCGCCAGGCCGGCCGCCGTGCGGCGATTCACGTTCGCGACGCAGAGCGCGATCGGACCGCTCGGTGCCGGCACGACCTCGGGGACGATGACGGGCTCGAGCGAAAGGCGGTCCTCGCCCGGCTCGGGCTCGACCGCCGGCACGGCGGGGGCCTGAGACAGGGCGGCGGCGATCAGAGCGGGCAAGAAGAGAGCGCGAGAACGATGGATCACGGCCGTCATCCGGAGGGTCGTCTGAGGGGGCGCCCTGAGTTTAGGGCCGGCGTCACATTTCGGCCACATCGCCTGCTTGGAGCCGCTCCCACTGCCTTGGCGTATTGCCCCACCCAGCGCGCCGCCGGCTGGAAAGTTGGCTGGCCGCGCAGCATCGCCTCAAGGCCGTTCGCAGGTCGTCCGAATCCGTTCCTGCCCGGCGCCGTCCGGCCGTCCATCGGCCGACCTTCCTCGCCGGCGAGGAGAACAGAGGATGAGGACACGGATGCTCTGGAGCCTGGCCCCCGCGGCCGTCGCGCTCCTGCTCGCCGGCCCGGCAGCGGCCGAAGGTGAGCGCACGTTCGAGAACCTGCGCTACGAGGAGGACTGGAGCTTCCTCGAGAACGGACACGTCACGCCCGACTTCTTCGACGGCGTGAAGAACCAGCGCCTCGGCGGCCCCTGGCGGCTGAGCTTCGGCGGCACGACGCGCCTGCGGTACGAGGCGGACAGCAACCTCACGCTCGGCACGGATGCCGCGAGGACCGACGCCTTCGGCCGGCTTCGCCAGTCGCTGAACCTCGACATCTCGCGCGGCGGCATGTTCCGCTGGTTCAGCGAGGTGTCCCACGCGGACACGATGTCCTCGGACCGCGCCAAGGGCGTGCGTGACGAGAACGACGCGGACCTGCAGAATTTCTTCTTCGACTTCACCGCGGTGCCCACCACGCCCCACTCCGTGACGTTCCGGGTCGGCCGGCAGGAGATGGCGTTCGGTCGCGAGCGCCTCGTGGGGCCGGACGACTTCGCCAACGTGCGCACGACCTTCGACGGCATGCGCATCATCGGCCGGACCAGGCGGACCGAGACGTCGCTCTTCGCGATGCGCCCGGTCGAGCGCCTGGAGAAGCACGACCTGGACGAGCCGTCCGCGGACCTCATGTTCAGCGGCATTCATGCGGCGTTCCTGCCCGCGCCGAATCACCGCATCGAGGGCTACGCCATGCGGCTGCACGACGACCGCGAGATGTATCTCTCGGAGAAGTCGGCCACGCTGGGCGACCTCACGCGCGACACCATCGGCGTGCGCTACCAGTGGACGCGCGGCGGCTGGATGGTCGAGACCGAACTCGCGTACCAGATGGGCGACGTCTCGGATGACGACATCCGCGCCGGCTTCGGCACGGTCGGCGCCGCGTACGAGTTCCGGCGGGCGGCGTGGATGCCGCGGCTGGAGTTCGGCGTCGAGATGGCGACGGGCGACGAGAATCCGTTCGACGGCCGCCGCGGCGGTTTCGATCCGCTGTTCGGCTCGACGCGCACGGGCCTCGGCCACATGGGCATCACCGGCCGCCGCAACATCGAGGCCGTGCGTCTCGAGGTCGGCGTGACGCCGCTGCGCGGCATGCGCTGGGAATCAGGGTTCGTCGTGAGCCGGCTCGAAGCCGAGCGCGATGCGCTGTCTGACCAGTACGGCACGACGCTGCGCAAGGATCCGACGGGGACGTCGGGTCGGAGCATCGGCTTCGAGGCGCACTCGCAGGTGAGCTACACGTTCATGACGCATCACACGTTCAGCCTCGAGGTCGCGCGCTTCTGGGGCGGCGACGTGGTTGAAGCCGGCGGCATGGATGACGACGCGACGTCAGGCTGGGCGGGATACCAGTTCCGGTTCTGACGGTCGGACCAGGTTGGACGATCGATGGGTTGATGGCTTGACCGATCGATGGGCGCGCGAGGGAGGCGCGCTGGTTGGGTGGTGGGTTTCTCGGTTCGGGTGGTTCAGGTCGTGCCGCGTGGCGCGACGCCGAGGGCCGCCTCCGGAGCGATCCGGGGGCGGCCCCTCGTGCATTTCGGGGGAGGGGTCCAGAAAGAAGGGCCTCCCGCACGCCCCCCCGTGGTAGCGTCGGGGGGTGCCACGGTTCACGCTGTTCCGCCGCGGAAGGGCCGAGCGCAGCGTCGAGGTTGCCGGGGACGACATCCTGATCGGCCGCATCCCCGGCACGGACATCGAGCTCGAGTCACCGACGGTTTCGCGCCGACACGCCCGCGTGCGGCGCGATGGCGACGGCTTCGTCCTCGAGGACCTCGGCAGCACCAACGGCAGCGTCGTCAGGGGCGCGCGCGTCCGCTGGCAGCGCCTCGCGGCGGGCGACCTCGTCCACGTCGGCGACTACGCCATCGCGTTCGACCCGCCCGAGGCCGTGTTCGCCGAGGGCCTGGCCGCCACGCCTTCCCCGGCCCTGCCACCCCAGCAGAAGTTCGGCATGACGGTGCTGAGCGCGCGCAACCTGCGGGAGGGCTCATGGACGCCGCCGCCCCCTTCCGTCCGCTACCCCGTTGACACGGGCCGCGCCCGAGAGTAATCCAGAGGCTCGCGACGACCCGCATGGCCGCGCCCCGCGGCCAGCCCGCCCGACGCGAGGGGGTTCTCGATGTCCCGCTCGTCCGTCCTTGCCGCCCTGGCGCTTGCCGCCAGCCTTGCCCTGCCCGCTCAGGCCACCACGCTCATCCGCATGGGCGTTGGCGATCTCGTGGAGCGCAACGAGACGGCCGTCGTCGCGCGCGTCCTCGGCGTGGACTCGCGCTGGAACGACTCGCAGACGTTCATCCTGTCCGATGTCCGCGTGAGCGTGGAACAGACGCTGCTCGGCGCCGGACTCAACGAAGGCGACGAGGTCACCTTCACGGTGATGGGGGGGACGGTCGGCGATCGCTCGGTCGTCATCGTGGCCGGGCCCGAACTCGAGCCGGGCAACCGGTACGTCCTGTTCCTGGGGCGCGAGGATCTGCCGGGCTCCTCCCGCACCATGACCGTGCGTGACCTGAGTCAGGGCATCTTCGATGTCGCGGGCACGGGCTCGCAGGCGCGCGTGGTCAGTCAGGCCGTGCACCACCCTCTCGTTCCCGACGCGGCCGGAACCACGCAGCCACCCGGCGGCGCCGCCGGCATGACGCTCACGCAACTCGCCACCGAAATCCGCACCGCCGCCCGCGCGCGCGGCCGTCGCTGAGACGGCAGGGAGTTCACCATGACCCGCACGACCTCCGTCCGCCTCATCGCCCTCGCCGTCATGCTCGCGGCCGCGCCCTCGGCGCTCGCGTTCCGCATGATCCAGAACACCTCCACCGGACGCGTCTCGGCCGGCTACGCCGTGCCCTGCGACAGCCCGGGCGGATTCACGCACTGGACCACCATCAGCATCCCCTGGCATCACAACACGTCCGGACAGGGCGCCGGCAAGGCCGCGGCGCTCCAGGCGGCCATGGCCTCGTGGAGCGGCGTGCCCAACTCGAGCCAGACGCTGACCTACGCCGGCACGACGACCGCGGGCTTCGCGACGGACGGCCGGAACACGATCCTGTTCACGAAGGGCAACGGCTGCACGGGCATGTGCCTGGCCATCACCGCGCTCGTTCTCGCGCCAGGCCAGGTCATCACCGAGACCGACATCTCGTTCAACAGCCGCTACTCGTGGCGCACGGACGGCGGGACGTACGACACGGAATCGGTCGCGGCGCACGAGCTCGGCCACTCGCTGGGCATCCACCACACCGAGATCACGGGCTCGCCCAGGCCGACGATGTACGCGTCGTACTTCGGGCCAGACGGGCGGTCGCTCGAGAACGACGACAAGTCGGCCCTGCAGTGCTCGCAGGGACGCTACCCGCCGCAGTAGCCGGCGCGTGAGCGCGCGAGCCGCCCTGCTGGCGGGCTCACGCGCTCACGAGTCCCGCCTTCTTCATCTGGCGCGCCTTCCAGATGTAGTACACGGCCGGGTAGATCAGCAGTTCGCCGATGAACGATGCGGCCATGCCGCCGACGAGCGGCGCCGCGATGCGTCGCATGACGTCGCTTCCGGTCCCGGTCGCCCACAGCACGGGCGTCAGGCCGATGACATCCGTGAGCACCGTCATCATCTTCGGCCGGATGCGCTGCACGGCCCCGTCGTGAACGGCGGAGAGCAGATCGGCCAGCGTGTTGAGCCGGCCCTCGCGCCTGTACTTCTCGTGCGAGATGTCGAGATAGAGGAGCATGACGGTGCCCGTCTCGGCATCGAGCCCCGCGAGCGCGATCATCCCCACCCACACGGCCACCGACCAGTTGTAGTCCATCGCGTAGAGGAGCCAGACGGCGCCCACGAGCGAGAACGGCACCGCGAGCAGCACGATGCCCGTCTTCACGAACGACCGCGTGCTCATGTACATGATGACGACGACGATCGCGAGCGTGATGGGAACGATCAGCAGCAGCCTGTCGCGCGCCCGCTGCATGTACTCGAACTGCCCCGACCAGAACAGCGTGTACCCGGCAGGCAGCGTGACCTGATCGGCCACGGCGCGGCGAGCCGTTTTCATCCACGTGCCGATGTCCGTGTCCGCGAGATCCACGTACACCCAGGCGTTCGGCCGCGCGGACTCCGACTTGATCGCCATGGGTCCGCGCCGGATTTCCATCCTCGCCAGCATGCGCAGCGGGACCTGCACGCCCGTGGGCGTCGCGACGAGCGTCTCTCCCAGCCGCGACGGATCGTCCCGGAACTCGCGCTGATAGCGCACGCTGATCGGGTAGCGCTCGAGCCCCTCCACGGTCGAGGCCACCGCCATGCCACCGATGGCCGAGGCGATGACGTCCTGCACGTCGTCCACCGCGAGTCCGTAGCGCGCGATGGCCTCGCGATCGATGTCGAAGTCCAGGTACGTGCCGCCCATGACCCGCTCGGCGTAGGCCGACCGGGTCTTCGGCAGCGTCCGCACGACCCCCTCGACGTCGCGCGCGAGCCGCTCGAGTTCCTCGAGATCCGGCCCCGCGATCTTGATGCCGACGGGCGTCTTGATGCCGGTCGAGAGCATGTCGATTCGCGTCCGGATGGGCTGCGTCCACGAGTTCGTCAGCCCCGGGATCTGCAAGGCCCGATCCAGCTCCTCGATCAGCCCCTGCTTGGTCAGGCCGGGGCGCCACTGATCCTGCGGCTTGAGCTGGATGGTCGTCTCGATCATGTCCAGCGGCGCGGGATCGGTGGCCGTCTCCGCCCGCCCCACCTTGCCGAGCACGGTCTCGACCTCGGGGAACTGCCGGATGATGCGATCGGTGTGCTGGAGGATCTCGCGGGCCTTCGTCACCGAAACGCCCGGGAGCGTCGTCGGCATGTAGAGCAGGTCGCCCTCCCACAGCGCCGGCATGAACTCGGAGCCCATCTTCCGCGCCGGCACGATGGCGCTCGCCACGGCGAGCGTGCCGGCGAGGATCAGGCCCCAGCGGAAGCGGATGGCCAGGCGCAGGAACGGCGTGTAGCACCAGCGCAGGAAGCGCGAGACGGGATGGCGATCCTCGGAGTAGATCTTGCCGCGCACGAACCAGAGCATGAGCACCGGAACGAGCGTGATGGCCAGGATGCTGGCCGCAGCGAGAGCGTAGGTCTTGGTGAACGCGAGCGGCGTGAACAGCCGCCCTTCCTGCTGCTCGAGCATGAACACCGGCAGGAAGGACACCGTGATGACCAGCAGGGTCGCGAACAGCGTCGGACCGACCTCCTGCGCCGAGCGGAGGATGATCTCGTAGTGGCTCCGGGAGCGTTTCTCCTCGTAGTGCTTGTGCGCGTTCTCGACCATGACGACCGCGCAGTCCACGAGCACGCCGATGGAGATGACGATGCCGCCGAGCGACATGATGTTCGCGCCGATGCCCTGAAGGTGCATCACCAGGAACGCGACCAGGAGGGACACCGGAATCGAGATGATCGCGACGAACGCCGAGCGCAGGTGAAACAGGAAGACGATGCACAGGAGCGCCACGATGATGGACTCTTCGAGGATCGTCCGCGAGACCGTGCCGATGGCGCGCCCGATGAGAGCGGACCGGTCGTAGGCGACCTCGATGCGAACGTCATCCGGCAGGCCAGCCCGCACGTCGGCAAGCCGCTCCTTCACCCGGCGCACGGTCTCGCGCGTGTCGGCGTCCGCGCGCACGATGACGATGCCGCCGACGGTCTCCCCCTCGCCGTTCCAGTCGGCGATGCCGCGCCGCATCTCGGGACCCAGCGTCACGCGGGCGACGTGACGCAGCAGGACCGGCGCGCCGTTCGGCCCGAGCGCCAGCGCGATGGCCTCGATGTCGCGGATGTCCTTCACGTATCCCAGGCCGCGCACCATCAGCTCGCGCTCGGACACCTCGACGGCGCCGCCTCCCACGTCGCGGTTTCCGCGCTCGATGGCGGTGGCGAGCGCCTCCACCGTGAGGCCGTAGCCGCGAAGCTTCACCGGATCGACCTCGACCTGGTACTCGCGGACGAAGCCGCCGACGGACGCGACCTCCGAGACGCCCTCGACCGATGTGAGCTGGAACTTCAGGTACCAGTCCTGCAGGCTCCGGAGCTCCGCCAGCGATCGGGTGTCGGAGTTCAGGACGTACATGAACGCCCACCCGACGCCGGTGGCGTCAGGCCCGAGCTGCGGAGACACGCCCTTCGGCAGGCGATCGCTCAGCCCCGAGAGGTACTCGAGCACGCGCGAGCGCGCCCAGTACGGATCGGTCCCATCCTCGAACAGCACGTACACGAACGAGAAGCCGAAGTACGAGTAGCCCCGGACCACCGTGGCATGCGGGACGCTCAGCATCTTCGTCGTGATCGGATAGGTGACCTGGTCCTCGATCACCTGCGGCGCCTGCCCGGGGTACTCCGAGAAGATGATGACCTGCGTGTCGGACAGGTCCGGGATGGCGTCCACGCGCATGGATTTCAGCGACCACGCGCCGCCGACGATCGCCATGAGCGTGGCGATGATGACCAGGAACTGGTTCTTGAGCGACCACTCGATGATGCGGCTCAGCATCGCGGCCGCCCCTCAGTGCCCGTGCCCGGCCAGCAGGGTCTGCACGGCCGCACGCAGGTTGGATTCCGAGTCAATGAGGAACTGCGCTGACGTCACGATGACCTCGCCCTCGGCGAGCCCCGACAGCACCTGGGCGACGCCATCGGACTCGTGCCCGAGAACGACCTCGCGCGGGGCGAAGCGTCCTTCGCCGGTCTTCACCACGGCGACGTTTCGCCGGCCCGTCCTCAGGACGGCCTGCGACGGCACGACCAGCACGCCGCGGGCCACGACGGGCGCGAACTCGACCTGCGCGTACATGCCCTGACGGAGCCGGCCGCCCGGGTTCGCGACGTGAAGGGTCACGCGCACCGTTCGCGTGGCCGTCTCCACCCACGGCGTGAGGGCGGCGACATGCGCGTCGAACGTCTCGCCAGGGTAGGCCTCGAGGGTCACGCGGGCGTGCGTTTCCTCGGCCACGGCCGCGACCTGATCCTCGTAGACCTCCGCCAGCACCCACACGCTCGACATGTCGGCGATCTCGTAGATCGGCATGCCTGGCCGCAGCTCCATGCCCTGGAGGCTCGGCAGCTGGTTCGTGATCACGCCGCTCGCGGGCGCGGTGACCGTGAGCAACCGCGAGACGTCACCGGTGCGCTCCACGCGCTCGATCTGCGCGGCCGAGATGTCCCAGAGCCGCAGGCGCTCGCGCGCCGCTTGCACGAGCGCGTCCGCGCGTCCGAGCGTCTCGGGCGAGGCCTCGCCCGCGTCCCGCAGCCGGCGGGCGTAGGCCAGCGCGGTCAGCAGGTCCTGCTGCGTCTGGACCAGCGCGGGCGAGTACACGTCGAGGAGCGGCTGCCCCTTGCGAACGCGCTCGCCGATGACGTGGACGTGCATGCGCTCCACGTACGCCTCGAACTTCACGGTCACCGTCGAGGCTCTCGCGTGGTCGTACTCCACGTGACCCACGGTGCGCACCGTGCGCGTGAGGTCTTGCCGCACGACCGGCGCGGTGGTCACGTTCATCCGCTGCACGAGGCCCGGCTCGAGATTCACCTCGGGCCCCGCCGAGACATCGTCCGCGTAGACGGGCTCGTAGTCCATCCCCATCGGATCCTTCATGGGCACGGGGGACGTGACCATCGGATCCATCGGGCTCCGGTAGAACGCCACGCGTCGCTCGCCGGGCGCCGCCTCCGCCGCTCGCGCCATCGGCGTCAGGTCCATGTGGCAGATGGGGCAGGTCCCCGGATGATCCTGCACGACCTGCGGGTGCATGCCGCAGGTCCAGAGCTGCGACGGCGGCTTCTCGGCGCTCGCGAGCGCCGCCGCGCCGGGCGCGGGCAGGAAGGGCAGGCCAAACGGGTTGAGAATCGCGATCGCGGCGATGCCGGCGCCCGCGGCCACGAGCGCCGCGGCGCCGAGGAACCGTGTCATCGCGGAACGGGGCGCGGTCATGAGGCACCTCCTTCTCGCCGGACCGGGCGGGCGAGCACGCCTTCGAGCCTCGCTGCGAGCACCAGCAGGTCGGCTTGCGCGCGCGCGGTGCCGAGCCTCACTTCGAACAGCACGCGCTCGGCGTCGAGCAGCTCGAGCGAGCCGGCCATGCCCGTGGCGTAGGCCGACTCCGCCGAGCGCAGCGCCTCGTCGGCCTGAACCGCGAGCACGCCGCGATGGAGCCGCAACTGCCGCTCGGTGAGCGAGAGGCGCGCGGTGATCTGCGCCGCGTCCCGCCGCAAGGCGACCTCGATGGCCGCGCGCTCCGCGACGGCCGCCGCCTGCTCGTGCACGGCCTGATCGATGCCGGCGGCGATGCGCCCGCGGTGCACGGGCAGGTTGATGCCCGCCCCCAGCGTGATCTCGTCGTTGTCCAGGCCGGAGCCCATCCCCCCCATGATGCCGTAGTCGCCCTGGAGCGTCAGGTCGGGCACGCCCTCCTTGCGCGCGAGCTCGACGCGCACCCTCGCCGCGGCAATCCGGGCGTCCGCCATCGCGATCTCCGGGCGATCCGACATGGCGATCGCCTGCACGCCCGTGGCTTCGGGCGGCGCGGCGGGCGATCCGAGCGGAACGCGGCCGAGGCTCCCCCACGGATCCGCGCGCAGGGCGTTCAGCGCGGCGACGGCGTCGCGGCGCGCGGAGTCGAGACCGATGAGCTCGATCTCCTTCCGCGTGATCTCCGCCTGGATCTTCACGGCGTCCTCCTGCATGCCGGAGCCTGCCGCATAGCGCGAGCGCGCCAGCTCGTCGAAGCGCCGGAGCGTCTCGATCTCCTCGCGGATGATGCGCTCGGTGGCGTCCAGGAAGCCGATCTCGTGATAGACCTCGCGCGCCTCGGTGACGACGCGCAGGCGCGTGGCCTCGACGCTGGCGTCCATGGCGACGGCCTCGAGCGAGGCGGCCTCGGCGCGCAGCCCGCGCTTGCCGCCGAGGGGGACCTCCTGGCGCAGGCCGATCATCGCGCGTTCCATGTCATCGGTCCTCGCCCGCCACGTCGCCATGAGCATGGGATCGGGCAGGGGTCGCAGTTGCGCCGGCATCGTGCCCGCGGCGAAGGCGCGGGCGCGGGCGACGCCGATGGACGGGTTGCGCGCGAGCACGTGCTCGAGCACGAGCTTGAGCTGCGGGTCGGCGATGGCCGCGACGATCGCGTCGGCGGGATCGGGCGCGACCTGCGCCTGCACGGGGCGCGCGCCGGCCGCAACGACCGCGAGGGCCGCGAGGGCCGCGAGCCGCGCGAGAGAGCGCGCGAGGCTGGAACGACTGAAGACCATGACGAACCTCCGGAGCCGACGATCCCTGGCGGGAAGCGATCGGGCGGCCGCCGAGCGAGGGATTCGCGCGGCGAGACGACGGGGCGCGCGGGCGGCGCGCGAACACCGGCGGGTTCGTCTCAGATCAGCAGGACGGACGTGCGAGCGAGCAGGAGGCCGACCGGGGCTCCCCGCGTCCCCGGTGGCGCGGGGCCGGGCGCCAGCGCGCGAGGCGCGATCGACGCGAGGCACGCGGGCGGCAGGACGACGGGCGCGAACGCCATCGGCGCCGGCGCTTCGTGCGTCGGCGCGACGGGGGCGACGCTCGTGTCCACGATCAGCGTGTCGTCGCACTGCATGAGATCGCAGTGCCCGCAGTCGCCCGACCGTTCGGAGTTCGAATCGGTTGCGGCGGCAGCCTTCGCAGAGCAGCAGGACGAGGCCGCTGGCTTGGCCGCGGCGGGCCGCGTGAGATGCGTGCACGCGCAGGCGTGCGGAGCGATCACGAGCCAGGCGTGCGCCACGACGACCGCGAAAACGGTCGCGCGCCACGTCGTGATGAAGCTCGGTCGCAGCACTCTCAACCTCTCGTAGCCACGCTGGCCTCCCTGGCCACCTGCCAAGCGCGGCACGGCCGCAACCGAACAGGAATGCTCAGTCCGAGCCGCCGCGCATCAACGCAGGGGGGACCAGCCGGTCCCCCCTCGGCTGTCGGGGCGGCCCTCCAGCCTCACCCCCTCCCGCCACGCGCTTCGCGCGTGCATGAGGAGTTCGTCCTCCGTACTCTCCGCCATCTGGCGGGCAGCGGAGGACGAAGCGTCACCTGCCTAGCATGCTCCCCGCCGCCCCGGACCGCCACCCTGGCCCTCGGCCCGCTCGGGTCGGCCCCCGCCTGCGAGAAGTCACCGCGCCAGGCGTGGCAGGATGGGGGATGCTGGCAGTCGTGATGGCGGCGATGATCGCGGTGGCAGGGGCGAAGGGGCCGGCGACGGGACCGTACGTGGTCGTGCTGGGAACGGCGCAGGACGGGGGTCTCCCGCAGATCGGCTGCTCGCAGCCGTGCTGCGCGAGAGCCCGCCGGTCGTCCGCGGCGCGCAGGCTCGTCTCGTCGCTCCTGATCTGCGATCCGCGATCGGGACAGCGGTGGCTCGTGGACGCGACGCCGGACCTGCCCGCGCAGGTCGAGGCCGCGCGCGACCATCCGCCCACGCGCTCGCTCGACGGCCCGCGCCCTCCGCTCTTCGAGGGCGTCTTCCTGACGCATGCGCACGTCGGCCACTACGCCGGCCTGCTGCATCTCGGGCGCGAGGCCTACGGCGCCCGGGGACTCCCCGTGCACGCGACGAGCCGCATGCGCGCGTTCCTCACCGACAACGGACCGTGGAGCCTGCTCGTGTCCGGTGGCTTCATCCGGCTCGAGATGATGGAGCCGGACACCGCCGTGCGCCTGGCGCCGGACCTGTCAATCACGCCCTTCACGGTCCCCCACCGCGACGAGTTCAGCGACACGGTGGGGTTCCTCATCGAGGGCCCCTCGCGCCGCGTCGCGTTCATCCCTGACATCGACAAGTGGGAGAAGTGGGACCGGCGGATCGAGGACCTGATCGGATCGGTGGATGTCGCGCTGCTCGACGGCACGTTCTTCGCGGACGGCGAGATCCCCGGCCGCGCCATGAGCGAGATCCCGCATCCGTTCATCGTCGAGTCCCTCGATCGCTTCGCGAGCCTGCCCGCCGAGGAGCGCGCGAAGGTGGTCTTCACGCACCTCAACCACACGAACCCGGCCGCGCGTGCGACCTCGCCCGCGGCCCGCCGCGTCCGCGCGGCCGGCATGACCCTCGCCCGCGACGGCGCCGTCCTCGGGCTCTGAAGCGCTGCGGCCGGCGAAGCCGGACCTGGACTCACCCTCCCGCGGCCTTCTCGATCTTGGCCCAGGAGTCGCGCAGCGAGACGGTGCGGTTGAAGACCATGCGATCCGCCGTCGAGTCCGGATCCACGCAGAAGTACCCGTGCCGCAGGAACTGCACCGCGCCGCCCGGCGCGAGCTCGCGCAGGCTCGGCTCCACCACGCAACCGGAGAGCACCTCGAGCGACGCGGGGTTGATCTGCGTCAGGTAGTCCACGCCGCCCTCGCCCGGCGACTCGGCGGTGAACAGGCGATCGTAGAGGCGAACCTCCGCCGGCACGCCATGCTCGGCTGACACCCAGTGGAGCGTTCCCTTCGGGCTCCGGCCATCCGGAGCGTCGCCGCCGCGCGTGGCCGGATCGTGCGTGCACGACAGCCGCACGACGTTGCCGTCGGCGTCCTTGACGACCTCGCGGCACGTGATGAAGTAACCGTGCTTGAGACGGACCTCCCGTCCGGGCGACAGCCGGAAGTACTTGGGCGGAGGAACCTCGCGGAAGTCGTCCTGCTCGATGAAGAGCCTTCCCGCGAACGGGATGAGGCGCGTGCCGGCGGCGGGGTCCTCCGGGTTGTTGATGGCCTCGACCATCTCGACCTTGCCGGCGGGCCAGTCCTCGATGACGACCTCGAGCGGCCGCAACACCGCCATGACGCGCGGCGCCGTCGCGTTCAGTTCCTCGCGCTGAAAGTGCTCGAGCACGGCCATGTCCACGAGGCTCGCGCGCTTGTGCACGCCCACGTGCTCGCAGAGCCTGCGAATCGTCGCCGCCGTGAAGCCGCGCCGGCGCATCCCCGCCAGCGTCGGCATGCGCGGGTCGTCCCAGCCGCTGACGTGCTTCTCGCTGACCAGCTGCAAGAGGCGGCGCTTGGACAGCACCGTGTAAGACAGCGCCAGCCGCGCGAACTCGATCTGCTCCGGCTTGCACGGCACGTCGCAGTTGTTGATGAACCAGTCGTACAGCTCGCGATTGTTGTCGAACTCGAGCGTGCACAGCGAGTGCGTGACGCCTTCGATCGCGTCCGACAGGCCGTGCGCGAAGTCGTACATGGGGTAGATGCACCACGCGTCCCCCGTCCTGTGGTGCGAGGCCTTGCGGATCCGATAGATGAGCGGATCGCGCATCTTCATGTTCGGCGAGGCCATGTCGATCTTGGCGCGCAGCGTGCGCGAGGCGTCCGCGAACTCGCCCGCGCGCATGCGGCGCAGCAGGTCGAGGTTCTCCTCGGGCGTCCGGGTTCGGTACGGGCTCTCCTGCCCGGCCTCCGTCACGGTGCCGCGCCCCTTGCGCACGGCTTCCTCGCTCAGGTCGCAGACGTACGCCTTGCCAGCGCGGACCAGATCCTCGGCCCAGCCATACAGCCTCTCGAAGTAGTCGGACGCGTGGTACTGATGCTCGCCCCACTCGAAGCCGAGCCAGCGCACGTCCCGCCGGATGGCCTCCTCGTACTCGACGTCCTCGGCCAGAGGGTTCGTGTCGTCCATGCGCAGGTTGCAGTGCCCGCCGAACTCCTTCGCGATGCCGAAGTCGAGGCAGATCGCCTTCGCGTGCCCGACGTGCAGGTAGCCGTTCGGCTCGGGCGGGAACCGCGTGACGACCTGGCCGCCGTGCTTGCCCGCGGCGACATCCTCGCGGACGATGGCGCGCACGAAGTCAACGGGGACGTGTTCGGACGGACTCGACGACATGGGGGCTCCTCAAGCGGGAAGGGCGCGGATCATGCACCGATCGCGCGATTCAGGCACGCCCGTGGCGACCCTGGCCGCCCGCGACCGGGCGACCCGCGCGCATCACGCGCCGGCCGCGACCTCGGCGCCCAGAGGCGACGCGTCGTCCTGGACGATCACGGACGCCGCATGCCGCAGGCGATCGGCCACGGAGGCCGCGAGGCCCCGGCCCGCGGGGGCCTCGGCCAGGATGGCCACGACGCCGCCGGCATCGAGATCCCGCAACGTGGCATAGAGCGATCGCGCCACGAAATCGAGGGGAGCGTCCGGCGGCATGGGCGACACGACGCCGGGCAGATCGCGAAGCTCCTGCCGCGAGCCGACATGCCCGATGCGCGCGCCCGGTCCGCCCGCTTCCATCCTCGCGCGCGCGATCGCGACCGCGTGCGCGGGCGAAACCCGCGGACCGATCAGGATGAGCGGCGCCCGCGGCGCGTAGTGGCGGTACCGCGTGCCCGGCGACCGGCGCAGGGCGTCCTCGTCCGTCGTGGCGGCGAGGCTCGCGCCCAGCGCGTGCTCGATGTCCTCGGCGGAGATGGCTCCTGGACGCAGGATTCGCGGCTCGCCCGTGAGGTCCACGACGGTGGACTCGAGGCCGACATCGCAGGGCCCGCCATCCAGGATCAGCGGGATGCGTCCGTTGAGGTCGGCCAGCACGTCCCCGGCGCGCGTCGGGCTCGGCCGGCCCGAGACGTTCGCGCTCGGCGCGGCGATGGGGATGCCGGCCGCGCGCAACAGCGCGAGCGCGACCGGATGCGCGGGCACGCGCACCGCGACGGTGCTGAGCCCGCGACACGCGCCGGCGAGAAGCTCGGGCCGCGCGGGCAGCACGAGCGTGAGAGGACCGGGCCAGAACGCCCGCGCGAGCGCGCGCACGCGATCGTCCACGCCCGTCGAGGCGAGATCGGCGTCCTCGACCGAGGCGACGTGCACGATGACCGGGTTGTCGGCCGGGCGCTCCTTCGCGGCGAAGATGCGCTCGACGGCTGCCGCGTTGCGCGCGTCCGCGCCGAGGCCGTAGACCGTCTCCGTCGGGAACGCGACGATCCGTCCGTCCTTCAGGAACTCGGCGGCCTCGAGCACGCCCGGATCGGTGGCGGGATCGTCGCCGATCTGAACGACGCGCGTGGGAACGACCGGTGCGGAGCCTTCGTGGGACATGACGCGAGCATGCCACGGAAAGAGACCGCGTGCCGCCGCGTCAGCGCTGCGGAGCGCCCCGCGTGCGCCGGGCCGCGGGCTTGCCGGGCGGGCGCTTGACGGCGCGAGAGAGCAACGCGAGAGCCTCGACCTGTGCCGTCTGCGGCATCATCTGCACCGGTTCGACGGATTCGACGGTGAATCCGCCGCGCACCAGCCGCACGAGATCGCGCGCCAGCGTGACCGGCTCGCACGACAGGTAGGCCACGCGGCTCGCGCGCGATTGCGCGACCTCGTCGAGCACGCCGGGCTTGCAACCCTCGCGCGACGGGTTGAGCACGATCGCGTCCGGCTCTTGCGCGCGCACGTGCCCCATGGCGCGCTCCACCGGCGCTCCCATGACCGTGACGCCCCGCGCGCGCGACGCCGCGACGGAGGCGCGGGCATCGCGCACCGCGGCCGTCACGCCCTCGACCAGGATCACGCGAGCGAACGCCTCGCGCAGCGCGAGCCCGTGCGTGCCCACGCCCGCGTACAGGTCGGCGAGCACGGTGCCGCCGCCGAAGAAGGCGCGCATGCGGTCGTGCACGATCTCGAGCATGCCGAGGTTCACCTGGAAGAACGCGCCGGGCGAGACGAGAAGCGTCGCCTCGCGCAGCTGAAACGCCACCTGCACGTCGCCCCACAGGGCGGCGACGGGCCCCTTGATGACCTGTGACCCGGCGCTCGCGTTCACGTTCACGCCGATGCCGGCCACGTCCGGACACGCGCGGCGGATGGCGTCCACGGGAACGTCATCGCGAGCGGACCCGATCACGAGCGTCACGTGCTGCAGCCGGGGATCGCTGCCGCAACGCACGTCCACGAACCGCAGGCTCTCGGGCGCCATGCCGCCGCGAGCGAAGAGGCGCCGCAGCGACCGGGTCGTCTCCAGGAGCTCGGGCGCGAGCACGCGACAGTCGGGAGCGTCCACGACGACGCGCGAGCGCGGCTGGAAGTACCCGAGCGCGACGCCGTCGCGATCGCGATTCTCGAACGCCATCTTCGCCCGGTTGCGATAGCCCTGCTGGAGCGGCGAGGCGATGCACCGCTCGAGCGGCACGCGGTCGAGCTCCTCCCAGGCCGAGAGCGCGCGGCCGACGGTGGCTTCCTCGTGCTCGAGCTGCTCCTCGACCGTGGCGCCGAGCAAGGCGCAGGCGCCGCACGTGCGGGCGTGCGGACAATGGACGAGGGCCGGGGCGGTCATGCGCGCGAGTCTACTCTCAGCGAGCTATGGCGCCGATGTCCCGCTCTCGGGCTCGATCTCGTCGAGCGAGTGCGCCGCCTGGTCGCCGCGCTGGATGAGATCGAGCTGGAAGGCGAGGATCGCGGCCAGGATGGGCGGCAGGCCGGGCAGGAGCGATCCCTCGCGCACGGCGACGAGCGCCTCGTCCATGCGCCCCGCGCGGCGCAGCACGTCCGCGACGAGGCAGAACTCCTGCGCGTGATCGTCGGCGAACGCGAGCCCCTGGTGCTTGCCGTGCTCCCACATGTCGAGCGCGCGAGCGCGGCACGCGCGTGCGGCGTCCGCCTCGCCCGCGTCGTCGCAGGCCCAGGCCGCATGAAGCGAGGCGAGGCCGGCGTCCGCGAGGTGCCCGAGCTCTTCCAGGATCAGCGCATGGCACGCAAACGGTCGCGCCGCCGGCGGCAGCGCGGGCGACGCCCTGACGGCCGCGTAGCCGGCGCTGCGCACGATCGGCTCGACGTCGTGGCCATGCCCCGCGTCCAGGCGCGGCGCGGCGTACCCGCACGACGGACACTGCTGCAGCCACGAGGCGATGTCCGCGCGCGCGCGTCCGCCGGGACGCATGTCGAGATCCGGCGCGCCGTCCAGCGGCGCCGGAGCGACCACGCGCTGGCGCGAGACCTCGCCGCACGCGATGCAGCGCACTTCCCGCCCGTGCGGCTGCGGAGCGCGTGGCTCGGTCACGACGAAACCCCGGCCAGGCGCCCGCTCGCCCACGCCCGCGCGCGCGCCGGCGTGGCCTGACAGGGCATCGCCGCCGCGCGCAGGGTCGAGCAAGTCATGTCCGCAGTAGAAACGACGGGAACCGCCGAGTCAAGACGCGCGCGGAAGGCGCTCGAGCGCTGCCGCCATGACGCTCCCGGGGGCCGGCGGGAGACCGGCTGCCGTGATAAGATCGCGCCTCACGCGTGCCCGCCACCTCCCCTACGCCCTCAGCGCGCCGGCGCGTTGCTCGGCGCGCGGCCGTGGCAGCCGTCGCGGCCGTCGCCGTCGCTGGCGCGCTGCTTCTCGTGGCGGTCGCCATCCTGTTGCGGACCGACGTCGTCGCGCGCCGCATCGCCAGCGGCCTCGCCACGGCCACCGCGAGCTCGAGCGACTGCACGGTGAGCATCGGACGCCTCGCGCTGCGGCCCCCGGTCGTGACCGCGGAGAACATCGCTCTCCAGTGCGAGGACGACACCGTCACGGCGCCGCGCGTGCGCGTGCGGCTCGCGATCCCGGCGCTCCTGCGCGGCGACATCCGCGTGACGAGCCTCGAGGTTGACGAGCCGGTCGCGCGCCTGCACGCGGACGGGCCTCTTGCGAGGCTCGGTGGCGGCCCCGCGACGTCCCGAAGCAAGCCCGCCCTCCGCGTGGACAGCGTGACGCTGACGGATGCCAGATGGGAGATCGACGGGCTCGCGCGCGACGGGCGCATCGCCATCGCGCGCTCGCGATTCAGCGCGCTTCTCGTGCCGGCCATGCGCGGGACGTTCGAGGCGCAGGGCGTGGACGCGAGCATGGCGGGCCGCGCCCTTCACCTGCCCGAGCTATCGCTGCGCCTCACCGCGGACGCGGCGAGCCTGCACCTGACCGACCTGCGCGTCACGGCTCGCGATGTCGGTTCCTTCGCGGGCGGCATCGAGCGACGCGCGCCGCCCGGCGAGACGGCGACCTGGCACGGGACGATCCAGGGCGAGGCGTCCGCGGCGGGCCTGATGGCCGTGCTGGCGCCGGACCATGCGACCTCGCTCGAGGGTGCGGCGCGCGTGCGGGCCACGTGGAGCGGCGCCGCGATGCCGTCCCTCGAGATCGCCTCGCCCGCGCTCGTCGCCTCGGGCTGGCGAGAGGGGCTGCCGCCGCTGCGACTCGAAGCGCTCGCCGCGCGCCTCGCGCCGTCCGCCGACGGCGTCGAACTGACGGAACTGCGCGCCCGGGCGTGCGGCGGGAGCCTGCAGGCGACGGGCCGCCTCGGCGGCGCGAACGGGCAGCGCATCGTCGCGCTCGTGATTGACGCCCGGGACCTCGACGCTCGCCTCCTTCCGCTGCCGGCGGCGGCCACGGAGTTCGCCTCGCGGCTCGCCTGCACGATCGACGTCGGCGCGCAGATCGCGGTGCCCGTCGAGAACCCGGGACGCGCGCGCGGCGGCATGGACGTGACGCTGCGCGCGCAGGCAGCGCCGGCGGGCAACGAGATCCCGCTCGCGGGAACCCTGGCCGTCGAGCTCGCCGACGGCGCGCTGCACGTGCGACAGGCCGACCTGACCTCGGGCGCTCTCGCGGCGACGGGCTCGGGCACCGTCGGCTTCGACGGAGTCCTCGCTCTCACCGCGCGCGTGCGCGGACCCGTGGCGGAGTTCGCGCGATCCCTCGCCGGCGCGCGCCTGTCGCGCGCCAATCCGCGGGGCGTGCTCGCCGCCGAGCTCACGCTGCGCGGCCCGGCTGCCTCTCCCGACATCGAGGCCACCGGGCGGATCGCGGGGCTGACGCTGGCCGACCTGCGGGCGGGCGACGTCAGCGGCCGCGCG
Organism: uncultured Thermoanaerobaculia bacterium; assembly: GCA_964613915.1. Taxonomy (GTDB): domain Bacteria; phylum Acidobacteriota; class JBCCFW01; order JBCCFW01; family JBCCFW01; genus CAZTIW01. Next base: position 230,211 of record CAZTIW010000001.1, read on the forward strand.
CGTCGCGTGCCTGACGGCTGGCTGCTCGAGGACATCGTCGTCGCGGGACCGACGGGCGGAGCGACAGGCTCGGTTCTCCTGCGACCCGATGGCCTCGCCGGAACGTGGACCGTGACCGACGCCGACTTGGCCGAGATCGCGCGGGCCGCGCGCATGACAACGCCGCTGGGCGGTCTCGTTTCGGGCTCGGGCACGATCGGGGGCACGTTCGGCGCGATCGAGCTGACCGCCACGCTTGCCTCGGAGCGCGCGACCTACGGCGAGCAGGTCCTTCACGATGTCTCGCTCGCGGGCAGCTACTCGGGCGACTTGCTCGTGGTGGACGAAGCCTCCGCCCGCGCCGGGCAGGGCACGCTGCGCGCGCACGGCTCCATGCCCGTCACGCAGGGCGACGGCGACCTCGAGATCCTCGCGAGCAAGCTGGACCTCGCGAGCCTCCTGCCGGATCTGGGCATCGAGGGATCGCTCTCGGGAAGCATGCGCGTCGCGGGGAGCCTCGCCGCGCCGCGTCTCCCGGACCCCGCGCTGATCCAGGCGCGCGCCGTCCGGCTGCGCGGGGCGGGCCCGGCCGATCTCTTCGGGACGCTGGGCATCGAGGACGGGTCCCTCGTGCTGCGCGCCGCGAGCAGCCAGCATCCCGGCGCGCGCGGCACGGCGAGCCTGCAACTCGATGCCCCCCGCCGGTTCGCGCTGGACCTCGCGCTCCCGGCCATCACGCTGCCGATCCCGCGCGACGAGGATCCCGGCGAGGTCACGGTGAGCAGCCTGCGGCTCGCGGCGGAAGGCACCCTGGACGACCTCGAGCACGCGCGCTGGTCCGCGAGCCTGGCGCAGGCCTGCGTCCGGCATGTCGGCTGGACCCTGAACGCGCTCGAACCCGTGGAGCTCATCGGCCTCGGTCGCGACGTGACCCTTTCCGCCGTCCGCGTGAGGCAGGGCGGCCTCGAGCTGGAGATGGACGGCAACGCGCACCTGGCGAGCCCGCTCCGGTGGCAGCTGCGCGCGCGATCGCGATCGCGCACCGAAGGCTGGCGCGGCCCGTCGTGGCAGGTCGAGCTGGCCGGCGACGTGGACGCTCGCGTCGTCGTGGACGGCGAGGGCACCGACGTGCGCGTGGACGGACTGCTGCGACTGACGCGCGGCGAGATGCGGTCGGATGGCTTCCCTCACGTCTTCGAAGATCTCGAGGGCGAGGTGCTGTTCGACGGCAAGCGCTTCGTGTTGCGCCGGGCCCGCGCCTTCCTCGGCGGTGGCCCCGCGACGGCGGACGCCGAGTTCGAACTCGGCGGCCCGTTCCGCGTTCACCTGCGCGGTTCGGGCGTCGCGCTGGCCGTGCCCGAGGCCCTGCGCCTCCGATCGCTGTCGGATCTGGACCTGACGTGGGCGGGCGACTGGGGCGGCTCGGTCATCTCAGGGAAGCTCGACGTTCTCCAGGCCACGCTGGCCAAGGACCTGAACCTCGCGGCGGCCCTGCTGCGACGCGGGGCTCCAGCGGCCATGCGCGAGCCGTCCGGCGCGCTGGCCCGCATCGGCCTGGACGTCGCCGTGCGGGCGCCCGAGGGCGGCGTGTGGGTGGACAACGACATCGCGCGCGCGGAGATGCGGGCTGACCTGCGCATGCGCGGGACGCTGGCGCGGCCCGTCGTGGATGGCTCCATCACCAGCGTGGACGGCGGGCGCCTGTTCTTCCAGGGCGTGCGCTACCGTCTCGAGGCCGCGAGCCTGGACTTCTCGCCGGCGCGCCCCAACGACCCAGACCTGCGCGTGGACGCCACGACGCAGATCGGCGCGCATGTCGTGTCGCTGTCCATCTCGGGCCGCGCCACGGCGCCCCGCATTGACCTCGCGTCGGATCCGGAGTTGCCCCGCGAGCGGATCGCGGCGCTCCTGCTCACGCGCGGCATGGTCGGCGGCACGAGCGGCACCGCCGAGCAAGCAATCAGCGCCGCCGCGGACGACGTCGGCGTGGAATCGCTGGGTGGACTCGATCTGCTGCAGGTGGATCCCGCGTTCCTCGAGGGGCAGGGCGACCGGGCCGCGCGCATCACGGTCGGGCAGCGATTCGGGCGCCGCTTCTTCGCCGCTCACTCGACCGATCTCGGCGGCAAGGAAGAATCGTCGACGGAGGTCCGCTGGCTGGCAGCGAAGTGGCTGGTCAGGGCGGCGCACGAGGCGACCGGTCGCACGGTGGGCGAGATCCGATGGCTCAAGCGCTTCGGCATCGGCCGCAACAAGGCGACCGCCGACGAGACCCCGCGCTGCGTCTCCGTGACGCTCGACGGCGTCCCCGAGGATCGCCGGACGGACGTCGCGAAGGCGCTCGCGCTGCAGCCGGGATCGCGGGCCGATGCGCGCGCCCTGTCCCTGGCCTCGCGCCGGGCCCGGCAGGAGCTGGCCACCACGCACCCGCTCGCCCGGCTGCGCTGCGCCTCGGAGCCTGCCCGCGAACCGGGCACGCTCGACGTGACGTGCACGGCCCGGCCGGCGGAACGCGTCGCGCTGACGATCGAAGACGGGAGCGGAACGCTCACGCGCAAGCAGCGCGAGAGGCTCCGCGCCCTGGCGTGGCGCGACCTGTCCGACTTCGGCCGGTCGCGCGACGCCGACGAGCAGGTGCAGGAGTCGATCGTCGCGCGCCTGCGCCTTCAGGGCTACTGGTACGCGGAGACCACGGTGACGCGCGAGGACGACCCGGACGCCATGGCGCTTCACGCCGTCATGGATCCCGGCCCGCGCGTGCACGTCCAGCAGGTGCGCCTCGAGGGCGCTGGCGACATGACCGAGACGCTCCTCGAGACCATGGACTCGCCGGGGCGTGGCCTCAAGAGACGGCCCGGTCTCTCGCCCGAGCTGCTCCACCGCGACGCGGAGGCCCTGCTCGGGTCGCTGCAAGACGCCGGGTACCTCGACGCGAGCGTCGAGCCAGCCCGCGTCTCGTTCCCCGACGCGCGCGAGGCCGCGGCCGTCGAGTTCACGATCACGCGCGGCGAGCAGGTGCGCCTCGAGCGCGCCGAGATCCTGGGCATGCCCGGCGATCCTCCGGCGGCGGCGCGCGAGCTCATCAGCGATCTCGTGCCCGGCGTCGCGCGTCCCGCGCAGCTCGACGACATCGCGGGCCTCCTGCTGGACGCGCTCGACCAGCAGGGCCACTCGTCGGGGACGGTGACGTGGCGCATCGAGCGCGAGGGCGAGGGGCGCGTCATCTTCGACGTGGAGCCCGGCCCGCGCATCGCCGTCGGCGCCGTGCGCGTGGCTGGCGAGCGCCGCACGCGACCGTCAGTCGTGCGACGCGCGACGGGCCTGAAGCCTGGTGACGATCTCTCGCACGCGGCGCTGGCGCGCGCCCAGCGGGACGTGCTGCGGCTGGGCCCCTTCGGGTCCGTCGTGGTGCGCGACGAGGAACCCGGCGACGCCAGCGCGACCGTGCGCGATGTCCTGGTGCAGGTGCGCGAGCGCGACAACTTCGAGATCTCCGCCGGCGCCGGCTGGGTGGGCGAGGAAGGCCCGCGCGTGGCGTTCTCGGTGGCCGACCGCAACATCGGCGGCAAGGCCCTCTCGCTCGGGCTCTCGCTGCAGGCGGGCGCCGCCGAGGACCAGGCGGAGGTCGTCGCCGGCTGGAAGAACGCCTGGGGATCGCGGCTCGACCTGGTCGCGTCAGCGGGCGTGCGCGACGAGCGGCGCGAGAGCTTCGTGTCGCGCCGCCAGCAGCTCGCGATTCAGCTGTCGCGCGCGCTGACGCCGCGCACGACGATCCAGGGCCGGTATCGCATCGAGTCCTTCCGGCTCGACGACCTCGAGCTGACCGATGCCGACGAGAGCGGCGTCGTCGCGGGCGTGGGCTTCGCCGTGGCTCACGACACGCGCGATGACGCCTTGCTTCCCCGCCGTGGCTCGTTCACGAGCGCCGACTTCGAAATCAACTCGCGGGCGCTCGGCTCCAGCGCCAGCTTCACGCAGCTCGTCGTCAAGCATGCGCGCGTGATTCCGATCCGCTCGAACCTCTCGTGGGTCGCGTCCATCCGGGCAGGCGCCGCGATGCCGTTCGACGGCGACGACGTGCCGGCGTCAGAGCGCTTCTTCGTGGGTGGCTCGAGTTCGGTGCGGGGATTCCGGACCGACGCGATCGGCCCCCGCGATCCCGTGACCGGCAAGCCCGCGGGCGGCGAGGCCTTCCTGGTCCTGAGCAACGAGTTCCGCTTCCGGATGGGGCGCTACGTCAGCGCGTTCGCCTTCGTGGACGCCGGCAACGCCTGGTCCGACGCCTCGGATCTCGGCGGCACGTCGCTGCGCGTGGGCGCGGGTCCCGGCGTTCTCATCTCCACGCCGGCGGGCCCGCTCCGTCTCGCGTACGGATTCAACCTCGATCCCGAACCCGGCGAGCCATCCGGCCGCATCCACTTCCTCTTCGGCCCCGGTTTCTGAATCGCGCGTCGCGCGACATGGCCGCGTGCGTCGCGCTCGCCGACGTGCAGCGTGTTGCTGCGAACGGAGCGACCTCCCCCCCTCGCGGGGAATCAGCTCCGCAGCGTCCAGCCCAGGACCATGACGAGAGCCCACCCGTCGCCATCGCGCCGCATCAGCACGCTGCAGCCGCCGCCCCGGCTCCCGGCGAGGCTGACGCGCGCGGCATCGCCGAGCACCAGCGCGCGCTCCACGCGGAGCTCGCCCGCCGCGCACGGGTAATCGCTGAGCCCGCGCAGGAGGGCGACCTCGTCCTGGGCGCTCGCCGGGATGCCCCTGGCGTCAATGTGCGGAACGAGCTCGCGATGGAGCCGCGATCGAGCCTCCTGCCGCGTGGGGCAGTTCTCGGGCTGGCATGCGAGCGCCAGGAGCGTGGCCGTCTCGGTCGCCGGAATCAGCGGCACGAGCGCGCCGAGCGATGGCGGCGTCGCGGCGCTCGCCGGGATGGCGAGCACGCACGCGAGCACGATGCCGGCGAGAGAAACGGGGCGGCGCATGAGCTTCCTGGACTGTGGGGAAGTGCGTAGGGTAGCCGATAGTTCGGAAAACGCCATGGGGCGACCCGACGGGCGGGCTCCCGTCGCGTTCCGTCCCCCCGCACGATCGTCGGCCGCCCGCGCGGATCCTTGAGGGTCGCCACCCCCTACAATCCCCCGATGCACGTCCTTCACGTCTCGGCCGAGTGCGCGCCCTGGGCCAAGGCCGGGGGCCTCGCCGATGTCGTCGGCGCCCTTCCCCGCTGGCTGCCACGGGCCGACGGCGCGTCGCGCGCCTCGGTCCTGATCCCCCGGTACGGCCACCTCGCCGAGATCCCCGCGACCCGGATCGCGCGCGATGCCGTCCGCGTCGACCCGCGTGAGCTCGCGCACCAGACGCTGCGCGCCGCGCCTGACGTCGCGCCGTTTCCTCTCCTGTTCGCGGACCACGCGGTCTTTCATGAGGGCGGGATCCACGCCCCGTCCGGCCAGCTCGAACGCCAGGCCGTTCTCTCGCACGCCGCGGCGCGCCTGATCGCCGCCGCGAACGAGGGGCGCGCCGGCGACCTGCCGCCCGTGGATGTCGTCCACCTTCACGATCATCACGTCTCGTTCGCGTCGGTGTGGATCGCGCACGGCACGTTCGGACCGCGCGCTCCGACCGTGTTCACGGCGCATGCCGCTCGGTACTCGGGGCCGCTGGACTGGGCGGCCGTCGAGGCGCTGGACCTGCCGCCGGACCTCGATCGGGGATCCTGCGACCACGACGCGCGCTACAACTCCGCGAAGGCGGCGCTCCTGCACGCCACGCGCGCGACGACCGTCAGCCCGACGCACGCCGACGAGCTACGCACCGAGCCCCACGCGAGCCACGGCCTGGACTACGCGTTCCGGATGATGGGCGACCGGTTCCGCGGCATCCTGAACGGCATTGACACGGACGCGTGGGATCCCGCGTCCGACCCGGTCCTCGAGGCTCCCTATGACGCGGACGATCCGTCCGGCAAGGCGGCGACCCGGGCGGTGATGTGCCGCGAGCACGACCTGGATCCCGCGCGCCCGCTGATGGTCTTCGTCGGGCGTCTCGTTCCCGAGAAGGGCGTGGACCAGATCCTCGACGCGCTGCCGCGCCTCGCGATCTCCGAGCCCGACGCGCAGACCATCGTGCTCGGCTCGGGCGAGCCGCGTTACCACGAGGCGCTCGCGGGCCTCGAGCGGACCCTGGCCGGTCGCGTCCGCGTGGCGCTCCGTCATGACGAGGCGCTGGCGCACCGGCTGTACGCGGCGGCCGACATCCTGCTCATGCCGTCGTGGTACGAGCCGTGCGGGCTGAGCCAGATGTACGCGCTGCGGTACGGCGCCATCCCGCTCGTGTACCCAACGGGCGGCCTGCGCGACAGCGTCGTCGCCTTCGATCCCGCGCGCGGCACGGGCACCGGGGTGCTGATGGACGCGCATGACGGCCCGGCGCTCGAGCGCGCGGCCCGCACGGCGCTCGGCATCTGGCGCGACGAGACGGCGCGGCGCGCCATCATGCGCAACGGCATGACGACGGATGTCTCCTGGCGCCGATCGGCCTCCGAGTACGCCCGGCTCTACGCCGAGGCCCTCCGGGCGGGCGGGGTGCGCGCGTGAGACAATCCGCCGCATCTCGCAACGAGACGTGAGAAAGGACGGCAGCGCATGCGGAGCGTGCTCGCGATCATCCTGGGCGGCGGGGCCGGGCAGCGGCTCTTTCCGCTCACGCACGTGCGCAGCAAGCCGGCCGTCCCGTTCGGCGGGAAGTACCGTCTCATTGACGTGCCGATCAGCAACTGCCTGAACTCCAGCATCAACCGGATCTTCATCCTCACGCAGTTCAACTCGGCCTCGCTCAACCACCACGTCACGAACACCTACCGGTTCAGCATCTTCAGCAAGGGCTTCGTCAACATCCTGGCGGCCGAGCAGACGCCCACGGATGCGGCCTGGTTCCAGGGCACCGCCGACGCGGTGCGGCAGATGCAGCATCACCTGGCCAGCTACCGGCACCGCCACACGCTCATTCTCTCGGGCGACCAGCTCTACCAGATGGACTTCAACCCGATGCTCGCGGCGCACGAGGCCTCGGGCGCCGCGCTGACGGTGGCGACGATCCCCGTGACCGCCGAGGACGCGACCGGCTTCGGCATCATGAAGACGGATCCGAGCGGACGGATCGTCGAGTTCGTCGAGAAGCCCCCGGCCGAGAAGCTGGCTGGCCTCGAGAGCGACACGGGCGCGGAGCCCTCGGCGCAGGGGCGCCGCTACCTCGCGTCCATGGGCATCTACGTGTTCAACCACGAGGTGCTGTTCTCGCTGCTCGCTGCCCACCCCGAACTCGTGGACTTCGGCAAGCACGTCATCCCGCATGCCATCTCGCGCATGCCCGTGCACGGCTATCGCTTCGACGGCTACTGGACCGATGTCGGAACCGTCGGCTCGTTCTTCGACGCGAACATGGATCTGTGCGAGCCGCTCCCGCGATTCAACCTCTACGACGCGACCAAGCCGGTGTACACGCACGCGCGCATGCTGCCGCCGACCAAGACGCTGCGCTGCCGCGTGGATCGCGCGGTGCTCGGCCATGGCGCCGTGCTGGACGGGGCCGATGTCGAGCACTCCGTCATCGGCCTGCGATCGGTCGTGCGCGAGAACGCGAGCCTGAGAAACTGCGTGCTCATGGGCGCCGACTATTACGAGTCGGCCGAAGAGATCGCCCACGCGACGGCGCGCGGCATCCCACCGATCGGCATCGGGCCCGGCGCGCGCCTCGAGCGCGTCATCGTGGACAAGAACGCCCGCGTCGGCCGCGGCGTGACGGCGCGCAGCTGGATCGGCCGCGAAGACGCCGACGGCCCCGGCTGGCACGTCCGCGACGGCATCCTGGTCATCACCAAGGGCGCCGTCATCCCGGACGGCTCCGACCTCTAACGCCCCCCGCGCGCCCAACTCTGCCCGCCGCCGGGGTCCGACTCTGGGGTCAGACCCCATTTCCTGGACACGCGGAGCGCGAGCTGGGATGAAGTCCATGGCCCCTTCGCTGGATGCTGGGGTCAGGCCGCATTTTCCTGATATTGGGGTCAGACCCCATTTCCTGGACACGCGGAGCGAGAGGTGGGATGAAGGCTGTGGACCATTCGCTGCGCCAGCGCATCGTGCGCGGCGGGCGAAGCTATCCCATGCGCTCGGGCAGCTCGATGGACTCCAGCGGGGGGAGGCGGCGGCGCCAGGAGGGCCAGCGATCGGGCGGAAGGCCCGGGATGTTCACGGGCTCCGTCTCGCCCGCGAGGTCGGCGAGCTGAAGGCCGACGAGCGGCGAGGGCGTCGCCGCCAGCAGCGCGTGAGCCGCGCGCACGAAGGCGCCGTCGCCCGCAGCGCCCGGCGCGAGCGCGCCCTGCGCGCGCATGGCGGCCTCGAGCGCCGCGACCTCGCGCGCGCGATCGCGCCGCGCGGCGGCGAGAGCCTGGCCACTCTTCGCGAGCCCGAGCTCCGCGCGCAGCTCGAGATCGCGCCCGGCCCTCCAGCCCGGAAGCGTCGGCAGGTCGTGCGTGCTCGCGAGCGCGAGCGCGCGCGCGCCCCAGCGCCCGGGCTCGAGAAACTCGCCGGTCGCCTCCCGCTGGAACAGCAGGACGCGCGTGGACAGCACGCCCCAGCGCTCCATCACCGCGGGCCAGTCCTCGGGCACCGTGCCGAGATCCTCGCCGATGACGACCGCGCGCGCGCGACGGCTCTCCTGCGCGAGCACGTCGAGGAGGCCGTCCGCCGGCTGGCGCACGTAGGCGCCGCGCGACGCCGGCTCGCCCGCCGGGATCCAGAACAGCCGGCCCAGGCCGAGCACGTGGTCCACGCGCATCGCCCCGGCGTGCGCGAGATTCGCGCGCACCAGCCGCCGCCAGAACTCGTGACCGCTCGCGAGGCTCCCCCAGGGATCCATCGGCGGGAAGCCCCAGTCCTGCCCCTCGGGACCGAGCGGATCCGGCGGCGCGCCCGCGCTCGCGCCGAACGCGAACGCCTCGCGGAAGAACCACGCGTCGAACCCGTCGCCACGACTGCCGAGCGCGAGATCCGTCATGAGGCCGAGCGAGAGCCCCGCCCTTCGCGCGCGCGACGCCACGCCCGCGAGCTGCCGCTCCATCTCGAACTGGAGCCACGCGTGGTACGAGACCTCCGTGCGATGCGCCGCGCGGAAGGCGGCCACCTCGGCCGAGGCCGGTTCGCGAAGCGCGGCGGGCCACTCGGGCCAGGCCCCGAACTCGGCCTCCAGCGCGCGGAACGTCGCGAACGGCAGGAGCGCTTCGTCCTCGCGCGCGAACGCCGCGAACGCGCGCCCGCGCTCCGAGTCGCTGGCTTCGTGCCGCCGAACGAACTCGGCGTGCAGGGCGCGCAGCACGCGATCCTTGAGAGCCGCGACGCGCTCCCACTCGACCAGGGGCGCCGCGCGCAGCGCCGCGAGCTCCGCGCGCGCCTCCGCGCCGTCCGCGAGCCTCCGCGCGGCGGGCGCGTCCGCCCACTCGGGCACGGCCTCGATGTCGAGGTAAACGGGATTCCTGTACAGCCGGGAGAGAGGCGAGTACGGGCTGATGTCATGCCCCGCGTTGCGCACGACGTGCAGCGGGCTCACGGCGACGAAGCCGCCGCCGCGCTCCCCCACGCGCTCGCAGAGGCGCGCGAGGTCCGACAGGTCTCCGACGCCCCACGACCGCTCGCCGCGCAGCGAGTACAGGTTCGCGGTGACGCCCGTGACGCGGGGCGCGCGCGCGATCTCCGGCACCGACGGGCACGCCACGCGCGGGCGCTCGGACTCGCCGGCCTCCGTCGCGGCCTCGCCCTCGCCCTCATCGCCGTCCGCCGACCGCCCCATCGCGTGCAGGAGCGCCACGCGCGTCTCGTCGGTCGTCGCATGCCACGCGCCCGCGACGTCGTGATACCCGTCGAGGATCCCGGCGCGACGCGAGGCCTCGCGCAGGCGCAGGTGGCGCGGATCCACCGGCGCCTCGTGCTCGGGCACCAGCACGAGCGCCGCGAGAGGCGGCAGGTCAACCACCATGGATTGCGAGCGCCCGTGCCAGGCGATGGGCTCCGTCCGCAGCAGATCCGAGCGCGGGAAGCCGCTGCCGCCGAACGCGCGATCGTCCGAGTCGAGCACGACGCGATACGCCGCGGAGGTCGGCGCGCCCAGCCGCCACGCGGGCCGCGGCACCGGCGTCAGGTTCAGCACGATGACGGCATGCGAGCGATCATCGCGCCGCTCGAACGCGAAGACCGCGTGATCCCGGTCGTGACACTCGATCCACTCGAAGCCCGAGGCGTCGGGATCGCTGCGCGACAGGCACGACAGGTCCCGGTACAGCGTGCCCAGCGCCGCCACGAAGCGCAGCAAGCCCTGGCGCTCCGGGCCCTCCGCCAGGTGCCACGGCAGGCTCTCCTCGTGCGACCACTCGCTCTCGGCGCCGAACTCCATCCCCATGAACAGGTGCTTCTTGCCGGGCCTCCCCCACTGATAGGCGAGCAGGCAGCGGAGATTCGCGAACCGCTGCCACGGATCGCCCGGCATCTTGCCGAGCAGGGAACCCTTCCCGTGCACGACCTCGTCATGCGACAGCGCGTTCACGAAGCGCTCGCTGTGCTCGTAGAGCATCGCGAACGTCATCTCCTCGTGCTGGTGGCGCCGGTGCACCGGATCGGCGCTGAAGTAGCGCAGCGTGTCGTGCATCCAGCCCATGTTCCATTTGAACGTGAAGCCGAGCCCGCCGCGATCGGTCGGCGCCGTGACGCCGGGCCACGCCGTGCTCTCCTCGGCGATCGTGAACGCGCCCGGACACTCCGCATGGACGACGTCGTGCATCTCGCGCAGGAAGGACACGGCGTCGAGGTCCTCGCGTCCGCCGAGCGCGTTGGGCACCCACTCGCCCGCCTTGCGGCTGTAGTCGAGGTACAGCATCGAGGCCACGGCGTCCACGCGCAGGCCATCCACGTGGAACTCGCGCAGCCACGACAGCGCGTTGCCGATCAGGAAGGCGCGGACCTCGTTGCGGCCGAGGTTGAAGACCGCCGTGCCCCAGTCCGGGTGTTCCCCGCGGCGCGGATCGGCGTGCTCGAACAGCGCCGTGCCGTCAAAGCGCGCGAGCGCCCAGTCATCCTTGACGAAGTGCCCGGGCACCCAGTCCAGGATCACGCCGATGCCGCGCGCGTGCAGGTGATCCACCAGGAAGCGGAAGTCGTCGGGATCGCCGAACCGGCTCGTCGGCGCGTAGTAGCCCGACACCTGATAGCCCCACGACGGATCGAACGGATGCTCCATGACGGGCATGAGCTCGACATGCGTGAAGCCCAGGCGCGCGACGTGATCGGCCAGCCGCGGAGCGATCTCGCGGTACGTGAGGCACCGCCCGCCCTCCTCGGGCACGCGCGCCCACGAGCCGAGATGAACCTCGTAGATCGCCATGGGCGCGCGCAGGTGATCGCGCCGGCCGCGCTCGCTCATCCACGAAGCGTCCTGCCAGGCGTGGCGCGAATCGAACACGCGCGAGGCGGTGCCCGGCGGCCGGTCCGCATGTCGCGCGAACGGATCGGCCTTGCGCCGGGCCACGCCGTCGGCGCCCAGGATCCTGTACGCGTAGTGCGCGCCGCTCGCGACGCCGGGCACGAAGAGCTCGAAGACGCCGCTGCTGCCCATGCCGCGCATCGGCAGCAGGCGCTCGTCCCACGCGCAGAAGTCGCCGAGCACGGAGACCGCGCGCGCCGCGGGCGCCCACACCGCGAAGGCCGTGCCCTCGACGCCGTCCACCTCGGTGACGCGCGCGCCGAGGCGCTCCCACGGCCGCCGATGCGAGCCCTCGGCCCACAGGTGCTCGTCCATGGCGCCGAACGTCGGCGGGAAGCGATACGGATCCTCGCGCTCCCACGTGGCGCCATCGGCGAACGAGAACCGCTGCCGATAGCGCAGCGGGAGCACGGCGCCCGGCGCGACGACGCTGAACACGCCGGCGCCCTCGCGCGCCATGGTCAGGCGCTCGCCCTGCACGAGGATCTCGCACGCGATCGCGTCGGGATGCCACGCGCGGATCACGACGCCGCCGTCGCAGGGATGCGCGCCGAGCACGCGATGAGGCAGCGCGTGCTCGCCCCGCTCGAGGCGCGCGCGCTCCGCGGAATCGATCTCCGCGCTCATGCTGGCCGCTCCCCGAAAACGGCGAGCGTTCCGGGCGGCAGGGTGCACGACGCGCCGTCGCGCGCCAGCGTCGCGGGCTCGGCCGAGTGCAGCAGGACGTCCCAGCCCGTCTCGCTATCGGCCAGCACGAACCGCTCGTGCCCCGCGCCCGCATTGACCGCCACGAGCGTCCTGGAGCGCCCGTCACCGAGCAGGAGCGCGAGCGCATGCCGCGACGGCGTCTCCCAGTCGCGCGCGCTCATCTCGTGCCCCTCGGGCGCCAGCCAGCGCGCGATCGTGCCGCCCTCGCCGCCCCCGCTCGCGAAGAACGCCGCGCCGGTCAGGTCGCCGCGCTCGCGCCGCAGAGCCAGCGCGCGCCGCGTGAAGTCGAGCAGCGCCGCGCGGCGATCATCGAGCGCCCAGTCCACCCACGTGAGCTCGGAGTCATGCGCGTACGCGTTGTTGTTGCCGGCCTGCGTGCGACCCATCTCGTCGCCGTGTCCGAGCAGCGGCACGCCGCGCGCGAGCGCGACCGTCGCGAGCAGGCTCCTGGCCACGCGATCGCGCGTCGCCAGGACGACGGGATCGTCCGTCGGCCCCTCGACGCCCCAGTTGCGGCTCCGGTTGTCGTCGTGACCGTCGCGCCCGCCCTCGCCGTTCGCGTCGTTGTGCTTGCGATCGTGCGACACCAGGTCCCGCAGCGTGAAGCCGTCGTGACACGCGATGAAGTTGACCGACGCGAGCGGCCCGCGGGAAGCGAAGAGATCGCTCGACCCGCCGAGGCGCGTCGCGAGCCGGGGCACGAAGCCCTCGTCGCCGCGCCAGAACGAGCGGACGTCGTCGCGGAAGCGGTCGTTCCACTCGGAGAACGGCGCCGGGAACCGTCCGATCGCCTGACCCTCGAGCGTGGCGTCCCACGGTTCGGCGAACCACTTCAGGCGAGCGAGCAGCGGATCCGCCGCGATCTCCTGGAAGAGCCGCGCGCCGGGATCGAAGCCGTCATGCGCGCGGCCCAGGATGGGCGCGAGATCCAGGCGGAAGCCGTCCACGCGAAAGTCGCGTGCGAAGCGCCGCAGCGCGTCGAGCCACAGGTCCACGACCACGCGCGAGCCGGCATCGAGCGTGTTGCCGCAGCCGGACAGGTTCACGAGGCGTCGCGCGTCGTCGTGCTTGAAGTACGCGCGCGCGTCGAGCCCCCGCAGGGACAGCGTGAGCCCGTCGGCGTCGCCCTCCATGCCGTGACCGAGGCACGCGTCCACGATCACCTCGATGCCCGCGGCGTGAAGCGCGCGCACGGCGGCTTTCAGCTCGCGCGCCTGGCCGCCCATCGGGTCTTCGGCGTAGCCGCCATGCGGGGCGAGGAAGCCCAGCGGCGCATAGCCCCATGCGTTGGGCCTGCCGCTCATCAGGAGCGGCTTCTGCGGCACGAAGTGCGCGACAGGCATCAACTCGATCGCCGTGACGCCGAGCGACGCCAGGTGATCCAGGACGGCCTCGTGCCCGAGCGCGCCGTAGCGTCCGCGGAGCGCGGCCGGGACGGCGGGATGCCGCATGGTGAGACCGCGCACGTGCGCCTCGTAGATGACGGCGCGATGGAGCGGCGTCGCGGGCGCGCGATCATCGCCCCAGTCGAAGCTCTCGTCCGCGACGAGGCCCTTGGGCGCGATCGCCCCCGTGTCCTCGCCGAAGCGCCGCGCGAGCAGCGACTCGCTCCACGCCGGGCCCGGGGTGATGGCCGGCGCGCGCGGATCCACCAGGAGCTTGCCCGGGTCGTGCCACGAACCGCTGTCCGGCGCGAACACGCCGTGCGCTCGGAGGCCGTACAGGAACGGCGCGCCCGCGCCCGCGAGCGTGAGCCGCCACGCGCCGTCCGCGCCACGCTCCATCGGCACGCGATCCGTCTCGACGGCGCCCGCCGCCCTGGCGAACACGCATAGCTCGACGCTCTCGGCGGCCGGCGCCGCCACGCCGAACGCGAGCCCCCCCGGCACCGCGTGCACGCCGAGATCGAGAGGCCCGCGACTCGCACCCATGCGCGCATCGTACCCCGTGCGCGGGACTGACCGTCACGCCTCGGAACGGAAACCGCCCCTCACCCCGGCAGCGGCTCGGTGTTCCAGATGCGCGCGCAGTACTCGGCGATGGCGCGGTCCGAGGAGAACGGGCCGCAGCGGAGCGCGCTGAGGATGGCGCGGCGCGTCCACTCGTCGGTGTTGCGGAACGCGGACGAGACGGTCGCCTGGCAGTCAACGTAGGCGCGGTAGTCCGCCAGCACGAAGTGCGTGTCGTGATCGAGCAGGTGCTCGACCAGCGGCGTGAACGTCCCGGCGCCCGCCCCCGGGTGAACGCCGCGCGCGACGAGATCGATCGCCGCGCGCAGCTCGTCGTCGCGCTCGACCATGTCGCGCGGCCGCCAGCGCGCCTCGTGGAGCTCCCGCACGCCGTCCACGGCGAGTCCGAACAGGAAGAAGTTCTCGGGTCCGACCGCGTCGCGGAGCTCGATGTTCGCGCCGTCGTACGTGCCGATGGTCAGCGCTCCGTTCATCGCGAGCTTCATGTTGCCGGTGCCGGAGGCCTCGGTGCCGGCCACGCTGATCTGCTCCGACAGGTCCGCCGCGGCGTAGATCGGTTCGGCGCTCTTGACGGACAGCCCCGGAAGGAAGACGACCCTGAGGCGTCCCTTCATGGCGGGATCGCGGTTGATCAGCGAAGCCGTGGCGTGGATCAGCCGGATCATCAGCTTCGCCATGAAGTACGAGGCCGCCGCCTTCCCGCCGAACAGGATCGTGCGCGGAGGGACGTCGAGCCCCGGCTCGTCCTTGAGACGCCGGTAGAGCGTCAGCGCGTGCAGCACGTTCAGGTGCTGCCGCTTGTACTCGTGGATGCGCTTGACCTGAATGTCGAACATCGAGTCCGGATCCACGACCTCGCCCGTGGCCTGCGCGACCTGCGCCGCCAGCCGCCGCTTGTTGGCCGCCTTGATCCGCGACCAGTCCTCGCGAAAGCCCGCGTCGTCAGCCAGCGGTTCGAGCGCGCGCAGCGACTCGAGCTGCGTCAGCCAACCGTCGTCGCCGGCGTGCCGCGTCAGGAGCCGCGCGAGATCCGGGTTCGACAGGGCCAGGAAGCGCCGCGGCGACACGCCGTTCGTGACGCTCGTGAACTTCTCGCCCCAGATGGAGGCGAAGTCCGCCAGCACGGTCGTGCGCAGGAGCTCCGAGTGCAGGGCCGAGACGCCGTTCACGGCATGCGATCCCACCGTCGCGAGATGCGCCATGCGCAGGCGATTCGTGCGCGTGTCCAGGATGGACATGCGCGCGACGAGATCCTCGTCCCCGGGCCGCATGGCGCGAACGTCGTCCACGACGCGGCGGTTGATCTCGTGGATGATCTGCACGTGCCGCGGCAGGAGGCTCTCGAACAAACCCGCGTCCCATGACTCGAGCGCCTCGGGCATGAGCGTGTGGTTCGTGTAGGAGAACGTCGCGTGCGTCACGAGCCAGGCTTCGTACCACTCCATGCCGTGAACATCCACGAGCAGCCGCATGAACTCGGGGATGGCGACCGCGGGATGCGTGTCGTTGAGCTGGATGGCATGGCGCTCGTGGAACGATGACAGGGGATGGCCGGCCGCGAGGTGCTCGCGCACGAGGTCTTGCAGGGCGCAGGCGACGAAGAAGTACTGCTGCTGGAGGCGCAGGCGCTTGCCCTCCTCTCGCTCGTCGCACGGGTACAGGACCTTGGTCACCGTCTCGGGGATGACCATGCTCGCGACGGCCGCCTGGAAGTCGCCGGCGTTGAACGCGGCGAAGTCGAAGCGCGCCTTGGCCTCGGCCTTCCAGAGCCGCAGCGCGTTGCATGCGGTCGTGCCGAAGCCGGGGATCAGCGTGTCATGCGGGAGCCCGGTGATGATGACCTCGGGCAACCAGCGCGCGCGATAGCGACCCGAGGCGTCCAGGCCCCCCTCGACGTGACCGCCGAAGCCGACATCCACCGCGATCTCGTGCCGCGCGATCTCCCACGGGTTGCCCTGCCGCAGCCAGGTGTCCGTGAGCTCGACCTGGCCGCCATCGCGGATGACCTGCGTGAAGATGCCGAACTCGTACCGGATGCCATGGCCGACGGCCGGCACCCGGAGGGTCGCGAGCGAATCCATGAAGCACGCGGCGAGCCGGCCGAGGCCGCCGTTGCCGAGGCCGGGCTCGGGCTCGAAGGCGATGAGCTCATCGAGCGAGGCGCCCTGCTCCGCCAGGACGCCCTCGACGATCTCGCGCGCGTCGAGGGCCAGCAGGTTCGCGCCCAGGTGCGGGCCCGGCAGGTACTCCGCCGAGAGATACACGACGCGCCGCACGCCGGTCTCCTGCGCCTCGCGCACGGTCGCGACATGCCGTTCGGCGAGGCGATCCCGGACCGCCAGCGCGCAGGCCATGTATCGATCGCGGAGCGTCGCGGTCGCGGGATCCGCGCCGAGCGTGAAGACGAGATGATCCGCGATGCCGCGCCGGAAGGCTTCCGCGCTCAGGCCGGTGCGCGCGTCATCCACGTGCGGCCGCGCGCGCGCGCCCTCGCGCGAGCCGGAATCGCAGGCGGGATCGTCGTGCTGGGGCGTCGTCTGGCTCACGTCGGGGGAATGCATCCTGCGGGCGCGGACTCCAGCGCCGCGAGGCCGCAGATTATCGCAGGATCCGCCCGATCCGAGCCGCGAAGCGCCGCGAGCGCCGTCACGGGCAGATCGCCGCGAGCGCTCCGTCGCGCCCCGCGCGCTGGGCCGCGTCGCCCGAGTCCCACGTGCCGCTGCCCGCGCAGTTCTCCGCGCGGACGAGGAAGTACCTGCCTCCCGGTGGCGGCGCGCCGCTGTCGGGGGCGACCGCGACGGCCGTGTCGTCGAGCGCGCACGCCGGCGACGAGCCCGCGAGTCCTGCGGCGTGAAGCCCGGCGAGGCTCCCCTGCACGACATCCCACGCGGTGGCATCCGCGCCCCCGGACCACGCGAGCCCCGCGCGCGTGACGCGCAGGTCCGTCACGATCGCGGGCGGCCCGATCAGGCACGAGCTGAGCTCGTACGCGCCGATGTCGAGGCTCGCGTCGCGCGGCCTGGGCTCGCTCCCCTGATGCTTGCCGTACTGCGTGGTGACGTCGTGCGCGGGAAGCAGGCCCGGCGGAAGGGCCGCGCCCGCATCCGCGCAGGCCGAACCCGCGGCGAGGTGGAAGTCCTGACCGGGCTCATCCACGAAGCCGGGGTTCGGACCGGTCAGCGACGTCCCGTCATCCACGATCGTGCCCGTCAGCGTGCCGAAGGTGTCCACCCACCCGGGGCGGGTCCATTGATGGCTCCACTCGAGCCGGCCGTCCGCGTCGAGCAGCGCGAGCGTCGTGCCGGGCGCGGAGGCCGTGTACACGATGTTGCTGAGCGCGACGCAGCGCTCCTCGTTCGTGGACAGGCGCATGAGCGTCGTGCGATCGGTCCGGTACGAGACGACCGTGTTGTTGAAGAACCAGAGCGTGCCCTTGCGGTACTGCGCGGTCGTGCCCGAGTCGCCACCGTAGTGCAGGATCTGCCGGTTGCCGTCGGCCTCGCGCTCGATGAGGACGTTCCCGTAGACGTGCGTGTCGCGGTACGCGGCGTTCGTCTGGATGAGGCTCGAGTCCTCCGCGTCCACGAGATCGAGCTGCCGGTTGCCGCCCTCGATCCAGTTCCAGCGCACGACGAGTCCGGCGGATCGATCCTTGAGGTTGTTGCCGTTCGCGCCGGCCTTCGGCGGGCCGAACCAGTTGAACTGGAACGTCAGGCCGATCGCGGCCGTGTAGTTGTTGTGCTCGAACAGCGAGCCGACGTTGCCGTTGTCCCAGATGCGGCAGCCCTCGACCAGGATGTCCTGCGAGGCGACGGTCGGGCTGGACGCGATGAAGAAGCCGTTGCCGCAGTCATGAAACCAGCAGCCGCGCACGACGATGTTGCGCCCCTTCTCCAGGTAGATGCCCGAGGCGTTCGACTGGTACGTCTGGTTCGCGCCGCCATCGTCGGTGAAGGTGCTGGCGGCGTTCGCGCCGCGGAAGTCGAGCCCCTCGATCACGATCCACTCGGGCACCGAGTCGGGCGGCGTGTTGCTGCCGCCAATCTTCAGGATGCCGCGAACCTCCGACCAGTAGTTGAGCCCCGGCGCCGTGACCGCGTTCGCGCCGTCAATGATCGGCAGCTCGCCCGCCGGCCCCGGCACGCCCCTCACGACGATCGGCTGCGCCGGCGTGCCCGATCGCCCGATGACCCACTTCTCGCGATAGGGCTGCGGCCGCCAGTGGATGTTGACGACATCGCCCGGCGCGAGGCTCGCCCAAGGCACCGCCCCGATGCTGGCGAGCGGCTGCCCCGGCCCCACGTCGTACGTGGCCGCCCCCGCCACGGACGCGCCCGCCAGGGCGAGGACGATCACGAGGGAGGCGGCGCGCATGCGGGAAGATAGGCCCCAGGACGGCTCGCGCACAACGGGCGGGGACCGGAGCGCGACCCGGCCGGGCCGCGAGGTCAGCGCCCGACGCGGAGGACGCAGGCCATGGCGGTGTCGCCGGCCGCGCAGCCGGTGAAGAGACCCCAGCCGCCGCCCTTCTCGACGAGCTCTTCGATCAGTTCGATGATGACGCGCAGGCCCGTCGGACCCTGGGGATGGCCGTAGACCAGCGGGCTCCCGTAGTTGTTGAACTGCTCGATCTTCAGGCCGAGCTGCTTGGCCATGTAGATGTCGTTCACCGCGAACGGGTTGTGCGTCTTGATGGTGGTGACGTCCTTGATGCCGATGCCCGCGGCCCGGAGCGCGGCCTGCGCGGCCGGCACGGGCGCCGTCGGCATCATGCCCTTGCCCACGCGCGCCGTTCCGAACGCGACGATCTGGATCGTGATGCCGGCGTCCTTCGCGAGTTCCTTCGCGCGCGACTCGGTGGTCACGATGCAGCCGGCGTTGCCGTCGGCGGGATGCGTCTGCGATCCGAACGTGACGCTGCCCTCGGGCATGACCGGCTTGAGCGCCGAGAGGCCGTCCTTCGTCGTCGGGAAGACGCCGTCGTCGGTCTCGACGAGCGTCGCGCGCTTGCCGTGGCCGATCTCGACCGCGAACATGACGCGCTTCTGGAACGCGCGATCATTCGCCAGCGCCGCGCGGTACTGCTCGTCGCGGATGAGCGTGCAGGCGTCCTGCTCCTCGCGCGAGATGCCGTGCTCCTTCGCGACGTTCTCGGCGGTCTGGATCATCGCGTTCTTCGCCCACGGATCGTTGCTGAAGTTGTCCCACACCCAGTTCTCGGCGTCGGCCGTGCCGCCAGGACCGGCGGGGTTCGGGTAGACGACATGCGGGCCGTTGCTGCAGCGATCGAAGCAAAGCGCGAGGAGCGTCGAGGCCTCGCCGCCTTCGACCTCGCGCGCCCCGCCGGCCAGCACGCGCGCTCCGGTGGCGCAGGCCTGCGACGTCGCGGGGCCCGTCACGCCCGGCGCGCCGATGAGCCCGGCGATCCACGGCGCCGCGTAGAACGACTGCTTCTGCGGGACCGTGAAGCCGACGTGCAGGCCGTCGAAGACCTCGGGCGACGTGCCGCGAGCGGCCAGCCACCGGCGCGCGGTGGAGGCCGCGAGCGTCACGGCGTTCTCGTTCGCGAGCGAGCCCTGCCACTTCACGAACGGGCTCGTCCAGTAACCACCGTGGGGAATGAAGGCCTTCTGCAGCGTCATGGGTCGGTCTCCGGAATCGGGATCATCGCGCTCGTGTCGTGACAGGGAAGGTTGCTTGCCTGCTCCGCGGATCCCCCGGTCGTCGCGCCTGGCCAGCGACGACGCATCCCTCGCGGATCGAGTGAAGGAGCTTTCGTGCCACGACATTAGCGCATCCCCGGCGCCTCCGCACGCCGCCGGGCCGGAACGCCGGTCACGCGCCCGGCCGCCCCGTCAGCGCTCGCCGGATCCCCGGCGCAACGTGACGTCGGCGCCCGCGGCGATGTCGCCGAACGCCTCGCGGCCGCCGTCCGCCCAGGTGACCTCGACGTCGCGAGCGACCGCCGCCGGCCCGAGGCCGACGTGCACGCGCGGATCCGAGCTCGCGAGGTAGCTCCCCGCCGCGCGGACGTCGCGCCGCACGCGCCGCTCCCCCACCGTCATGCGCACGATGGCGCCGAGCGCGTCCCGCCCGGAGCGCTCGAGCACGCGGAGCGTCACGGCGCCGCCGCGATCGGGCGCGACGTTGCGCAGCAGGAGCGCGGGGCCGTTCAGGTTGGCGATGACCAGATCCACCGCTCCGTCGCCATCCACGTCGCCCGTCGCGAGACCGCGCCCGGTCAGGATGGGAGGCTCGGTCATGCCGGCGCGGGCCATCTCCGTGAACGGGGCCGCGCACGCGCCCCGGAAGAGCATGTCGGGCTCGGCGTAGCCGTCCTCCGCCCACGCGCTCGCGTGGCGGATGACGCGGCCGTTCGCCTCGTAGAGGTCCAGGCAGCCGTCCTGATCGAAGTCCGTCCAGGTCAGGCCGAACCGCGTGAACTGGCGCGACGACCCCGCGAGCCCCGCGCGGCGCGTGGCGTCGGTGAAGAACTGGCCGTCCCAGCGATAGAGCGAGTCCGTTTCCATCACGAGGTTGCCGACAAGGATGTCGAGGTCATCGTCGCCGTCAATGTCCTCGGCCGCGACGCCCATGCCGGCCTTGGCCGTGCCGTCCGAGTCCACCGCGCAGCCCAGGAGCATGCCCTGCTCGCGGAACGTGCCATCGCCGCCGTTGATCCAGAGATGGTTGGGCAGCCCGTCGTTCGCGACGAAGATGTCCTGCCAGCCGTCGCCGTTGAAGTCGGCGCAGACCACGCCGAGCCCGTTGCCCTTCGTGCCCGTGATGCCCGAGGCCGCGCTGATGTCCGTGAAGCGGCCGTCGCCGTCGTTGCGGTAGAGCAGGTCCGCCGTGGGAGCCTCGTAGCTGCGCGGGCTGCAGTAGTCCTGCGCGCCCATCTGGTTGTAGCAGACGATCTCGCGCTCGGGGCTCCAGTGCAGGTAGTTCGTGATGACGATGTCGAGGTCGCCGTCACGGTCGAAGTCGAAGAACGCCGCGCTGGTCGCCCAGCCCGTGGCCACGAGCCCCGCGCTCGCGGCGCGATCCTCGAAGCGGCCGCGGCCGTCGTTGACGAGCAGCGCGAGACGGCCCACGCGCGTGACGAGAAGGTCCGCGTCGCCGTCCTCGTCGGCATCCCCGGCGGCGACCCCCATGCCGTAGCCGGGGATGTCCGCGCCGCTCCCGGCCGACACGTCGGTGAACCGCCCGCCGCCGTCGTTCGCGAAGAGCGCGCATCGCGGCGCGTCCGCCGCGGGCTCGCCCGGCCCGAGCACGCCGCCCTGCGTGAAGAACGCGTCGAGGTCGCCGTCGCCGTCCATGTCGAACAGCGCGACGCCGCCGCCCATGACGTCCGGCAGGTACCACTGGCCCGGCCGCCCGCTGCGGTGCTGGAAAACGAGGCCGCGCTCCTGCGCGACGCTCTCGAACCAGGGCGCGCTGGGGGCGGCGCCCGCGGGCGCAGACGGCGCCGATGGCGCGGGCGCCGTCGGCGCCGACCGGCACGCGGCCAGCAGCGCGAGCAAGGCGCTCGCGAACACCACGCGCACCAGGCCGCGCGTCACGGACCCGCCCCGGCCGCCGCCGTCGCGCCGCCGGCGCGCAGCGCCTCGAGTCGCGCGCGCGCCGCGAGCCTCTGCGCGGTCTCATCGTCCGCCGCGGCGTCCGTCGTGACCGTTGCGGGCGCACTCGCCACGAATCCCTCGAGCGTCGCGATGGCGTCGGCCGGCCGGCCCGCGGCCTCGTACGCGGTCGCCAGCGCGAGGATGACCGACGGGTCGTGCCCGCGTCGCATCGCGAGCGGCTCGAGCATCGCGATCGCGCGTGCGTGATCGCCCGCGGCGCTCGCCGCGAGCGCGTGGTGGATGCGGCCCGCGGCGCGCGGGCGATGCGCGAGCGTGGCGGCCTCCCACGGATCGTGCCAGTCAGCGTGCGTCCCTCGCCCCCGCTCCAGCTCGACGCTCGCCGCGTCCAGGCGCCCTTGCAGCCGGAGCGCCGTCCCGAGCAAGAAGCGCAGGCGCGGATCGTCGGGACGCCGCTCGAGAGCCGGCGCGAGGATGCGCTCGGCAGACGCGCCATCGCCTTGCTCGATCGCCACGCGCGCGAGGCCCGCGAGCGCGGCGACCTCCCCAGGGTTCGCGACCAGCGCATGCTCGAACTCGCGCCGTGCGCCGGCGAGATCGTTGATGGAGAGCAGCGCGAAGCCGGCGCGCCAGCTCGAGGCCGCGTGCGTGGGATCGGCCTCGCGCGCCCTCGCGAACGCCTCCACCGCCGCGGGCACGTCGAGGAGCTCGGCGTGCACGCGGCCCAGATGAAACCAGGCCCGCGCATCGCGCGGCGCGAGCGCCGTCGCCTGGAGCAAGCAGGCGCGCGCGGTCTCGAGCAGGCCGTTGGCCACGTGAATCTCGCCCAGATCGCGCCACGCGGCGGCGTTCGCGCGATCCGCCTCGACGGCCGCCGTCGCGCGATCGATGAGCCTGCCGAGCTCCGCGTCGATCGTCGCCGTCGCGGGTGGTCGTGGCGGCGGCGGAAGGATCGCCCGCTCCCGGTGGCGCACGGCAACAAGCAGCAGGGCCGTCGCGACGGCCACGAAGACTCCGAGCCGAAGTCTCGGTCCTCGCGCGCGCGTGCCGGGTTCGGCCGTCGAGTCGGAAGTCATGGTCAGCCGCGAGGATACCGGGTGCGCCGCGCGCGGCGGTAGACTGGCGTCGCGTCGCGCGGACCCGGCGGCGCTTCCGTGAGGTAGCCGCGTGGACCCCGTCAGGCTGAGCATGCGCCAGGTGCGCCGGACGTTCGGTGGCGGCGTGGAGGCGGTCGCGGATGTCACGCTCGACGTCGCGCCGGGCAAGCTCGTCGCGCTCGTCGGACCCTCGGGCTGCGGCAAGACGACGCTCCTTCGGCTGGCGGGCGATCTCGACGCGCCGGACGCCGGCAGCATCGAGCGCTCGGCGGCGGGCCCGCCCGGCTTCTGCTTCCAGGAGCCGCGCCTGCTGCCCTGGCGCACGGTGCGTCGCAACGTCGAGCTCCCGCTCGAGCTGCGCGGCGCGGGGCGCGAGTCCCGCGAGGCCGCGGCGCTCCGCGCGCTCGATCTGGTGGCGCTCGCGGAGGCTGCCGCCATGCTGCCGCACCAGCTCTCGGGCGGCATGCGCATGCGCGCGGCGCTCGCGCGGGCCATCGTCGGCCGGCCCGGGCTCCTGCTTCTCGATGAGCCGTTCGGCGCGCTCGACGAGGTCACGCGCCTGCAGCTCGACGAGGAGTTCGCGCGCCTGCGCGAGCGCGAGCCCGCCACCGCGCTGCTCGTGACGCACTCGATCCAGGAGGCCGCCTTCCTCGCGGACGAGGTGGTCGTGCTCAGCCGCAGGCCGGCGCGCGTCGTCGAGCGCTTCGCGATCAGCTGGCCGAAGCGCGCGGCGGCGCTTCTCGCGACGCCCGACTTCGCGCTGCGCTGCGCGGAGATCCACGGCGCGCTCCGCCGCGGCATGGAGGCCGCATGAGCGCGCCCGTGCCGCCGCGATCGCGCGGAGCGCGTCTCGTGAGCGCCGCGATCCCTCCGCTCGCGATCGTGGCGATCGCGCTGATGGGCTGGCACGTCGCGGTGCGCTGGCTCGCGATCCCCGAGTACCTGCTGCCCTCGCCCGGACGCGTGCTCGAGGCCGTGCTCGCGGATCCCGCGCGCTTCGCGGCCTCGGCGTGGCGCACGGCCCGCGCGACGCTCGCAGGATTCGCCATCGCCACGATCGGCGGCGTCCTCGTCGGCAGCGCGCTCTCGCTCTGGCGGTTCGCCGAGCGCGGCGTCTACCCGCTGACGCTGCTTCTCCAGATGGTCCCGCTCGTCGCGATCGCGCCCATGCTCTCCATCTGGTTCGGATGGGGCATGCCCTCGGTCGTGGCGGCCGCGGTCATCGTGTCCATCTTTCCGGTCATCGCCGGCACGCTCGCGGGGCTGCGCTCGGTGGACGCGCACCATCGCGAGCTGTTCGCCGTGCTCGGCGCGAGCCGCCGCGCCACCTGGTTCAAGCTGGGTCTCCCCTCGGCGGTGCCTTCCATCCTGACCGGCCTGCGCATCGCCGCGGGCCTCGCGGTGATCGGCGCGATCGTCGGCGAGATGGTCGGCGCGTTCGGCGGCGACGCGGCGCCCCTGGGCGCCATCATCACGAGCGCCCTGAAGCAGAATCGCACGGCCGAGGTGTTCGCGGCGATCGGCCTCGCCGCCATGGTGGGCTTCGCTGTCTTCGGCCTCGTGAACCTCGGCGGCTGGCTCGCGCTCCGCCGATGGCATGCTTCCGCGTCATGAAGACGCCGACCCTGCGCTGGCTGCCGCCCCTCATCCTGATGGCCTCCCTGCTCCCTCTCGCTGGCTGCCCGCGCCCGGCCGATGCCCCCGCGCCGCCGGCGCAACCCACGCCCGAAGCGCCCGCGAACGTGAAGCTCCAGCTCAACTGGTTCCCGGAGCCCGAGTTCGGCGGCATCTACGCGGCGCGCGAGCGCGGCATCTTCACGCGGCACGGGCTGAACGTGGAGCTCCTGTCGGGCGGCGCCGACGTGCCGGCGCCCCAGCTCCTCGCGAGCGGGCGCGTCGAGTTCGCCGTGCTGGCGGCCGAGCAAGTGCTGACGCTGCGCGCGAAGGGGGGGCGCGTGAAGGCCGTGTTCGCGTCGTTCCAGACCTCGCCGCGCTGCGTCGTCGTGAGGGGAGAGTCCCCATACCTGACGCTCGACCAGCTCTGGGAGGGCAAGGCCACCGTGCTCGCGCAAGACGGCCTGACGTTCATCCGCTGGCTCAACCACCAGCATGGCGGCACGGGCCTTTCCTTCGTGCCGTATGCCGGATCGGCGGCCCCCCTGCTGTCCGGAGCCGTGGACGCCATGCAGGGCTTCGCGACCGCGGAGCCGGTCCAGCTCGCCGCGGACGGCGTCGCGATCCGGTCGTTCCTCGTGGCCGAGTCCGGCTACAACCCTTACGACGTCGTGGTCTGCGTGAACGAGGCCTACCTGGCCACGAGCGAGCCGGTCGCGCGAGCGCTCGTGGCCGCGCTCCGTGAGGGCTGGCGCTCGTATCTCGACGATCCCGCGCCGATCAACGCGGCGATGGCCGAGCTGAACCGCGACATGAAGCCGGATGTCATGGCTCGCAGCGCGGAGATCCTGCCCGAGTTCATCGAGTCCGAGGCCACCGCCACGCATGGCCCGGGGTGGATGGCGGCTGCGCGCTGGGAGGAGCTCGCGCGCCAGCTCGTCGCCGTCGGCGAGCTGGATGCGAGCGTGGACCCCGCGGCGGCGTTCGTGAACCTGCCGCCGCCCGGCGCGCCGTGACGGCCGCTCCCGCGCGCCGCGGGCCGCGCCGGCGATTCATCCTCGCGGCCGAAATCGCGCTCATCCTCGCGCTCGGCGCCTGGGTCGCGTGGACCTTCATCCCCCGCGCGCCGGAGCCGCCAGGCTCCATCAGCGTCAAGGTGCAGCTGCCGGGCGCGCTCGATCGGGCTCACCTGACCCGCAACGCCGACGGCACGCTGCTCTACGTGCTCACGACCACGGAGGGAGCGCGCGTCGAGCTGACGCCCGACGAGTTCGCGCAGCGCCTGCACGCGGCGCAGTCGAGCCGGTCGTGGCTCGACATCCTGCTGAACACGTCGTCGCCGGCAGGCTTCACCTGGGTCGCCATCGGGCTTCTCGGTCAGGTGTTGTTCACGGGCCGCATGGTCGTGCAGTGGATCGTGTCGGAGAAGCGCGGCGCCTCGACCGTGCCCACGGCGTTCTGGTGGATGAGCTTGCTCGGCGCGACCATGCTGCTGACGTACTTCATCTGGCGCAAGGACGCCGTGGGCGTCCTCGGCCAGGGCTTCGGCTGGTTCATCTACGTGCGAAACCTGTGGCTGATCCACGGCGCCGCTCCCCGAGCGCCGGATGCGTTCCGGGATCCCGCGCCGGAACCCGAGCTGGCGACGGGCTCGTCATCGAGCGAGAAGACACCCGCATGATCGAGAAGAAGCGGATCGCCTTGATCTCCACGGGGGGAACGATCGAGAAGACGTACGACGAGCTCTCGGGCGTGCTCGCCAACAACGTCTCCGTGCTCGACGTCATGCTCGCCTCGCTCCAGCTCGAGGGCATCACGATCGACCGCGTCCGGCTCATGAACAAGGACAGCCTCGACATGACCCCGGAGGATCACGCCCTGATCGCCCGGACCGCCGGCGAGCACGCGGCGTCGCATGACGGCGTCGTGATCGTCCACGGCACTGACAGGCTGGCCGTCAGCGGCGAGCGGTGCGTCGCGGACCTCGGGACCCCGCGCGTGCCCATCGTGCTCACCGGCGCCATGCGCCCGTGGGCCCTGCGCCGCACCGACGCGCTGCAGAACCTCACCGAAGCCCTGCTCGCCGTGCAGGTCCTGCCGCCCGGCGTGCACGTCGTCATGCACGGGCGCGCATTGCGGTTCCCCGGCGTCGTCAAGGACCCCGCGCGCGGCAGCTTCATCCGCGTCGAGGAGCACGACGCGCCCGCGCCCTGATCGACGACATCCGGAAATCGTTGCGCCGCGCGGCGATTACCGGATGCCGCCGCATGCACGCGCGGAGCGCGTGGCGGGAAGGGGTGAGGCCGGAGGGCCGCCCCGACGGCCGAGGGGGGACCGGCTGGTCCCCCCTGCGTCCATGCGCGGCAGCTCGACCGTGCTCCCCATTCGGTTGCCGCCGTGCCGCGCTGAGAAGGCACGGCCCGGCTTCACCGGCCGCAGCGCTCCGGACTCTCTCAGCCCTCGGAGGTCGCCCGCAGGAACCAGGCGTGCTTCTCGAACTCGGTGATGACCTGCGTGAAGAGGTCCGCGGTGTCCGTGTCGCCCAGCTTCTCCGCGGCGCCCCGCGCCTCGCGCACGCCGACCAGATAGGCCTCGATGCGAGCAGCCAGGAGCTGGACGTGTTCGAGGTCGCGCGTCGTCTCCTGCGGATACTCGGCAAGACGGGAGGTTGCAGCCACGTGACGCGCGGTGCCGTGCGCGAGCGCACCGAGGGTGACCGCGCGCTCGGCGATGGCGTCGTTGTGGTTCGCGAGGCTGATGGCGAACGTCTCGAACAGCGGATGGAGGGCCGCGAACTGCGGACCCTTGATGTTCCAGTGGGCGACCTTGATCTGCGAGTGCAGGTCGAGGCCGTCAGCCAGGCGCGCGTTCAGCGCCTGCGCGATCTGCGCGCGGGTGGACTCGGGAAGCGGGCTCGGGCTGGGGTACATCTTCACGGGGGCTCCTTCTCGGTGCATGGATGTGCATGGAATTCATGCACCATGGCTCGACGCGACGCCGTGATGCTGCTCACGACGCCGCGCATCCGCCGTCACGAAGTTTCTGCGAGCGCCCTCAACGCGGCGACGCCGCCCGCGCGCACGGGCTCGCCGTGAGTCAGGGCAAGGATGTCAGCGCCGAGGCCCGCCAGCTCGCGAACGCGCGGGGAGAGCAGGCGCGCATGCGCCTTCGGGTCCGGGCTCCAGCTAGCCGGCGGCAGGCGCACGCCGCCGCCGGGCGCGCCCAGCACGGCGTCCGCGAAGAACAGCGCCCCGTGTCCGGCGTGATGCAGCGCGAACTCGCCGGGGTGGAGGCCGCCCACCTCATGCGCGACGATCCCGCCCGGAAGCTCGCTGCCGTCGCCGAACCGCTGGAGCGCGGGCAGGTCCGCGTCGAATCGCGCCGACGCGGGCGCATGGAGGATCGTCGCGCCGCCGTAGCGCTGCGCGACCTTGCTGGCGCTGCGCGAGTGGAACCGGTTCTGGACGAGGACGTGCACGGCGCGGCCGGCGGCATCCTTGTCGAGGGCGCGCCAGAACCGTTCGCGGTCGGTCGTCTCGGCGGGAACCAGCGGATCGATCAGCACGACGGGGAGGCTCCGATCGCGCGGGACGATCGAGTAGCTCGAGACCTCGCGGTCCCAGCCGGCGGGCCCGCCCTGGTCTTCGGTCCAGGCGGGGTGCGGCGCCGTCCATCGCCAGAGTTCGGGGCGGAGTTCCTCGACGTGCATGCAGGGACGCGGTGTGGAGGGGCTCATGCAGAGAATCTACGCCTCCGCTGAACCGGGCGCACCCCCCTCCCTCGCCGGGGCGCGGAGGTGCGGTCAGGCGGGCGCCGGATGGAACTTGCGGCGATAGTGACGAATGGTCAGTTGCGTCGCGGGAACGCCGATGAGCGTGGGGAGAATCCACGGCACGAAGCCCCACGCGCCGCCGGGCTGAAGACCGGTCAGACGCGAGACGCCGAACACGAGGAACGCCGTGTGGAACGCGATGCCCGCGCCGATGATGGCCGCGATGTGCTCGTACCACCAGCCCATGCGCACGGGCGCGGCGCTGGCGTACCGGAAGTGCCCGACCCCGACGAGGACGCCGATCGGCGAGAGACTGAGGAGCACCCATCTCAACGACGTCGGCAGCGCGAGCGCGACCACGACGACCAGGATGCTGCCGGCGATGGACGCGAGCGCGAGGCCGCGATGCAGCGGCGTGCGCAGGCGCGCGACATCGGCCTTCACGCGCATGACGGCGACCGCCTGGCATCCGAGCGCGAGCGTCACGATGGCGAGATACCCGAGGAAGGCGAAGATGGACCGGATCGCGACGGCATGCCGCGCCGTCGCGTCGGCGTCCGCGCCGACCCGGGCGGGAGAGAACGTGAGTGGCGCGATGGTGTGGGCGATGGCGGACAGCAGCGCCGACAGCGCCACGACGTGCAGGCAGGCGATGAAGATGCGGCCGAAGCGCAGGTGCGTCGGGCCACCCTTGCGCGCGAACACGGGGATCCAGAACGCGACGAGGCCGACGGCGCCGGCGATCACGTGGAGCTTGGTGACGAGTGAGAGCAGCGTGACGACGAGCGACATCATGCCTCCTGGCGGGGTGCGCGGGCGAGCCGCTGGTCGATTGATCGGAGCGACGCTTCCGCCCACGCCAGCCGCGCGGAAACGGAGGCGAGACCCATGGTCAGGGTGAGGTGGGCGCAGAAGTCGGCGTCGTCCTCGGGATCCGGGTATCTCGGGTCGTCACCTCTCCACCGGGCCTCGATCGCACGCAGCCCGGCGAGCTTGCGAGCCAGCGCGTCTCGCAGGCCTTCGACGAGCGCACGCGTGCGCCGGAGGTCGCCGACCTCCGCGTGGAAGAAGAGCTGCCCGAGCCAGGCGATGCGATCGCTCCCGAGATCCGGCCCGGCCTCGAGCCAGGCGAGGAGTTCCTTCCGGCCGCGCGCCGTGCGCGTGTAGACGCGCCGGGCAGGGCCGCGCGACGACGGCTCTTGCTTGCTCGTGAGGAGCCCTCGGCGCTCCATGCGCGCGAGCACCGGGTAGATCTGCGACAGCTCGGCGCTCCAGAAGTAGCGAAGGCTCCTCTCGAACGCCGCCCGCAGGTCCCAGCCGCTCGCCGGCTGGCGCAACAACCCGAGAAGCAGGTGATCCAGGCTCATGACCCCAGCACTATATCACAGTTTATATACCGTCCAGCCCCCCCCTAACTCCTTGATTCCACAGCCCCCAGATTGTCGGAAATTGGGGTCAGACCCCCAACGGCGTGCCGTGCTCGTCGTGCGTGCGGAACAGCGCGGACCGCGGCAACGAGGGGTTCGCGATGGAGGCATTCACGACCGCCGCCACGTGAGCCTGCCCGCGCCGCACGCTGCTCGATGGATGCTTCTGCGTCGGCACGCTGACCACGCCCGTGAAGGCGGGATCCACGATCGCGACTGGCGGCGGATCGTTCGGCGAGCCGCGCACGTGGCTGAGGACGTTCGCCAGGGCGGCGCCATCCGCGCAGCCGCGATGGGTCAGCCCCCGTGCCGAGCCACTGCATGGCGAGTCCGCGTCCCCGGGCATGCCCCCACCGCCCCTCTCATGCGAGCGCGCGCGGGACTCAGAGGCTGGGCAGCGGCTCTCGCACGGGCGGGCGCGGGGCGTACGGGACGTGGCGCTTGAGGCGGTTGATGGGCCACTCGAACAGGTGCCACGACGCCACGGACACGGCGACGGTCACGACGAAGAAGACGGCGAACTGCGCCGGCAGGCTCCATGCCCTGGCGCCGGCATCGCGCAGGGCGTGCCCGATGAGGTTGTGGTAGACGTAGAGCCCGTAGCTGATGTGACCGAGGTAGACGATGCCGGCGTTCCCCAGCAACACGCCCGGAAGCCCGCGGAAGCCGAGCACGGCGCGCGCGATGAACCAGCACGACACCAGCGAGACCATCAGTCGCAGCCACATCACGCGCTGGGATCCCTCGTCGCCCAGCCTCAGCCACGCGGCCGTGCCGACGCTGAAGATCACGAGGAGCGCCAGCAGCACGCCCGCATGCGCGACCTTGCGGAACCACTCCGGCCGGTACCGGTAGACGTGCGCGAGCGCGGCGCCGCAGCCCAGCGCGTCGAAGCACGTGAACGTGATGAACGTGTTCGTGCGATCCGTCAGCCCGAGGAGCACGCCGATCACGCGGCTCAGCACGCCCGCGGCGATGAACGCTCCGTAGACGTGCGCGAGCCGGCGCGTCGGCCACGCCAGCAGGATCAGCGGGTAGACGAGGTAGAACTGCTCCTCGATCGCCAGCGTCCAGAAGTGCGAGATCACCGGCTCGTAGCCGCCGATCAGCGCGAACTTCAGGTTCAGCGTGTACGTGAGGAGCCACGCCAGCGACTCGCGCGCGCTGGGCACGCCGAGCACGACCAGGATGGCCACGACCAGGTAGTACAGCGGGAAGATCCGCAGCGCGCGGCGGATGTAGAACACCAGCAACTCGCGGCGTCGCGTCGTCGTCCCGGCATCGAGGCGCTCGCGGGCGCCCAGCAGGATCCCCGTGATGAGGAAGCCGCTGATGACGAAGAAGAGCGTCACGCCCACCATGCCCGCGGGCATGGGCAGGAACAGCGGATTGAAGATCCAGTGCTGCGTCATGACCAGGAACGCCGCCCAGAACCGCAGCCCATCGATCTGCCTGACGTGTCCCAGCTCGCTCATGGGCCGTCCGCGCGCGGCGCGGGGTAGAGCCCCGCGATGGAGAACGGGCGCCGCAAAAGGCGATGGCGCACCAGAAGGCGCGCGGCCTCCACGGGCTCGCGCCATCGCCGCAGCCTCTCGCCGATCGCCCGTCTCGTCACGTTCGCGCGCAGCGGCAGCATGTCGCCCTCGAACATGTCGAGCATGCCGAGGAAGAGCGACACCGGAGCGAGGCTCTCGCCCCGCACGCGGATGCGCAGGCGCTTGCCCGGCGTCCACGACGAGAACATCTTCTTGCGCACGCAGTCGTTGAGCACGAGCGCGGGGGTGCGGATCTCGAAGTCCACGTCACCGGCCGCCGCGCGATCCGCGAGCTCCTCCACCCTTCGCGCGGCGCAGTCCACGAGGAACCACCGCGCGGCGGCGGAGGCGTCAGCGACCTCGAACAGCATCCGCGGCCTGAGGCGGCGCGGCGCCCACCGCGGGATGGCGGAGACGAACGCGCGGAAATACGCCTCGAACGCGGGGAAGCTCGCGGTCACCCGCTGCTCGATGCGCGCCTGGCGCTCCAGCGCCTCGCGATGCGTCTCTCGCATGCGACGCACGTGCGCCTCGCGCTGGGCGTAATCGAAGGGCGCGAGATCAAAGCCGGCGCTCGAGTCCCACGAGCTGCCCGGCGGCATCACGACGCAGCGGGCCGCCGAGCCCGCCTCGCGCGCCACGCGCTCGAAGACGCTCGTCACCATGTCGGGATTGGTCGCCGTGTCGTTGAACTGCAGCGTCTCGTCGTGCAGGAAGCAGTGATTGCTCGCGAACGGCACCGCATGGCGAGCGCCGACAGCCAGCGCGAAGCGCGAGAACTCCTCCGCATGATCGGCCGGCCGCCGGTGATCGGCGAAGCGATCCTGCCAGCCCTCGACGCAGTACGGGAGCGGTCCCGCGCTGGAGTGGCTGCGGAAGCAGAAGTCCACGCGGGGGAAGCGCCGGGTGATCTGGCGAAGCGGCAGGCCGAAGACCTTGCAGTCGTTCGCGTTGAGCAGCGTCGTGCGCCCGTCGCTCACCACCGCGGCCGAGTCGGTGAAGAAGGCGCCGAACTGGAACGCGTGAAGGCGGCAGCCCGGCCAGAGCTCCACCGAACCGCCGTGCGGGATCTCCTCGACGTGATGGAAGCCGACCTGAGCGAGGTCGCGGACCATGCGGTCCGTCGGCATGCGCGGCACGAGCACGCGCGTGGAGCGGTCGAACAGACGGAGGCTCGGCGCGTGGAAGTGATCCCAGTGCAGGTGCGTCAGGTAGATGGCCGACGGCCGCAGCGATCGGATCAGCTCGCGTGATGGCTCCGGGTAGTTCCACCACGAGCGCCAGTAGCAGGAGCCGACGAGCCACGGGTCGAAGAGGACGGATCCGCCGTCGCCCTCGACCAGGAGCCCGGCGTGGCTGATGACCGTGAACTTCACGGCGACACGTTCCCCGCTCAGCCGCGGCAAGTCAAGCACGGTGCGGTCAAGCGCGCGTGCTACGCTCGGCGGCGCCGCGAGGCAACCGCCATCGGACCCTCCCGCGGCGGGATCCGCGGCCGAGGGCGCACTCCATCCCGGGCAACGCGCATGGCGAGTTCCGACAGCGTGCAGGCCACCCCATCGGCAGCGGCGTCGTGGGCCGATCGCCTGTTCCGACGGCAGACGGCCACGACCGCATACGTCGCCGAGCTGGACGGGCTGCGGTTCCTGGCCATCGCCTGGGTCGTCGTGTTCCACCTGAACGCGTATGTCCGCGGGATGATGCACGGTGGCGCGGCGCCGGACAGCGTGCTGGTGAGGCTCATGGAAGCCGGGCATCTCGGCGTGCCGCTGTTCTTCGCGATCAGCGGCTTCATCCTCGCCGTCCCGTTCGCGCGCCACATCCTCGCGAGCGGCCCGCCGGTGAGCCTGGGCGCCTACTTGCTGAGGCGCGTGACTCGCCTCGAGCCGCCGTACCTCCTGTGCATGGTCGGCCTCGCGGCGGCCATGCTCGTCCTGGGGCTCGAGGATCCCGGGGCGATCGGCCGCCACCTGGGCGCCTCGCTGCTGTATGCGCACGGGTTCATCTACGGCGCGCCCAGCACGATCAACACCGTGGCCTGGAGTCTCGAGGTCGAGGTTCAGTTCTACCTCCTGGCGCCAGCGCTCACCGCCGTGCTCTTCCGGCTGCCGCCGGTGGCACGGCGCGGCGTGCTCGTCGTTCTGATGATCGCGTTCCCCCTCGCCCAGGCGGCCTGGGCGTGGTCGGGCTACCACCTGCTCGGGTGCTTTCAGTACTTCGCCGCCGGCATCCTTCTCGCCGAACTCAAGACCTGCGGCCAGCTCGATCGCTTGAGCCCGCGCGCCTGGGATGCCGCGGGCCTCGCCGGGCTCCTCGCCATCGGCGCCTGCGCGCTGGCAGACCACGCGACCACGCTCCTTGCTCCGGTGACGCTCGTCGCGTACGCCGGTGTCCTCGCCGGGCACCGGCTCCGCCGCGCGTTCGCCGTCCGCCCGCTCAGCCTGATCGGTGGCGCCTGCTACACGATCTACCTGCTGCACTACGCGATCATCTCGGCCACCGGGCGGCTGACGTCGGGCTGGACCACGGGAAGCTACGGCCTGGATATCGTGGCGCAAGGAGTCCTGATGCTGGTGCCCCTCGCCGTCGTCTGTGGCGCGTTCTTCGTCCTCATCGAGCGGCCATGCATGGACCCCCGCTGGCCGCGCCGCCTGATCGGTCGCCTGCGCGCCGCCCCGCCGGGCGGGGAGGCCGTCCGATGAGATGGCGCTGCGAGCCGCCGCCCATGGCATCCTAGCCCGGAGTATTCACGAAGCTGACGCATCCGACGGGTGCTCGCGGCCGATGGCTGCGTGATCGGACCTGCGGTCCGAGGGCGACTGCCGGACGAGCCGGCGGACCGTCGCGGCGCCGGGCCACGCGCGACCCAGCAAGGGGTTCCCGTTGGACTCCGTCGGGAATCCTCGACGTAGGGCACGGCTACGCCTCCGGTTCCCTCCGTCGTCCGCCTTGCCCTCGGCCACGATCACCTCGTCGGATCCAGTGTGCTGATGACCCCTGCCAACGCAGGCCGGTTTCAGCAGCATCGTACGGAGAGTTCCGCCCCATGACTGCGCCACCTTCATGAATAATCCGGGCTTGGCGCGCGATGCGCGAAGAACCCCTGCCGGGCGGGCCCGCTTCATGAACGATCCGTGCGAACGCTGATGCGCGACGCGATCCCCGCGCTCAAGGCGCTCGTCCACCGCTGGCACGAGCGGCTGGTCGGGACGGGCATCGGCGAGCGCACGCGCGTCGCCCTTCACGGCATCGCCTGGGTCGGCAGCACGGCCATGGTCGCCCGCGTGCTCACCGGCGTGACGAGCCTGCTGACGGCGCGCGCTGTCGGCCCCGACGCGTGGGGGCTCGCGAGCCTCGCGCTCGCGGCGAGCCTGTGGCTTCAGATCCCGTTGCTCGCGGGTCTGCCGACGGCGATCTTCAACACGGTGCCGCGCGTCGAGGCGGCGCTCCGGTCGAGCTGGGCGCGCACGGGGAGCCTTCTCCTGTTCGCGACCGGCGCGCTGACCCTGGCGGCCGGCGTCCTGCTGCGCGAGCCGCTCGCGAGGCTCGGCGCGATGGGCGTGCCGGAGTTCAACGCCGGCCTGACGTGGTGCGCGGGCTTTCTCATCTACTCCACGGCCGTCACGTTGCTCGCGAGCATGGAGCGGTTTCGCGCCCGCGCGCTCGCGGAGCTCCTCTTCGCCATCGCGTTCGCGTCGGGCGTTCTCGCGCTGCATCTCACGGACAGGTTGTCCTGGCAGGGCTATGTCTTCGCGATGGCTTGCGGCTACGCGGTGGCCGGCGGCGCGATGTTCGCCTTCGCGCGCGCGCCGCTCCCCTCTCTCGCGCCGGGCACGGCCGAGCGAGCGCGGCACCTGCTGGGGTTCGGCCTGATTGCCGCGGGGAGCTCCGTCGCCATCGCGCTCGTGCACGCGGTGGGGCGGCAGGTGATGAACGTGCACTTCGCGGTGGATCAGGTGGGTCTCCTCTCGGCCTATCAGGGTGGCTCGCTCATGCTCGCGGTCTACCTCCAGGGCGTCCTCACGGTGGTGTTCTTCCCCGTCGCCGCGCGCACCCCCGATCGCCGCGGTCTCTTCCGCAAGGTCACGCGCCTCCTGCTTCCCGTGTCCGCCGTCGCGTCCGTCGGCTTCGCCGCCATCCTGACCGCCTGGATGTTCCTCCTCGGCCGGCAGTATCCGGTGGACCCGGTGATCCTCGTCGTCTTCGCGATTGCCGCCGGCCTCACCACCGCGTTCGGCTCGCTGGCCTGGGCGCTCGCGTCGGGCGGCCGCGCGGGGGTGGCCGCCGCGACGGTCACCTGGCTCGCCGCCGGCGCCGGCAACCTGGCCGCCTGCCTGCTTCTCATCCCGAGCCTGGGCGTGCTGGGGGCCGGACTCGCGGCCATCGCGGGCGCGCTCGCGGGGATCGGCGCGAGCTTCCTCCCGGTCGTGCGCCGCTGGGCCAGCGTCGCGTGACGGCGCCGCCGCGAAGGACCCGGACGGGACGGCGCCGCTCTCCTGCTATCATGGGCAAGAGGTTCAGCGCATGAAGGTCGTGATCCTGGCGGGCGGCGCCGGCACTCGCATCTCCGAGGAGACGCATCTCAAGCCGAAGCCGATGGTGGAGATCGGTGGCCGCCCCATTCTCTGGCACATCATGAAGATGTACGCGGCCCACGGCCTGGACGAGTTCATCGTCTGCTGCGGCTACAAGGGCTACCTCATCAAGGAGTACTTCGCGAACGCCTTCCTCCACATGTCAGACGTCACGATCGACATGCGCGAGAACAAGATGCAGGTCCACGAGCGTCATGCGGAGCCCTGGCGGGTCACGCTCGTGGACACGGGCGAACACACCATGACCGGAGGCCGCCTCAAGCGCGTGGCCAGCTACCTCGCGGGCGAGAAGGCGTTCTGCTTCACGTACGGCGATGGCCTGTCCGACGTGGACATCACGGCTCTCGTGGCGTTTCACGAGGGGCATGGCAAGCTCGCCACCGTCACGGCCGTGCAGCCGCCCGGCAGGTACGGCGCGCTCGACATGGACGACGCGGACGACCCGCTCGTCCGCGGGTTCATGGAGAAGCCGCGCGGAACCGGCGGCTGGATCAACGGCGGCTTCTTCGTCCTCTCGCCGACCGTCATTGACACGATCGCTTCCGACGCCACCGCGTGGGAGTCCGAGCCTCTCGAGCGGCTCGCGCGCACGGGCGAGCTGTGCGCCTTCCGTCATCACGGGTTCTGGCAGCCCATGGACACGCTGCGCGAACGGAACCAGCTCGAAGATCTCTGGGCCCGCGGGAAGGCGCCCTGGAAAACCTGGCGATGACCAGCCCCGAGCCCGACGCCCGGTTCTGGCGCGGGCGCAGCGTCCTGGTCACGGGCCACACCGGGTTCAAGGGCGCCTGGCTCGCAACGTGGCTGGGCGATCTCGGCGCTCGCGTTCACGGGTTCGCTCTCGATCCGCCCTCGACGCCCAACCTCTTCGACGACGCCGACGTGCGGAGCTGTCTCGCGACGGACACGCGAGGCGACCTCCGCGATGCCGATGCCGTGGCGGCGTGCCTGGGCGCCACGCGTCCCGAGATCGTCCTGCACCTCGCCGCGCAGTCGCTCGTCCGCCTCTCGCACCGCGAGCCGGTGCGCACGTTCGCGACGAACATCATGGGAACGGCGCACGTGCTCGAGGCGGCGTGCCGGCAGGACAGCGTGCGCGCCATCGTCATCGTCACGAGCGACAAGTGTTACGAGAACGCCGAGCACGCGCGTCCGTTCGTCGAGACCGACGCCCTCGGCGGCCACGATCCCTACAGCGCCAGCAAGGCGTGCGCCGAGATCGTCACGGCCGCGTGGCGATCGAGCTTCACCGCGTCCGCTGGCGCCCCGCGCGTGGCAAGCGCGCGCGCCGGCAACGTGATCGGCGCGGCCGACTGGGCGGCCGACCGCCTCGTCCCTGACTGCATCCGCGCCTTCTCGGCCGGCCGCCCCGTGAAGATCCGCCATCCTGGCGCCGTGCGTCCGTGGCAGCACGTCCTCGATCCCCTGGCCGGCTACCTGCTGCTCGCGCGCGCCCTGTGCTCCGCGGACGGCGAGCGCGCGGCCACGGGTTGGAACTTCGGCCCGGGCCCCGCCAGCGAGGCGCCCGTCGGCGACGTCGCCGCGGAGGTGGCGCGGCTGTGGGGCGCGGGAGCTCGCGTCGAGATCGAGCCCGACGGTGAAGGGTTGATCGAGGCGGGCGTGCTTCGCCTTGACGCCAGCGCCGCTCGTGCGCGCCTGGGCTGGTCCCCGCGCTGGGACCTCGCACGATCGCTGGAGATGACCGTGGCTGGCTATCGCCGCCAGGCCGGTGGCGAGCGACTCGCCGACGTCATCCGCGAGCAGATCGCCTCGCATGCGGGCCGCGCAGGCGCCGGCCCGGGCGACGGAGCCGTCCGGTCATGATCTTCACGCGCACGTCCATCGAGGGCGTCGTGCTGATCGACGCCGAGCCCGTCGTGGACGAGCGGGGCTGGTTCGCGCGGACGTTCTGCGCGCGCGAGTTCGCCGAGCAGGGCCTGCGAGCGTCGTTCGTGCAGGCCGGCTCGGCGCGCAACCGCGCGGCGCTGACGCTTCGTGGCATGCACTGGCAGGACGCGCCCTGCGCCGAGGCCAAGCTCGTGCGTTGCGTTGCGGGCGCCGTGCACGACGTCGTGGTCGACATGCGCGCGGGCTCGCCCACCCGCCTGCGGTGGGAGGCGTTCCGCCTGGCCGCGGGCGATCATCGGACGCTCCACGTGCCGGAGGGCTGCGCGCACGGCTACCTGACGCTCGTCCCCGACACCGAGCTTCACTACCTGATGTCGGCGCCGCATGCGCCCGAACTCGCGCGCGGCGTTCGCTGGAACGATCCCGTGATCGGGATCGCGTGGCCCCACGTCGAGGGGCTCGTCATGTCGAGCCGCGACGCGACGCTGCCCTTGATCGCGACCTGACGCGGCCACCGCGCGCGGAACGCGCGGCGGCCCGCCCAGCCGATCGTCAGCGCTGCGTGCCGTCGGGGTACTGGATGAACGACCCCGTCGAGAAGATCAGGTCGTTGTTGAAGGAGGTCGTCTGCCCGTTGACGCCGACGGTGCCACCACCGCCTGCCGCACGGTCCTTGCCGTATGACGTGATCGTGTACTCGTTCGAGTCCGACACGTACCGGATGTCGGCGTTCCAGCCGTCCTTCTGGGGGAGCTTCTTCACGTACGTCGGCTCGAGCAGCGACGAGATGGCCGACACCGCGCCCGTCGCCGCCGTGACGTACTGGTTGTTGTCGATCGAATAGGACTCGTTCGCCGTGGCCACCGTGCGCATGTCGGACATCGTCCGCTTCTGCTTGCCGCGCTGGATGGCGTTGAGCAGGTTGGGAATCGCGATGGCCGCGATGATCCCGATGATCGCGACGACGATGAGCAGTTCGATGAGCGTGAAGCCGGTCGAGTTCTTCTTCATCCAGGTATCTCCATGCTGCTGGCCCCGGGTCACGGAAGGCCGTGGTTCGCGGCGCGCTCGCATTCCGCGTCCGCATCCGGTGGCGCGCGACGCGCATGTCGCTGTCACGACACCGGCAAGAAGTGAGATTAGCCAGCGGACGCCGCGAATCCAGAAAAACAGGCGCCAGGCTGAATGTTCCTCATGTGGCCGATACGGTCATGCGGCATGGAGGGACCGGGCGGCGCGCGCGGTGACGCCACGCGTCACGCTCCGTGCGATCGCGCGGCACCGCTCTCCGAGACCGCCTCGCGCATGAATCAACAGTCCACATGGCCAAAGCGAAATGGCAACCACGCTTCTTCATCACGCGCCAGGCGGTCGTTCGGCGCGCAAGCGGCGTGCCCTCAACGGCTTCGCGCGATGGTGGCGAATCGGGGACGGGGCGACTTCTGCCACATGTGGCGCGCCATCAAGATGTGAGGATCCATTCACCGTGACGGCAGCGAGAGCACGCGCGCATCATGATGGGGTCGCTTCCGAGTCCTCGATGCTGAGCGGGGTCCGTCTGATCCTCGCCGGTGTACTCGAGACGGGCGCGACGGGATCGCCACCGAGGCGAGGAATCGCGTCATGTTGAAAGCTCTCCGCACCCCCAGAGTCATGTCCATGGTCCTGGCTGCCCTGCTGGCCACATCCACGCACGCGGCGCCCAACAGGCCAGGCGACGCGCCGCCACCGCAGCTCGTCATCGAGGCGGCTGCCTTCGACCTGCCGTCCAGCACGATCCGCATCGAGGGCGTGCAGTTCGGTGACGTGCGCGAGGTCCTCCTCGCCGATGTCCCGCTCGTCGTGACCTACTTCGACGACTCCCTGATCATTGCCAGCGCTCCCATCATGCCGCCCGGCACCTACCACCTCGTCGTGGTGTCCGGAAGCGGCGCCACGCGCCGCGGCGAGATGGACCTGACGATGGGCGCGGTCGGCCCGCGCGGTCCCGTCGGTCCCGCTGGCCCTCAGGGTCCCGCCGGACCCCAGG
Organism: uncultured Thermoanaerobaculia bacterium; assembly: GCA_964613915.1. Classification (GTDB taxonomy): domain Bacteria; phylum Acidobacteriota; class JBCCFW01; order JBCCFW01; family JBCCFW01; genus CAZTIW01. The sequence continues at coordinate 269,888 of CAZTIW010000001.1, forward strand.
GTCCCGCCGGTCCCCAGGGCGCGGTCGGCCCCCAGGGCCCCGCCGGCGCCAATGGCGCTCAGGGTCCCGCGGGCCCCCAGGGTCCCGCCGGTCCGCAGGGCCCTGCCGGCCCTCCCGGCCCTCCCGGCTCCGGTGGCTCGAGCGACCAGGTGGTGACGTCGGCCATCTCGGCCACCACCACCCTCTTCAGCGACGCGAGCGTCACGGTGCGCACGACGCCAGGGACGACGCTTCAGATCGGCAACGGCACGCTGGTCAACACGGCGCAGGGACCGCTGTACCGCTTCTACAACCACGTCCGGTGGCAGGGGATCTACCTCGCGTCCGAACTGGGCGCGAGCGGAACCATCACGAGGATCCGGTTCTTCCAGACCACGTCCAGCGCCATCACGATGCCCAACTACACGATCCGCATGCGGCAGGACGCCGCGTCGTCGGTGTCCGCCTTCGACGAGACCGGAACGATCGTGTACGGGCCGGCGGCACTGCCGAACGGCCTGTCGGGGCCTGGCTGGTACGAGATCGTGCTGACGACCCCGTTCGTCTACAGCAATGCGTCGAACCTCAACATCTACATTCGCACGAGCGGCGGACCGTTCGTCAGTTCGAACAGCTTCCAGGCGACCACGGGGCCGCAGTGCATCTATGCGTTCAGCGACACGGTTGACCCGCCGACGAACACGACGACGACGACGCAGCGTCCGAACATCCAGGTCGTCGGGCTGCCCGGTCCGCCCGAGATCCAGTTCGCGCCCGCGAACGGCGCTCAGTGGAGTTACGCGGGAACGTACGTGGACGGCTCCACGATCCTGGGCGACGCCGCCTCGCCGACGCCCGGCGCGGGCGTCTTCTGGCCGATCCGCACGCTCGGCACGGCCAACTCCCGTCTCCAGTTCCGTCTCGAGCAGACGACTGGCGGCGCGAAGACCTACACGGTCGATGTCTTCCGCCACGGAAGCTCGATCACGGCTCTCTCGCGCAGCTCGCCCTGACCTGAACCAAGAACCGAGGCCAAGACCGAAGCGCATGCGGTCAGCCTCCCCGTGCCCCCGGCCCACGCCCACCCGCGTGCGCCGGGGGCCCGGCTCTCTCTCCCGTGAATGCCCCGGGGTTGCACGCCGAGCGTGAGCGCCCCCGGGGGCGAGACGAGCGGCAGGCCAGCGGCGCGCCTGCCGCGGTGAGGCCCGCGCCGCCATCGGGATCCCTGCCGGACGGCGCCATCCTGCGCTAACCTGGAGCATGACGCGCCCGACGCGGCCACGAGCTTGCGCGCCGCGCCTGACCGAATCCCGGGCTCGCTGCGCCCCCACAGCCACCCCGCCCCCGACGGCAACCCGATGCGCCTCGCCCGCAAGCTGACCATCGCGCTCATCCTGGCCATGGGGCTGGTGATCACGTTCCAGACGCTCGCTCGCGTCAACCGCGAGCGCCGGCAATTCGCCTCGGAGACAGCTCGGTATCACGCCATCCTGGGCAGGAGCCTGCGGACTTCGTTGATCGACGCGTGGACCCGCGGTGGCGAACCCGAGGCCCGGGCTCTCCTCGAGCGCACGGACCACGACGATGCCCGGGTGCTGCTCACGCTGGCGTGGACCGATGTCGCCACCCAGAATGCCCCGGCCGAGACACGCGCTCGCCTCCTCGCTGGCGAGGCGCACTTCAGCGTCACGGGATCAGAGGACCAGCCGGATCACCTCGTGACGTACACGCCGATTCCGCTGCCAGATGGCCGCGTTGCCGCGCTGAGAATCGTGGAGCCGATGGAGATCGGCCGCCAGTACGTGCGGGGCTCGATCGCGCGCGTGCTCGCGTACACGACCGTCGGCTTCACGGCGATGAGCGTCGTGGCCGTCGTGCTGGGGGTCGTCATGGTCGGCCGGCCCATGCGAGCCCTGGCCAGCAAGGCGCGGCGCATGGGTGACGGCGACCTGTCGTCGCCGCTCGAGATGCATCGCGCGGATGAGATCGGCGATCTCGCCACCGAGATCAACGCGGCCTGCGACCGCCTGCGCATCGCTGCGGACAAGATCGAAGCCGAATCCTCGAGATCCGCCGCGGCCGTCGAGCAGCTCCGCCATGCGGATCGTCTTGCCGCGGTCGGCGTCGTGGCGTCGGGAATCGCGCACGAAACGGGCACGGCGCTCAACGTGGTGTCCGAGCGCGCGCGCATGATCGCCACGCGCGAAGCCGAGGGGGAAGAAGCCATCGAGTCCGCGCGCGTCATCGTGCGCGAGACCGCGCGCATCACGGCGACGATCCGCCAGTTGCTCGACTACGGCCGCCGCCGGACTCGAGAGCGCTCGAGCGCTCCGCTGCAAGAGGTCATCGAGAACGTCCTCGCGTTCGTGCGACCGCTCGCCCAGCGGCAGGGGATCCAGCTGGTGACTGACCTGCCGCCCGAAGCTGCCCTGGCGCCGATGGATGCCGAACAGCTGCAGCACGCGCTGGGCAATCTCATGGTCAACAGCATCCAGGCCATGGCGAATGGCGGCACGCTCCGGGTGCGCGTCTCCACGAGCACGACGGGCGCGCGCGACGCGTTCGACGGCGTCGGCACCGCCTGGTGGCGCGTGGACGTCGAGGACGAGGGCACCGGCATCCCCGCGGACCAGCTCGAACAGATCTTCGAAGCGTTCTACACGACCAAGCCCGCGGGCGAAGGAACGGGCCTCGGCCTCTCCATCGCGCGCGACATCGTCAGACAACACGGTGGCCGCATTGACGCGACGCCGCGCCCAGAAGGAGGCATGCGTTTCAGCATCCACCTCCCGAAGGAACTCCCATCATGAACACGGCCGCCGACCGACCTCGCGTTCTCGTCGTGGATGACGAGCCCAGCATGTGCGAGATGCTCCACGCGCGGCTGTCGCGCCGCGACTTCGCGCCGACCTGCGTGACGAGCCTCGCGGAAGCGACATCCCAGCTCACGCGCAACGACTTCCAGGCGATCCTGGTGGACCTCAATCTCAAGGGCGCGAGCGGCCTCGATCTCTGCAAGCACGTCGCCGAGACGAGACCGAACATCCCGGTGGTCGTGTTCACGGCCTTCGGCAGCATGGAGACCGCCATCGCTGCCATTCGTGCCGGCGCGTACGACTTCGTGACCAAGCCGATCGACGTCGAGGCCCTGGTGGTCGTCCTGCGCCGAGCCGTCCAGCACCACGGCCTGCGCGAGGAGGTCAAGCGGCTCCGGCAGAGGGTGACGGACGTCCGCCGCCTCGACGAGCTTCAGGGCCGCAGCCCGGCCGTGATCGAGCTGATCGACCTGATCGAACGCATCCAGGACTCCGACGTCGCCGTGCTCGTGACCGGCGAAAGCGGCACGGGCAAGGAACTGGTGGCGCGAGCGCTGCACTCCCGCGGCAGTCGGCGCGAGGGTCCCTTCGTCTCCATCAACTGCGGAGCCGTGCCCGAGACCGTCCTCGAAAGCGAACTCTTCGGCACGGTCGGCGGCGGCGCGTCTGCCGAGGGCGAGGCGCGCGACGGGCTCTTCGTTCAGGCGGAGGGCGGAACCATCTTCCTCGACGAGATCGCCGACCTGCCGCTGGCTCTGCAGCCGAAGCTCCTTCGCGTGCTCCAGGAGCGCAAGGTGCGTCCGATGGGCGGGACCGAGGACATTCCGGTCAACGTCAGGGTGATCGCCGCCACGAACCAGGACCTCGAAGCCGCGATCGAGCAGGGACGTTTCCGGGAGGCGCTCTACTTCCGCCTCAACATCATCCAGGTGGATGTCCCGCCCCTGCGAGCCCGAGGCATGGACACGCTGCTGCTCGCCCAGGACTTCCTCGAGATCTGCGCGAGGCGCAGCGACAAGAGCGTCACGGGCATCTCGCAGCCGGCCGCCGAGAAGCTCCTCGAATACGCCTGGCCCGGCAACGTGCGGGAGTTGCAGAACTGCATCGAGCGCGCGGTCGCGCTGGCGCGGTTCTCCGAGATCACGGTGGATGACTTGCCGGAGAAGATCCGCCACGCCAAGAGAAGCGACGTCGTCGTGTCATTCGACGACCCGTCCACCTTGCAGCCCATGGACGAGATCGAGAAGCGCTACATCCTGCGCGTTCTCGAGGCCGTCGGGGGAAACAAGCGGCAGGCGGCCCGCATCCTCGGATTCGACCGCAAGACGCTCTATCGCAAGCTCGATCGCATCGGCGGCGGCACGCGCGCCGAGGCCGGGCCCGCCTGACGTGACGCGTGGCCGCGCGCCGCGTGCACGGCCTCAGCCAGCAGGACGGCCTTTCATCATCGCGTCCACGCTCCACGAGCCGGACCCGCGTGCTGCGATGAAGAGGAAGACGAAGGCGTAGGCGGCAGCGAGCTCTCCGCCATTCTGGATCGGCAGGGCGCCGCCCGGCTGGTGCGCCATGAAGTAGGCCACGGCCATCGTGCCGCTGCTGACGAACGCGGCGATGCCGGCCTGGAGCCCCAGCATGACGAGCAGGCCGCCCAGGAGTTCGATGGAGCCAGCCGCCCAGCGGATGAACGGCGGCGCTTGCTCCGCGCCGCCGAACATGCCGACGACCTTCTGTAGCCCATGGCACAGGAAGAGGAAGCCGATGACGATGCGCATCAGCGCGTAGACGCGCGCCTCGTGCTTGACCAGCAGTGGGAAGCCCATCTGTTGCTCCAGGCGTCAGGGCAGCGCGCATCTGGACGAGCGAGGTTCACCAGCCACCAGCGCACCGCGTTGCTCCGATTCTAGACGAGCAGCCATGATCATGGCGATCCTCATGCACGCGGCAAGGCCGCGTGGCGGGAGGGGGAGACAAGGTCCGGCTTCGCCGGCCGCAGGCGGGGGCACCGGCTGGTGCCCCCTCCGGCTAGCCATCCTCGGGGGGGTCGAAGCGGCGATCGCGACCGGTCTGGTCAACGGACGCGAGCAGGTCGGGATTCACCCACTCGATGACGGCCGCGTGGCCATGGCTCTCGGGATCGTGGCGCAGGTATCCGCGCGCGACGCCGATGATGCGGAAGCCCTGCTTCATCTGGAACGAGACCGTCGCGTCCCAGATCTCTCCGCGGCTGACCGCGAGGGCATACTCCTCCGGCTGGAGGCGATGGGCATGCGCGTGGTAGCCCCGCAGCCGGGCGCCGGCGCGGATGCGCCGCAGCCCGAGCTGACGGCACAGGTCGCGCCTGACGGCGTAGAGCGCCGAACCGACCCCGCGGCCCTGGCAGGTGGGCGCCACCATGACCTCGGCCGCATAGAGCGTGCGTCCGTTATCAGGGTCGTGGTTCGTGAACATGCCGACGTCCGTGAAGTCCCTCCACGAATCGTTCATGCTGTACTCGTCCCACTGCACGATCAGGCTCGCGGCATACCCGACGATCCGACCGTCCTCCGGCGTGACGGCGACGAACTGCCCCTGGGGGAAGACCCGTTCGTGCGATCGGAGTTGCTTCTCCGACCACGGCGCCGATGTGGGATAGACCTCGACCGTCAGGCGCTGGATCGCGGGAATGTCATCCTGCGTGGGGTTGCGCACGACGACCGGCAGCTTCGGCCGCGCGGGCGTGCGCTCGGGCGCTCCTGCAGCCATCTCACAGCTCGACGTGTTCGAGGTGGCTCACGACATCGGCCGTCGTCTGGCTGTCCCGGAGCGGCAGGACGGTCCCGGTGCGCCGCGCCTCCTCGATGAGCTTCATGTCCAGATCGCCGATGACCATGCTCTCCTGGTTCGGCACGCCCTCGGCCAGGATGCCGTCGCGAGCGAACGCGAAGTCGCTCGGCGTCATGATGGCCGCCTGGCCGTAGTTGAGCGAGACGGCCGGCACCATCGGCAGCGAGCCGACCGTGCTGCTCTGGATGACATAGGCGTAGTTCTCGATGGCTCGCGCCTGCGCGCAGTAGCGGACGCGCAGGTATCCCTGGCGATCATCCGTGCAGCTGGGCGTGACGATCAGGTTCGCGCCCGCGCGCGCGGCCGCCCGCGCCAGCTCGGGGAACTCGACGTCGTAGCAGATCGTGATCGCCATGCGCCCGAAGTCCGTCTCGAAGAGGCGCAGGTGGCTGCCGGGCGAGACGAACCACTCCTCGCTCTCGAAACGCGTCATGTGGATCTTGCGCTGGATTCCATGCTTGCCGTTGGGCGAGAACACCCAGCACTGGTTGAAGATGCGATCGCTCGCGGTGTCCTTCGTCGGAATCGTGCCCGCCACGATGTACACGCCCCGACTCCGCGCGAGCCCCTGCAGGAGTTCCACGAACCGATCGCTCTGGGCCGCGAGGTCCCGGATCTGATCCTGGATGGGGCGCTTCACGTCCCCCAGCGTGAGCAACTGGACGGTGAAGTACTCGGGGAAGATCAGGAGCCGTGCCTTGTAGTCGCGCGCCGTGTCCACGAGCGCCTCGACCTGCGCGTGGAACTGCTCCCACGTGTGAACGGGCCGGATGTAGTACTGAAGCGATGCCACTCGAATGCGATCCATGCGAGAATCGTACCATCCGAGGCGCCCCGACCGGGCGTGCGCGTGACGGTTCACCCATTCGCGCGCACGACTGCCTTTACACGGCGATCACTCGCGGATCGCGACAAGTGATCCGGCGCCTCTCTCGATGTCCGTGCGCCGATCAGGGAGTGATGGATGCTGAAGACAGTCGTTCTCGTGCTGGCCGCCGTGGTGATCGCCGTCCTGGCCTGGGACCACTTCAAGGCCCCGACGCTGGACGGTCCGGTCGTTCCCGAGCAGGAGCGCGTGCTCATCTTGCGCAGCACCGACACGGTGTCCATCGCGGACCTCTTGCAGAAGAAGCGCTGGACGCTGATTCTCTTCACCGCGCCGAGCACGACCGACAGCGACGCGCTCGAGCGACGGCTCGAAGCCACCATGCGCCAGCGCGTGAACAACGTCCGCCTCGTGATCATTGATGTCGGCGGCCTCGACAGTCAGGCGGCGCGCGCGCTCGGGCTGAAGGAACTGCCGTCGGCCTGGCTGTTCGAGGGCTACTCGAAGCGCCGCGACGACCTGGACTACATCCTCAAGCTCGTCGGCGCCTGAGCATCGCGCCGGGACAGCATCTCACTCGGACAGCGCTCCGGCGCTCTCGGCCCATCCGCGCAGCATCTCGACGTCGGCAGCGGAGAGCACGGCCTCCGGATGCAAGCGCAGGTACGACGGCAGCGGCATCTCGCCCTCGTCGAGGACCTCGGGAATCTCCCGCATCACCTTGGCTCGCTTCTTCGGCTCGAGACGTGACCATGTCGAGAAGTTGAACTCGGCGCGCCCCTCGCGCACGTGATCCGCCACCAGCCACGACAGCGGGGCGATGCGACTGTAGGCGGGCCACACCGTCTCGTTGGAGTGACAGTCGTAGCAGGCACGCCGGAGCACGGCACGCACCGCGTCAGACGCGGGGACCTCGACCTCGACGGGAGGATTCGACCGATCCACCGGCACCAACTGAATGGCAGCGAACGCGAGCGTCAGCCCGCCCAGGATCCACCGCCAGACTCGCCACGCGAAGAGCTGCTTCAACACGGTCTTCATGTCACGAACTCCCTGGCCGCCAGCCATGCGACAGGCGGACGACATGGATCAGCTGTCATGGCCTTGCTCGAGATGCCCGGCGCGCGTCACCGTCGCTGACTCACCGGGGCACGAGAGCCGCGACGTCAGCCGGAGTGCCCTCCCGCGGACCGCCACACGCCGGGCACGGGCACGACGCGCGCAGGTCGCGCCAGGTCGTGATGCCCGTCGCGTGCGCGTCCGACCACGCGAGCGTCACGCCGTAGTTGCCGACCGGCGTGATGGCGGCTAGCCGCGCCGCGCCTCCCGGGACGAACGACGCGCTGGCGCCGTGCCCCTGGCATGTCGCGCACGGGCACCATCCGCGCAGGTACGCCAGCGGATAGACGCCGACGTGCCCATCGGGCCAGTCCACGGCCAGAAGCGTCTTCGCCTCGTCCACGAAGCGAAGGCGGCGCGGCGGGGCGACGAACTCCATGGCGCCAGTTTACGCGCTGGCCCGCCCCCGACCCATGCCCCGTGCATCGCCAGCGAGCGCGGCGGCTCAGCCAGGCTCGGGCTCCGCCAGCGCCGCCCGCGCGATGCCGCGCAGCATGCTGCCAAACACGACCGCGTGCAGCGGCCTCAGCGCATGCCAGTAGAGGCGGCCGGCGAGCCCGAGCGGATCGAAGATCGCGGTCTGCCGCAGGATGGAGCCGTCCCCGTCGGGCGTCACCTCGAACTCCAGCCAGGCGCGTCCTGGCAGGCGCATCTCCGCGGACAGCCGCAGCAGGCGATCTGGCTCGTGCGCCTCGACGCGCCAGAAGTCGAGCGCATCGCCGACGCTCAGCGCGCCCGGATGCCGCCTTCCGCGCCGCATCCCCACGCCGCCGACCACGAGATCCAGCGCGCCCCGCGCTCGCCACAGCCAGTCCGCTCCGTACCAGCCCGTCCGTCCGCCGATGCGGCGCACCGGAGCGAAGGCCGTCGCCGGCGGCGCGGCGATGCGAACCGTGCGCGAGTCAATCAGGCGCGATCCGAGCGGCACGCCCGACCAGTCGCGCGGCTCGCTGCCCGACGAGAGCGCGTCCGACCAGCGCGTGGCGGCGATCGCGCGATCCTCGTTGCGCAGAGCCAGGCGGATGGACTCCGCGATCCCGCGCGGCTGCACGCGGAACAGGTCAACGGGCGGCGGCGCGCGCACGATGGTGTCGTGCCGCACCGAGTCGATCAGCTTGCGACCGACGCGAGCGTACAGCGGCGTCACGAGGCCGAGCCAGAGCGCCGAGAGCGCCGGCGTCAGGACGGGCACGCGCACGAACACGCGCCGCAGGCCACGCTGCTTCGCGTACTCGCGCATGATGTCGCAGTACGAGACGACATCGGCCCCGCCGATCTCGACGATCCGGCTCCCCTCCCCGGGCACGTCCATCGCCTGCACCAGCCACGCGAGCACGTCGTCAATGGCGACGGGCTGCGCGAGGACGTCCACCCACCGCGGCGTGATCATGATCGGCAAGCGCTCGACCAGCGCGCGGACCATCTCGAACGACAGGCTGCCCGACCCGATGATGACCGACGCGCGCACCTCGATCGTCGGCACGCGTTCGCGCAGGAGCCGCCCCACCTCGTGCCGGCTGCGCAGGTGCGGCGACAGGTCCTCCGTCTCGTCCGCGAGGCCGCCCAGGTAGACGATGCGCCGCACGCCGGCGTCCCGGCAGCCTTCCGCGAACGCGATGGCCGCCGCGCGATCCCGCTCCTCGAAGCCAGAGCTCGAGCCCATCGAGTGGACGAGGTAGAACGCGAGGCCGCACTCACGCGCGGCCGCGGTGACCGAGGACCGGTCGAGCACATCGCCGGCCACCACCTCGCACCCCGCCGGAAGGCGAGCCAGGGCCTCGGGGCGTCTCGCGAGGCAGCGCACGGCATGGCCCGCCGCGACCAACGGCTCGATGAGGCGACCACCGACGTAGCCGGTCGCGCCGGTGAGGAGAACGCGGTGAGTCATGGTGGCCCGAAAGCCAGCATGCCACGCGAGGCGCGGCTCACCACGGAATCGCCGTGCCGTCGTGGTTGATGAACCTGCCGCTATCCCCGGGCTTCAAGCCATCGAGGACCCGGAGCATCCCCGCGACGCTCTCGGGCGGCTCCAGCGGCGCCCCCGCGCCACCCATGTCGGTGCGCACCCAGCCCGGATGCAGCACGACGCACGTGAAGCCCTCGCGCGCGAGATCGTGCGCCAGGCTCCGGTTGAACATGTTGAGCGCTGCCTTGCTCGCGCGATAGCCGTACGCGCCGCCGCTGCTGTTGTCGTCAATGCTCCCCATGCGGCTCGTGATGCTGGCGACGAGACGACCCTTCCCGCGACGCAAGTGGGGCAGGAGCGCCTGCGTCACGCGCATCGGCCCGATGCTGTTCGTCTCGAAGAAGGAGCCGATCCGATCCCAGTCGAGCTTCTCGAAGTCATCTCGCATGCCGCCACGGCCGGCGTTGTTGATGAGCACGTCCACGGCCTCGCCCCCGAGGGCTGCCGCGAACGCGGCCACGCTCGCGCCATCCGCGACATCGAGACGCTCGCGCCTCACCGGGAGCTTGCTCAGCTCGACGGCAGCCTCGGGATCGCGCGCCGTCGCGATCACGCGATCGCCCCGCGCCGCGAGCTGTCTCGCGAACTCCAGCCCCAGTCCCCTGTTCGCGCCCGTCACCACCACGCATCGGCTCATGGCCATCTCCGATCTGAATCGCTTCTCACGAGTTGAATCCGAATGGTGAGGGCGGGGGCGGCCGGCGGAGCCGGCACGCGCCTCACGCCTCCGGGCACGCGATCCACGCGTGCGAGAGGATCAGCAGGCGCCACCGCGAGGCCCCGTCATCGTCGCGCACCCATGACGGCGTCGGCGAGATCGGCCATGGCCGCATCGCCCTCCGTGCAGCGTGATCGTACCTCGTACGCCGCCTCCGTCCCCGAACCCACGCGAACGGCGCGGTCGCCCGCCGGACACGGAAACGGCGCGCCCGGCAGCACCTGCCCGTCGCGATCCTCGATCGACGCGCCCGAGTAGAACTGCGCGGAGAACACCGATCGCCAGAGCGGCTCCATCACCGCGTCGGGCATGAGCGCGACGCCCTCGGCCAGGCGCGGCGGCACGACCGCGCCTTCCCGCGCGACGCGCACGCGGGCCGCGCCGGCGTCCACCTCCATCCACAGCATCGCGGGCATGGGAGGCAGGGGCGGTGGTGGCGGACGAACGCCCGCGGCTGGCGCGGCGACGATCCGCTCGAGCCGATCGAAGAGGCTGCGGAACGCCGGGGGCCCGGTGTCCATCCACGCGCAAGCCCGCTGCGTCACGCCACCGCGCCGAACCTCGAGATGATCGGTCATGTTGCCGGGCGTGCAGCCGAGCGCCGCCACGTCCACGCCATCGAGCGCGGCCCACGCCTCCCGCCGGGCGTCGTCGTCGAGCCGCCCGGCAGGGACCTCGATCGCCGCCCGGCCGACCGTGTCGAACTCGACGATGAGCGCGCCGTCAGGATCGAGTCGCACCGTCCGCGTGGCCCCGGTGATGCCGCCACCGGTTCCCACCCGGATCTGCAAGTCGTCCGGAATCGCCGGCGATCCGGCGGCGCAGGCTCCCATGGCGAGGGTTCCCAGCAGGAGCGCGACGGGGGCCGACCCCACGAACAACCAGGGCTGACGGCTGACGGATCTCATGCGGGCATCGTACGCTCGCGGCTGGCCGGATCGCTCCGACCAGCTACACTCCCGCCGCATGCCGCCCGAAATCCTGCTGTCCTGCGACTCGCTCGCGCGTTCCCATGGCGCGAGGACGCTGTTCGAGGGCGTCTCGCTGGGCGTCTTCGAGGGCGATCGCATCGGCCTCATCGGCCCGAACGGCTCCGGCAAGACCACCCTGCTGCGCATGCTGGCCGATCTCGAGTCCCCGGACGCCGGCACGGTCTCCCGGCGGCGCCACCTGCGCCTGGGCCTGGTCGATCAGTCCCCGGAAATCGCCCTCGATCAGAGCGTCGAGCAGGTCGTGATCGCGGGCCTCGCGGATCTCCACCTGTCCGAGCACGAGGTCGCCGCGCGCGTGGCCGTTGCCCTGGGGCGCGCCGGCTTCGTCGATCACGAGGCTCGCGCCGGGAGCCTTTCGGGAGGCTGGCGCAAGCGCCTCGCGATCGCGCGCGCGCTGGCCAGCGAGCCCGACGTGCTCCTGCTCGACGAGCCCACGAACCATCTCGACGTCGAGGGGATCGTCTGGCTCGAGGAGCTCCTCGTCGCCGAGCGGCGGACCTGCGTCGTCGTCAGCCACGATCGAGCGTTCCTGCAGACCATCGCGACGCGCACGATGGAGCTGTCGCGCTCGTGGCCGGGCGGGCTGTTCGTGGCACGCGGCGCCCTCGCCGACTTCCTGGAGAAGCGCGAGGAAGCCCTCGCCGGACAGCAAGCCGCGCAGGCCTCGCTCGCCAACGTCGTGCGTCGCGAGATCGAGTGGCTCCGGCGCGGCCCGAAGGCACGCACGACCAAGTCCGTCGCGCGCATCCAGGAGGCCGAGCGCCTGCAGGCCGAGCTCGCCGCCAGCCGGGCGCGCACGGCGACCGCGAGCGCGAACATTGACTTCACGGGATCCGACAGGCGCTCGAAGAGGCTGATCACCGTTCACGGCGTCTCGAAGCGGCTCGGGGACCGGCAGGTGCTCGCCGGCCTCGACCTCACGCTCCTCAACGGCATGCGTCTCGGCGTGCTGGGCGCGAACGGCAGCGGCAAGACGACGCTCCTGCGCCTGCTCGCGCGCGAGATCGCCCCCGACGAGGGGCGCATCGAGAGCGCGCCGGGGCTGGCCGTCGTGCGCTTCGAGCAAGACCGCGAGTCGCTCGATCCCTCGCTGAGCTTGCAACGGGCCCTCGCGCCGGAGGGCGACGCCGTGATCTTCCGCGGCGAGTCCGTGCACGTCTCGCGATGGGCGCGGCGCTTCCTGTTCCGGGCAGAGCAGCTCCCCGTGCAGGTGGGCCGGCTGTCGGGGGGCGAGCAAGCACGCATCCTGATCGCGCGGCTCATGCTGCGGCCCGCCGACATCCTGCTGCTCGACGAGCCCACGAACGACCTGGACATCCCGACGCTCGAGGTGCTCGAGGAGAGCCTGGTGGACTTCCCCGGCGCGCTGGTGCTGGTCACGCATGATCGCTTCATGCTGGATCGCGTCGCGACCTCGCTCCTGTCGGTGGAGGGCGACGGCAGCGTCAGGGCCTACGCGGATCTCGCTCAATGGGAGTCCGCGCGCCAGGCCGCCGCGGCGCCCGCTCCGCGCCCGGCGAAGACCGAAGGCGCGCGCGCGGGTGACGGCCGCGGCGCCGGCAAGGGGCTCTCCCAGCGCGAGAAGCGCGAGTGGGGCGACATGGAAGCGCGCATCCTCGCCGCCGAAGAGGAAGTCAGCGCGCGCCGGGCTGCCGTGGAGGACCCCGCGATCGCGACCGATGCCGCGGCCCTCGCCACGCGGCATGCGGCGCTCGAGGACGCCGAGGCCAGCGTCGAGCGTCTCTACGCGCGCTGGGCCGAGCTCGAGGCGAAGCAGTCCTGACGCCCGCTTGAGGTCGGCCTCCTCAGGTGACAGCATCCGGTCATGCGACTCGTTCAGCATCGATCCGCCCTCGTGATCCCCGCGCTCGTGGCTGGCGCCATGGCTTGCTCGCGCGCGCCCGAACCAGCGCCGGCGCCCGCGTCCACCCCGAGCGCCGCAACCGCGGCGACCACCAGCGCCGCAACCGCAGCGACCGCAGCGACCGCGGGAGTCATGAGCGTCGAGCCTCTCGCGTCGCCCGCCGGCGCGGGGAGCGCGCAGCCGGGCCTCGCGCTGGACGGCGCCGGCCGTGCCCTTCTCTCCTGGCTGGAGCCGCTTCCCGCGGGCGGCAAGGCGCTTCGCTTCGCGCGATGGGAAGGCGATCGATGGTCCGAGCCGCGCACGATCGTCGAGGGCGACGACCTGCTTGCCAACTGGGCGGACACGCCGAGCATGTCCGCCGCGGGCGGGGATCGTCTCGCGGCCGCCTGGCCGGCGCTTCAGCGCGAGGGATCCGAGGGCTACGACGTGCGCGTGGCGCTGTCCAGCGATGGCGGCATGACCTGGGGCCCCGCCATCACGCCGCATCGCGACGGCACGGAGACCGAGCATGACTTCGCCTCGCTCGTCCCGGGTCCCGACGGGAGCCTGGGCGTCATCTGGCTCGACGGCCGCGCGACGCTCGGCGCCGGGCACGGCGCTGGCGAGCAGGCGTTGATGGCCACGTTCATCGCCGCCGACGGCACGCTCGGTCCGGAGATGACGATTGACGCGCGCGTCTGCGACTGCTGCGCGACCGCGGCCGTCAGCACGCCGGACGGCCTTCTCACGGCCTACCGCGATCGCTCGGCCGACGAGATTCGCGACATCGCCGTCGCGCGCCACGAAACGACGGGCTGGACGGCGGGAGCCGTCCCGCATGCCGACGGCTGGAAGATCGCGGGCTGCCCGGTCAACGGCCCGGCGCTCGCGTCCGAGGGCCACCGCGTCGCGATGACCTGGTTTGCCCAGCCCGAGGGCGGCGCGCATGTGAGCGTCGCGTTCTCGACGGACGGGGGCAAGACGTTCGCGCCGCCCGTGCGCGTGGACGAGGGCCGGCCCCTGGGCCGCACCGACATCACGCTGCTGCCGGGTGGCGACGCGCTGGTCAGCTGGATCGAAACCGAGAGCGACGGCGCGACGTTCCGCGCGCGGCGCGCGTCAGCCACGGGCGAGCTCGCGCCGTCCGTGACCATCGCCACCGTCACGGCCGACCGGCGCGCGGGCTTCCCGCGCATCCTGCGCGCCGGCGACGACATCCTCGCCGCCTGGATCGCCCGCGACGGCGACTCCACGCGGGTCATGACCGCGCGGTTGAACTGAGGCGCGCCCGAACCGCCCCACGAGCGCCGGCTCCACGTCGATCGCCGAGCCGGCAGTGGCGACCCTCGGGCCGGCCGTACGGGCGTCCAGTGGGAGCGCGTGGCAAGGCGGACCTTGGAGACGCGTCAAGCGAGCCAACCGTGCAGCGCGGTGGCGGACCGCAACCTCTACGGAGAGCTGTCGCGCGGAGAGAGGAGGGGGAGGAACTGCGGCCGGCCGTCGAACGCCATCGCTCCTGCCAGCGTCGGCCGATGGGTCAATCGAACTCCTGATAGGCGAACCTCACGTCGATATCCGGACCGACACGGCGCAACAGGATCGGCTCATCTGCGTCCACGCGATAGAAGAGAAGCGGCGGCGAGGGTGGCGGCACAGCTCCCACGTCCAGGACGGGAGGCACCACGCCGGACATGTGCACCGGAATCGCTTGCGGGTTCGCGCCGCGAAGGAGGGAGAAGACGGTCGGCTCGGCATGAAAGCCGAGATCCACGGCGCCCGCGTCACGAACACGGTCCGTCCGCGTGGTCCGGTCCTCAAGACCGGCCTCGTTCGCCGTCATCCCTCCGGCGTCCACGGCGGGACTGTCCACCGCCTGCCCTGCTGGCACCTGAGCGAGGTAGGCATCCGCTCCGCCGCCCGAGACCAGAAGTGGGTCCTGCCCCGACATGTTGTTCGCGCCCGGCAAGGGGGCTTGGCTTAGCGTGCGCGTGATGGTCGAAACAGCTGGCAGCCCCTGAATGTCGCCCCCGGTGTTGTTCCAGAGAATCGCATGGGACAGCACGAGATCAGTCGCTTCCGCGGGGGCACTCACGACAATCGCCGCGTCTGCGCTTCCGATCACCGTCAAGAACGAGATGGGTCCGAGCGGACCAGGATAGACCTCCCCGAAGTCTCCCATCGCGGGGCCGAGGATGACCCCCGGTCCCTCGGAGCCCACGACCAGGTTATTGAAGACGCTGGGACAACACGTGATTCCCAGCGCCACGGCGGCCCGGCCCACCCGCGTGGCGACGATGCGATTGTGCTGCACGAAGACGGCCGGTCGGCCGAAGCGACCGCAGGGATCCTTCGCGAAGATCCCAGTGTCTGCGGCTTCTTCGACGAGATTCCCGGAGACCACGATGCGGTCCGGGCAGAGCGGTGCCGTCCAAGCGGGCAGCGATGCGGAGATCCCCGTCCTGGTGCTTCTGAGGACGTGGTTGCGCACGATGCGACCGACGCGCGCGCTGACTCCCACGGCATTGTCGGCGATGACGCAGTTCCGCACCAGAACGTCATCCTCCAGGTACAACGCCAGCGACGAAGCTCCCGTGACCGTGAACCCGTCAAGAGTGGATCCGCCACTGCCATCGGCGAAGGTGAGGACCCCAGTTGCCCCGAACGCGTCAAGCCGACTCACGCGCGTCGCCCGGTCCCTCGCGCCTCCACCGGACGGATAGGCGCCCACGATGATCACGGGATGGTCTACCCGGGCTCTGGCGACCGTGTAAACCCCCTCCGCCACGTTGACGCGTGGCAGCCCGCCGGCCGCGGCGGCGAGACGCGCCGCGTCGAGGCCGCGAGTCACAGTCGCGAAGGCCTCGGTCCACGACAGGCCTGAGGCCCCGTCATAGCCACGGGACGCATCCACGTGGTACGTCTGGGCACTGGCGGAAGCCAGCGGCAGGAGCAGGCTCAGCAGGCCGATGCCCAGCCGCACGGCGTTCATCTGCGTTGCTCCCTCTGGTCATGCGGCACGACGACCGGGGTCTCGCCCATGCGCGTGTTTCCCGAGCCGTCCACTGCCATGTAACGCAGCCGGTAGATGCGCCCCGAACCACGGCCGCTGCGCTCTGAGATACCGCGAGCCGACCCACCCTGCGGTCAGCGCCTCCAAGGCTCGGGGGCCGACACCCCGCTCGCACACGGCCCCCGGCTCGACCCGGACACTAGGCCCCGGCCAAGTCGTGGTCAAGCGCGGTCGCTCGAATGCTCGGACACGCGCCAGCGCCTGCCGTCCGAGCCCTCCTCTCGCCGTCCGCGTGCGCCCGGGATGTCAGGCTTGCGAATGGCGTCAACGCGCCCGCCTGCTGCCGCCCTGAGGGCCAACCCGCCTGCTCGCGGATCGCCTCACCCTCGCTGTCCGGATCGGACGAGTCGCTCGTGACCGGACGCGGGTCGCGCTCGCTGCGCGCGCTCGCTGGCTGGCACCGACCTCAGGGCCGATCGCCGGGCCGGCGGCGCGTGAACGCCAGGAGGGCGAGGGCGAGCGCGCAGGCGATGGGGAGCCAGTCGCCGGCGCGCGCGTGGAGCGTGCGGCCTGCGCCCCAGAGCTGGAGGCGCCCCACGAGCACGCCGCGATTGCCGACGGTCTCGCCGGAGGCGTCGGTCAGGATGTCCTGGTAGCGCCCGAGCGGATCGATGATCGCCGTGATGCCGACGTTGCCGGCGCGCGCCACCGCCACGCGGAACTCGATGGCCCGCAGGCGCGCGATCCGCAGCATGTATTCGCTGGCCGCGCGGCCCGCTAGCCCCTCGCTCGTGACGTTCACGAGGAAGCCGGCGCCACCGCGCACCGCCGCGCGCGCGATGCCCGAGTGCGTGTTCTCGAAGCACGTGGGCGTGCCGAACCGGTGAACGCCATCGGGCGTCGGCAGCTCGAACACCGTCACGCGCTCGCCGGGCACGCCGATAGGGCGCACGCCCGTCAGCCGCTCGACGACCGCGCGCCAGCCGTTCGCCAGACGCGCCGAGACCGCGCGCATGGGACGCTCGAAGGGCACGCACTCGGTGCCCGGGATCAGCACGAGCTTGTCATGGCGCGCGCGCACGACGCCGTCAGGCGAGATCTGGTACACGGAGTTGAACGCCCTGTCGGGCCGGCCCGGCACCGGGGCGAACGCGCTGAGCAAGAAGTCGGCGCGCACTTGCGCGAGAGCGAGGCGAAGCGGCGCCTCGACGTCGCGTCGCGCGCCATAGAAGTCGAGCAGCGAGTTCTCGGGCCACGCGACGAGGTCCACGCTACCGGGCGGCACCGCCAGCATCGTGAGGTTCGCCTGCTGTCCCAGCACGAGCGCTCCGTGAGCCGGCACGCCCGGCACGTGAAGCGCCACCGGCTGCACGAGCGCCACGCGCGGACCCTGCACGAACTCGGGCGACCGCAGCCGCCACGCGCCGAACGCCAGCGAGAGCGCGAGCGCGGCGAACGCGATGCCGAGCCCCGCGCGCGGCGATGGCGCGAAGCGCGCGCGCTCGCGTGCCGGTTGCCGCCACGCCAGCCACGCGTCCGCGAGCGCCGCGTTGACCACGATGACGAGGAAGCTCAATCCCCACTCGCCCCAGAGCTCCGCGGTCTGGATCAGCGCGAGATGCCCGGCCTGCGAGTGGCCGACGAGATAGAGCGACAGGTTCCCCACCATGAGGCGACTGCGCACGAACTCGAGCACCACCCATGCGGGCGGCGCCACCACGAGCAGCGGCCACCCCCGCCGCGAGAGCCAGGTCCAGGCGAGCGGCGCTGGCAGCATCGAGAGCGCGCACCAGCTCCACGCGATCACGAAGATCGCGAGCCCCCATTGCTGCGCGAGCCACGATCCCGCCGCGAGATAGAAGACCAGCGTCGAGAGGCCGACGCCCGCGACGACGGCCGCGACCCGCGCGCCTCGACGCCCGGCGACGACCAGCCAGGGCACGAGGGCGACGAAGGCCAGCCAGCTCCAGGCCTCGTGGCGGAAGGAGCCCGCGAGCGCCAGCGCTCCCGCGAGGCATGCCAGCACGCGCAGGACCGCGCCGCCCCGGCCCAGCACGATGGCCGTCACCTGAACCCGTCGCTCAGGGCAGCGCCACGCAGTTGCCCGGCGATTGCGTGTCGTTGTTGTACGCGTCGAGCATCGCCGCGAGGGCCAGCGCGCGGTTGCGGCTGGCCGCCGGGATCGGACACGCGTGGAGAAGCGCATCGGCCTCGGCGATGGCCGCGGCCACGGCGGGCGGCTCGGGCGCGCCGTTCGCGACATTCAGCTTGGCGGCGACCCACTGGCGCCCCAGGATGATGTTCTCGTCGCCCGGACGCGACGGCATCGTGATCACCTCGATCCACGTGCGACCGCAGAGCATCGTCATCTCGTCGATCGGCCAGGGCTTGGCCAGCGACGGCTGCTGCGCGAACCGGTTGTGCGTCTTCCAGTAGCCGTGGCTCAGCGGGCACGTGCACAGGAAGCGCATCGCGGGAGCCGATCCCGTCACCGGCTGCAGCCGCGTGACGCCACCCGTCGTCACGGCGTAGGACCCGCTGAGGGTCGCGCCCGCGTTCAGCACGGTCTCGCCGCAGAGGCCCGCGCCGGCCACGGTCCGCACGTCGTAGTGCACGACGTCGTGAAGCACGCGCACGTTCGTCCCGTCCCGGCGGCCGAGCGTGAGTCCGGAGATGCGAAGCCTGTCGCGCGAGAAGCTGATGCGGCCCGAGGGCTGCCGGAGCGCGACCGGCGTCACGAAGCCCAGCGAGTCGTCCATGGGGAAGTCCTCGATCTCCCCCGTGACCGAGGTGATCGTCTGCCCCGGGAACGTGTCGGTGATCTCGACGCGCTCGAGATCGGCCTCCAGCGACGGGTTGCGCACGAGCAGCTGCCAGTGGAAGTTGGCGCCGTCCTGCGAGACCAGACGCTTGCGCACGAAGGGCGTCGAGCAGACCAGGACCTCGACGATGTCCGAACCGCCGTTGGAGACGATGGGCGTGTTCGTGACGGCGTCGAAGAGCTCCACGTGCAGGCGGTTGCCCACCCCGGCGAAGCACGGTCCGTGGATCCCGCACCCCACCGTGAAGTCCTGCACCTCGGACGTCATGCCGGCGAAGTCGAGCGGGATGTCCACCGGGAAGCCGGTGAACAGGTCAATGGGATCTCCCGCCGGCCGCGAACTGGCCGTCACGTGCGCGCGGAGAGGGTTCGGGTAGCCGTTGCGGCGCACGCTCATGCGCACGTCCAGGTGCTCGCTGCTTTCCGCGCAGACGATGGGCGTCGGCGTCGAGAGCGTCGGCACCTGACCCGTCGAGAACGAATCGCAGGGCAGGATCTGAACCTCGCAGTTCGGTGGCGTGGAGCAAACCTCGAGCAGGCTTCCCGGGACGATGGTCTCGCCCAGGACTCTGAGGCCGAGGAGGAGGAGCCCGCCCTCGTCGCAGGGACCGCAGTCCATCCGGAGAATCGCCGTCGCATTGAAGACGGAGGGGTGAGCCGGAAAGGACTGACCGGGGGGATCCAGCACGACACTCCCCGTGAGCGACGTCAGCTCGCTGCCGGGCGCGAACGTGACCGTGCAGGCGCCGACCGATCCGGCCGCCGCGCAACTCGTCGGACCCGTGCCCGCGAGCGCCATGCCGACCGTCGTGTCGGCGAAGAAGCCGTCCCACCTTCCCGCCGTCGCGATGATCTCGTAGTGATAGGTCGCGCTCGGCGGATCGGTGAACGGCGGCGCGGCCACGCTGGTGATGGAGATGCTGACGGGAACATCCACGTACCCGAGCGGGGTCTTCTCGACCACGGTCAGTCCTGGCCGGATCGAGCACTCGGCCGCCGGCAACGGACAGTTGCACTGCGGCCGGGCCGTGAACGTGATCTGCGGGCAGGGAGTCGTCGGCGGGTAGAAGCTGCAGTTGTACGGGGGCGCCGTCAGACATGTCGGCGTGGGGCACTCGCAGCACCCCGTCGCGAGGTTGACGGCGCACGGGAAGACGCAGCCGCACGCCAGCGCGGCCTTCGGCATGAGCGACACGATGAGAGCCAGCCCCATCGCGAACAGGATGGACAGGAGACGGCGCATCACGGCCTCCATCCGGCCACGAGGACCAGCATGTCGTGGAGCGAACCGACATCGGACGCCGTGAGCGCGGCGCGCGCATGCAAGCTCGCGCCGCGCACGTCCAGGACCATGGCCTCCAGCGTCGCGAGGCCGGGCGTCCCGGGATCCGTCGAGCGGAGCGCGGCGATGCCGCCCCTCACGAGCGTCTCGAGCGCCCGGGCCCCGGCCTCCGACGGCGCGCCCGCGATGACGCGCAGGTCGGCCGATGACCCGAGTCGTGCCCAGAGGACGAGGTCGCGCACTCCCCCGCCAGCCGAGGCCGTCGGCGCGATCTCGTGCATGAGGCCGGCGGCGGTTCCGCCGAGCCACACGCTCGCGTCGGCCGGGATCGCCGCGAGGCTCGCCGGCGAGGACGCCGTCACCGCGTGCGCCGCGATCGTCTCCGCCTCGGGCGCCAGCAGGATCTCGCTCGCGCCGGGGAAGCTGACGTATCGCGCGCGCGCGCCGGGCGCCGCGTCGCGAAGCCGCATGCACGCGACGCCCCCGATGACGACGCGCGTCGCGCCATCGGCGAGGCACGCCGCCTCGACGCCCGCGCGGTTGATCCGCCCCGACGCCGCCACGACGGCAAGGCCGCCCTGATCGCCGCGGAGGCCGGCGAACGCGGCCTGATCGAGATCGGCAGCAGGAACGCCCAGCGCCTGGATCGCCACGAGCGCCTCGGCGTGACGCCGCACGATCGCGGCATCATCCCAGCGCGCGATGTCCACCATCGAGCCGGACCTGCACGCGGCGACATCGAAACCGCCAGCGAAGGCGGCATCCGCCGGCAAGCGCTCGGCGAGTGGCGGAGCGGCCTGCGCCGCGGCCACCAGGAAGACGATCGCGATCGGTGGCGCGGCAAGGCGCCAAGCTCGCAAGGGCCGCCACGGCATGCTGACCTCCCCGTCCCCACGCGGGCGGGCGTCGCCTGCGTTCCCCGACATGGCTCAGCGCGGCGGGCGTCGCTCCGTGGGTCACCTGATGATCGCCCACGGCAAGGCTGAGGGAAGGCGTGATCGTCATGCCGATGTTGACGCCGAGGGGCCAGGCATCAACCCCGGTCGGTCAGCGCCCTGATCGCCTGTTCGCCTGCCGTTTCATGCACCGTGCCGGGACCGAACGCACTGTCAGGCCAATAACTGATGATTTGGCGAACGCCCACCGGCGCGCTGCCCTCGCGCGCCGCGCGGGAAGCCCCGCTTGACAGCCTGTCTACACTTGTAGCAGTCTGACGACACGATTCGATATCGGAGGCTGGCCATGGCTGAGAACGAGGCACGCATCAGCGACGGCGAGTGGGACCTTCTCGAGGCCCTCTGGACCCGCAAGCGCGGGACGGCTCGAGAGATCGCGGACGATCTGCGGCCGGCACGCGGCTGGGCGCGGACGACGGTCAAGACGATGCTCGAGCGCATGGATGCCAAGGGGCTCGTGAAGTCGCGCCGCGTCGGGAACGCGGTCGAGTACGAGCCCGCCGTCGAGGTGGACGAGGCGCGGCGCTCCGCTTGGCGGCGCTTCCTCGGGCACGCCTTCGGTGGCGCGGTGGCCCCGGCGCTCGCCTTCATCGCGACGGACGCGCGACTCTCCGGGCGGCAAAAGGCGGCGCTCCGCAGGCTCCTCGACGAGGGCGCCGGCGATGAGTGAGCTCCTGCAGGCGACGACGCTCGCGGGCTGGTGGGATGGCGTCCTGCGCATGACGATCGCGTCGGGCACGCTGCTCCTGGCCATCATGGCGCTGGACGGGCTGCTGGCACGCCGGGCCTCCGCGCGATGGCGCGCGGCGCTGTACCTCGCGGTGTTCCTGCGAGTCCTCCTTCCCGTGAGCTGGAAGACCCCGCTGGGCCTGGTCGGCGGGCCGGCGACGGTGGCGGTCGCGCCAGCCAGCGCCGCCACGACCGCCGAGTCGGCGATGATCGCGCCCGCGGGTGAGGCGCCGTCGCCAGCGAACACGCGTGCCCTCCCTCCCCTCGCTCTCCACGCCGGCGTCGCGGGCCTCCTCCTTCTCGGATGGGCTGCCGCGCGCGGCCTGCTCGAGCGATCGCTGCGTCAGGCTGGCCCGGCGGACCCGCGCGTCGCCGCGCTCGCCCCGCGCGGCCTGCGCGTGGTCCAGCATCCGGCGCATGGGCCAGCCGTCTTCGGCTTGCTCCGGCCGCGGATCGTCATGCCCGCCAGCCTGACCGCCACGCTCGACGACGATGCGCTCGCCGCGGTCATGCGTCACGAAGCGGCGCACGTGTCGCGCCACGATCCCGTGCGTCTCGTGCTGCTCCAGCTCTTCACGTTCCTCGCGTGGCCGCTGCTCCCGGCGTGGCTCGCGACCTGGCGCGTGCGGGGCCTGATGGAGCAGGCGTGCGACGAGGCCGCGCTGACCGGCGCGAGCGCCTCGCAGCGCCGGGCGTACGGCGAGGCGCTGATCCGGGTCGCGAGCTGGCAACCGCTCCGCACTCGGCTCGCCCTCGGGATGCTCGCGTTCGGCGGCGGCCTCGCCCCGAGACTGCGAGCGCTACGCGTGACGCGGCGCTGGCCGGCGGTCGCCCAGGTGGCGGTCGTGGCCGTCGCCGCGACCGGCGTGCTGCTGCTCAGTGGATCGCGCGCGAGTCATGCTGGCGCGCCCTTGCCGGACGCGGCGTCCGTCGCTCGAGACGATGGCGCCCCGATCGCGCGGCTGGATGTTCGCGCCTGGATCGCGGACGACGCGACCGCACGGGCGGCATGGCCCGTGCCGGGCGGCCTCAGCGCGGGTGGCGGCGTGGTGCCGGTCTCCACGTCTCTCTCGCCACTCCCCGCGGACATCGTGGACCAGCTGCGAGCCGCGCTGGACGCGGCGACGGACTCGGGTCGCGCGCAGGTCATGGGCAGCGCCCATCCCCGCATGCGCTTCGATTCCGCCCCGACTCAGGTTCGATTCGAGGCCGGCTGGCTGACGGAGGCTGCACGGATCGCCCTCGCGGCGCACGTGCAGGAGCAGGGTCTCGCGATCGATGCGCGCATCGAGTGGGGAACCCGGCCAGCGGGCGCTCCGCCATCCGCGGGCGCGCTGGAAGCATCCACGCTCTCCGATCAGCGCGGCGCCCTCCTGCCGGCGGTCTTCGCCAGCCGGCTCGCCAGTGACCGCTGGGGTCTCGTGCTCGTCACGGGTCGCAGCCTGGACGACACCTCGCCGCTGGGGCTGATCCGGGACCACATCGAGACGCTCGGATGCGTTCCCGAGGCGCTCACGACGGAAGGCTCGCTCGTGAGCGTTCGCGGAACGTGTCCGACGCCCCTCGCGCTCGCGCATGTTCTCCGCATGCTGGACGAATCGCGAGACATCATCGCTCCGTCGCTGAACTCCCAGCGCAACGATCCCGGCGTCACGCACTTTGGCCTGTCGTTCAGCTTCCGGCCGACGAGCCCGCGACGCACGGCCGCGGTCACGCTCCGTCTGGCCACGATCGACGCCGACGCCGCCGCGAGCTTGCTGCCACCAGGCAGCCGGCCAGGCGATCGATGGGACCTGAGCGACGAGAGCGCCCCGTTCCGGATCGACGTCGAGCTCTCGCGACTCGAGCGAGCACGCCACCCGCGGGCATGGACGATCAGCCGGCCGATGGTGGCGCTCGAACTGGGCCAGGAGGGCTCGATCGCGACCGAAGATCCGGGAAGCGGCGCCGTTGCCTGCCGGGTCCTCGTCACCGAGGCGCCGGCCGGCCTCCACACCTCCGTGATCGTGAACGCGCCCGCGTACCTCGGCGCCGAACCGCTTCGGACCGAGAGCGACTCGCTCGCGTGGGCCGTCACGCGGCCGATCGCCGGCTCCGACCGTCTCTTCCTGCTGGTCGTGACCACGCAGGAGTGGACCGAGGCGGGAGCGACGCCGGGGCGGTAGCGCCCGCGCGCTGCGGTCCGTGTTGCGAGTTCAACTCGGCCCATCGCGGTCGGGGCCGCGTCCAGCAAGGAGGCGCGCCCTCCGGGCAACGCCTCGGAGCCGTGCCTCCGCCCGCCGAGCGCCTGCGTCCGAAGGCCGCCGTGCTATCCTGCGCCTCCTGTGATGAACGGTGCTTTCCTCGGGCGATCCCCTCCCTTGCCGGCGCGAAAGTCAGCGGATTGAGTCAGCGAGACGCAGCCGACGACGCCGAAGACGTCGCCCTCCTGCGGGCCACGGCCCGCGGTGACCGCGCTGCGTTCGCATCGCTCTACGATCGCCACGCTCACATCCTTTTCGGGGTCGCGCTGCGTATCATCCGTGTCCGCCACGAGGCCGAGGACGTTCTCCAGGACACCTTCTTGCAAATCTGGCAGCGCGCTGGCGATTTCGACGAGCAACGGGGGCGCGTGCTCCCGTGGATGGCGCTCCTCGCCCGCAGCCGCGCGCTCGATCGCGTCCGATCCAAGGCGTTCCGCGAGAGGCCGAGCGCCGCCGATGTCGAGCGCGCCGAGACCGCCTCCGCCGAGGATCCCAACCTGGATCTCGCGCGCGCCGAGGAGGGCGCCACCGTGCGACGCGCGCTGGTTGACCTGACGGACGCGCAGCGCGAGACGCTCCTGCTCGCCTACTTCGAGGGTCTCTCCCAGACGGAGATCGCGTCGAGGCTCGGCAAGCCCCTCGGGACCATCAAGACGCATGCTCGCGCCGGCCTCCTCCGGCTTCGCGACTCGCTCGCCGGCGCCGCGCCGACGGACAGGAGTCCGTCATGAACCACGCGGAGATGAAGGATCTCCTCGCTCTCCACGCGCTGGGCGCCGTGGATGCCGCCGCAGCGGCTGCGATCGAGGCGCATGCCGCCGGTTGCGCTGATTGCGCGAGCGAGCTCGCCGATCTCCGCGAGCTCGGCGGACTGCTGGCGCATGCCGCGACGCCGGTCGCACCTCCCCCGGCGCTTCGATCGCGGATCCTCGCGGCTCTGCCCGAACAGGCGCCTCGCGCGCCGGACGTCCGCGACATCCGCGAGCGGATCAAGCGGCCGCCCAGGCGCCCGGCGGCCGCCTGGTGGATCGCCGCCGCCGCGTCAATCGCCGCCGGCGCGGCGCTCATCACCGCGCTCGACGCGCAGCGGCAGGCGCGATCGCTGCAGGCCGAACTCATCGCCGCGCAAGCCCGCGCTGACGAAGCCGCGCGCCTCGAGCAGCGCCTTGCGGCTGCCACGGCCGAGCTTCAGGCCGAACAGGCGCGCGGGCAGTTCCTCGCCTCCGCGACGACGACCATGGTCACCCTGACCGGCACGCCCGACGCGCCGAACGCCCGGCTGCGCCTCGCCTACGATCGCGGCAGCGGACGCGCGATGCTCTTCGGCGCCGAGCTTCCGCCCGCGCCCGCAGGCAAGGCGTACCAGCTCTGGTTCATCGCCGGCGGCAAGCCGCTTCCTGGCCGCGTGTTCAACCCCGGCGCTCCCGGCGACGGCGCCTGGGACGAGACGATCCCGGCCGATGGCCGCGACGCGACGCTGTTCGCCGTCACGCTCGAAGAGGCGGCCGGCGCGCAATCGCCGACCAGCGCGATTCTCCTGACCGGCACGCCGAGCTGAAACGAAGACGGGCCGATGGCGCGCCCGGTCGGCGCTCCATCGGCCCGCCATCGGTGTTCTCGAGGCGCGCTCAGCGCAGAGCCATGGCATCGCCGCAGAACCGCTCGGCACCCACCGCCAGTTCGCGAAGGCCCGCCCACTGACGCGGCAGGGCGTGCACCTCGGGCAGAACGGCGCAAGCGGCCTCCGGCGCGCCGGCGTCGAGCGCCGCCTGCATGACGAGCTCGAAGGCTCGTGCCGTCCGACGGACCTCGAGATTCCGGAGCGCGAGAGCGAGCCCTCGCGACGGATCCGCGCCAACCCCGAGGAAGAACTCTGCCGCGTGATCCGCGAACGCCTCCGGATGTCGCGCGAGAAGCTCCTCGAACCGGCTCGCGGCCGCATCGCGCCAGCGGCGCGACTCGGCACGACGCCCGGACTCCGCGAGCACGCGCGCGAGCTGTGCGGAGTAGTCGGGATCGTCCGACGAGACGGCGAGCGGACGCAGGATCGCTGCCGCGCGATGAAGGTTGCCGAGCCCGGCCTCGACCTCGGCAAGACGGCCCTGAGCCAGGACGAACTGCGGCAGCACGCGCGTCGCTGCGAGCAGCGATGCGCGCGCCCGGGGCAGGTCGCCCTCGCGCTGCCAGAGAATGCCGCGCTGGACGAGCGCAAGGGCGATCGGGAACGGCGAGACATCGCGCGAGGCCTCGATCGCCTCCGCGAAGAGTCGATCCGCCTCCTCGGCGTCGCCGAGCTCCGCGTGAGCCGAGGCGAGCGCGAACAGGGTTGCGGTGGTTCGTCGCTCGCGCGTCGCGCGCTGGCGCTGCGCCAGCGCATCGGCCGCATGGCCCGTGGCCTGCAGGATGGTGGCGCGGCGCGAGGCGAGCACCGCCGCGTCCGCGCCCAGCCGCTCGGCTCGGTCGAGATCCTCGAGGGCCGCCGGGAAGCGGTGAAACATGGCGTGCGCGCTCGCGCGGGCGAGGTAGGCGGCGCCATCGTGCGGCGCATCCCGCACCAGCTCCTCGGCGATCTGCTCGACGCGCTGGTAGTCGGCGATCCGTCCGAGCACCTGGCCACGAAGCGCGACGAGCTCCGCGATGCCGGAGCGTTGAGCCACCGTCGGCGGCCGCGAACGGCCGACGCGTTCCTCGCTGTCGATCTGCGCTTGCAAGTTGCCAAGGGCGATCGCGCCGTCGGTCGTGGCGAAGTCTGGGCCCCGCGCGCCGGGCTCGCTTGCCGGCCCGAGGGCGCCGGCACGCGCACCGAGTGATGCGAGGAGAAGCAACGTGGCAAGGGAGGAGGCTTGCATCACCCGGGAGCGCGTGCCGGCGTTCATGATCAGTTGGGCTCCGCGAGGAAGGGGAACACCGACAGCGACGCCATGCCGTCACCGTCAACTGGCACGCCATCGGTCACGCCGCTCAGCACGCCGGCAGCCAGCAAGGAGTACGTCGTGTCAATGGTGTCCTCGAGCGGCGTGCGGCCGCCGCAGTCGTTGTTCGTGATGCCCAGGGCATTCGCCTCGACGCCCAGATACTGCATGCACGAGCCCGAGCCCGTGTTCACGTAGAGGCGGTCATCGGCGAGGACGGACGCGAGGGCCGCGTAGCGCCCGGCCACGGGACTCGGTCCGGCGAGGAGCTGGTTGCCGCAGACCGTGTCGAGGCTGTCGAGGATCGCGAGGTTGGTCGCGATCTCGGCGGCGAACGAACTCTGCCACTCGGAGCGGTTGCCGGAGGCGTTGTAGGCGTCCACCACGGCATCGTGCGCGGCGAGCTCCGTCGGCACGGACTCGCGATAGAAGGGATTCGTCAGGGCGGTGTTGACGCCGGGGCGGCCCATGCGATCCACCTGCGCGCCCGGACGGCGCGTGAACGGATCCGCGACGACGCCGAGTCGCGTGGCGGAGCGGCGCTCCGTCGCGGCCGAGACCGCGACGATCGGGCCGCCGCTGGTGAGGGCAGCCTTGTCGATGGACACGACGATCGCGAGCACGTTGAACAGCGCGAAGTTGTCGACCGCGTTCCCGCCGCCGGGGGCGGTCATCAGCTGCGACACGAGCGCGGCCGATGTGGCCGCGTCGAGAGCGGGACAGCCGGCCGGATCGAACGCGAGGGAGCTGGCGGCGCCCGCCACCGCGCGCGCGGTGGCGCGGAACCCAGCGAGATTGAAGAAGAACGGGTCGTTGCGCAGGCCGGCGAACACGCGCAGGCGACCATCGGTCGTCGCGATGCCCTCCTCGACGCTCGCGTCGCCCTGGACACGAAGGCTCGGATTGCCGTCCACGCGGCAGTGGAGCTTCTGGTTCCTGTCGAACACGCACGCGATGTCCAGCTCGCCCGAGGCCGCGGCGCCGTAGGCGGGGGCGCTCGTCGTGTGGAACACGTAGCGCACGGCGTCGGAGAATCGCGACGACGGCGACGCGTTGCGCGCGAGGCACATCACGAGATGCACGCGATCCGCGTTCGGCGACGACCAGGCGAACACGTCGGTGATGTCGGAGGCTGGATCAATGGACGCGCGCGGACCGTCCGCGTGGTCAGCGGCCAGGGCAGATCCCACGATCAGGCCGCTGGCCAGGATGGCGAGGGAGAAACGATGAGCACACTTCATGGTGATTCCTCTGATCGCGGCGCGAAGGCGTTTCCGCGCGGCGTCGGCTTGGTTCGCCGTCACTACGGGGCCGGGCCGCGGATCGGATGTGCCAGGAACCTCCGCGCTCGCGCGCCGGCGTGGCGGCGCGCTCGCAACTGGCTGATTCGCAACGGAGATGCCGCTCATCGCGCGAGCCGCCAAGGGCGGCCGTCATGGCGTCGCCGCGTCGCCAGGCGCCGCAGAGCTCTTCGCCACGCGGCGCCGCGCGCCCGCGATGGGACGATGACCTCGCCGCTCCGCTCCCCTACTCACCGACTCCTGCCTCGCGCGCGTGGACGACGGCGTCCTCCCGCGCGGGAACCGCAGCCAGGGACACGGTCGCCCGCCTCTGGCACCAGGCGGCTCAGCGCGGGCGGAGTCTCAGCACGCGCATCTGGGGCACGTCCACGACGCAGAGGGATCCGTCGCGGGGATCAAAGGACATGCCCATGAGCGTGCCGGGCGGGAAACCCGTGTCGAGGTAGTCCACGAGCTCGCCAGCCATGTTGAACGCGAAGATGCGCGACGTGGCGTTGTCGCTCACGAACATGAGGTTGTCCCAGAGCTCGAGGCCCGAAGGCGCGACCAGCCCGTACGTGGCCCCGTCAATGAACGTCGTGAGCGACGCGCCGACGACCGCTCGTTGCGAGCAGCCATCGTAGTTGGGGCTGATGGCGCCGCCATCGCTGCCCGTTCGCGGATCCAGCACGACGATGCGCGCGTTCGCCGTGTCGGCCGCGTAGACGAGCCCGCTGGCGGGATCGAACTGGACGTTCGAGCTGATCTCGGGCGCGTAGCCGACCTCGCCCTCGACGTAGCGGCGGATGACGCCGTCGGTGTGATCCGAGCCGCCGGGTCCGTGATCCGCGGCGAAGTCGTACCGCGTCAGGGACAGGTGGTAACCATCGTAGATCCAGTACGCGTTGCCGGTCTCCCAGGCGATGCCCACGCCATTCGGCGAGTTGTGCAGCATGTCGTAGTGGCTCGCGTGGCCGCCCTCGAACTCGTTGGAGTCCGACGTCCACAGGGTCGGGCCCATGAAGTCTTGCGGCGTGCCGCCGGGCGGCGGACCCTGCGTGTAGTCGTCTTCCTCCTGGATCGTCGCGAAGAACCCGGTGCCTGGCCCGAAGGCGAGCGCCGCTGGCCGCGAGAAGAAGTGATCGCCGCCCGGGCCCATGTGCATCGTGATCCACTGGCTCGGCAGGCCGGCATCGTGGATGACCACGCCCGAGTTGCTGGAGTTGTTGACGACCCACAGCTCGCCCGGCATGTCGGGATGGAACGCGAGATCCCTCGGAAGCCCGAGACCGTCGGTGGAGTCGGCAAGAACCGTCACCTCGACATCGGCGATGTCATGCGTGCCTCCCCCGAGCACGTCCACGGAACACCCGCCGTCGAACTGCGGCCGCGGCGCGCCGTCGCTGCCCTGTCCGAGGCCCGACTCGAGACAGTCGCGGCGCGCGGAAACGAGGAAGTACGCGCTCTGTCCGGCTCCGACCAGGCTGTCCGGAGCGACGGTCATGCGCGTCCACGCATCGCCCTGCAGATCCGTGACGGGCTGATAGGTAGGCGCCACCGCCGCGTGGCTGTAGCCGGCGGACGCGAGCGTCGCCAGCGTCCCCACGGCGAGACCGGACTCGGCGACGCCGGGCACGCGCTCGCTGGCGATCTCGATGTCGCCGGTCACGAGCTTGCGCGCCGTCAGCGGCACCACGCTGCCGATCGCGGACGGCTCGCGGGGGATGCCGCCGGCCGCGAGAAGGCGATGCGCGCCCCCCGCGCCATCGAGCACGTGCAGGTCGCCGCCGCCCGTCGAGTACAGCGAGACGAAGGCCTGCGGACCCGTGGCGTCGCGCGTGAAGAGCGGCGTGGCCGTGGAGTTGAGGCGATCCAATCGGTTGACGCGGATGCTCACGATCTCGCCGGTCCCCGCCGTGCCCGCGATGGCCGCGCCGAGATGAGCGGATCCGAGGCGGCCGCCGCGCTCGATCGCGAGCGCGCTGGCGCCGGCATTCGCTCCGAACGTGTGAAAGGGATCCTCGAGCCCCGCGGTCTGGAGCGGCCCCATCTGCTGCGAGGCCGCCCAGCCGTAGTTGCCCGCGGACACGGCGAGGTTGAGCTCATCTTCATCGCCCGGCCCCTGATCGAGGAACCACGCCTCGCCCGTCGGACGATCGACGGTGATGGTCACCGGGTTGCGCACGCCCGTGGCGTACATGTAGGAGGCCGCGCCGAGCGGGTTGAGATCCAGCGGCGCCGCGGGGAACCCTCCCGTGGCCGTCATGCGGTACAGCTTGCCGAGATTGCTCGTGCCCGAGCCCGCACGGCTTGGCTGGCCCATGTCGCCGATGCCGACGAGGAGCGTCCCGTCGTTCAGGATCGCGATGCCGCCGCCCGGGTTCGTGCAAGGCGCCGCGACCGCGTGGTTCCAGATCTCCGTGAAGGCGCCGTCACTCAGATCGATGCGGCCGACCGCGAGCGCGCTGTTGCGGACGGCGATGTAGGTCACGAAGGCGACGCGCCCGGGGTTCGCGGGCTCCCACGCGGCCGCGAGAACGCCGCCGGTGGCGCAGGAGGTCGTGGCTGGAATGACGCCGAGCGTCTCCCCTGCGAGGTGCCCGCCGACCACGGCGCGGATGGACCCGTCGCGCAGGAACACGACCAGTCGATTGGATCCCGGCCGTTCGAGAATCTCGGCCGCGTCCGGAACCTCGATGCGCAGCGACTCGAAGCGGTGGCTGGGATCGACCGCGCCAGCGCGGGCGGGCAGGGGCAGGCAAGCGGCCAGAGCGCTGGCCAGGGCGAGAACCGCCAGGCCACGGAGAGCCTTGCTCATGGGAAGCGTCTTTCGATGGGGCGCCGAGGGCGCGTCGCGACGGGGGGTGGGGCATCATGCCACCACCCCGCGCGGCCTCGGCGTGCGGCGCGGCACCCGGGCGACCCCGCGAGGCCCCGCGATCGGCGCGAACGCCGTGGATCAGCCCGGCCCGCCGCCCGATCCCGGCGCCGCGTTCTCGAGAGCCGCCCGCGCCCTGGCGAGCATCTGGCCGAGTTCGGAGGCGGGGCCGGCGCCGGCGGCCTCGGCGAGCGACTCTGCCTCGGCGAGCGTCGCGCGCGCCGCGTCGCGCTCGCCGGCCAGCCACTCGCACCGCGCGCGCGTGCAGAGGATCTTGGCGATGTCCCCGCCCGCCGTCACGCCCCGAAGGAGCGCCTGCGCGACGTGCGCGCGCGCCTCGTCGAGGCGACCGTGATCGAGATGGACGCCCGCCACCTCGCCGAGGATGACGCCCTCAGCTGCGGGAACCCCGACTTCCTGGAACAGCGCGAGCGCCGACGCGAAGAACGCGAGAGCCTCGTCCGCGTTTCCCCGCTTCGCATGGAGGGAACCCAGGCACCCGAGGACACCCGCCTCGGGGCCACGGCTGTCCGTCTCGCGATGAATGGCCAAGGCCTCCTCATACAACGCGAGCGCTTCCTCGAGCTCGCCCTGATCCGCGTGCACGAGCCCCAGGTTGCCGAGCGCGGCGCCCTCGAGGCGACGGTGGCCGACCTCCCGGTGAATCGCCAGCGCGGCCAGGATGCACGCGCGCGCTTCCTCCATGCGGCCCTGATCCCGGTGAACGACGCCGAGATTCCCCAGGGCGACTCCCTCGCCGCGACGATCGCCAATCTCGCGGTGGATGGCCATCGCCAGCTCGCAGCGACTCCGTCCCTCGCTCATGCGGCCCTCGTCCAGGTCGATGAGAGCCAGGTTGTTCGTGGCGGTCGCCTCGAACCGCCTGCTGCCCACCTCGCGGTCGATCAAGAGCGCGGACTCGAAGCAGGCCCGCGCCTCGCTCAGCCTGCCCTGCTCCCGGAACGTGTTGCCGAGATTCGCGAGGTCCCTCCCCCTGGCGACTTGATCGCCCAACTCGTCGTGGATCGCGAGCGCCGCCTCGAAGTACTCGCGGGCCTCGTCCAGCCGGTCGAGATCGGTGATGATGAGACCGAGCCGGCCGAGCGCGGCGCCCTCTGCGCGACGGAGGCCCGCCTCGCGCGCGATCGCGATCGCGGACTCGCAGGCGGCGCGCGCCTCATCCATGCGGCCCAGCGTCCAATAGGCCGTGGCGACCGTGCGCAGCACGGCCGTGCGGTGCGCGGGCTCGAGCGTGAGCTGGGCGAGAATGGCCTCTCCCAGCTCGAGTCCCGTCGCGGCGGGCCCGCGCAGGTGAAGGATGGCCCACGCCGCCGCGTACGCGTTGACGGCCATGGCGGCGTCACCGCGCGCGGTCGCACGCCTGCAAGCGGCGACGACGTTGGCGATCTCCGCGGCCAGTCGCTGCCGCTTCTCGACGCCGCGGTGGGTGTCCAGCGCATCGAGCGCCGCGTCCGTGCCGCTCGCCGCGAAGTGCGCGCCGTGGCGCTGCTGCGCCGCGAGTTCGGCTGCCGCGCCGCTCCCCGGGAAGGTCCCCTCCGTGCGGAGCTTCTCGGCGGCGTACTCCTGCACCGTCACCAGCAGGTCGAGGCGATCGTCCGCGGCCTGCCTCAGGAGCGAGCGCTGCAAGAGACCCTGCACGACATCCATCGGCAGCGGCGCCGCGGGCCACGCCGCCACGTCGAGCACGGCCTCGGCCGCCTCCAGCGTGAAGCCACCTTCGAAAACCGAGAGCTGCGCGAGCCCGGCCTTCTCCCAGTCGTCGAGCATGTCCCACGACCAGTCGAGCGTCGCGCGCAGCGTCGCCTGGCGATCGTGGCGACGGCCGGCGCTCGCCAGCAACGCGAAGCGATCCGACAGGCGCGCGCGAATCTTGCTTGGCGGCATCACGGTCACGCGCGCCGCGGCGAGCTCGATCGCCAGCGGCAGCAGGTCGAGCATGGTCACGAGCGCCTTCATCTCGTCGAGCTCGGCGCCCCGCGGCGCGAAGTCGGGGCGCGCCGCACGCGCGCGCTCGGCGAACAGGGTTTCGGCGTCGGCCTGCGTGAGCGGCGCCAGCGGCAGCGCTTGCTCGCCGCGCAGGCCCAGGACCTCGCGCGTCGTCACGATGAACGACGCCTGACCGCAGCGATCGAGCCACCGGCCGAGCGTGGCCGCCGCGTGCCGCGCGACCTGCTCGAAGTTGTCCAGGATGACCAGGCACCGCCCGCGGCCCGCGATGGCGTGCCCGAGCTGCACGATCGGATCGTCCTTGCCGAGCGGCACGTCCAGCGCGCGCGCGACCGCGGAGGCGATCCCGTCCGCGGATCGCGCCTCCGACACGTCGCAAAACCACGCGCCGCCCGGGTAGTCGCCCAGCCAGGTCCACGCGAAGCGCGTGACCAGGCGCGTCTTGCCCGTCCCGCCCAGGCCCAGCACGGACACGAGCCGCGCGCCGTCGTCGAGCGCGCGCGCCAGCCGGCGCAGGTCGTCCCGGCGCCCGACGAAGGCGTCGCGCTCGGCGGGAAGCGCGTGGTTCACGTCCTTGACGGGCTTCCACGCCTCGCCGTCCGGCACGACGCGATAGGTCTTGTCGCCATCGGGCGGCGGCTGCCACGGAGAGTCGTCATCTCCCGCCTCGAAGAGTTCGATGGGAGCGGCCAGACCCTTCATGCGCCAGTGACCGTGCGAGTGCAGGCGCATCGCCGCGCCAGTGCCGAGAGCGGCGCGCGCCTCCGCCGTGAGCAGCGTCTGACCTCCGATCGCGGTGCTCATGACGCGCGCGGCGGTGGGCTTGGCGATGCCGTCCACCTCGAGGGGCTTGGCGCCGCGCGCGATGTCGTCGGGAGAGTTCTCGCGGAGCACCACCTCGCCGACGTGAAGGCCAGCGCGCGCCAGCAGCGGCGTGGGGAGGCTCCGGAGGGCGCGGTGGTACTCGAGCGCGTAGGCCGCGGCGTCGCCCGCGGACTCGAACATGAGCAGGAACCCGTCGGTCTTGTCGATCTCGCGCCCGCGATGCGTGGCGAGCAGGTCCCGCGCGACGCGATCGTGCGCCGCCCAGATCTCCGCCACGCGCGTCTCGTCCAGAGACTCCGCGAGCCTCGTGCTGTCCACGAGATCCGTGAGCAGCAGCGCGCGCACGACCGGGCCGGGGGCGCTCATGCCGCGACCGCGCGCCGCTGCCCTCGCGCGACGCCGGCTCCCCTCGCGACCACGGCGAGCAAACGGACGCGCACGCTGGCTCCCACGTCGGCCTCCTCTTTCTCAGCGCGCGATGCTACCGCAGGCCGGACGGGGCGCGCAGGCGGGGGATCTCTCGATGCCACGGCGGCCTGGACGGCAGGCCCTGGCGTTCCTCGAGAGCGTCTCGGGCGCCGACCAGCACCCTTGCGGCCGTCCGCGCCAGCGCAGCGCCATCAGGACCCGCTTCAGCCTCCGGAACGCGCTCCTCCCCCGTAGAGATGAATCGTCGTCTGGCCCGATCTGCTGTCGATGGAGAGAGTTCGGCCGGCATCGTGCACGCGGGCGGCGATCGCCAGGCGCGCGAACGTCACTCCCAACTGAGCGGCCTCATCGCCTCTCACATCCAGATTCACGTAGCCCATGAGCTGTCCCGTCGCCAGATCGAGCGCCGCGAACCCGTGAGATGGGTTGATGGGACAGATCTGAGCATGAAGAGGCAAGTCAGGCTGGCGCTCCTTGAAGAGCCCGGACCGCATGTCAAGGCGAGCATCGGTCACGACGAGACGCACTGCGCCCTGCCGATCTGGGTCGGGGCCCAGCACTCTCAGTCGAACGTGACCGTCGATCGCGATGCTCCGCGGGACCAGCGGACTCGTCACCGAGCCCGTGATGCGATAATCGAGCGTCTCGTCAACCGAGGGGGGCCAATGCTGATCGCCAGAACGCCCGAACGGAGGAACCATCCAGTCGTCTTGCAACGGGTACGAGAGCAAGAGCGGTTCCTCATGGCGCCAGCACGTGATCCGACTCGAGGCTGCGTCCGCCGCATTGATGTGGTCGAGCACGAGAGCTCCCCAGTCCAGGTCTCCTTCCGAGTCGCAACCCAGCGCGAGCCCTTCGGGCGGCTGCCGGGCGTCGGATGTCGGAATGCAGTGACCGCCCACGGCGGCGAGAGCGGCGCGCAGCTCGTGCCGGAGGGCGAGCAGCCGGCATGAACCGTGGCTCCAGTCCTTCATTGTCCAGAGACCACCCGTCGCGATCGCTGGTGACCACGAAGGGGCGAGGGACTTGACGAGCGACTGCCACTGCGGCTCGAATCCATCGGTGGCCCCGGAGGCGAGGAGCACGGCCGGAGGAGGGTGCTCCTCCAGACAGCGGTCGGCGCCGCCGAGGAGCGCCACGGAATCGGCGCCCGTCGCACAAGCGAGTCTGCTCGCGAGCGACGCACCCTGCGAGAATCCCACCAGATGGAGGCTGCCGCCGCTCTCGCGATGCGCCTGACGAACGAGGGCAAGCAGGGAGGACTCGTCCGCCGGAGCCCAGGAGGCCAGGCCATCCGACGTCGCGCTGGGCTGAATGACGATGAATCCTTGTGCCGAGCCGCGTTCGCCCAGCCGGTCGCACGCTTCGAGCATGCGCGCGTTCATGCCGCGTCCGTGCAGATCCACCACGACTCCGCGCGGTGGTGTCGCGGGAAGCCACCTCTGTGCGGAGAGGCCCTCGAGGGTCACGGACTCCGGGCCCTTGCCACCGCGGGATGGAGGCGTGCTCGGCACTGACTCGCTGCCGGGCGCCGAGCAGGCGGAGACGAGAGCGCCCAGCAGGATGAGAAGCCAGCGCCCGGCCCCCGAAGTCGAATCACCTCGCGGCGTCAAGGGTGAGTACTGGTGGACCAGCCAATCAGTCGTCGAGGGGGGTGCATGTGATCCTC
The DNA here is from genome assembly GCA_964613915.1 of uncultured Thermoanaerobaculia bacterium. Taxonomy (GTDB): domain Bacteria; phylum Acidobacteriota; class JBCCFW01; order JBCCFW01; family JBCCFW01; genus CAZTIW01. Next base: position 305,972 of record CAZTIW010000001.1, read on the forward strand.
CCTGCAAGTAATCGTGCGGCGTGATGCTAGAACAACGTTGTCGCCTTAGCCGTATCAGCAAGCTACTGCGGCCACTCGCGCGTGTCAAGCAAGTAGACGGACTCGACGCGACCACCATTCGCCGCCCTCCATCCGGGTCGCTCAGCCGCAGCGTCGCGACTCCAGCACCGCCCGGGCCAGCTGATCCAGGCTCCGGCCGTCAGGAGCCTCCTTTTCCACCGTCCGCGCGAGCGTCACGGCCGCGTGGACAGGTCGACAGCGCCCCCCTCTCGCCGGGCCCTGGTGCGCATGGGATGGCGGCCGGCGCCGGCAGCCCGCGGCGCCGCCGTGACGGTATCGTTACGGGCGGTTCGGCCGGGCGCGGGCTAGTCTCTGGGGCAACGGACGCGAACGACCGCGCTCCCGCTCTCGAAATGGAGACCGACATGCACCCCGCCCGCCGCCTCGCTCCCATCCTGTCCGCTGTCTTCGCGGTCGCCCTCGGCATGATCGTCGTGTCGCGCGTCACCGCCGCGCCGGCGAGCGCGAGCCCGCGCGCTGCCGAGCGTCGCGCGGTGGATGTCGTCGTCTGCATAGATACCTCCGGCAGCATGCAGCAGCTGATTGACTCGGCGCGCGGGCGCATCTGGGACATCGTGAACACGCTCTCGAAGCTCGAGCCGACGCCCGAGCTGCGCGTCGGGATCCTGTCCTACGGCACGCCGGGAGGATCCTCCGAGGCCGATGGCTGGGTCGTGCGGCGCACGGACCTGACGTCGGATCTCGACACCGTCTACGCGCGCCTCATGGAGCTGAGCACCGCGGGCGGCGACGAGCTCGTCGGCCGCGTGCTGCGCGAGGCGGTGGACTCCATGAGCTGGCGCCGCGACCGGGACGCGCTGCGCCTCGTCTTCATCGCCGGGAACGAGTCGGCCGACCAGGGCGTGCAGGCGCACGACTTCCGCGTCGCTGCCCGCGACGCGCGCAAGAACGACATCCTCGTGAACGCGATCCACGCGGGCTCGCGAGAGCAGGGTGTCGTGGACGCCTGGGATCAGCTGGCGCGTCACGGCGGAGGCACGTTCTCGTCCATTGACGCGGAGCTGGCGACCATCCAGATCACGACGCCGCAGGACGAACTCCTGCGCGAGCTCAACGACCGGCTCAACGAGACCTACATCCCCTTCGGCCAGGGCGGCGCCGCGGGCCTCGCGAACCAGGTGGCGCAGGACGCCAACGCCACGCGGGTCGGCGTGCAGTCGTGCAGCAGCCGCATCGTCGCCAAGGGCACGGCTCTCTACGACAACGCGCACTGGGATCTCGTGGATGCGGCGCGCGACGCGGCGTTCAAGTGGGACGACCTGCTCGACGCGGACCTGCCCGAGAACCTGCGCGGCCTCTCCACGAGCGATCGGCGCGCGCGCGTGGACTCCATGCGCGTCCAGCGCGAGGGCATCCAGCAGCGCATCCAGGCGGCGAGCGACGCGCGCGAGGCGTTCCTGCGCGCCGAGCTCGCGCGCCGTCGCGGCACGGGCACCGGGCTCGACGACGCCATGCGCGAGACGCTTCTCGGAGCCGCCCGCGGCAAGGGCTTCAACACCGACGGCTGCTGAGCCGGCCGCCGGTGGCGCGCGACGAGCAAGAGCGGGACCCGCGCGCGCGGGTGCTGGTCGTCGAGGATGACGACGGCATCCGGCGCGGTCTCGTGAGCGCCCTGCGCTTCGCCGGCCATCCCGTCGTCGCGACGGGCCTCGCGGCCGAGGCCCTGACGCTCGCGCGCCGCGAGCCGCCCGAGCTCGCGCTCATCGACATCATGCTGCCGGACGGCGATGGCCTCGACGTGCTGGCGGACCTGCGCCGCGCCTTCCCGCGGCTGCCGGTGATCCTGCTCACCGCGCGCGGCAGCGAGGACGATCGCGTCCGCGGCCTCACGCTCGGCGCGGACGACTACGTGGTCAAGCCGTTCAGCGCGCGAGAGCTCCTGGCGCGCGTGGACGCCGTGCTTCGCCGCTCGGCGGAACGCGCGGCGCCCGGCGGCAGGCTCCGCGCCGGGTCGCGCAGCGTTGACCTGGCGCGCCGCGAGATCCTCCTGGCGGACGGCGTCGTCGTGCAGCTCTCCGATCGAGAGGCGGAGCTCCTCCGGTATCTCGCGGCGCACGCGGGCCGCGTGGTGCCGAGGCAGGAGCTCCTGTCGCAGCTGTGGGGTTGCGATGCGACCGACATCGAGAGCCGGAGCGTGGACATGGCCGTCGCGCGCCTGCGCGAGAAGCTCGAGGACGATCCGTCGCGTCCGGCGTTCGTCGTCACGGTGCGCGCGCAGGGCTACGTTCTCGGGCGCGACGTGGAGCGCGAGCCATGAGCCGCGCGCGACGCACGTGGGCGGTCTTCGCGCTGGCGGCGGCGGCCGTGCTCGCGGGCCTGGCCTGGGCGTCGGCGATCGTGGTGCGCGCGGAGACGCGGGCCGCGCGCGCGCAGGCGGACGAAGAACATGCCGCGACGGTGCGCCTCGCGCTGTGGCGACTCGACGCCTGGCTCGCGGGGTTCCTGGCTCGCGAGGCCGCGCGCCCGCCCGGCGACTACGACGCGCCGCCGGCGGGAGACGATCCGTCCGCCACGCCGCTGGGCGCGTTCTCGTCCGAGCACGTCGCGTGTCACTTCGCGTGGCGTGCCGATGCGGGGCTCTCGATGCCGTGGAGCCGGCCGGGCGACGCCCGCGTCCGGGCGATCGAGCCCGTGCTGGCGGCGGCGCTTCGAGACGGCGTGATCGCGCGCCGTCTCGATGCCGCCGCGCGCGCCCCGGCGGCGTCGCCGCTCTCCCCGCCGGGATCGCTCGTCGCCGTGGACGACGAGCCGACCGAGTTCGCGCGGCGCGCCGCGGCGGGCGCGCAGTGCCAGGCGCCGGACGAGGCGGTCGCCGGGCGCGTGGGCGCGTTCGCGGGCACGTGGTTGGGACCGAGCGAGCGACCCGACACGCTGGTGATCGCGCGGCGCGTCCTCGACGAGGGCGACCGCGCGGCGATCCAGGGCTACGTCGTCCACTGGCCGAGCCTGCGCGCCGCGCTCGAGGGGCAGGTGCGCGATCTTCTCGCGCAGGCGCGCATCGAGCCGGCAGTCGGCGGCCGGGACGGGGAGGCCGGTGTCGCGGCCCATCACCTCGCCACGCTCCCCGCGCGGCTCGTGATCGCGCCGCCGGAGTGGCATGCGCCGGGGGTGCTCGCGACGGCGTGGCGACGGCTGGGCGGCGCGTGGCTCGCCGCGCTCGTCGCGCTGGTCGCGGTGGGCGTGACGTTGCGCGCGGTTCTCGACCTCGGGCGCCGTCGCGAGCGGTTCGCCGCGGCCGTGGCGCACGAGCTGCGCACGCCGCTGACGTCGTTCCGGCTGCACGCGGACCTGCTCGCGAGCGGCATGGTGGCCGATGAAGCCGAGCGCGAGGCGTCGCTCCAGACGCTGCGTGGCGAGTCCGAGCGACTGGGCGACCTGGTCGAGAACGTGCTCGGCCACGCGCGCCTGGGTGAGGGTCGCGCGCGCCCCGCGCCCGAGACGACGACGCTCGCCGCGCTCGCCGCGCGCCTCGACGGGCTGCTGGCGCAGCGGATGAGCGATGCCGGCATGCGCCTCGCCATCGCGGTGATCGGCGACGGCGCGCGCGCGATCCGCGTGGATGTCCCGGCCCTGTCGCGCATCGTGGCGAACATCGCGGACAACGCCACCAAGTACGCGCGGGGCGCGGCGGATGCGGCGCTCCACGTGGAGATCGCGCTGGAGCGCGGCCGCCTGCGCTTGCGCGCATGGGATCACGGCCCGGGCATCCCCGCGCACCGCGCGGCCTCCGTGTTCACCGCCTTCGACCGCGCCGGCCGCGACGCGAGCGACGGGCAAGGCCTGGGACTCGGCCTCGCGCTCTCCCGCGAGATCGCGCGCGGGCTCGGCGGCGACATGAAGCTCTTCACGCCAGCAACCGGCGGCGCCGGGTTCGAGGTCGAGGTGGGAGCGGCGTGAAGGGGCCGGGCGCCACGGCGCGCGGCCAGCCGGATCTCCCTGCCCCGGCGACCCTCTCGCGACCCTTGACTCTGGACCTCGGTCCAGGCTCTATCCTTCACCCATCGCCGCAAGGCGCGGCGAGAAGGAGCCCTCGTGAAGAAGCCCGTGAAGGTCGCTCTCGTTGCCATCCCGGTCATCGTCGCCGCCGCCATCGCCGCCATGGCGATCGCGGGCGGTTCGGCATGTCCCGGCACGAAGATCTGCCCGCTGACGGGCGAGGTCGTCTGCATTGACAGGTGTCCGGTGGACTGCGGGGGGGCGAGTGCCGCGGCGCGCTGAGACCTCGCTGCGCATCGGCGAGGTCGCGCGCCGCGCCGGCGTCGGCGTGGACACCCTGCGGTTCTACGAGCGCCAGCGGCTCATCGCGATCCCCGCTCGCGAACCGTCGGGCTACCGCGCCTACGCCCCGGACACCGTGCGGACGATCCGCTTCATTCGCGAGGCCCAGGGACTCGGCTTCACGCTGAAGGAGGTCGCCGAGCTCCTCCGGCTGCGGTCGGATCGCCACGCGTCCTGCGAGGACGTGCGCTCCGCGGCGCGCGCCAAGCTGGACGATGTCGAGCGCCGCATCACGCAGCTCCGATCGATGAGAGCCGCGCTCCGCAAGCTCGTGGACACGTGCCAGTCCGATGGATCCGTGACGTCGTGCCCCATCCTGGGCGCCCTCACCGATGGAGATGCAGCGCCATGACTCGAAAGGTGGACGTGTTCTCCGCCGGGTGTCCCTGCTGCGAAGAGGCCATCGCGGCCGTGCGCGCAGCGTCCTGCCCGAGCTGCGTTGTCCGCGTGATGGACATGCGCGACCCCGCCGTCGCGGCTGAAGCCAAGCGCCTCGGCGTCCGCAGCGTGCCCGCCGTCGTCATCAACGGGCAGCTCGCCGCTTGCTGCGATCGCGGCGGCATCAACCTCGCCGAGCTGAGGGCCCTGGGCCTCGGCCAACCCTGACGCCGCGACAGCGCGTGCTGTGGCGCGGCGTGGCGCGGCACGGGGAAGGCCGGCGCTTCCGGCTCGCGCCGGCCCTGATCGCAGCTGCGGAGCGTGGTGACGCTGATGCCGAGCGCCCCGGTGAACGCTGCCCGCGAGAGGCCGTGCGGCTGAGATCAGGTCAGCGTTCGGGAAACAACCGCGCCACCAGCGCATCTCGCGTGACGCCGAGATTCTGGGCGACCTCAGCCAGGTCGCGTGGCAGCCTCAAGTCGCGATGACCTCATCGCGAACGAAGTGCAGCCTGATGACGGGCGGCGCCATGCCCTCCTCGAAGTGGCACCGCACGGCGTCCCTGACCTGAGAGTGCAGTTGCTCGAGGGTGTCCGCCTCCGTGACGATGGAGATGTCGAGCGCGCGCGCCACGTATCCGCCCTCCGGCGCCTCCTCCACGATGAAAATCACTTCCTTCACTCGGGCCTCGACCTTTCCGCCGTGAGCGACCGGCGGCGAGAGTCCGCCGTCATCGCGCCGGCAGCAATGGCGCCGAGTATAGACCCGATCCAGGCGCTCTCGGGGGCCCCTTCGTCGCCGTCGACGAGCCGTTCCGCATCGCACTCGCGCCCGGCGTTCCGCCTCTCGTCGGGGTCATCGACCTCATCGAGGAGCGGGACGGCCGGGCGGTGATCGTCGAGCACGAGACGGGGGCCCAGCGATTCACGGACCAACGCGTCACGGACGACTACCAGCCGACCGCGTACGCGCTGGCGGCGCTCGAGATGGGGCTGCCCGGCGTGGCGGGTTTCTCGTCCAGCTCCGCGGTGACGCGCCCGAAGGAATCGACCTCGAAGAGGCGGCAGGTGACGCCAGTGATGTCAGGGTTGTCGATGGCGCGACACCAAGCCCGGGCGAGGCCCGCAGGGCGTCAAGCTGGACCGGCCCGGCACGCCTGGAACGTCCCCGCTGGCGCACCGCCCGCTCAGCGGTGGTGCGCGCGGTTAATCCTGCGCCCCGTGATGTCCAGGCGCCACGGAGCTTGCCCGCCAGCACACGCGCCGCGCGGCTGGCGGGCGTGCGCGGCGAGGCGTCAGCCGCTCTCATCCGGCAACCGCTGCTCGAGCAGCGATTGCACGAGTGGAAGCTGGACCGTCGCGACCTGCCAGACGATCTCGTAATCCACGCGGTCGTACTGGTGAGCCAGAACGTTGCGAAGCCCGATGAGGCCCGACCAGGGCACGTCGGCGTGCGCCGCACGGCACGACTCGGTGAGTCGGTTCGCGGCCTCGCCGATGACCTCGAGGCGTCGCACGACGGCATCCTGCGTGCGGTGATCGCTGAGGAACGCGCCCCGGTCCATGCCCGTCAGGAACTCTGCGATGCGACGCACGGCGTTGACGATGTCGAGCAGTGCCGCCGCATCGCGTTCGTTCTCAGGCAGCGACATGGATCGTCTCGGCCGAGTCCAGGATGGCCTTGCGTCGAATCCAGTTGTCGCTCTCCTCGACGGCGCGGCGTGACACGAGATCAACGCGGCGGCCAACGATGGTCGCCAGCTCGTGCTCCATCTCCACGATCTCGAGTCCCCATCGCGCCCCTGGCTCGAACGTCACCAGGAAGTCCACGTCGCTCGATGGTCCGAAGTCGGGCCTCAGAATCGATCCGAAGACCTCAAGTCTCGCAACACGCCACTTCCGGCAGAAGGCCCGGATCTCATCCATCGGCAGGGGGATCGGCATCTCGCTCATCCGTCCATTCTCGCACGTGTGCGCGAGGCGCGGAAGGCGCGACCCCCGGTGCCGCGACCGCGGCCCCGGCGAGGTTCGTCGTGCCGGGGACGCGGGGCAGGTCGGTGGTGGCGAGGCGCCCTGCCTGCGCGTCGTGCGCATGGGATGTCGCGCGGCCCGCGAAGTCCACCCGGCGCGAGAGTTCGCCGGTCAGCGCGTGCGCGAACGTCTCCCGCTGGAGCATCGGCAGCACGCGCGCCGTCCTCCTCCCCATCACGTCGAACTCGTACCTCGTCACGCGATCGAGCGCGTCCGTCTGCGACGTCATGCGCTGGCGGCGTCGAGCCCCTGCTCGGTCGCGCGGTTGGTCAAGTCGGTCACGGAGGCGAGGCTTCCGGCCGTCGCTGCGAATCACCCTCTCCTGCCCGGGCTTGCCCTATACTTCGAGCGTGACACGCCGTTCGCTCCCGCCGCCCGGGCCGGAGGCGACTGGCAAGGAGACCCGCGATGGGCGAAGCAACGCTGAAGCTCCCGCAAGACGTGAGCGCCGACGAGGCTCGCATGCTCCTGGCCATGAAGCTCTACGAGATCGGGCGGCTGTCCCTCGGAAAGGCCGCGGAGTTCGCTGGCTACTCCAAGCGCACCTTCATGGAGATCCTCGGCAAGGCAGGCATCGCCGTGTTCGATCATCCGGATGATGACCTCGCCGGCGAGGTCGGTGCTTGAGCGACCGGGCAGTCACGAATGGCTCCTGCATCATCGCGCTGGATCGCATCGGTCAGCTGCCCATCCTTCAACGACTCTTCACGGCAATCTCAGCACCGAGCGCCGTGATCGCTGAGCTTGGAGTCGCCGTCCCGTGGCTCATCGAGGTCCCACTCGCGCGCCAGGACGTTGCAGCGAGCCTTCATGCCCAGATCGGCCGCGGCGAAGCAGAAGCGCTGGCGCTCGCTCTTGAGCTCGGCGACCGCGAGGTGATCCTCGACGACAAGCAAGCGCGGCGCATTGGCCGTGAGCTCGGACTGCGCGTGGTGGGGACGCTCGGCGTTCTCGTGCGCGCGAAGCGAGCTGGCTTGGTCACCGCCGTGGCGCCCCTGCTCGATGATCTCGCCGCAGCCGGCTTCCACGCGACGCAGTCCTTGCGCCGCGAGGCGCTCCGGCTCTCGGGAGAGTGACGAAGGCCCGCCTCGCGGTACAGCCGCTCGGCGGCAGGCGGGTACCGCGTGCAGCGTGACGATGGAGATCCGCCCGGCCTGCGCCTCGTGCGCGTGTGTGGTCGCGCGGCCCGCGAAGTCCACCCGGCGCGACAGCTCGCCCGTCAGCGCGTGCGCGAACGTCTCCCGCTGGAGCATCGGCAGGACTCTCGCCGTCCTCCTCCCCATCACGTCGAACTCGTACCTCGTCACGCGATCGAGCGCGTCCGTCTGCGACGTCATCCGCCCGAGGGAGGCCGTCGAAGCCGTAGCGCGTGACCCCGTCGCGCGCGTCCGTGACGGAGACGAGCCTGCCCGTCGCGTCGAGGCTGTAGGCCGTGCGCCGGCCGTTCTCATCCACCTCGGCGGTGACGCGCCCGAGGGCGTCGAGTTCGAAGAGGCGGCAGGTGACGCCGGTGATGTTGGAGCTGTCACGGGGGTCGTAGAGGGGGGGTGCGGGATCGGCGATCTGCCTGCACTCGGCGATGCGCCGTCCGGCATCGTCGTAGTGAGGCACCTGCCAGGCGAGGCCCTCGACCTTGGTCGCCAGGACGCGCCCGTCGGGGTGGTACCGGGTCTCGACGTCCCGATCGCGTCCGCGCGGATGACTGACGGGATCCCCGCCGAGCGGCCAAGTGACACCGCACATGCTCGCGTGCGTGCACCGTAGGCGTGACGGTCGTGTCTCAGCACTTCTGCTCGTGCTCGCGGAGGTACTCCAGCCGCAATGTCAGGTACAGCGAAAGGGCCTCGCCCTCAGAGCGTGTTGCCGCCCTGACAGCCTTCTCCCACCCGGCACTGGGCCGGACATCCACGCCAGTTCGCTGAATTACGAACTCAGAGAAGCCGGGAGGACGGAACGCCAACGCATCAACACCATCCCCGATTTCCTTGCCGGTCTTGAAACCCCTGATGAAGCCCAGCATCATCGTGAACCAGTTCTCACGGTTGCCGAAGTACATGCCGGGACGATCGCGGATTGCCTCCAGGAACTCCTCTAGCTGCGGTCGGCGCGATTGCAGCCGATCACCGCTGCCGTCCTCTTCGCCCTCCTTCCGCATGCGGCGACCGTCATGCGGACTCAGAAACTGAAAGCGCAGGGTGAAGTACTGAGCAAGCGCATCCGCCTCGGAGCGATTGATGGCCCTGAGCACCTCCGACCAGTGAGTCGATCCGTCCGCCAAGTCCGGCCGTGTTTGCGCGAGTACGAAGGCCGAGAAACCGGGCGGATCAAACGCGTCCGCGTCGATCCCGTCGCCAGCGATCATCGCACCGTGGAAGCCCTCGGCGAACCCCACCAACATGGTGAAGCACCGCTCCGGTTCTGGCAAGGCGCTGCTGGGACTGTCGAGGAGTGACTGCAGGAGAGCCTCGACTCTGGTCATGCTCGTGCTCATGTCTTACCCGTCATCGCAGTGGCTCCACCTTGATGGTGCCGAGATTCGCCGCCTCGGCCTCTACGAACGTGAGGCTCAGATTGCGCGTGAAGTACCCTACGATATAAGCACCACCAATCCACTCGGCGAGAGGGACTGGTGGCGGATTATTGTCTAGGACCAGCTCGGCGAGAAGCACGCCTCTGCGAACCGCTCCCGTGCGGAGAACGCCCGAGTGCGTGCCCCAACCGACTGTCTCTCCGCTCCGGACGCCAACCGTCGCCTGAATCCCGGGAGCGAGCATGCGGTTGCCGAGTGCGGTGTAGCGGAACGTGATTCGCCGATAGTCCTTGTTGCGCCTGTGCTTCTTGATGGCCCGCGAGGCATCTTCGACGAACTTCTCGCACTCGTAGTTGATCGCCTGTGCCTGAAGAATCTCGAGCTCACGCTCGAGCGCGATGTCGCGGATCTCCTGGTAGCCCTCCCACGCGCTGTACAAGAGCATCGCATTGAAGGCAAGGGTCAGCTCCCAGTTGATCGCGTCCGCCGCAGCCTGCTGAGCGAGGCCCATGCGCCCGCTCGGATCCACGAACACCGTCGGCGACGCGTTCCCGTACACGTACCCCTGCCGCGTGATCGCCAGGCGCGCGTTCCCCTCGTACGCATCGCGCGACACGAACCTCCCCGCCCCCGGCTCCATCCACCTGGCGCGCAGGTAGTCCAGCCCGAGCTCCGCCCTGCGCTCCTCCCCCGCGAACAACCACCGGTTCCGCTCCCCCGCCGCGTCGCCCGTCG
>CAZTIW010000002.1:0-82036 GCA_964613915.1 uncultured Thermoanaerobaculia bacterium
CCATCCGGCTGCGGCCGGCGAAGCCGGACCTTGCCTCCCTCCCGCCACGCGGCCTCGCCGCGTGCATGAGGACTGTTCCAGGATCCAGAATCCCGGAACGCTATCTAGAATGCCCCGGCATGCGCCACGCCGTCCCCTCCTTGCGCTCACGCTGAATGGGCTTCCTGCGCTTTCTCGCGATGACCGTGGCCACGTTCGCGTTCGCGGTGCCGGCCATCGTCGTGGCCGCGTTCGACGGCGGGGGCCGCCGTTCCTCGGCCATCGTGGCGGCCTGGGCCCGGACCATCCTGTGGCTCGCCGGCGTGACCGTGGAGGTGAGCGGCGAGCCCGTTCCCCCCGAGGGCGCGCAGCTGTTCGTCTCGACGCACCAGTCCATGCTCGACATCCCCGCGCTCTACGCGCTCGTGCCGGCGCGCACGCGCTTCGTCGCCAAGGCGCAGCTCTTCCGCATCCCGCTGTTCGGCCAGGCCATCCGCCTGCTCGGCTTCGTCTCCATCGACCGCGACGATCGCCGCGCGGCGCTCGGCGCGCTCTCCCGCGCGGGCGACCTGTCCCGACAGGCCCGGCCGATCCTCGTGTTCCCCGAAGGCACGCGCAGCGCCGACGGAACGCTCCTGCCCTTCCGCAAGGGGGCCTTCGAGCTCGCCGTGCGCGAGCGGCTTCCGGTCGTCCCCATCGCCTGCCTCGGCGGCGGCGCGCTGTTCCCGCCCGGCCGCGCGCGCGTCCGTCCGGGCACGATGCGCCTGATCGTCGGGCGCACGCTGACGCCCGAAACCGACGACTACTCGAGCCGGGCCACGCTCGCCGCGGCCGTCCGCGCCGAGATGGAGCGCCTGGTCGGCTGAGGGCCAGCCCGCGCGTTCCGCTCGCTCGAGCCTGACCCGCGACCGGTCGTTGCGCGAGTCGCCCGTGACGATCCGGAAGCGGTCGCCGCGCTCACGGCCCCGGACGGCCGACGCGGGGGGGCTCGGGTTCGCACTCCGGGTGCGCCTCGCAGAGGAGCCGGGCTCTCACTTGCGAGAGGCGCGAGACGTCGTCGAACCAGCGGCGATCCGGCCGCAGCGGCAGCATGCGCATCGCGCGCTCGATGAGGGCGAGGTCAACACCCGTCGCGCCCGCGACGACGTCCTCGAGCACGTCGGGAGGCGCGTTCTCTCGCACGAGGCGCGCGAGTCCCTGGCGCACGCCGCGCGCGCCGCGGTTGCGCGCGCCGGGAGACGCCACGCCCAGGCGCATGCCCGCCAGCGCCACGCACGCCGCGCGCAGCTCGGCATCCGTCTCGACGGTGGCGGCGTGACGCAGGAAGGCGACGCCGGAGGGCGAGCCGCTCGCCGCGAGCGCCTGGTACTGGAGGCGCCGGATGCCCGGATCGCGCTCGCCGCCCGCGCACTCGGCCAGCGGGCAGGCGGCGCGCGGCTCGGCCAGGAGCAGGAGCGCGAGCGACGCCGTGGCGCGCGCGGCGCCGTCCGGATGAGAGCAGGCGGCTTCCACGAGCGCCGGCGCCGCCTCGGGTCCGCGCCGCACCGCGGCGGCGATCGCCAGGAGCGACCAGTCCTCGTCGCCCCCGCGCGCCAGGAACTCGGCAAGCCCTGCGCTGGCTTCCTCGCCCCCCGCCCCCATGAGCGCGAGGAGCACGAGGGCTTCCGCGCCTGGCGCGCGGTAGGGATCCCGCCACAGCGCCGCGAGGTCGCTCGCCGCCTCTCCGACGAACGCGCGCCCGAGCGCCGACGCCGCCGCGAGGCGGCAGTCCTCGTCGCCGCCACGGAGCGCCTCGCGCAGCGCCGCGACGACACTCGGCGGCAGCGCCGCAGCGTCGAGCGCGCCGCCGATCTCGCCGAGCGCCCATGCCGCGACGACGCAGCGCGCGCCGCCTGCTGCGAGGCGTTGCGCGACCGGATCGAGAGCGTCCGGTCCAGCCATCTCGAGCGCCGTGAGCGCGAGCGCTTGCTCCTCGGCGAGATCGCGATCGGTGCGCGCGGCGGCCACGGCGTCGAGGCGGTCGAGCGCCACGTCCACGGGGGGACGGCCCGGGCCCGCGCGCAGGTCGTCAGCCCGCGCGCTGGCGCACGCCCCCGGCCCGAGCCCCGGCACGAGCGCGAGCGCCGCGATCAGCCTCAGCGATGCCAGGCGCACGCGCTCACCCATTCACCCTCGGCGAGCCAGCTCGCGTCCATGCGCGCCGCGGCGAGCGCGCTCGCGATCGGCTGCCGGTCGATCGCGAGCAAGCCCGACAGGATCAGCCGTCCACCGGGAGCGAGGCGCTCGCACAGCGCGGCGAGCATGGGTTCGATGACGTCACGCGTGATGTTCGCGATGATGACGTCGAACGCTCCCGTCACGCCCTGGATGCCATCGCACACCAGGAGCCGCACGCGCGACGCTTCCGGCTGCCCCTCGATGTTCGTGGTCGCGACCTCGATGGCCTCGGGATCGATGTCCAGGCCCGTGACGCTCGCCGCCCCGAGGCGCGCCGCCGCCAGCGCGAGGATCCCCGAGCCCGTGCCGACGTCCAGCACGACGTGACCGGGCGCGACCATTGCCTCCAGGTGAACCAGCGCGAGGCGCGTGGACTCGTGGTGCCCCGTTCCGAACGCTCGCCCGGGCTCGATCACGATCGCGAGGCGCCCCGGGGGCGCGGGCCCCGGCGCGGGCAGGATGGTCAGGCGCTCGCCCACGTCCACCGGCACGAGCGATGCGTTCCACTGCTCCACCCACCCGGGGTCCTCGGTGATGCTCGCGTTCTCGATCCGCGCGTCGAGCGCGGCCGCCCGGAGCGCGCGATGCACGTCCGCGAGGTCGGCGTCCGACGGAAGCCACGCGATGATGCGCAGGTCCATGCCCGAGCCGCGCTCTTCGGTGCCGAGGCAGCCGAGCGGAGCCAGGGCGTCGGCGCAGGCCGCCGCCCAGTCCTCCGCCGGCCAGTCGCCCAGCGCCGGCTGGATCTCGAGTCCGAGCCACCGCCGGTCGCTCATGGCGCGAGCGCGACGACGGGCTCGTCGAGGATCCACGCGTACCAGTCCATCGCCTCGCGGACGCGGCGAACGTACTGGCGCGTTTCTCGGTAGGGAATCAGCTCGACGCGCTCGTCGGCAGGAACGCCCGCGGCGTCGAAGTCCTTCCACCACGACGCCACGCGGTCCTCGCCCGCGTTGTACGACGCGATCGCGGGATCCATCTGGCCGCCGAAGTGCCTCAGGAGGTTGCCGAGGTAGCGCGCGCCCAGGCGCACGTTCACCGCCGGATCGAACAGGTCGTCCGGATCCGGACTCGCGGCACCGTCCTCCGCCGCGAGGCGACGCGCGGTCGCCGGGATGAGCTGCATGAGCCCGCGCGCGTCGGCCCAGCTTCGCGCGGCGGCATCCCACCCGGACTCGGAGCGGATGATCGCGGCGCAGAGGGCCGGCGGGATCCCGTGCGTGGACGATTCCGCCCGCACGAGGCGCGCGCGCGGCAGCGGATAGATGACGCTCCAGAAGTCGCGCGGCGTGCGGCGCGAGGGCTCGTCGAGGCCGCGCGCGAAGCGGCTGCGCAGCAGGGCCTCGGCGCTCGCGGCCTTGCCCGCCCGGGCGCGAGCGAGCGCGAGCTCGAACGCGAAGGCGTCCTCCATGCGCGAGGGGCGGAGGGCCTCGATCTCGGCGAGCGCCCACGGCCCGAGATCCGCGTCGCACAGGAGCGCGTAGCGCCGAGCCCCTGGCCCCTCGAGAGCGGGAGGCGCCGGCAAGGCCACCTCGTGACCCGAGGCGTCCCACTCCGCGTGAAGCGCGGCCAGCCGCTCGGGTGGCACGCGAGCCTCGAGAGCTTGCCTGGCCTGCATGCCCTGATACGTCCAGGGCCAGCGACGGGCGACGGCGGCGAAGCCTTCCGTCGCGTCGCCGCCCGCCCGCTCGCGACAGATCGCCGACCAGAGCGAGCCGATGCGCTCGAGCTCGTTGCCGCGATGATCGGCCGCGAGGCGCGCGAAGTCCGCCGACGCTTCGGGCCACTCGCCGGCGTGCGCGTGACACCACGCGAGCCGCCACCGCGCCTCCCCTGCCTTGGAGCTCCGCGGAGCCTCGGCCAGCAACTCCGCGAACACGGCGGACGCTCGCGCGAAGTTCTTCTGCTCGAGATGGTAGTTGCCGAGGATGAGCTGCATCTCGGGACGGGACTCGCTGCGTCGCAGCCGGGGGTCGTCGAGTCCCGCCTGCAGGCGCGCGAGAACGGTCGGGCCGTCGCTGTCGCGCCAGGCCGCGCGCGCCGAGAGGATCAGGCACTGGGCGGCGTCCTCCGTGCCGGGCGCGCGACGCACGACCTCCGCGCAGGCCTCGCGGACGGCGTCGTTCTGGCGCAGGTCGAAGTGCGAGCGTGCCCTCGCCAGCATGGCGTCCACGCGCGCATCGGCCGGCAGGCCCGCCTCGGCGCGGCGGTAGGCGTCGGTGGCGCGCTCGTGCAGATTCGCGCCCCGCAACACGCGCGCCAGCCGCAGCCAATCGGCCGGCCCGAACGGCTCGACGGTCGCGCCCGCACGCCTGGCCAGTTGCTGCGATCGCTCGAGCGCGTCGGCGGGGGCCGCGGCGGGGGCCTCGTAGAGCGCCCGGCGGTAGGCGCGCGAGGCGGCGCCGAGGTCGCCCGCGCGCTCCAGCAGCTCGGCCTGGCGGGCGATCGCCTGTCCCCGTCGCTGCGCGTCGAGGCCCGTGCCTTCCTCTGCCAGTTCGCCGAAAGCGGCAGCGGCCGCGGCAGCGCGGTCGAGCCGTGCGAGCGCGTGCGCGCGCGTCCAGCGCGCCTCGGTGGCGTGGACCGTCTTGCTGGCCAGCGCCGCGTCCAGGAGCGCAAGCGCCGCCTCGGCGGCGCCGGTCGCGAGCGCCGCCCGTGCATGGACGATCCGCGCGACATCGCGGAGCGGCCAGTTCACCGAGGAGAGCTCGGCCGCGATCGGAAGCGCCACCTCGGGCTCGCCTCGCTGGACGTGGAGATCGGCGGACGCGAGGCGCGAGGCCATCATCGCGGGATCAGGCGCCTCGGCCGCGCTCTCGGCCGCGCCCTCGGCCGCGCCCTCGGCCGCGCCGGCGGCCGCGCCCTCGGCCGGCACGGTGGCGGGCGCCTGCGCGCGCGCCGCCGGGGGCGCGATCGCCGTGGCCGCCAGCGCGATCACGAGTCGGGTCATTCGCTTCATGTGCTTCTCCACGCCTGAGGCTAACCGACCGCAGGCCAGGCGCAAACCCCGCGGCATGCGGCGTGCGCCGGCGGTCAGTGACGACGGAGGGTGGCTTCGCATTCCGCCGACCGCGACGGGCGGACGTCGCTCGGCTGATCGGACGAGACCCCGGCTGCCGCCACGGACGGGACCCGGGCAGGGCCCGCGCGCCTCCGCGGCGCATCGCAGGGGGCCCACTCGGGCCGGGTCTCGCCCTCGCGCCCGCCGCCGTGACGAGCCCGGCCCTGACGCTTCGGATGCGGCGGCTGGAGCTCAACTGGTACGCTGCCGTGACGGACGGCCCATGCCCTCGACCCGCGCGAAACTGCCGATGTCGCAACCACCCGCCCGCTGGCCTCGCGGGCTCGCCCAGCTTGCCTTCCTCCTGGCCGCCGGCGTGCTCGCCTGGCGGCTGTGGGAGGACACGCGGTGGTGAGTTCCGGTCGCGTCCTGCGCCTGGCGCTGTTGCTGCTGGTCGCCGCCCTCCTGCTGCCCGTCCTCTCGCACTCGGCGCGCGAGATCTCCGACAGCCCGCTGGAGATCTGGGCGGATCGGCTCCTCACGGGCGCCCTGCTCTGCTTCGGCGCGGCGATCGTGCTCGCGCTGCTCGAGAAGGGCGGCCTGCGCGTGGCCGGGCAGCGCTGCGCCGACTGCCGCCGCCCGATCGAGCACGGCCGGCAGTACTGCCGCCAGCACCTGATCGCCCGGGTCGAGCGAGCCCGCGAGCGCCATCATGGCCGCCCGGGCATGGGCATCTGAGGCGCCCGACGCCCGATGGCCCGCGCGCCTCGTCCTCCCCTGCTGGTCATCGTCGGCGCCACGGGCACCGGCAAGACGGATCTTGCCGCCGAGCTCGCGCGCCGCCTCCCCGGCGAGGTCATCTCCGCTGACGCGTGGTGCGTGTACCGGGGCCTCGACATCGGCACGGCCAAGCCCGCGGAGCGGCTCAGGCGCGAGGTGCCGCACCACCTCGTGGACTGCTGCGATCCACGCGAGGAGTACTCCGTCGCGCGGTTCGTGACGGACGCCGCGCGCGCCATCTCGGACATCGCCGGCCGAGCGCGCGTCCCCATCGTCGCGGGCGGATCGGGCCTGCACGTGCGGAGCCTCCTGCGCGGGCTCGCGCCGTCGCCGCCGCCCGACGCCGTCCTGCGGGCGCGGCTCGCGGCGCGCGAGAGCCGCCGGCCCGGGTCGCTGCGCGCCCTCCTGAGCCGGCTCGATCCCGTCTCCGCTGACCGCATTCCCCAGGGCAACGTGCTGCGCACCGCGAGGGCTCTCGAGCACCGGCTGGCGACCGGCCGGGCGCTGTCGGGCGATCAGCGCGAGTGGCAGGGCGCGGACAGGTGGCCCGCCCTCCTGATCGGCCTGCGCCTCGACCGTGCGGAGCGGACCGCCCGGCTCTTGCTGCGCGCGCGCGGCATGGTCGAGAGCGGCCTGCTCGACGAGACGCGACGGCTCCTCGCCTCCGGCGTCCCCGCCACGGCGCGATCGCTTCGCGCGCTGGGCTACCGGCAAGCGCTCGCCGTCCTCGCCGGGGAGCTCCCCGAGGCCGAACTCGCCGATCGCGTGGCCATCGCGACCCGCCAGTTCGCCAAGCGCCAGGACACCTGGTTTCGTGCCGAGAGCGGCATCGAGTGGCAGGAAGCGCCACGGAACGCGGACGAGTTGTCCGCTCTCGCGGCCCGTGTCATGCTCGCGTGGCGGTCGTTCAAGGACGATCCTCGTAACCCGGACCATTCATGAAGGTGGCGCAGTCATGGGGCGGAACGCTCGCACGGCGCTGCTGGAACCAGCCTGCGTTGGCAGGGGTCATCGGCAGACTGGATCCGACGAGGTGATCGTGGCCGAGGGCAAGGCGGACGACGGAGGGAACCGGAGGCGTAGCCGTGCCCTACGTCGAGGATTCCCGACGGAGTCCAACGGGAACGCCCTGATCGGTTGCGCGTGGCCCGGCGCCGCGACGGTCCGCCGGGTCGTCCGGCAGTCGCCCTCGGACCGCAGGTCCGATCACGCAGCCATCGGCCGCGAGCGCCCGTCGGATGCGTCAGCTTCATGAATGGTCCGGGGTACCCCCCTGCGGACGAAGGCCCCACTCGAGA
Source organism: uncultured Thermoanaerobaculia bacterium (assembly GCA_964613915.1). Taxonomy (GTDB): domain Bacteria; phylum Acidobacteriota; class JBCCFW01; order JBCCFW01; family JBCCFW01; genus CAZTIW01. The sequence continues at coordinate 7,273 of CAZTIW010000002.1, forward strand.
GGCCAGGAGGACGCGTTGAACGCGGACAAGTCGTCGAGCATCCAGGACGAGTTCTTCCTGCGCGCGCGCCGCGATGCGCAACCGATCACGATCTTCCTGACGAACGGAAAGAAGCTGGTGGGCCGGCTGCGCTCCTTCGACAAGTTCACGATCATCATCGAAGTGAACCGGCAGGAGCAGATGATCTTCAAGCACGCGATCTCGACCGTCGCCCTCGGCCGGCCCCACGGTCCGCGACCCGACCTCGACTCGCACCCGCGGCACGAGAACGACGCTCCGCCAGCTGCTGACGCCGACACGCCGGACGCCGCCCCTCCCGACGCCGGCTCCGCGGCTCGCTGAGCCTGACGCTGGCGCCGGTTCAGTCCTCGCTGGCGTCGCAGCGCGGACAGGAGGTCGCTCGCGGATGCAGCGGCCGAAGGCACTGCGGGCAGCGACCCGCACGCGGAGGCGCCTCGCGCGCCGCGATCCGTTCGCGCGCCTCCGCGGCTTCGCGCCGGATCTCCCAGCGCTCGGTCGCGGCCTCGTCGAGCAGCGCCAGCAGCTCCGTCGCCGTCTTCGGGCGCTCGCGCACGGACGGCGACAGCCCGACGGCCATGGCCTCGTCCAGGCCGCGCGGCAGGTCCGGCCGGATGTCGCGCAACCGGCGGCGCTCGGGCTGCCCGGCTCGCGCGACGAGCTCGCCGGCAGCGCCCTCGAGCGGGGGCTCGCCGGCGATCATGCGGAACAGCACGGCAGCGAAGGAGAAGACATCCGAGGCGGCCACGGGACTCCCCCGCCACGACTCCGGCGCCGCGTAACGCGGGTCCCCGAGCGCGGGCTTCGAGGTCTGCGGGCCGTGACGCGCGACCAGGCTCGCGAGCCCGAGATCCGCGACCTTCAGGCGCGGTGACGGGTCCTGCGGATCGGCCCGCATGAGCTTGACCGACGACGGCGCGAGGAGGTTGGCGGGCTTGAGGTCGCGGTGGAGCACGCCGCGCTCGTGTGCGTGATCGAGAGCCTCGGCCGGCGCGCGCATGAGATCCACGGCGTCCTTGGGCTCCCACGGCTTGCGCATGCGCGCGAGCGCGCTCTCGAGCGAACCGCCGTCCACCAGCTCGAGCACGATGAATGCCTGGTGATTCTCGAGGCCTGCGTCGAGCACCGCGACGATGGCCGGGTGCGCGAGGCGCGCCAGCGCACGCGCTTCGGCCAGGACCTCGCCGCCGCTCCACCACGCGCCGAGAGGCGCCTTGATCGCCACGTCCCGCTGCAGGAGCGGATCGCGCGCGAGAAACACCTGCCCGAAACCGCCCTGCCCCAGGAGCCGCCGGACCTCGTAGCGTCCGAAGCGCGCTGGAGTGGCGGCCATCAGTGAAAGATGTCCTTCACGCGATCGAACAGGGAGCGCTCTCCCAGGTCCGACGCCTGATCCATGGACTCGGCATACGCCCGGAGCGCGGCTTCCTGCTCGGAGGTCAGGCGCTTGGGCGTGCGCACGCGCAGGTGAACGATGAGATCGCCGCGTCCGCTCGAACCGATGCGCTGGACGCCCTTGCCCCGCACGCGCAGCGTCTCGCCCGTCTCTGCGCCCGCGGGCACGTCGAGCTCGACCTCTCCCTGGAGCGTCGGGACCTCGAGCCGCGCGCCGAGCGCCGCCTGCGGAAAGGCAATCGCGAGCTGCACGTGCAGGTCGAACCCGTCGCGCCAGAAGTGCTCGTGGGGCTCGACGTGGACCTGCACGTAGAGGTCGCCGGCCGGCCCGCCGCGCTCGCCCGGCTCGCCCTCGCCGTGCAGGCGGATGCGCTGGCCCTCGGAGATGCCGGCAGGGACCTTGACCCGCAGGCGCCGCTCGCGCGCCACGCGCCCGGCGCCCGAACACGTCGCGCACGGCGCCTCGAGCACGCGCCCGGTGCCGCGACAGCGGCCGCACGTGCGGCTCATGGCGAAGAACCCCTGCCTGACGACGATCTGCCCCTGCCCGCCGCAATCGCCGCAGGCGCGATCGCCGGTGCCGGGCTTCGCGCCCGAAGCGCCGCAGTCGTCGCAAGCGAGGTGCCCCGGCAGGTCCAGGTCGCGCTCGCAGCCCAGCGCGGCCTCCTCGAAGGACAGCACGAGCTCGTACAGGAGGTCCTGGCCGCGGCTCGGCCCGGTCCGGCGGCGCGCGCCGAAGAAGGGGTTGCCCCCGCCGCCGCCGAAGAGATCGCGCAGGACCCCGCCGAAGAGATCCGAGAAGTCGGCGAAGGCCTCCGGATCGAACGCCGGCCCGCCGCTGCCATCCACGGCCGCATGCCCCCCCGCGTCGTACAGGCGCCGCTTGTGGGGATCGCTCAGGACGCCGTAGGCCTCGGTGGCTTCCTTGAACTGAGCCTCGGCGGACGGATCGGCGTTGCGATCCGGGTGGTACTGCATCGCGAGCCGCCGGTAGGCCTTCTTGAGCGTGGCCGGGTCAGCGTCCCGGGCAACACCCAGAACCTCGTAGTGGTCGCGTCGAGTCGTGGGGGGCATGAAGTGTGCGCGGGTGAAGGTCCGGGCGCGCGGGCGATCCGGTCTACTTCTTCTCGGGGGTCGTGCCGAACTGGTTGACGTCGTACAGCATGACGGTCGTCAGGATCTTGCTGGCTTCCTCGAGCTTCTCGAGCGCCGTCGCGAGCTCGGCGGGATCCGCGGCGCCGACGGCCTTCTTGGCCTGGCTGAGCGACTCCGACACCACGTTCTGGTCGCGCTCGGGCAGCATCTTGCCGAACTCCTGGAACGTGCGCGTCGAGCTGGTCAGGAGCCCCTCGAGGCGGCCCTTCATCCGCTGCAGCTCGCTCCGCCGCTCGTCATCCTGCTGGTGCTGGCCGGCGTCGTCGATGATCTGGCGGATCTCGTCCTCGCTGAGGCCGCCCGAGGGCGAGACCCGGATCGCCTGCTCCTTGCGGGACTGCTTGTCCACGGCCTTGACCTCGAGGATGCCGTTGCTGTCGATCTCGAACGAGACCTCGATCTGCGGCACGCCCTTCGGCGCCTGCGGAATGCCGACGAGCTCGAACTTGCCGAGACTCTTGTTGCCCTGGGCGACCTTGCGCTCGCCCTGCAGGACGTGGATCTCGACCTTCGTCTGGTTGTCGGCGACCGTCGTGAACACCTCCGACCGCTTCGTCGGGATCGTCGTGTTGCGATCGATGAGCTTGGTGAACATGCCGCCGCGCGTCTCGATGCCGATGGACAGCGGCACGACGTCGAGCAGGACCAGGTCCTTGACCTCGCCCTCGATGATCGCGCCCTGGATCGCGGCGCCGATGCCGACCACTTCCTCGGGGTTGACGCCCGCATGCGGAGGCCTGCCGAAGATCGCCGTCACGAACTCCTGCACCTTCGGCATGCGCGTCTGGCCGCCGACCAGGATGACCTCGTCGATGTCGGACGGGGACAGGCCGGCTTCCTTGAGCGCGTCCTCGCACGGCTTGCGCGTGCGCTCGATCAGGTCCCGCGTCATCTCCTCGAGCTGGGCCCGGTCGAGGACGCGATTGAGGTGCTTCGGACCCGAGGCATCCGCCGCGATGAACGGGAGCGACACCTGCGTGGATGTCACGTTCGACAGGTCGCACTTCGCGCGCTCGGCAGCTTCCTTCAGACGCTGGAGCGCCAGGAAGTCCTTGCCGAGATCGATGCCGGCCTCGGACTGGAAGCCCTGGACGAGCCAGTCCACGATCCGCATGTCGAAGTCCTCGCCGCCCAGGTACGTGTCGCCCGACGTCGCCTTGACGTCGAAGACGCCTTCTTCCAGGCGCAGGATCGAGACATCGAACGTTCCGCCGCCCAGGTCGTACACCGCGACCGTCTGGTCCTTCTTGTCGCCGATGCCGTAGGCGAGCGAAGCCGCCGTGGGCTCGTTGATGATCCGCTGGACCTCGAGGCCCGCGATGCGCGCGGCATCGCGCGTGGCCTGGCGCTGCGTGTCGTCGAAGTACGCCGGGACGGTGACGACCGCCTCGCTGATCGGATGGCCGAGGTGATCCTCGGCCATCTCCTTGAGGTTGCGCAGGATGATCGCGGAGATCTCCGAGGCGGAGTACTCCTTGTCCTGGATGCGGACGCGGGCGTCGCCGTTCGGCGCCTCCGCGATGTCGTACGGGAGGACCTGGCGCGCACGCTGCACTTCCGGCGAGGCGAACTTGCGCCCGATCAGCCGCTTGACGGCGAAGACCGTGTTCTTGGCGTTCGTGACCGCCTGGCGCTTGGCGATGTTGCCGACCAGGCGCTCGCCGCGCTCCGTGAAGCCGACGATGGAGGGTGTCGTGCGCCCGCCCTCGCGGTTCGGGATGACGATCGCCTGACCGCCCTCGAAGACGGCCATGCAGCAGTTGGTGGTGCCGAGGTCAATGCCCAGGATGCGTCCCATGTGCGGCTCCCCTTCACTCGTCCGATTCGGATGATGCCGCGCCCTGCGCGGATCCCTCTTCGTCCGGCTGGCTCACGCCACCGGGGTTGTGCGCCACCTTCACGCGCGCCGGACGCAACAGGCGCCCGCCGAAGCGGTAGCCCTCCTCGAAGACCTGGAGGACGCTGAGATGCGGCTTGTCCTCGCACGGCTCCTGCATCAGGGCCTCGTGATACATCGGATCGAAGATGCCGGACGTGTCCACGCGCTCGAGACCGGCTTGCTTGAGCGACTCGCGCAGCTGCGCCTCGATCATGCGCACGCCCGCGACGAAAGTCCCGAGCTCGCGGTTCGCCTCGGTGTCGCCGGCAGAACTCAGGGCCCGGCCGAGGCCGTCGAGCACGGGCAGCAGGTCGCGCACCAGCCCCGAGGCCGCTTGCTTGCGCTCGTCGAGGCGGTCGCGGTCCGTGCGCTTGCGGAAGTTCTCGAAGTCGGCCGCCGTGCGGATCAACTGTTCGCGAACCTCGCCGGTCCGCTGGCGCTCGCGATCCAGTTCCTCGCGCAGCGTGGCCACCTCGCGACCGGCCGGATCGCGGGAGCCCGCCGCGGTCTCATCGGAGGTCTCAACACCAGCGTCGCAGGACGCGCCGACAACCTCCGGGCCGTCGGTTTCGTCCTCGGTGGCGGCGGACGGGTCGAGGCCGTCCGCCTCGGCGCCTTCGTCCGGGGCCTGCGTTTCGGGCTCGTCGTCCGCGTGACGCCGCTTGCGGCGGGTATCGTCGTCGTTCTGGGTCATCGCGGTAAGGATCTCACGTTCGGGGTGTTTCCGGAAATCGTGGCGAAATGCGCCATGGGGGCGGCGTCGGCCGGATGTCGCCGGCCTGCCGCCCGCTCGGTCAGGATCGGCCATCCTCCAGCGCCGTTCCCAGGAGCTGGGCCACGTGCTCCACCAGGGCCATCGCCCTGTCGTAGTCCATGCGCGTCGGCCCGATGATCCCGAGCATGCCCACCTGGCACGCGCCCATGCTGTAGGACGAGGCCACGACCGACAGGCCCTCGAGTTCGGGATCCCGGTTCTCGGAGCCGATGGCGGTCACGACGCCCTTGTTGGCCACGCAGGAGTCCAGCAGGCGCACGATCCGGCGCTTGTCCTCGAGCGCCGCGAGCAACGTCTTCATGCGGTCGAAGTCCGCCGGATCGGGCCGCTCGAGGAGGTTCCCTGCCCCGTCCACGTGGAGCTCGCGAACGTCGATGCCGTCCGTCGAGAAGAACTGCGAGCCGATCTCCAGGGCACGGCGAGCGAGCCGGTCGTACTGCGTGCGCTCGTCCTGCATCAGCGACAGGATGCGCCCCCGGACGTCTTCGAGCGATCGGCCCTGCAGCTCCTGATTCAGGTAGTTGGCGAGGCGCTCGAGCTCTGCCGGCGGCAGGTCCTCGGCGGTGGCGACCACGTGCTGCCGGACGAGGCCCGACGACGAGATGAACATGACCAGCACGCGATGCGGGCCGATGCGGAGGAACTCGACATGCCGGTACGCGTTGGCCGCGCGGACGGGCTCCGTGCCGACCCCGATCTGGTTGCTCGCGACCGCGAGCAGCTTGCAGCAGCGCGACACGAGCGAGTCCATGCCACCGGGCGCGTACAGGTTCTCGCGCAAGCCCGTGCGCTCCTCGGAGGTCAGGCCGCGACGGACATCCAGCGAATCCACGTACACGCGGTAGCCGAGGTCCGTGGGGACGCGGCCGGCCGACGTGTGGGGATGCGTGATGTAGCCGGCCTCCTCGAGGTCGGCCATGATCGCGCGCAGGCTCGCCGGCGACAGGTGCTCCGAGTTCACCCGCGCTACCACGCGCGACGACACGGGCGTGCCGGTCTGGATGTAGTGCGAGACCACCGAGTGCAGGACCTCCTGCTCGCGCGGGCTGAGCGCGCGACGCGGCGTTCCGGCAGGGTGGGATTCTGGGGGCATCGGGGTTCCTGGCACTCGAGCTCCGGGAGTGCCAGTCAAGCCTACTGCCCCGAGACCGGTCCGGGCAAGTTCCGCGATGGGTCCGGCGGGCCTCCCAGGCGGCGGGCGAAGCGCCATCCGGTCGCTTCCCAGCCACAGGCACGGTAGAACGCATGGGCCCCCTCCCGGTGGAGGGCCGACGTGAGGCTCGCGTGCTCGACCCCCATCTCGGCAGCCCAGGCTTCGAACGCCCGGAGAAGGGCTCGCCCCACGCCGCGCCCGCGCGCGGCCTCCTCGACCACCAGAAGAGCAAGGCGAGCGACGCGCCCGCGGTGAAGGGAGGTCGCCGACTCGCCCACCATGAGGCCAATGACGCGCGAGTCGGTTTCGGCCACCAGGATGCGGCCGCGCGCGTCGTCCAGCATGGCGGCGAGGCGGAGCTCCATCGCGGCGGCATCGATGCCGTAGCCGAGGGAGCGAAGGAGCGGGACCAGGGCATCGGCGTCCCCGGCTCGCGCCGGCCGGATGCGGAGCGCCGGCGGGGCCTCACTCATCGCCGGAAGCGCTGCCCTCGTCGCGGATGAAGTCGGCAAACGACAGGCGCATGCGTTGCCGGAACCGTTCGTGAATGGGCGGCGCGCCATAGGAGGGCTCGTCCAGCGACATGCGCTCGACGCGGTGCATCGGATAGAACGTCGTGGACAGGCCGACGCCACCGGCGATCGCTTCGGGTCCGCCGTCCAGCTCGCGCAGCCAGTCGTCCACGCTGGACACGGACAGGCCGCGCACGACGATGCCGGCGGCGCCGATCTCGAGCAGCATGCCGAAGACCTGCTCGCGGGGATCGCCCAGCGTCAGGATCACGCACTCCCCCGCCACGATGCCGCCGTTCATGGCTCCGGGGCCTCCTGGCTCAGCTCGAGCAGCACGCCGCCGGTGGACTTCGGATGGATGAAGGCGACGAGCTTGCCCCCCGCCCCGCGGCGCGGGGCCTCGCCCACGATGACGACGCCGAGATCCCGCAGGCGCGCCAGCGTCGCCTCGATGTCCCTGACGGAAAGGCACGCATGGTGAATCCCCGGTCCGCGCTTCTCCAGGAATTGCCGGACGGCGCCGGGGGATCCATCGGGCTCGAGCAACTCGATGCGGGTCTCGCCGGCCGGAAGCATCGTGACGCGGACGCCCTCGCTCGCGACGTGTTCTTCATGCGCCACGACGAGCCCCAGCGCGTCGCGCCAGAAGCGCAGCGCGTCGCTCGCCGACGGCACCGCGATCCCGAGATGATCCACGGCGACGGAGCCGGCGAGCGCCGCCGCGGCGGCATGCGGATCCGCCTGGCGCTCCAGCACGCGATCGATCGCCGTCGCGAGCGCCTCCGGCGCGCCGGGACGCCGCAGGAACGCCGCGTGGAGCTCGTCACGCAGCAGGCCGGTCACGCGCCGCTGCGCGCGCTCGCGCCGCGCCACGGCGTCGCCGCTGCGCGTCTCGAACAGCGTCTCGATCGTCGCCGCGAGCTCCGGAATGCCCGTGCCGCGCGTCGCGACCGTGCGCAGCACGGGGATGTCGCGATCGCCGTCGTCGTACAGCGAGAGCATGGTCTTGAGGTGGGTCTCCATGCGATCCGCGCCGTCCCGGTCGGCCTTGTTGATCACGTACGCATCCGCGATCTCCATGATGCCGGCCTTGATCGCCTGCACGTCGTCACCCATGAACGGCACGAGCACGACGACGCAGACATGGGCGACCTGCACGACCTCGATCTCGTCCTGGCCGACGCCGACCGTCTCGATGACGATGTCGTCGAAGCCGAAGGCGTCGAGCAGGTCGCAGGCGTCCTCGGTCGCGCGCGACAGGCCGCCCACGTGCCCGCGCGTGGCCATGGACCGAACGAAGACCTCGGGATGCTGCGTGGACTCGTGCATCCGGATGCGGTCGCCGAGGATCGCTCCGCCCGAGAAGGCCGACGACGGATCCACGGCGACGACCGCGACCTTGCGTCCCCCGGACGCGAGGCGCGAGACGAGCCGATCCACGAGCGTGGACTTGCCCGCGCCCGGCGAGCCCGTGATGCCGAGGATCCGCGCGCGGCCCGTGCGCGGGAAGGCTCCCGCGAGAACCTCGCGCCCCCGGGGGTCGCCGTCATCCACCCAGGTGAGCGCCCGCGCCAGCGCCCGCCTGTCGCCGGCGGCGAACCCGGCCGCCACGTCCTGCGCCGCCAGCTGGCGGCGTGGCGCGCCCGCGCGCCCGGGTCGCGCGGCGGTCACGCGCCGAGGACCTGCCGCGCGATCACCAGCCGCTGGATCTCGGACGTGCCCTCGCCGATCGTGCAGAGCTTGCAGTCGCGGTAGTACTTCTCGGGGGGAAAGTCCTTGATGAACCCGTAGCCCCCGAACAGCTGCACGGCGCGCTCGGCGGCGAAGCAGCACGAGTCCGAGGAGTAGAGCTTGGCCATGGCCGACGCCAGCGTCGTGCGCTGGCCCGCGTCCTTCATGAGGGCGGCCTTGAAGGTGAGGGCCGAGGCTGCCTGGTAGCGGACCTCCATGTCGGCCAGCATCCACTGAATGGCCTGGAACTCGGCGATGGGCTCGCCGAAGGCCTTGCGCTGCTTCGCGTACTTCCGCGACGCGTCGATGGCTCCGAGGTGCAGTCCCAGCGAGACGGCCGCGATGGAGATGCGGCCGCCGTCGAGGATCTTCAACGCGTCCACGAATCCCTGGTGGACTTCGCCGAGAACGCGATCGGCGCCCACCCGGTGATTGTCCAGCACGAGCTCGGCCGTGTCGGACGTCCGCATGCCGAGCTTGTTTTCCTTCTTGCCCGGCCGGCAGGTCTTGCCGTCAATGTCGCAGATGAACGCGGTCACGCCATGCCGCGGATTGGCGACGTCCGTCAGCGCCAGCACGACGGCGGTCTTGCCGACGGTGGCGTTGGTGATGAAGCTCTTCGTCCCGTTGAGGATCCAGCCATCGCCATCCGGCACGGCCGTCGTCCGCAGGCCGGCCGCATCCGATCCGGAGCCCGGCTCGGTCAGCGCCCAGGCCGCGAGGTGCTCGCCGCGCGCGAGCGGCGGGACGAAGCGCGCGCGCTGCTCGGCGGTCGCGCGCTGGTAGATGTGGTTCGTGCCGAGCGAGTTGTGCGCGGCGACGGTCAGGGCGGCCGACGGGTCCACGCGCGCCAGCTCCTGCAGCACGATCACGTACTCGACGTAGCCCAGGCCGCTCCCCCCGACGTCCTCGGGAAACAGGACGCCGAGCAACCCCATGTCGGCGAGCGGCTGCACGATCTCGTCCGGGAAGGAGCCCGCGTCGTCGTGGCGGGCCGCCGCGGGGCCGATCACGTCCTCGGCCAGCTGGCGGACGGAGCGACGCAGCGCCTGCTGCTCCTCGGTGAAATCGAAATCCATCGGGGGATCCTCGGGTGCGGAAGATCCCGAATCCTAGCGCGGATCGCCTCCGGCCGGCACGGCCCTCGCGTCACGGCTCAGCCAGGTGTAGAGCGCCGGGACGACATACAGGGTCAGGAACGTGCCCGCCGCGAGCCCGCCGATGATCGCCACGCCCATGGGGACGCGGCTTTCCGAGCCGGCTCCCAGCGCGAGGGCGATGGGAAGCGTCCCCAGCACCGTCGAGGCGCTCGTCATCAGCACGGGTCGGAAGCGCTGGGCCGCGCCGTCGAGAATGGCCTCGGTCAGGGGGAGCCCGGCCGCCTTGCGCTGGTTCGCGAACTCGACGATGAGGATCCCGTTCTTGGTCACGAGCCCGATGAGCATGACCATGCCGATCTGACTGAACAGGTTGAGGGTCTGCCCGGTCGCCCAGAGCGCGACGAGCGCGCCCGCCAGCGCGAGCGGAACCGCGCCCATGATGACCAGGGGATCGCGGAAGCTCTCGAACTGCGCCGCCAGGACGAGGTAGCACAGGACCAGCGCGAGCAAGAACACCCACTCCAGGCTCCGGGCGCTCTCGGCGAAATCGCGCGCTTCCCCCGAAAGGCTGGTCGCGAACGTCTCGTCCAGCGTGCGCGCGGCGATGCGCTCCATCGCCGCGATGCCAGCGTCGAGCGTCACGCCCGGGGCGAGGCCCGCCGAAACCGTGGCCGACAGGTAGCGGTCGAAGCGGTAGAGCTGCGGCGGGCTGCTGACCTCCTCGAAGCTGACGAACTTGTCGATGAGCGTCGGCTGACCGGAGGCGGTCGGCACGAACAGGTTGCGCAGGTCGGCCGTCTCGTTGCGCTGGTCGCGCTCCACCTGACCGATGACCTCGTACTGCTTGCCGTCCATGACGAAGAAGCCGAGCCGCTGCTCGGCGAGCGCGAGCTGCAGGGTCTGCGCCACCGCGAGCGCCGACACGCCCAGATCGCGGGCGCGATCCCGGTCCAGGCGCACTTGCAGCTCGGGCTTGTCGAAGGCCAGGTCAACGTCCACGATCGCGAACGCGGGATCCGCGCGCGCCTCGGCCAGGAACAGCGGCAGGACCGCCTTCAGCTTCTCGAGATTCGGCGCCTGCAGGACGAACTCGAGCGGCAGGCCACCGCGCCGGCCGACCGACACGGTCGGCTCCTGCGACACGAACGTGCGCGCGCCGGTCACCGTCCTGACCGACGCGGACAGCGCCGCCGCGATCTCTTGCTGGCTGCGCTCGCGCTCGCCGGGCGGCACGAGGTACAGGCGCATGAACCCCGAGTTGATCGATGTCGACGCGCCGAACCCTGGCGATGTCACGGTCATGCGCAGGCGCGCCTCCGGCACGCTCTCGGCCACGAGCGCATTGAGGCCATCCACGGCCCGGTCCATGTACTCGAAGGTGGCGCCCTCCGGCCCGCGCATCTGAAGCCGCAGGCTGCTGCGGTCTTCGAGAGGAGCGAGCTCCTTCGGCAGCCCCGCCAGAAGCAGCGCGATCGTCAGGCCGCACGCCACGATGATCGCGATCGCGAGTCCGCGCCGTTCCAGGAACCACGCGAGGCTCGCGCGGTAACCGCCGGACAGGCGCCGGTAGAACGGCTCCGTGGCCTCCGCGAGCCGGGAGGGCCGCTCGCGGCGCTTCAGGATGCGGGCCGTGAGCATGCTCGTCAGCGTCAGGGCCACGAAGGACGAGATGGCCGTCGCGGCGGCGAGCGTCACGCCAAACTCGCGGAAGAGCAGGCCCGTGAGCCCTCCGAGGAAAGCCAGGGGCAGGAGCACCGCGATGAGCGCGGCGGTGGTCGCGATCACCGCGAAGAAGATCTCGTGCGTGCCCGCCACGGCCGCCTCGCGTGGCTCCATGCCCGCTTCGATCTTCGAGTACACGTTCTCGAGCACGACGATCGCGTCGTCCACGACGAGCCCGATGGCCAGCACCATCGCGAGCAGCGTCAGCACGTTGATCGAGTAGCCCGCCAGGTCGAGCACGAAGAAGGCGCCGACGAGAGAGACCGGGATGGCGAGCGCCGGAATCAGCGTCGTGCGCCAGTCGCGAAGGAACGCGAAGATCACCAGCACCACGAGCGCGAGCGCGAGCGCGATCGTCTGCTGGACCTCCCGGACGGAGTTGCGGATGTATGTCGTGATGTCGAAGCCCGGTTCGACGGACACGTCCTCGGGCAGGTTCTTGCGGATGGCCGGAAGGCGGCGCTGCACCTCGTCCGAAATCTGGATGTAGTTCGAGCCAGGCTGCGGCCTGACGACGACGGCCACCATCGGGATGCCGTCCTTCTTGAGCACCGTCCGTTCGTTCCGCGGCCCGAGCTCGACGCGGCCGACGTCCCGCAGTCGCACCAGCTGCCCACCGCGATCCGACACGATGAGCTCCTCGAACGCCTCGACGGTGTCGAGCCTCCCCATCGTGCGCACGGAGAGCTCGACGTCGCGGCCCTCGACGCGGCCCGAGGGGAGCTCGACGTTCTCGCGCGCCACCGCGTCGCGCACGTCCACGGGCGAGAGCCGGTGCGCCGCGAGCCGCAGGGGGTCGAGCCAGAGCCGCATCGCGTACTCCTTCGACCCCCAGATGTCCACGCGGCTCACGCCCGGCACGGTCTGAAGCCGCTCGACCAGTTGCTCCTGGGCGATCCGCGTCAGGTCGAGCATGTCCCGCCGCGGGCTGAAGACCGTCATCATGACGATCGGTTGCGAGTCGGCGTCGGCCTTCGAGACCTCGGGCGCCGTCGCGTCCGGCGGCAGCCGGCTCGTCACGCGCGACACGCGGTCGCGCACGTCTCCCGCCGCCTGCTCGAGATCCACGCCCAGGTCGAATTCCACGCGGAGCGTGCTGCGGCCCTCGCGGCTGACGGACGTGAGCGTCCGGACGCCCGGCACGCCATTGACCGACTCCTCGAGCGGCTCGGTCACCTGCGAGAGCACGACATCGGCGCTCGCGCCCCGGTAGTCGGTCTGCACCGTGATGATGGGCGGATCGACCGAGGGAAACTCGCGCACGCCCAGGCGGCTGAAGCCGAGCGCGCCGAAGAGAAGGATCCCGAGCGACATCACGATCGCCAGGACCGGACGCCGAACGCTGACCGAAGAGAGGCTCATGCCGCGCCCCGCGTCACGGGACCTCCGTCGAGGTGGCCCGGTCGCCCGGCCTCACGCGCTCGATCCCGCCCACGATGACGAGATCGCCCGCCGCGAGCCCCTCGGTGACCTCCACGCGATCCTCGGTCCGGATGCCCGTCGTCACGGGGCGTGGCGTGACCACGCCGTCGTCGACCAGCATGACGCGCTTGCCGCCGAGTTCCGGAATGACCGCGATGCTCGGGACGGTCAGGGCCGCCGGCGACTCGGCGATCACGAGCGACACGTCGGCGAACTGCCCGGGCCGCAGGCGATGCCCGGGGTTGGGCAGGCGCGCGCGCACGGTCAGCGATCGCGTCGGCGGATCCACGGCCGGCTCCATCGCGTAGATCGTGGCGTCGAATCTTCCGTCCACGCCGGCCACCGCCAGGCTGACGGCCTGCCCCACGCGCAGGCGATCAGCATGCCGCTCGGGGACGCTGAACTCGACCTTGATCGGATCCACGCGCTGCAGCGTCGTGATGCGCGTCCCCGGGGCGACGCGCGCGCCGGGGCTCACGTGCCGCAGGCCGACGACCCCCGCAAAGGGCGCGCGGATGCGCGTCTTCGCGAGCTGCGCGGTCACGAGCGCGAGCTCGGCGCGAGCCACGTCGAGCTCCCCGCGCAGGATCTCGTGCGCCTGCGGGCTCACGACGCCGTCCTCGAGGAGTCGCGCCTGGCGTTCCTCGCGGCTGGCCGCCAGCGCGACCCGGTGCGCCGCCCTGTCATGCTGCGCCCTCAGCTCGTCATCGTCGATCTGCACCAGAAGACGCCCCTCCGCGACGGCCGTGCCCTCGTCGAAGGACACGTCCTTCACCTGTCCGGCGATCTCGCTCGTGACCTCGATCTGCTCGTCGGCTCGGAGCGTGCCCGTCGTCGAGATGCTCTCGGTCAGCCCTTCCGCCTTCACGACGTGAACGAGGACCGAGGCGGGCGGCTTCGGCTCGTCGGGCGCGAGCGCGGCGGCCGGTGCCCCGGCGCGCCCCGCCAGCAGCCCCGGCATCGCCATGACGGCGACGACGAGCAGGACGAGAGCGACGGCAGCGAGTGCGGCGATGCGTGCGTGGCGTGGCATGCGCGACGAGGTTAGCACCCGCGAAGGGGCGGGGCCGAAGCACATGGTGTACGGTAGAAGCACGACAGTTCCCTTGTCAGAAAGGAAACGCCATGCGCACCTTGTCTCACATCGCGAACCTGATCCCCGCGGCGCTCCTCGCGCTGCTCCTGGTCGGCGGATTCTCCGCCACCTCCGCCGAGGCCCGAGATCACATCGTGGTCACGACCGGCGTCGTGGCGGTGCAGGGCGGCGATGTCGTCGTGCTCACGCGCGACGGCCGGAGCCTCGTCCCGAACAACGGTCAGGGCCTCATGCGAGCCGGAAAGATCTCGCTCGGCGAGCAGGTCACCGTGCGAGTCGTGACCGATCGCGGCCACGAGCACCGGGGGCACGTCACGATCCTGAAGTAACCGCCCGCTGACGGTCGACGATGCAGGCCGCGGCACGCCGGGGCTGCGCCCCGTCACGCGTCATCGGCCGATGGCGCTCGCGGCGCCGGGGCCTCGGGCCGCGGTCGCAGGTAGCGGTTCGGCACGTTCGACAGCGGCGGAACGGGCCGCCCCGCGCTCTCGAGCAGCAGCCGGATGGTCGCGTAAACATCGCTCTCGCGGCGGTGCATCTGCGGCAAGAGGCCGAGCTGTGCAGGTTCTTCCGCCTCAACTTCCGCCCATCTGGCAGGAAGTTGAGGCGGCGCCTGTCACGCGCGCGAAGCGCGTGGCGGGAAGGGGTGAGGCCGGAGGGCCGCCCCGACGGCCGAGGGGGGACCGGCTGGTCCCCCCTGCGATTCGCGCGGCGGCTCCCCCCACGCATCCTCGTTCGGTTGCGGCCATGCCGCGCCAGGACACGGGCGTCACGTCGAAGCAGGTCGTCTCCCACTCGAACCCCCTGCCCCACGTGATCCCGTCAACCCGCATGCCGGCGTCGGCGCCCGCCTCGAGCAGGAGCCGGAGAACCGGTTCGGATCGATTCTCATGAGAGTTCACGCAGTGGAAGATCGGCGCGTGGCCGTTCAGGCCATCGCGATCGCGCGCCGCACGCGCGTTCACGTCGGCGCCACTCTCGATGAGAACGCGCGCGACGCGAGCGTGCCCGTACTCCGCAGCCACGTGCAGGAGCGAGGCGCCCTCCAGCGGCGTGAAGGCCGAGACGAGCGTGGTCCGGTGCGCGAGCGCCGACACGTCCTCGCGCAGCAGCCGGGCGCGCGCCTCGGGATCGTCGAGGAGCACGGGAGCCACGATCGCGTCTTCCAGCCGGGCGCCGCGATCGAGCAGCAAGCGCAGGCACGGCGCGAACCGGTCGGAGCGCAGGTACATCTCCGTCAGCCATGTCACGGGCGTCTTGCCGCGCACCGGGGCGCAAGGATCGAGCCCGGCGTCCAGGACCGCCCGCAGGCCCTCGACGGAGTGCGTCTCGAGGGCGAGCAGCAGATCGGCGTCAGCGCTCATGGCCTTCCGGGAGGCTCGCGACCTCGCGGGCCGGCGAGGGCTGGCGAAACGACGTCCCGTGGCGTCTCGTGCAGGCGCCCTCTCCGTCAGGCGGGAGCGCGCTGACCCGCGCGGCTGGATCCATGAACGCCGTCCTCGAGAGCGACGACATCTTGCAGCACCTCGTTGGAGAGCAGCACGCCGCGGAGCGTCAGGCGCACGCGCGAACCCGCGAGCTCGACCAGGCCGCCGGCCACGTGCGGCGCGAGCGCGGCGAGAAGGCGGCCGCGAGTTCCCGGCTCGCGCGCCTCCATCTCGTCGAGGTCGAGGCCGTCGCGCAGCCGCAGTCCCAGCATGCGCCGGTCGCTCGCGACGTCGGCGTCCGGGGCCGCCGCGCTCTCGGCCGCCTCGGCGTGCCCCGTCGCCGAGGCGCGTCGCACGTACTCCTCGAAGCCAGACGCGTTGAACGGCCGGCGCCGCCCGTCGAAGCCGTGCGCGGCCACGCCGATGGCAAGCACCGGCTCGCAGCGCCAGTACTTGAGGTTGTGGCGGCTCTCGCGACCCGCGCGCGCGAAGTTCGAGATCTCGTACCGCGCGAGGCCCGCGCGCTCGATCTCGCTGACGGACTCCTCGTACCAGGCGGCGACGTCGTCGTCGGCCGGCACCGCGACGCGGCCGGCGCGCACGGCCGCCGCGAGAGGGCTCGCCTTGCCGGCCTCGTCCAGCTCCAGGATGTAGAGCGACACGTGATCGGGCTCGAGCTCGAGCGCGCGCGCGCGCGATGCGCGCAGGCCCTCCTCCGTCTCGCCCGGCAGTCCTGCGATGAGGTCGAGCGACAGGTTGTCGAAGCCCGCGGATCGGAGCGCGGCGAAGGCGAGGCCGGGCCCCTCGGGGCCGTGGAGCCGCGCCACCTCGCGCAGCACGTCGGCCTGGAAGGTCTGGACCCCCACGGACGCGCGGTTGAAGCCAGCCTCGCGCCACGCAGCGGCCCTCCGCTCGTCCGCGGACTCCGGGTTGACCTCGATCGTGATCTCGGCGTCCGGCAGGATCTCCGCGACGGCGCGCACGCGCCTCAGCACGTCGCGCAGCCGCGCGGGATCGGGGAGCGACGGCGTGCCGCCGCCGAAGTAGACGGTCTCGAGGCACGCTCCCGCGACGCGCGCGTCGATCTCGCGCTCGAGGGCCGAGAAGTACGCGGCTTCCTGCTCGCCGCGATCGGTCCAGGTGACGAACGCGCAGTACGTGCAGCGCGCCGCGCAGAACGGCACGTGGACGTAGAGTCCCGAAGCGGCGGTCACCGCGCCTCGGCCACGACGCCGTGCTCGAGCGCCGGGAGATCGCCGACCCGAACGCACGCGCGATCGCCGGGCGCGAGCCGGCCCACGCCCTCGGGCGTGCCGGTGAGCAGCACGTCGCCCGGCATGAGCGTCATGGCGGCCGACGCGTGCGCCAGGAGCTGCGCGAACGTGAAGCGCATCGCCGACAGCGGCGCGTCCTGCCGGATCTCGCCGTTCACGGTCGTCGTGAGACGAGCCTCGAGCGGGGGCAGGCCGGAGCGCAGGCGCGGACCGACCGGGCAGAACGTGTCGAATCCCTTCGCCCTCGCCCACTGTCCCTCGCTGGCCTGAAGGTCGCGCGCCGAGACGTCGTCGGCTACGAGACAGCCGAAGACGACCTGCCGCGGATCGCCGTCCGCCGGGAACCGCCGCACGCGCCGGCCGATGACCAGGGCGAGTTCGCCCTCGAACTCGACGTGGTCGGACTCCGGCGGGAGCACGACGTCGCCACCGTGCGCGAGCAGGGACGAGGGCGGCTTGAAGAACACGAGGGGCCGGGCCGGCGGCTCGACGCCGCGCTCCCGCGCGTGCGCGGCGAACGTGCGGCCCATGGCGAGGATCTTCGTGGGCGCGACCGGCGGAAGCCAGCTGAACGCCCCCGAGGCGAGGGGCCTGGCGCCGGCGACGGGCAGGGGCGTGATCCACGGCGCCGAGGGGAGCGGGAGGATCTCGCCCCGCCGGTCCAGCGCCCAGAGATCGAGGTCGCCGTGACGCACGCGGGCATAGTCGGCCATGCGTCGAGTCTACCCGCGCGGCCGCCCGCACGCGCGCCAGGGCGCCTCCCCATCCCGGCAGCACGTGGCTGCGATGGGGAGACCGGGACCGGCCGCTCGCGTGCCAATGTGGCAGTCTTTCGGCGGGCCGAATCGGCGCGCCCCGCGCGAGCCGGGGACCAGACGGGCCTGCGCGGCCATCGCCCGCCCGGCACGATGCTTGCGACGGCCGGCAGAAGCCCTCCGCCTCCCCGGACCCCAGGAGTCGTCATGCCGCACGAACCGTCCAGACGCATCGCCCACGCCACGCTCGCGCTCGTCATCGCCGCGGTGCCCGCTCTCGCGCTCTCGTTCGGGTGCCGCGCGGGCGCCGAAGCGCTGGCTCTCGCCCAACCGGCAACTGCGGCGGCATCGGACCTGGCAACCGCTCCGCGCGCCCTGGCCGCCCCGCCCCGCGTCGACATCCACGGCCTGCGCTCGAGCTTCGCCGACGTGATCGAGCCGGCGCTCGCGAGCGTGGTGAGCATCGAGGCCCGCGGTCGAGCGCCGAGCGATCCGCGACAGCGACCCTCGCTGCGCCTGCCCTTCGGCCGGGAGGAGGAGCCCGACGCGGAGAGCTTCGGGTCCGGCGTCATCGTGCGGCCCGACGGCGTGATCGTCACGAACAATCACGTGATCGCAGGCGCCCGCGAGATCATCGTGCGGCTCGATGACCGGCGCGAGCTCAAGGCCACCCTGCTCGGCACGGACCCCGGCACCGACCTCGCGGTCCTCCAGGTGCCCGCCGCGGGCCTGCGCGCGTTGCCCCTGGGCACGTCGGCCGACCTGCGCGTGGGCGACATCGTGTTCGCGATGGGCAACCCGTTCGCGCTCTCGCAAAGCGCGGCGATGGGGATCGTCTCGGCCAAGGGCCGGAGCCAGATCGGCATCACGCGAGGCGGGTACGAGAACTTCATCCAGACCGACGCGGCGATCAACCCCGGCAACTCGGGCGGCGCCCTCGTGGACTCGCGCGGCGAGATGGTCGGCATCAACACGGCGATCTTCTCGTCCGGATCGCGCGGCAACCAGGGCATCGGATTCGCCGTGCCCGTGGACATGGTGCGCGACGTGCTGGAGCAGATCCTGGACGGCGGTCGCGTCGTCCGCGCGCAGCTCGGCGTCCGCATCCGCGAGCTCGACTCGGCGCTGGCGTCGAGCTACGGGCTGCCGCGACCGATGGGCGCGCTGGTCGTGCACGTCGAGCCCGGCTCCCCGGCCGCGGTCGCGGGTCTCCGGGCCGAGGACGTCATCGTCGCGCTCGACGGCCAGGAAGTGGCGGACGACGCGCGCCTGCGCCTGGACGTCTCGAGCCGCCGGCCGGGCGCGCGCGTGGAGCTCGCCGTGCTCCGGCCCGAGGGCGGAAGCCTCACGCGCAAGACGCTCGGAGCGGTCCTCCGCGAACTCAAGCCCGACGTGGCGAGCGCCGCGCCGCTCGTCCCGAAGGAGCGCGACGCCGAGGGTCTGCTGCGCGGCGTGGACGTCACCGACATCGCGGAGATGCCGCTGCCGCGACGGCGCGAGCTCGGGCTGTCCGACCTCGCGGCGGGCGCGCTCGTGACGGGGGTCGAGGCCGGAACCCCTGCCGAGCGAGCGGGCTTGCGCCCCGGCGACGTGATCACCGCGGTGGATCAGAGGCCCGTGGACGGCCCGGCGGAACTGCGGAGGCTCCTCGACGCCGCCGGCAGCCACGCGCCGCGCCTGCGCATCGAGCGCGGCGGCATGACCGACTTCATCGCGCTGCAGCCCTGACGATCGGGCGGACGCCGCCGCGGTCCGCGCCAGCGCTCCGATTCAGCGCTCGAACGCGCCAGCGTCACCGATCAGGGCGAGCGAGGCGTCGGGCATCCATCCTTCCGCGCCATTCGGAAGCCTGACGCGCCGCCACCCCGTGCGCTCCTCGAGAGCGGTGACGACGGCGCCCGCGTGCAGCGTGAAGAGCACCTGGTAGGCGCTGCCAGGTCCCGAGCGGATGTCCACCTTCGCGGGCACGAGCACGCCCTCGACGCGCGCGGTGACGCGGTGGCGCTGCCAGCCCGCATGCGCGAACGCGGGCGTGGCCAGCAGGATCAGCGCGACGGCGAGCCAGGTCCAGCCCTCCATCCGGCCGCGCAGGCGCGCCGCGGCCACGAGCCAGCCCAGCGTCCACAGCGCGAGCCCCGCCAGCAGCGTGAGGCGTCCGGGGACGCGGGCCAGCACGAGCCGCGCCTGGCGCGCGCCCGCGGACTCCTCCGTCGCGAAGACGTCGGCGATGAGATGGGCGCGCGCCTGCGCGAGATTCGCCTCGAGCGCATCGTTGCCGGGATCGAGGCGAAGCCCCCACTCGTAGGCGTGGACCGCCTCCACCCAGCTTCCGGTCCGGTAGGCGGCGTTGCCCAGGCCGAGGAGCGCGACGGGATGCTCCCCGTGCTCCCGAACGAGCGCGCGGAACGCGGCCTCGGCCTCCGCGTAGCGACCGGCCTCGTAGTGCGCCATCGCCGTCGCGTAGTCCTGCTCGGGCGAAGCCGGCACCGAGGCCGCCGGCGCGAACGCGAACGCGAGCGCGAGCGCCGCGCTCCGCAGTCCGGCACGCATCGCGTTCACGCTCGCCCCGGTGCGCGCGGCGGCTTCACGGCGCCAATGCGGGAAACGAGGCTCTCGCCCCGGCGAATCAAGTCCGCGGGCGCCTGCCCATCGGCGCCGCTCGCGAACCGTGCGACGTCGCACGACGTCAGGAGCGCTTCCACGTCGGCGGCCAGCTGCGGGTCGGCGGCGGCGAGCGCCCGTGCCGCCTCGCTCGGCGAGAGCTCTGCGCCCAGTTGCCAGCGGTCGGCGACCATGCCGGCCACGGCGCGAGCCACGGCGTCGGCGGCGGCCACGGGTTGCCGCGCGCCACGCGCCGCGCGCGCTGCCTTGAGGTGGGCGCGCGCGCGGGCGGCCGCGCCCCGCGACCGGCGGGCCGCGGGATCGGTCTCGCGCAGGCGCGTGACGAGGCCAGCGCCCAGCAAGAGCAGGTTGAGGAGCGGGCCGGCCGCGGCCACCATCCAGGCCCAGGCGGGGAGCCGGCCCTGCAGGTCCGGGCGCCAGGACCCGAGAGCGGGAGCCAGGTGGCGGATGTCCGCGCCCCGCGCCTCGACCGCGGCCGTCGCCGCGGCGGAGGCGGACATCTCCATGGCCTGCTCGGTGCCGGGCGAGGCCTGGACGGTGAGCGGCCCGACAGCGCGCGTGACGTAGCGCGCGGCGGACGGGTCGAAGAACGTCCACTCGATCGCCGGGATCTCGTGCAGGCCGGCGGCACCCACCAGGACCGGATACCGGAACGTCTTGCTCCCCTGCGTGCGACCCTCCGGGTCGAGTCCGGCGGCCTCTGACGTCTCGGGCTCGAAGATCTTCATGCCCTCGGGCACGACCACCTGCGGCGGGCGCACGGCGCGAAAGCTCCCCTTCCCCTCGACGGTCACGGTGAGCACGATGCCGTCGCCGGCGCGCACGCTGGGAGAATCCACCGACGCGCTGACGCGGAAGGTCCCCACGGCTCCGCTGAACGAGGGCGGCGCGCCTTCGGGAAGCGCTCTCACCTGGATGCGGACGGGCTGCGTGGATGAGGCGACCTCGCGACGGAACGCGCCCCCGCCGAATCCACCGAAGAAGCCGCCCATGGAGTTGTCGCGCACGCTGATGACGTAGCCCTGACCCGGGATCGTCTTGACGCCTGCCGACAGCGGCACCAGCGCCCAGCGCGCGAGGGCCGCCTCGAAATACCGGGTCGCGCCCGTCGAGCCCTCGCGCACCGCGCGCCCCTGAGGCGTGCCCACGTCCTGGGGCGTGTTGGCGAAGCCGGGGAAGTCGGGCGCCGACTTCATGCCGTAGGTCTCGACATCCACGTCGTATCGCAGCACGTGCGTCAGGACGATCTCCTGGCCGAGCCAGGGCGTGTCGGTGTCCACCACGGCGACGACCTGCAGGACGCTCTCCCGCTGCGCGGGCTCCCACGGACGGTTCGGTTCGGCGCGAGCGCGGGGCTGCGCGGGGGGTTGCCGCGTCGCTGGCGGCGGGGTTGGCGCGCCTCCCGGTGCCCCTCCGGGGGGAGCGAGCGTGCCCGACGACGGCGACACCTCGATCACGACGCGCCCCGCCGTGACCGTGTTGCCGCCACCGATGTCCACCGTGACGGCCGGCACGGCGACCGAGCCTTCCTTGCGCGGCACGAGAAGCCAGCTGTACGTGCGGCTCTGCGACTGCGTGATCTGCCCATTGACGATGCTGACTTGCTGCGACGTGCCCACGGCGGGGCCGTCGATCACGTCGAACTCGGAGAAGTCCGGCGCGGGCGTCGCGACCGTCCGCGCGAGCTTCTCGGCGCTCACCGTGATCGTGTACTGCACTTCCTCCGTCGGCATGAGCCGGCGTCGTGAGAACGCCGCGCGTGCCTGCGCGGCCGCCTGAGCCGGCGCTTCCGGCACGGCGACGACGAGCGCGAGCAGGACCAGGCCGACGCGAGACAGCATCACCAGACCTTACCGGACGGCGGGCGGCCGCGTCGTGCGGCCTCCTTCTGCTTCTCTTCCATCGCCTGCTTCTCGGACGACTCCAGGGCATCGAGCAACTGCTCGGCCTGATCCCTCGACATCGAGCCCGGCCTCTCCTGCGGCTGCTGCGGAGCCTGCTCCTGGTCCTGCTGCTCCTCGGGTTGCTGCGGCTGATCCTGCGGCTCCTGAGGCTGCGGCTGCTGCTCCTGCGGCTGCTCCTCCTGCGGCTCGGGCGGAGGCTGCTGCTGTTGCTGCTGTTGCTGCTCCTGCTCGGACTGCATCAGGCGCAGCGCGAGCTCCAGGTTCTTGCGGGCGTCGGGAGCGTTCGGATCGCGCGCCACGACGGAGGCCCAGCGCTGCACCGCGGAACGCACGTCGTCCTTCTGCCAGGCGGCGTGACCGTCGTTGAAGCGGCTGTCCTCCGCGAGGGCTGCCGGGGGGGCCGCTTGCGGCCGGGCTTCCGCCTCCTTCTCGCGAAGTTCCTGCGCGAGCTGGAAGGCGGCCTGCGCCTCCTCCGTGTTGCCCGCGAGCAAGGCCGCCAGCCCGCGGTTGTACGCGAGCTCGGCGACGTCGGGCGCGCGGACCTGCGCCCGGTCATACGCCTGCATGGCCTCGGCGGGGCGGCCGTCGAGCAGCGCGCGGGTGCCTCGACTCGCGTCGCGGGCCACCCCGGTCTCGACGCGACGATGCTCCACGCCCTCGCGCGGCCCGGTCGGTGGCGGCACGGAGGCCGGCGGCCCCATGAGATCGAGATCGGGTGGAATCGCGGGCGGCGCCTGCGCCCGCGCGACGAGCGCGACGAGCATCGCCGCGATCACGAACAGCCCGGCGCTCCGGCGCGTCATGCGGCCTCCTTCTCGCCGGCCTGCCGGGCGCGGCGTCGCGCCGCGATGGCGGCCGCGACGCGCTCGGTGCGCGTGATGCCCTTGCCTGGCAGGAGCGGCGCGCCATCCGGCAGCGCGAACTCGAGGAGCAGCAGCACGAATGCCAGGGCGAGGAACGGGAGCGGGCGATCCGGCCGCACGCGCGTCTGCCGCACGGAGAGATCGGCCTGCTCCATCGAGCTGATGGCCGCCGCGATCCGCGCGAGCTCGATCTCGCTTCCCGACGCGAGGGCAAGCGTCCCGCCCGTCTCCGACGTGATCGCCCGCAACGACTCCAGCCCCAGGCGCGAGTACACGGTCTGGCCCGCGTCGTCGCGCAGCCAGCCCGGGCGCCCGTTCTCGATCACCGGGATGGGCGCGCCCTCCGGCGTGCCGATGCCCAGCGCGTGGATGACGACACCGCGCCGCGAGAGGATCTTTACGGCCTCGTCCACGCCACCCTCATGGTCCTCGCCGTCCGTGATGAGCACGACTGCGAGCCCCCGGCCGTCATCCTCCTGCTCGGTCGTCGCCACCAGCGTGAGAGCATCCGCGAGCGCCGTGCCGGGGCGCTGCAGCACGTCGGCCTCCATGAGGTCGAGGAACATCTTCACGGCGCCGTGATCCGTCGTGAGCGGGCACGTGATCCTGGCGTCGCCCGCGAAGGCGATCAACGCCACGCGATCGCCTCCAAGCTTGTCCACGAGCGAGTTCAGGGCGAGACGGGCGCGCTGGAGGCGCGATGGCTTCACGTCCTCGGCCAGCATCGAGCGCGACGTGTCGAGCAGGATGTACACGTCAACGCCCTGGCGACGGACCTGCTCCTCGGTCTGGCCCCACTGCGGCCTCGCGCACGCCACCGCGAGCGACGCGATGGCGCACGCGGCCAGGATGGACCGCAAGGGTCGGATGCCGCGCGCGCGGTTCTCGACGAGCCTCGCGATGGCGCCGGCCTCCCCCAGCCGGCGCGCGGCGCGACGCCGTGCTGCGGCGGCGATCGCGTCCAGGATGAGGACGACGGGCGCGAACCAGGCGAGATGGAGCCAGTCGCGCGATCCGAACTGCGCGCCCACGAGAAGGAGCGCCGCGGCGAGCGCCGACGAGAACACGGCCAGCAGGGCCAGCTGGATCACCAGCGTGACCGAGACCGGCAGATCGCCGCGTCGCGGACTGCGGGGCGCGCCGCGGCTCACGGGTACGTCCTCCACACCGTCGCCCCGCACGCGAGCGCCAGGAGCGCCAGCGCGGCGGCAGCCTGCGCGAATGGCGGGTAGTTCTCTCGCCACCGCACGTGCCGCTCGACTTCGATCTCGCTCTTCTCGAGCGCGTCGATCACGCCGAAGATCTGCTCGAGCTCGCCCGCGCGGGTCGCGCGGTAGTAGACGCCTCCGGTCGCATCCGCGATCGCGCGGAGCGCCGGCTCGTCCACGTCGGCGCGGACCATGCGGTACTCGACCCGCCCGAAGGCGCCCCGCACGGGCAGCGGAGCCTCGCCCCGCGAGCCCACGCCGATCGTGTAGACCTTGACGGCCAGCAGCCGGGCGATCTCGGCGGCGTCCTCGGGCGAGATGAAGCCCGAGTTGTTGCGGCCGTCCGTCACGAGGATGACGACCTTGCTCTTCGCCTTCGAGGCTCGCAGGCGGTTGACCGCCGACGCGAGGCCCGCGCCCAGCGCCGTTCCCGAGCTCTCGGGATCCACCTCGGCGCGGGTCACGAAGTCGGTCAGCACGTCATGGTCGAGCGTCGGCGGGCAGCGCGGAACCGAGGCCTCATCGAAGGTGACGAACCCGATGCGATCCGCCTTCCGCCTCGACACGAAGTCCACCACGACTTCCTTGGCGGCCGCGAGCCGGTTGCGTCGCTCGCCCGGCAGGAGCCCCATGTCCTCGGCCAGCATGGAGACGGACAGGTCGAGGGCGATGACGATGTCCACGCCCTCGGTCGTGATCGTCTCGTGAACGCTCCCCCCTCGCGGCCTGGCGATCGCCACGACCAGCACGAGCAGCGCGAGCGCGCGCAGGACGAGCGGGACGTTCACCGTGGCCGATCGCAGGCCGCCGCGCGCTGGCAGCGAGCCCAGGTCGGGCAGCCGAAGCGCCGGACGGCCGCGCCGCCACCAGGCCAGGATGGCGATCCCGAGCGGCAGGATCGCGAGGAGCAGGAGCCACGGATGCGCGAGTTCCTGGCCGAACACGGCGGGCATCACGCAGCCTCCGTGGAAGGGCCCGTCGGCGCGGCCGGAGCCGCCACCGTGGTGCGCGCGACGACCCGTTCGGCGGCATCCACCTGCGCCAGGGCCTCCGACGGCACCGGGATGACCTTCGCGAACTTGACGAGATCGCACGCGGCAAGCACGGCGAGCGTCTCGTCTCGCGCCTCGGAGACGTGCCTGGCCGCCCGCAGGCGGCCGCGCATGAGCCGCCGGATCTCGTCGGTGGTGAGCTCGCGCAGATCGGCGCCAACCCGCCGCTCGAGGTACTCCTTCAGGATGTCCGCGAGCGCGACGTGGAACTCGAGGTGACGCCCGGTGACGAGCATGTCGGAGTCGCGCAGCTCGCGTAGCCGGCGGCGGGCCACGACCTCGGCGGGCTCGAGCGGCGCCGGGGCCGGCGGCGCCGCCCTGCGTGCGAGAAGCCGCTTGACGATCCAGGCCAGCAGCGAGACCGCGGCGAGCGCCAGGAGCAACCAGATCCACCACGGGATCACCGGCGAGAGCTCCCACGGACCGCGGGCAGCGGCCAGGTGACGCGAGGCCTCGGCCTTGAGCTGCTCGGGCGCCTGCTGCACGGCCTGGAGCTGGCTGTCCGTGGCCTCGTCGAGCACCGTCGCCACGCGGACGACCGGGCCAGGCGCCTCGCTCTTGTCGAGAGCCTCGCCGGCAGGATCCACGAGTCGCAGCGGGAGCGCCGCGAGCTCGTGCTCACCAGGCGGCACGAGAAGCTGGACCCGCCACGCCCGCGCATCCTGGGACGCGCCGGCGGCGGCCGACAGGCTGGCCACGTCCGCGGGCGCTGGCGCGGCATCCCCGAGAACCGCGAGCTTGCCTTCGAACGCGCGCTCGACTTCCTCGCGCGACGGCCAGCCGACGGTCGCCTCGCCGTCCCACGACGCGCGCACGACGAGCATGGCGACATCGCCCGGATGGAACGGCGCCGGCGTGCCTGCCGGCGCGTTCGAGGGGGCGGCGGGCGCGATGACCGCGGCCGTTTCCTGGAACGTCGCGCTCACGACGCGCGTCCCGCTCGCCGCTCGCGCAAGCGGAAGAAATTCATGATGGGAACGTCGTAGGGCCGGTCAGTCCTGACCTCGAACGAGTCCACGCCCATGCGCCGCAGGAGCTGCGCCCGCTGCTCCTCGCGGCGGCGCACGGCCGCCGCGTGGGCGTCACGCACGGCCTTGCTGGACGTGTTGACGATGCGCCGCGACCCGGTCTCGGCGTCGAGGACCTCGGCCAGTCCGATGGCCGGGAGCTCGGCCTCTCGCGGATCGCGAACGACCGCCGCGACGATGTCGTGCTTGCGCGCGGCCACGCGCATGGCGAACTCCCACCCGTCGTCCAGGAAGTCCGAGATCAGGAAGACGATGGATCGCTTCTTGAGCGACCGCGTGACGGACTGGAGAGCCTTGGCGATGTTGGTGGCCCGGCCGTGGGGCTCGTGGCACAGGACCTCGCGCACGACGCGGAGCACGTGCTCGGGACCCTTGGCCGGCGGAACGTGAACCTCGATCTCGTCCGTGAAGAGGACGAGGCCGACGCGGTCGTTGTTGCGGACCGCCGAAAACGCGAGCACCGCCGCGACCTCGGCGGCCGTCTCGAGCTTGCTGCGCGCGACGGAGCCGAAGTCACCGGATCGCGAGACGTCCACGACCAGCTGGACGGTCAGCTCGCGCTCCTCGATGTACTTCTTGACGTGGAGGGAGCCCGTGCGCGACGTGACGTTCCAGTCGATCGTGCGCACGTCGTCGCCCGGGAGATACTCGCGCACCTCCGAGAACTCCATCCCGCGTCCCTTGAAGACGGAGTGGTACTCGCCGCCCATCCCCTGGTTGACGAGACGCCGCGTGCGGATCTCGATGCGCCGGATCGCGCGCATCACCTCCTGCGGGATCACGGCACTTCGACCGCGTCCAGGACCCGGCGAACGATGTCATCGGTCGTCAGGTCTTCCGCCTCGGCCTCGTAGGTGAGGACGACGCGGTGGCGGAGGACATCGCCGGCGACGGCCTTCACGTCCTCGGGGGTGATGTAGGCGCGGCGGCGCAGGAACGCGTGCGCGCGCGCCGCCTTCAGCAGCGCCAGCGTCGCGCGCGGGCTGGCGCCCCAGCGCACCAGACCGGTGAGATCGAGACCGAAGGCCTTCGGATCGCGGGTCGCGAGCACGAGGCTGACGATGTAGTCCTTCACCCGGTCGTTGACGTACAGCGACGTGACGACCGAGCGCGCGGCGATCACGTCGGCGAGGGTCGCGACCTGGTGCGCGACGGGGGTCTCCTCGCCCGTCATGCGGTCCAGGATCAGGCGCTCTTCCTCGCGCGAGGGGTAGCCCACGCGCACCTTCAACATGAACCGATCGACTTGCGCCTCGGGGAGAGCGTAGGTCCCCTCCTGCTCGATGGGATTCATGGTCGCGAGGACCAGGAACGGATCGTCCAGCGGATAGGTCGTGTCCCCGATCGTGACCTGGCGCTCCTGCATGCACTCCAGCAGCGCGGACTGCACCTTGGCGGGCGCGCGGTTGACCTCGTCGGCGAGCACCAGATTGGCGAACACCGGTCCCCGACGCGGCGAGAATTGTCCCTTCGACGGGTCGAAGACGAGCGTGCCGACGAGATCGGCCGGCAGCAGGTCGGGCGAGAACTGGATGCGCTTGAACGTCCCGTTCAGGCAGGAAGCCAGCGTGTTCACCGCCAGGGTCTTGGCGAGACCGGGCACGCCCTCGAGCAACACGTGCCCGTTGGTGAGCATGCCGATGAGCAGCGCGTCCACCATCTGCTCCTGGCCGACCACGACGCGAGCGACCTGATCGGTGACCTGCTCGACGAACGTGGAGTGCTGCGCCACCCGTTCCTGGAGGGCGGCGAGATCCGCAGGCATGGCCGCGGACCGGGACAGGGGGTCCATGAACGATTCTCCTACCCGGGTGACGATGACCCGGAACGTGCCGCGCGGCCCTGCCGCGGGCGCATCAGGGAAGCTTGACCGCCGACGCGTGGCGCGACGGTCCCGTGGGCGTTGGTCATGGGAAGAGGCAAGAGCGATGCCAGCAGGCGCAGGATTGTATCGCTCGGAGGGAGGCGATCCAGGCCTTCGTGGCGGGACAGGGCGGTCCGGACGGCCGCGGCGGACCGCCGCGCGCGGCACCCCGTGCCAGATTGGCGTGCCCCTGCCGGCCGGCCGCCGCCGGGGGCGCTAGCTGGCGCGCGCTTCAGCCCGCGAGGGCTCGCATCCGGCGGACGATGTCGTCGCCGGAGGCTCGCGTGCCCAGGCTCCCGCCCAGATCGCGCGTGGTCGTGCCGTCGGCCACGGCGCCGGCCACCGCCCGTCCCACCAGATCGGCGGCCTCCGCCAGGCCCAGGTGCTCGAGCATCATCTGGGCCGCCATGATCGCGGCCAGGGGGTTCGCGACGTCCTTGCCGGCGTACTTGGGCGCCGAGCCGTGGACGGGCTCGAACATCGCGTGACGGCCGGGGTGCACGTTGCCGGAGGCCGCGAGCCCGAGGCCACCCTGAAGGGCAGCGCCGAGGTCCGTCAGGATGTCGCCGAACATGTTGCACGACACGATGACGTCGAAACGCTCCGGCGCGCGGATGAGCTGCATCGCCAGCGCGTCCACGTACCAGTGGTCCGCCTCGATGCCGTCGTAGTCGGCCGAGACTTCGGCGAACACGCGCTGCCAGATGTCATGCCCGAAGCGCAGCGCGTTGGACTTGTCGGCCATGGTCACCTTGCGGCGGCCATTCACGCGGGCGAACTCGAAGGCGTGCCGGATGATCCGCTCGACGCCCTTGCGCGTGTTGACGTCCTCTTGCAAGGCGACCTCGTCGGCCGTGCCCTTCTTGAAGATGCCGCCGACGCCGACATAGGCGCCCTCGGTGTTCTCGCGGAAGAACACCATGTTCACGTCCGCGACCGAGCGATTCTTCAGCGGGCACAGCCGTTCGTGCAGGAGACGCACCGGCCTCTGGTTCACGTACAGGTCGAGCTTGAAGCGCATCCCGAGCAAGATGTCGCGCGCGTGCGTCATGTCGGGCACGCGGGGGTCACCGAGCGCGCCGATGAAGATCGCGTCATGCCCCTTCAGCATCTGGAGGTCGGCGTCGGGCAGCGTGATGCCCGTCGCGAGGTACTTCTCGGCGCCGTAGTCGAACTGGTGCAACTCGATGTCGGCGCGGACGAGTCCGGCGACGGTCTCGAGGACCTTCACGGCCTCGCGCGTGACATCGATGCCGATGCCGTCGCCGGGGATGACAGCGATCCTGGGCATGAAACGAGCTCCCGGTGGAAGGAAGCTGGAAGTCTAGATCACTTCTCAGGATTCGGAATCGAATCGCGCGGGAGGGGGAGGCCGCCCGAACACGGGCGCGCGCGGTCAGCGCAGCACCCAGCGCTCCCGCCCGAGGTCGTATTCCCAGACGCGCACGCGCGCGCTGGCGCCGGCGACGACCACGGCCATCTGACGACGACGCCCGTCGGACAGGTAGAGCGTGCCCGGCGTCGCCGTCCCCCGCGGCGAGCAGGACAGCAGGTCGCGGGCGCCGAATCGCACGGGATCGCTCAGGTCCGGCAGCCACTGCTCGTCGGGCGGGGGTGATCGCAGGCGCTGGAGGGAGGCGGCGAAGCCCGGCGCGACGCCCCACCGCGTCTCGATCAGTTCGGGCCCGAGGCTGATGGGATCGATGCCGCGCCGGATGTCGTCGGAGCGGAGTCCGTCGCCGTCGCCGTCGTCCACCAGCGAGACCATCCACGCGCCGCCCGGCCCGCGCTCGAACAGGAGGCCGGCGCTGCGAAGCCGCGCCACCGCGCGCGACCGGGCCGCGCGCATGTCCGCGGCCGCCGCGCGCGCGGCCGTCGGCGCCCGCCACCGCTCGAAGGCGGCGGACGTGGCGCCCACGGCGCCGGCAACGAGCAAGGCGAGCAGGACGCACGCGCACGCGGCGTCTGCCAGCACCGCGCCGCGCCGGCGCCGCGTGATCACGCCTTGCCGGGCTTGCCGGACGGGGCCGCGACCGTGATGTGAGGACGCAGGATCTCGAGCGTCTTCTCGCCGATGCCCTTGACGTTCACCAGCTCGTCGAGCGTGCGAATCTGGCCCACCTGCTTGCGGTACTCGAGGATCCGCTTGGCGAGCGCGGGGCCGACCTTCGGAAGCGTGACGAGCTGCTCCTCGGTAGCGGCGTTCAGGTCCACCTTCTGCACGGGCGTCGAGCTGGCCGGCGCCGCCGCGGACTGACCGTCGGCCGGCGGTGCGGCATGAACGCCGGGAGCCGCAGCCGCCAGCGCGGCGACCATCAGGACGAGCGAAATGCGGGAGAGAACGGGCGATCGAGACATGGGAGGACTCCTCGCGCGCGGCGTCAGCCGTCCATCGGCAGCGCCGGCACGAGAGGCCTCGAGGCAAGCGGCGTGCCCGCGCGCGCCCGCATCGCGAAGCCGTTGAGCCGAGAACGGTTAGGCGGCGAACGACGCCGCGCTGTTGCCGGACTCCCCTGTCAACCTCCACGGACACGCGACCGTGACTGCGGACGCCCGACCGAGCGGGCAACCAGCGTCAGGCCGGCGGCTTCTCGTCGGGGTCGGCAGGCCTGGGAGGCCTGGGCGGCAACTCGGGCAGCTCATCCAGCGGGATGGCGCCGAACTGATCGCCCGTCTCGGCAACGTCCGCCGAGTCCTCGGCGTCACCCGCGGTGGCCGGCGGACCCTCGGAGCCGCGCAGCACGGGGCCATCCCAGGTCACGCTCCCCCCGGCCTCGCGAGGCGCCGCGGAGTCGGCCGGCGGCGAGGCTGCCTCGACCTCGGAGACCACCGGCATCGTGGACGCGGCCGCAGGCGGCTCGGAGCCGGCCTCCCCGGGCAGCTCGACCCCGAGGTCGCGCGCCGGAGGCACCGGCGGGGCCGCCGGTGGGACCGTCGGTGGCGGGCCCGCCGCGCTCCGCCGCGTGGACATCGCGAAGCCGAGCGAGCCGAGCATCCCGAAGAACGCATAGGCCATCGCCGCGAAGATCGCGGTGACCACGAGCCAGCCGTTGAACTCGAGGCCCGTCGTGGCGCGCATGCCCGCCTCCATGCCCTCCAGCATCCCCGGGAGGACGGGCTGGCCGAGGCTGTCGGCAGTCTTGCGGGCGGCCTCGAGCGCCTCCTCGACCATCTGCTCGAGTTGCGCTTCGCCGTTGGCGAGGCGCGAGAACAGCGCCGCGGCGGGCGTTCCGACGAGCCCCGTGATCGCCCCGGCCAGCGTGCCTGCCAGCGCCATCGCGCCGGTGCTCGCGCGGCCGCTCGAGTCCGACCGCATCACCCACGCGGCGAACACGCCCGTCAGGACGACGAGCACGCAACAGCAGTAGTTCAGCGCGTTCACGATCGGCGTGGCGACCAGCAGCACGCCGACCATGCCCGCGAGCGCGCCCGCTCGAAGCACCGAGCCCCCCGCGGCGCTCACGATCGCCCTGCGGCGAGCGCGGGCGTGACCGCGTGCGGCGAGAGGACTCGAGCGTCAGGCGACCGCGCCCGCGCGAGCCTCGCGAACCCGCCGAGAAGAACAGCAGTGGCCAGCGCGAGGCCCGTCGCGGCGCGCAGCCAGGGATGGTCCCACGGGCCGAGCACGCCCGCCGCCACGTCGGCGGCCATCAGGAGCGCCGCGACCACCGCCACTCCGGCCAGCACGCGCGCGTGCCGGCTGATCCGACCGGCGCCGAGCAGGACGCCGAGCAGGCCAGCGAGGAGGCCCGACGCGTGGATGCCGGTGCAGCGCGCGCACGCGCGTGCGTGAGCGAAGCCCGGCAGCGCGCGGCTCGCCTCCTGATGACACGTCGGCGCGAGCGCGACGCGGGCCGCGGCGTCGAGCGGGCCGCCCCGGCCGTCAAGCGGCGCGAGGCCGAGGAGGAGCAAGACGCTCGAAAGAACGGCGCCGGCCGCGAGCCACGGTGCGGCGCGGTGGAGGGCGCGGCCTGCGATCGGCGCGGCGCTCACCGGGGGCTACCGGCCCGTCGTCTGCTTGAGGCGGGTGACGCGCTGCGCGACGTCGCGGTAGCGCGCGTTCTGGGCATAGATCGACATGAAGCTCTTGAGGGCCTCGTCGTCGTCGCCGAGCGCTTCCTTGCACGTCGCGATCTCGTACTCGAGCGCGACGAGGTCCTCCTCGGTGATGCCCTCGGCGGACTTGCCCTTCTGGTACCAGGTCACGGCCAGTTCGGGCATCCCCTTCTCGGCAAAGCAGGCGCCGAGCAGGATGCAGCACTGCAGGAACCGGGACGCGTCCTTCGACGAGTACTGGAACTCGGCGATGGCCTCGTCGAGCAGGCCCATCTCCTTGTAGGCGATGCCCAGGTTGTAGTGCGTCTCGTAGTCCTCGCGATCGACCTGCGCCGCGACGCCCTTCTGGATCCCCGAGACGATCTGCTCGAGGGACATCATCTTGTCCTCGTCGCGCGAGACCTCGGTCAGCGAGTCCGACTCCATCTCCTTGTTGAGCTCGTCCGCGAAGTTGAAGAAGTCGTCCTCGGCGCCGAACAGACCCTCGTCGGATTCCGCCGCCTCGGACGGCACGGGCGCTGCGGGCACGGCCACGGCGGCCGGGGGCGCCGCGGCGGCCGGAGCCGGCTCGGGCTCGGGCTCGGGCTCGGGCTCGGCGGCTTCGGGGGCGTCCATCGAGATCTCGAATTCGGCCGCCGATTCCGTCTCCGCGGGCGCGAGGTCGAAGCCCGCAGCCGCGGGCTCGGCGTCGTCGTCAACCTCGATGTCGAAGTCGCCGGCGGTCTCCTGCTCGGCTGGCTCGTCCTCGATCGAGACCGAGAGTTCGCCGTCGTCGGCGTCGAGCGAGACTTCGAACTCCGATGCGGCTGCCTCGGCGGGCTCGGGCTCGGGCGCGGCCAGGCCGAATCCGGCAGGCGCTTCCGGCTCGGACTCGACCTCGGGCTCCGCCCCGCCGAATCCGAACCCGCCCAGCCCGCCACCGCTCGAATCGAGCGAGAGCTCGAAGCCGCCGGCGGCCGGAGCCGCCGCGGCCGGCTCCGGCTCGGCGTCGCCGCCGAAGCTGAAGTCGCCGAGCCCGCCCGATGCGGCCGGTGCCACCGCCGCGGGCGCGCCCGCCGCGCGGGCCAGCGCCGGATGATTCGGCGCGATGCGGCGCGCCGACTCGAGAGCCTCGGTCGCGGCGCCAGGATTGCCGGCCTGAGTCTCGATCTCCGCGATGGCCATGAGCTGCTCGACAGCCTGCCCCTGCTTGCCGTCGTCGGTGTAGAGGCCGACCAACCGCTGCCGCGTGGGGATGTCGTCCGGATACCGCTCGACGATGCCGACGAGCTGATCGATCGCCTTGTCCACGAGGCCGTACTTGATGAAGACGTCCGCCTCAGCCGTGCGCTCGGCGACGAACTCGGCGCGATCATCCCCGCGATCGCCGTCGTCGTCGGCATCGTCGAAGGACATCGCGAAGCTGGACGACTCGGGCTCGGCCAGGTCGAGCGATCCGAACGACGTGTCGCCGCTGCCCGGCGCCGCGAAGCCGCCCGCGGGCGCGAAGCTCGTCGCCGCCGGCGGAGCCGCCGCCTCGGGGGCTGCTGGCCGGCTGGCCGCCGCGCCACCGGCCTGAGCGATCTTCATGCGCACGAACTCGAGCTTCTCGCCGTGCTGGGACACGTCGGGCTCGAGCGTCGCGAGCTGGCCGAGGATGCGCTCCGCCTCCGGGTTGCGGCCCGCAGCGATGTACGCGTCGGCGAGGCGCGACATGGCCTCGGCCGTCGCGCGCGGCTCCGCCGACGAGGCCTGCAGGAGCTGCAGGATGCGCTCGAGGGTGGGCGCGTGGCCGTCGCGCACGCGCAGGATGGCCTTCATGTCCTCGAGGGCTTGGTCCGCCTTCCCGGTGGCCAGGAGCGCGTCGCCGAGCGGCGCGTGATGCGCGAGCGCCGCGTCGGCGTCGCCGACCTCCAGGCTCAACCGGAACATCGCCATGCGAATGTCCGTGCGCTGCGGCGCCACGCCCAGGGCTCTGTCCAGGCACTGCCGCGCCGCGTCAAAGTTGCGCGCGGCCTGGAACGTCTCGCCCATGACGATGAGCAGGTCCGGATCGTTGTTGCCCTTCTGCTCGAGACGCGCCCGCACGAACTGGAGAGCCTCGTCCGCCTTCCCGGCATCCACGCGCGTGCGTGCCAGCGAGCGCAGGATCTGCAGGTTCGAGGGATCGATGCCGAGCGCCTTCTCCAGGACCTGCACGGCCTCGTCGAGCATCCCGCGCTTCGCCAGCTCGCCGCCGATGACCTGGTACTCGCCGAGCGCCTCGCGGACCTGGTTGTCCTTGAGGTAGAGATCCGCGAGCTTGAGGCGATTCTTGAGGTTGTCGGGCTCGATCTCGGCGATGCGCGCGTACATCTCGCGCGCCCGGGCCCCCTTGCCTTCCTTGAGGAAGTGCTCGGCCACCTGCGTGTAGTTCGCCTTGGCCTCGCTGATGAGGCCTTGCTGGGCGTTCAGGCTGGCCAGCTTCTCGACGAAGTCGATGCGCGTGGCATCGACACGCTGGCACTTCTTGTACATCGCGATGGCGCGGAGGTTGAAGCCGTCCGTGGCGTATCGCTCCGCGACGGCGGCGAAGGCCTCGATCGCCGCGGCCTTGTCGCCGACCTTCTGAAGGAGATCACCCATCTTGTTGTGGGTGTTCAGATCCCTCGGGTCGTTCTTGACGACCTCGCGATACAGCGCGATGGCGTCCTTGTCCTTGCCCTTGGCCAGGAGCTTGTCGGCTTCCTTGAGGGCCTTGTCCTTGTTGAACGCCATCATTCCTCGGAGCGCGAATGGCGCGTGTCAGTGCGCACCGGAGGCCGGAGCGCGAGCAAGAAGATGCCGCCCCGATCCAGACCGCCCGGACCGGGTTCGCGACTCCGCTGACCGCCGAAGGAGAGCATCATGTCACGCGGCCCGCGCACGGGACAACGCGACTCCGGGGGAGATCTCGGGAACGAAAAGCGAGGCCCCCGGGGCGCGCGCCGTGCTCACGCGCGCTCAGCCCTGCGTCTCGACCGTCGGGCCGGCATCGCGCCGCTCGCGGATGCGGGCCGCCTTCCCGCGGAGATTCCGCAGGTAGTACAGCTTGGCCCGGCGCACGCGGCCCCGCCGCACCAGCTCGACGCTGTCCACCACCGGCGAGTGCAGCGGAAAGACCCGCTCCACGCCCACGCGATGGGAGATCTTCCGGACCGTGAAGGTCCGGCTGATGCCGCGGCCGGACACGGCGATGACCTCGCCCTGGAACGCCTGGATGCGCTCCTTGTCCCGCTCGCGAACCTTCACGTTCACCTTGACGGTGTCTCCCGGACGGAACTCCGGCAGGTCGGTGCGCAACTGCGCTCTCTTGAACATCTCTACGGCCTTCATGTCAGCTGCCTCGCGTCGCCGGGGGTTCCTGCCCCCGGGCTGTTCGCCTGGAATCCAT
Source organism: uncultured Thermoanaerobaculia bacterium (assembly GCA_964613915.1). GTDB lineage: Bacteria > Acidobacteriota > JBCCFW01 > JBCCFW01 > JBCCFW01 > CAZTIW01. The sequence continues at coordinate 42,675 of CAZTIW010000002.1, forward strand.
GGCGGTCGGAGTCGTCTCCGCCGCCGCGTCTCGTCACTCGTGTTCTTTCGCCCGGGGCGGTGTCCCCGGAGCCTGCCAGTCGCCCGTCCGTCCGCGCCCGATCGGCGAGATCCGGCCGCTCGCGCTCGGTGAGCCGGATGGACTCCCGGCGGCGCCACCGTTCGATCTCCGCGTGATGCCCCGACAGGAGTTCCGGCGGGACCGGCACGCCCCGGAATGACGCCGGCCTCGTGAAGTGCGGCGCCTCGAGCAGCCCGTCCTCGAAGGACTCGCGGGCAGCGCTCTCGGCGTTGCCGAGCGCGCCGGGGACGAGCCGGAGAACCGCGTCCATCACGGCGATGGCGGCCGGCTCCCCGCCCGACATCACGAAGTCGCCGAGCGACAGGGCCTCCGTGCAGAGATGCGTCCGCACCCGGTCGTCCACGCCCTCGTACCGCCCGCACACGAGGACCAGCCGCGACAGGCCAGCGTACCGGCGCGCGATGTCCTGCGTGAACGGCCGGCCCGCCGGCGACAGGAGCACGATCGCCTCGTCGGCGGGGCAATCCCCGGCCGGACGCCCCGTCGCCATCTCCACTGCGGCGAAGACCGGCTCGGGACGCAGCACCATGCCGCCGCCGCCCCCGAACGGCGCATCATCCACCTGGCGATGAGGCCCGAGACCGTGCTCCCGCAGCGCGTGCAGGCGCACCTGCGCCAGCCCCGCCGCGATCGCGCGCGCGGGGATGGACGCCTCGAGCGCTCCCCGGAACATCTCCGGGAAGAGCGTCACGACGTCGATGCGAAGGGTGCTCGGGTTCACGTGTCCAGCAGTCCTGCCGGGAGGCGCATCACGATGCGGCGCCCCGGCCTGTCGAAATCCACCAGCCAGTCCTTGATCGCCGGGATCAGCACGCGCTGCCCGCCGACCTCCACTTCGAAGAAGTCACGGCCGCCGCCGCTCGAGAGCCCGACGACGGGTCCCACGACCGCGTCGCCATCGAAGATCGTCGCCCCGAGAACGTCCCGGATGCCGAAGGCGTCGCCCTCGAGCGCCGGCAGGTCCTCTGGACTCGCCCACACCACGCTGAGCGCGAGCCGGGCCGCGCTCTCAGGATCATCCACGCCGCGCAGGTGCACCAGGGCCACGCCCTGATGCGGTCGCGCGGACTCGACCTCGAACTCGCGCGCCTCGCCGTCGCGGCTGGCCAGCCACACCCGCGTCAGGCCCAGCAACCGCCCGACGTCCTCGGACTCGGGCGTGAAGCGCATCTCGCCATGCACTCCGTGGGCTCGCCCTGCCCGGGCGACGATCACCGCATCGGGCGGCACGCCGCGGGGCATCGCGACCACGGAACTACTCGATGACCTCGACCTCGAACCGGCGCTCCCACTTCTCGCCAGCGGCATCGAGCATCGCGCGCAAGGCGCGCACGGTGCGCCCCTGCTTGCCGATGATCTTGCCGACGTCCTCGGGATCGACGTGAAGCTCGAGCACGGTGCTGCCGTCCTCATCCTTCTCGTCAACCCGGACGCTCTCCGGCTTGTCCACGAGCGCCTTGGCCATGAGCTCGAGCAAGTCCTTGCCGTCAACCATGGTTCACCACGGTCCTCAGGCTGACGCGGGAGCGCGACGGCGCTCCCGGCGAATGAAGTCCTTGACCGTGTCGGAGGGCTGAGCCCCCTGCGAGATCCAGCGATCGACTCGCGCCAGATCCAGCTCGACGCGGCGAGGCGTGACGGTGGGGTCGTAGTGGCCGACGATGTCCACCACGCGGGCCTGCGGAGTCTTGGCCGATTCCGAGACCACGATGCGGTAACACGGGCGGTTCTTGGTGCCCGTGCGCCGCAAGCGAATCGTGAGCATGCGTTATTCCTCGTGCGTTCCCCGCTTCGCGCGGGGAGGGTTCCGGATTCGTGCCCGTGGCGCGTCCGGACGTTGATCGATCAGCGCGGCCCGAATGGCAGCGCGGGCGGGCGCTTGCCCGACCGGGCGGCCGCGAGAGCGCGCGACTGCATGTCCATGGCCTGCCGGAAGTTCTTGAGCAGGCGGTTGACCTCGGCGAGCGGCCGTCCGGCGCCGGAGGCGATGCGCCGCTTCCGCGAGGCATCGATGATCCGCCAGTTGCGGCGCTCGCGCACGGTCATCGAGCACACGATGGCCTCGGCGTGCGCGATCCACTTCTGGTCGGTCGGAATCTGGGCCTTGAGCTGAGCGCCGCCCGGCAGCATCTCGAGCATCTTGTCGAGCGATCCGAGCTTCTTGACCTGGCGCAGTTGCTCGCGGAAGTCCTCGAGCGTCATGTCGCCCTTGAGGGCCTTGCGCCCCATGTCCTCGGCGGTCTTCCGATCGATGACCTTCTCGGCGCGCTCGATCAGCGTGAGCACGTCGCCCATGCCGAGGATCCGCGACACCATGCGGTCCGGCCGGAAGAGCTCGAGGTCCTCGGTCTTCTCGCCGACGCCCACGTAGCGCAGCGGCGTTCCCGTCGCGCGCGCCATGGACAGCGCGGCGCCACCGCGCGCGTCGCCGTCCAGCTTGGTCAGCACGATGCCCGTGAGCGGCACCGCGGCCGCGAAGGCCGAGGCCGACCGCACGGCGTCCTGTCCGGTCATGGCGTCGCCCACGAAGAGCGTCTCGACCGGCTGGCAGGCCGCGACGAGCTTGCGGAGCTCGCTCATGAGGTCGTCGTCCACGTGGAGGCGGCCGGCCGTGTCCACGATGAGCGCGTCGTACCCGCGGACCGAGGCCTCCTTGGCCGCATGCCGCACGGCTTCCAGCGCCGTGTCGAACGGCTGGCTGGCGATCTTCACGCCGACCTGCCCGGCCAGGATCGCGAGCTGTTCGCGCGCCGCCGGCCGCGAGTAGTCCGCCGACACGAGCAGCGGGACCTTCCCGTTCTCCTTCATGTGGCGCGCGAGCTTCGCTGCCGTCGTGGTCTTGCCCTGCCCCTGGAGGCCGACCAGCATGACCACGCCCGCGCGACCCTGCGGCAGCTTGAGCGGGCGCTCCTTGCCGCCAAGAAGCTCGACCAGTTCGTCGCGGACGATCTTGACGATCTGCTGGCCCGGCGTCAGGGACTCGATGACCTCGACGCCCAGCGCGCGCTCGCGCACGGAGGCCACGAAGCCCGAGGCGATCTCCTCCGAGACGTCGGCGTCGAGAAGCCCGCGGCGGAGCTCCTCCAGCGTCTCATCGAGGTGACGCTCGCGGACCGTGCCTTCGCCCTTGAGGCGCTTGAACACGCGTCCGAGGCGTGACGAGAGATCGTCGAACACGGCGAGAGGGCCTCAACAAGACAGGAGGAGGGATGCACCGCGGGACCGCGGGAAGGGGGGGATTGTACGGAAGTCGTGCCGTGTCGGCAAGGAGGCGCGGCTGGGGCGAATCGGGTCGTGCCGACGCCGCTCCGGCGGCCGCTTGCGACAGCCGCGCGGACGCGCCCCCTCAGCGCCCCAGGCCGGCCGAACGCGGCTGAGGTTCAGGCTCAGGCGTCGCCGCGATCGCGACCGCCGCCTGCGACCTCTCCTGCCGGACGTGCGCGAGTTGTCCCTCGACGACCAGGCGCTCTTCGGGATCCGCCTGCAGCTCGATCGCCGTGGCGAAGGACGCCTCGGCCTCGGCCAGCCGACCCTGCCGCCGCTCGATGCGACCGCGCGCGGCGAGCCAGGTGGCCATCTGCTCGGGGTAGCGGCGCATGGCCTCGGCCACGCGGCGCTCGCCTGCCACGAGCGCGCGGGGCTCCTCCGATCGGAAGCAGAAGTACGCGAACGTTTCGGCGCCGCCCGCCGTGTCCGGCAGGCCCGCGTCGAGCACGTCCAGCGCGCCGCGGACGTCGCCGCGCATCGCCATCGCCCAGGCCTTGGCGTAGGCGATGCGCTCTCGCTCGGACTCGCGGGCGACGAACGTGTTCTCGAACCCCCGGATCTCGCGCAGCGCGGCCTCGTAGTCCTTGCGGACGCGCAGCAGCGCCGTGTCGGCCTGCCGCCACGCGGCCTCGCGCTGCAGCTCGTCGAGCGCCTCCCTGTCCTCTCGGGAAAGACCCGACTCGTGCAGGCGGCGCACGCGCCGGTACGTCAGGTAGGCGCCCGGACCGTCCCCGCGAGCCGCGAGCAGGTCGCCGAGCTGGAGCATGAGCTTGGCCCGTCCCACCCTGTCAGCGTCCGGCGCGCGCTCGATCGCGCGCTCGAGGTCGCCCACCGCGTCATCCCCCGCGATGAGGCGCGCGAGCTGGTCGGGGAAATCCTCGGGAGCGCCCAGGACGCTGCCGAGCAGCGGCGCGCGACCGAGGAGTTCCCCCTCGCTGCGCGGCGCGAAGACGAAGGTCGTGGGCGTTCCGCGGAACTGGATGCCGTGCTTGCGCAGGATGTCGGCGTCGGGCCTGTCGTAACCGTGAGCTTCGAGAACGATCGCGTCCTTCGTCAGATCCGCCACGACGCGATCGTCAGGATTCTTGAGCCACTTCCGGTCCAGCACGATGCACGGCGGGCACCAGTCCGGTTGCGTCACGATCAGCACGACGGGCACGCGCTCCCGCGCCGCGCGGTCGGCGACGCTCGCGAGCGACTCGGAGCGCCAGTCCGTGAACCGGACGGACGCGAGCGCGCCGGGCGCGAGGAGCGCGAGCAGCAACGTGAACGAGATGGCCTTCATCGTGCGGAACTCCTGGTCAGGCAGGCAGGCGGGGATCGCCGCCCACCTGAACGTCGGGCGAGTCCGCGACGGCGACCTCCCATCGCGTGCCCAGGGCCGGATCGTGCGCGCCGAGACGCACCAGCGGGGGCGAGTAGACGTGCAGGCTGATGGCCGGCACGCTGCCGTCGTTGCGCATCTCGTGGATCGTGTCGGCCAGTTCCACCGCGGCGGCCGACGCCGGACAGTCCCCCTGCCCCGCGATCGCCAGCGGCTGCCCCTCGCCCTGGCGGGAGTAGCGGATCTCGCGCAGGCTTCCCGCGAGCACGGCGCTCACGCCGACGGAACCGCCGTGATCGTGCACGTTGGTGCCCTGCCCCGGCAGCCAGCACAGCAGGAGCGCCTCCCACTCGTCGCCGCGGAAGAGCCGCACGCGCCGGTACTGCCGCACGTCGAAGCCGATGTGAGGCGCGAGCGCCGCCCAGGCGCCCGCCGTCATGCGGAAGTCGCGCGCGAAGGCAACCAGATCGCTCTCGCTCGGCAGGCCCGTGTTCGCGCGCGGCAGGTTCAGGCCCAGCGCCGAGGGCGCCAGATCGAGATGCCCGATCAGGGTGCTGGTCGCGAGCGTGGTGGGAGGGCCGGCGTCGTGCGTGGCCGCATCGCCGCGGCGAAGGATCCCGCCCGCCAGCACGCGACCGCGCAGTCCCGCGCGCCCGGCGAGCGCTTCCCGGGCGCCGGGGCCGATCACCGTGTTCATGAGCTCGCAGGGATCGGCGGGCCCGGTGATCTCGAGCAGGACCGGGCCCAGCCGCAAGCGGCCGCCGACCGCGGGGAGGTCCACTCCCGAAACGGTCACGTTGCGCCGCGTCGCCCCCGGCGGGATCGGCAGGCCGAGCAGGCTCGCGGCCTCCGCGAGGGCCTCGGCCGAGATCACCGTGACCTGGCTGCGCGTGCCGGGGCGGGCGTACCGGTCTCCGACCAGCCCGAGGTCGGCCCGACACTCGGCCTCCGCGAGCGCGCGCATGGGCGCGTCCGCTGCCTCCGCGACGTGAATCGCCTCCACCCTTCCGCTCATCGTGCGAGGCTAGCACGCTGGCGGCGCGGACGCGCCGGCGCCACGCCGCGGGGACCGCGCCGGCGAGGCACCGGACACGGGCATGGCCGGCGGACGCCGGATGGCGGAGGATCCCCCCTGCACCCGGAGGTGGCAGCACGTGAACAAGGCTCTCCGCATCCTCCTCGCGAGCCCCGTGGTGGAATCCAGCGCTCTCGCCTCGGCCCTTGCCGCCAGCGACTGCCTCGTGACGCGCGTCTCGTCCCTGTCGGAGGCGGCCGATGGCGCGGCCTGGCACGAAGCGCTCGTGGTGGTTCACGCCGACGACGCCGCCATCGCGGACCTTCGCGCGACGCTGGATGGTCGCGGCGAGCGCATCCCCGTCGTCGCGGTGCTCGTCGGCCCGGACGCGCAGGCCGACCCACCCGCGGCGACGCCTGACCTCATCCAGCACATCCGGTGGGCCGCGATCGCGCATCGCGAGCGCGCGCGGCGCCGGAGCGCCCAGGCCGCGCTCAAGTTCCAGCGCGAGCTGTTCGACGGCTTCATGAGCCACTCGCCCGCCGTCGCCTATCTCAAGGACGCTCGCGGCCGCTACGCCTGGGTCAACGCCGCCTTCGCGCAGCACTTCCATCTCGAGGGCGATTCATGGCGCGACAAGACGGACGCCGACCTCTGGGGCGAGGAGGCCGGCCGTCAGCTGGCCGAGAATGACCGCGCGGTGCTCGCGCACGGCCAGGCGCTGGAAGTCATCGAGACGGTCCCGCACGACGACGGGCCTCATGACTGGTTCGCGTTCAAGTTCCCCTGGCGCGACGCCGAGGGCCGTCCCGTCGTCGGCGGCATGGCCGTGGACGTGACGCCGCTGCGACGCGCCGAGGAAGCGCGCCAGCAAGCGTCGGCGATCATGGAGCAGGCGCGCCGGCTCGAGGGGCTGGGCGCCCTGGCCTCGTCCATCGCCCACGACTTCAACAACCTGCTGGTCGCGGTGCTGGGCAACGCGAGCCTCGCGGCGATGGACGTGCCCGCGGGCTCGACGGCCTCGCGGTTCCTGGAACAGGTCGAGCAGTCCGCCCTGCGCGGCGCCGAGCTGTCGCACCAGCTGCTGCTCCTGTCAGGCCGGGCGAGCCTCATGCTCGAGGTCGCGGATCTCGCCGCGTTCGTGCGCGAGCGCCAGTTCACGAGCCGCGCCAGGCTCCCGGCCGGCGTCCGGCTTCACGTCGAGGCCGGCGACGACGGCCCGCGCATCCAGACGGACGCCGCTCAGCTCGAGGAGATCCTGCTCGCGCTCGTCGGCCGCGCCGGGTCCGCGCCGTGCACGACCGTGACGCTCCGCGTCGCGGTCGAGGACGTTTCCGCCGACGAGCTCGGCTCGCTCCTCCTGGGCGAGTTCTTGCACCCGGGACAGCATGCCGTGCTGGAAGTGCGAGACGACGGTCCCGAGCTCTCGCCGCAGCAGCTGGCGCGCTTGTTCGAACCCGACTACGCCATCCGCCAGCGCGCCAGGCCCTCGGGCCTGCCGGCGGCCCTCGGCCTCGTGCGCGGTCACGGCGGCGCGCTGGGAGTGACGTCCGACGAGTCCGGCACCTGCGTGCGCGTCCTGTTCCCCCTCGCCCCGCGGCTCGCCGCGGCCGAGGAACCGACCGAAGACCTCGCCGCCACGGGCGGCACGGTGCTCGTCGTGGACGACGAGGAGGCCGTGCGATCCATCGCTCACGCCGCTCTCCAGCGGTTCGGATGGAAGACGCTCACGGCCCGCGACGGCCACGAGGCCCTCGAGATCTTCAAGACCATGCGCGAGAGCGTCTCGGCGGTCCTGCTGGACTCCACCATGCCAGGCCTTTCGGGCGCGCAGGTTCTGGAGCGGCTCAAGGAACTGCGCCCGGACGTGAAGGTCGTGCTGACCTCGGGCTACGAGAAGCCGGGCATGGTCGGCGCCGGCGCCGCGGCGGCGTTCCTGCCCAAGCCTTACCGGCCAGCCCGGCTCCTCCGCACGCTCAAGAGCGTCGTCGGAGACGGCGGCCAGGCGCCGATCGCGCCCGAGAGGCAGGCGGCGCCCCCTGCCGCGAACTCGGCTTCGACGGACGACGAGCGCTGACCGTCTCGTCGGACGGGCCGACGATGGCCCGCGTCAGGCGATGACGCCGCGCTTGCGCCCGACGCTCGTGAACGCCGCGATGGCGCGCTCGACGTGCTCGGGCTCGTGGGCGGCGGAGAGCTGCACGCGGATGCGCGCCTGGCCGTGCGGCACGACCGGATACGAGAAGCCGATGACGTAGATGCCCTCGCCGAGCAGGTCCGCGGCGAAGTCCACGGCGAGCCGGGCGTCGCCCAGCATGATCGGCACGATCGGCGACTCGCCGGGCTTGAGCGCGAAGCCCGCGGCGGTCATCGCCGAGCGGAAGCGCGCCGCGTTCTTCTCGAGACGGTCGCGCAGCTCGGTCGTCGAGCCGAGCAGCGCCAGGACGGCACGCGAGGCCGCGACGATCATCGGCGCGAGCGAGTTCGAGAAGAGATAGGGACGCGATCGCTGGCGCAACAGGTCCACGACCTCGCGACGACCCGTCGTGAACCCGCCGGAAGCGCCGCCCAGCGCCTTGCCGAGGGTGGACGTGATGATGTCCACGCGTGCCTGCACGCCGAAATGCTCCGGCGTTCCCCGTCCCGTCTTGCCGATGAAGCCCGTCGCGTGACTGTCGTCCACCATGACGAGCGCGTCGTGCTCGTCCGCGAGCTGGCAGATCGCGTCGAGCGGCGCGAGATCCCCGTCCATCGAGAACACGCCGTCGGTGGCGATCATCTTGATGCGCGCGCCCCTGGCCTCATCGAGGCGGGCCCGCAGGTCGCCCATGTCGGCGTGCTTGTATCGCAGCCGCTGCGCCTTGCACAGGCGGACGCCGTCAATGATCGAGGCGTGGTTCAGCTCGTCGGAGATGATCGCGTCCTCGGGCCCGAGCAACGTCTCGAACAGGCCCCCGTTGGCGTCGAAGCACGAGGAGTAGAGGATCGCGTCCTCCGTGCCGAGGAACGCCGCGATGTCCTTCTCGAGGCCCAGGTGCTGATCCTGCGTGCCGCAGATGAACCGCACGGAGGACATGCCATACCCGTGCGTCGCGAGCGACGCGCGGGCCGCCTCGACGACCGCCGGGTGCGAGGACAGGCCGAGGTAGTTGTTGGCGCAGAAGTTGAGGACGGTGCCGTCGCCACCCTGCACGTGGATGGACGCGGCCTGGGCGCCCGTCAGGACGCGCTCGCGCTTGCGAAGCCCGGCGGCGTCGATCTCGGCGAGAGCCTTGCGGTAGTGATCGAGGGCGGCGTGCGTCATCGGGGCCTCAGCACGATCTTCCCGGCCGTGCTCGCGGGATCGTTGATGGCCTCGAAGGCCTTCGCGAAATCGGAGAGAGGCAGGTCGTCGGTGATGACCGGCGTCGGATCCACCAGGCCCGACGTGAGGATGGCGCGGGTCTGGTACCAGGTCTCGTACATGCGGCGGCCGTTGATGCCCAGGACGGTCGCCTCCTTGAACACGAGCGCGTTGGCGTAGTCCAGCGAGACCTCGCCCGCCGGAATGCCGAATGCGACGAAGGTGCCGCCCTTGCGGAGCGCCATGAATCCCTGCCTCACGGTCGCGGCCGCGCCGGCCATCTCGAGCACGACGTCGGCGCCCTCGCCGTCCGTCATGTCCTTGATGGCCTCGACCGCGTCGGTGCGCGACGCGTCCACGACCTCGTGTGCGCCCATCACGCGCGCGAGTTCCAGCCGGGCCGGCGAGAGCCCCGTGACCATGATGCGCGCGGCTCCCATGGCCCGGGCGATTCCCGCCGCGAAGCAAGCGATCGGCCCGTCGCCGAGGATGGCCACCGACCGGGCGCCGACACGCGCCTTGTCCACGCAGTAGACCGCGTTGCCGAACGGCTCCTGGATCGCGGCGATCCGCGGGTCCATGTCGTCGGGATTCTTCCAGGCGCAGGCCTCGGGAACGATCACTTCCTCGGCGAAGCACCCGGCCGTGTCCACGCCGAGGATCTTGAGATTCAGGCAGATGTGCTGCTGATCGATCAGGCACAGGCGACACGCGCCGCAGGGTACGTGCGTCTCGAGCGAGACGAAATCGCCCGCAGCGACGCGCCGCACGGCCGAGCCGACCTCGGCGATGTCGCCGCAGGCCTCGTGCCCGAAGGTCAGGGGCGGCTTGATGCGGCCCTGGGCCCAGGCATCCCAGTTGTAGATGTGCTTGTCGGTCCCGCACACGGACGCGGCGCGGATGCGCACGCGCACCTCGTGCGGCGCGAGCGGGCGGGACTCCGTGGAGACGAGTTCGGCGCCGGGTGCGGCGCGGACCTTGCGAAGGGCGAGAACGGACGGCATGGGCGACACGACAGGACGGGCCGAGCCCGGTTCGAGCGATGATTCAGGCGTGAAGGAGCCAGCATCATGCCAGAGGCGCGCATGGCATGCTGCCGCGAAGCCGCGTCCCGCCGGACGCGCGCCGCAAGGACCGCGCGATGCCGTCGCTCACGCCAGAAGCCCAGGCTGACCTGCTCCTGCGCCACGCCGACTACGGCGACGCCACGCTGGAGGCGGCCATGCGGGCCGAGCTCGTGGAGCGCCTCGCCGCCGGCCGGCCGCTCACCGCCTATCTCGGCGTCGATCCCACGAGCCCGAACATCCACCTCGGTCACTGCGTCGTGCTGGACCGGCTGCGGGACTTCCAGGATCTCGGCCACCGCGTCGTCTTCGTCATCGGCGACTTCACCGCGCAGATCGGGGATCCGACCGGGCGCTCGAAGACGCGACCGCCGCTGACCACGGACGAGGTCGCGGCGAATGCCCGGACCTACGCCGAGCAGGCGTTCCGCGTCCTGGACCGATCGCGGACGGAACTCGTGCACAACTCCACGTGGCTCGCCGCGATGACGCTCCGGGATGTCGTCGGCCTGACCCGGTCGTTCACGCTCGCGCAGATGCTCGAGCGCGAGGACTTCGGGAACCGGTTCGCCCAGGGGGCGCCGGTGCACCTGCACGAGTTCCTCTACGCCCTCATGCAAGGCCAGGACGCCGTGCACCTGCGCACGGACGTGCAGCTCGGCGGGCGCGATCAGCTCTTCAACATCATGACCGGGCGCGACGTCATGCGGAATCAGGGCCTGCCGCCCCAGATCCCGCTCATCATGCCCATCCTTCCGGGCACCGACGGCAAGCTCAAGATGTCCAAGTCGTACGGCAACGACATCGGCATCGCGCTCGATCCCGCCGACATGTACGGCAAGGTCATGAGCCTTCCGGACCACGCGATGCCCGAGTACTTCCGCCTCGCGAGCGGCCTGTCGCCGGACGAGTCCGCGGCCCGCTCCGCGAAGCTGGCGTCGGCGGACATCCATCCGCGCGACGCGAAGATGGAGCTGGCGCGCCTGATCGTCGCGCGCCGGCACGGTGCGGCCGCGGCGGCGTCCGCGGAGGACGCCTTCGTCCAGCAGTTCCAGCGCCACGAGGCTCCGTCCGACACGCCCGAGCTCGCGCTGGCGCCCGGGACCGAGGCCATCGAGATCGTGCTGGCGGCCAGCGCCGCGCGCAGCCGGGGCGAGGCCAAGCGGCTGATCGACCAGGGCGGCCTGTCGCTCGACGATCGCCGCATCACGTCATGGGGACCCGTCGACGGCCTCGCCGATGGCGCGCTGCTGCGCATCGGCAAGCGCGGGCTCTTCCGCGTTCGCGTCCGACCCTGAGCGCCCCCTCACGGTCGGCCGGCGGGTCAGCCCACGCGCGTCAGGAGCAGTCCCCGGGCCCGGGCATCCGCTCGTTGCCCCGCGAGTCGTTGCCGTAGCTCCCGGTGCCGCAGACGTTCTGGCCGCGGACGAGGTAGTAGAAGGCGTCACCAGGCGGGGGCGACCGCACGTCCAGGTAGGACGGTGTCGTGAGGTTGTTCGCCAGGCACTGGGCACGGTTGTAGTTGCGGTCTGCCCTCAGCTCGCTCAGCAGGCCAGAGACCAGGTCGTAGACCGTGCCGGGGCCAGCCTGCGTGGAGAGGCTGTCCCACGAGACCAGCGTGCCGCCCGGGGCCGGCGCGACGCGCAGGCCCTGCACGACCGCGGGGGGAGCCCAGACGGTCGAGTCGCTGGGCGCGCAGTCCGAGGCGTCGGGCACCGTGTCGCCGTCCGTGTCCGTCGCGCAACCGGGATCCGCGAAGCAATCCGGATCCGCGCAGTCCACGAGCGTGTCGCCATCGTCGTCGGAGCCGTTGCCGCAATCCTCGACGCCCGCGCAGGCCGGGTCGGCGAAGCAGTCCGGATCGGCGCAGTCCACCATCGTGTCGCCGTCGTTATCCGCGGTGTCGGTGCAGTTCCCTTGCTCGAGGCACCGGGGATCCGTGCTGCAATCCGAGAGGTCCGCGCAGTCCACGAGCGTGTCGCCATCGTCGTCCCGCCCGTTGCCGCAGTCCTCGACCCCCGTGCACGCCGGATCGGCGAAGCAGTCCGGGTCGGCGCAGTCCACGAGCGTGTCGCCGTCGTTGTCCGTCGTGTCGGTGCAGTTGCCCTGCTCGAGGCAGGCGGGATGTGCCGCACAATCGGGATCGGCGCAGTCCACGAGCGTGTCGCCGTCGTTGTCCCGACCGTCCGTGCAGTTCTCCCGACACCGCGGATCCGCGCTGCAGTCCGGGTCGGCGCAGTCCACGAGCGTGTCGCCATCGTCGTCGCGGCCGTTGCCGCAATCCTCGACGGCGCCCGTGCACGCGGGGTCGCCGGCGCAGTCGGGGTCGGCGCAATCCACGAGCGTGTCGGCGTCGTTGTCCGCGCCATCCACGCAATTCTCGATGCCCCTGCACGCGGGCGCGCTGACGCAGTTCGCGTCCTGGCAATCCACGCGCCCGTCACAGTCATTGTCGCGCCCGTCGGCGCAGGCGGTCTCGCCCGCGCACGCCGGCGAGACGACGCAGTCCGGGTCGCAACAATCCACGAGGGTGTCGCCGTCGTCGTCCACGTCGTTCGTACAGTTGGTCTCGTTCGCGCACGCCGGGCTGCCCTGGCAGTCGTCGTCGGCGCAGTCCGTGGTGGTGTCGCCGTCGTTGTCCACGCCATCCGCGCAGTTGCTCTCGAAGCAGTTCGAGGCCAGGGCGCAGTCCGGGTCGTCGCAGTCCACCAGCGTGTCGGCATCGTTGTCGGCGCCATCGGCGCACGCCGTCTCGCCACCGCAGGGTGGCACGCCGGCGCAATCGGGATCCGCGCAGTCCACCTGCGTGTCGCAGTCGTTATCGCGCCGGTCCGAGCAGTTGGTCTCGCGGAAGCACGCGAGGTTCGCCGCGCAGTCGGGGTCGCAGCAGTCCGTCAGCGTGTCGCCATCGTCGTCGATCTGGTTCGTGCAGTTCGTCTCGCCCTGGCACGGAGGCGTGAAGGTGCAGTCCAGGTCCGCGCAGTCCGTGGCCGTATCAGCGTCGTTGTCCACGCCATCGGTGCAGTTCGCCTCGAAGCAGTTGGGAGCGAACTGGCAGTCGGTGTCGTCGCAGTCGGCGAGCGTGTCGGCATCGTTGTCCGCGCCATCGGCGCACGCGGTCTCGCCGCCGCACGGAGGCACGCCGCCACAGTCGGGATCGCTGCAGTCAATGAACGTGTCGCAGTCGTTGTCCACGACATCCGTGCAGTTCGTCTCCGGGCCGCAGGCGGGCTGGAACGAGCAGTCCGGATCGCAGCAGTCCACGAGCGTGTCCGCGTCGTTGTCGATGCCATCGCTGCAGTTCGTCTCGTTGCAGGACGGATCGCCGAAGCACTCGGCGGTGCCACAGCAGTCGGCGACGTCCATGCAATCAACGAGCGTGTCGGCATCGTCGTCGATCGTGTTGTCGCAGATCTCGAGGGCCGCGGCGGGCGCCGCCAGGGCGATGGCGCAGGCGATGACCGCGCAGGCACGCAGGACGCGCGCCAGCCAGCCGCGCGGGCCAGCGACCGACGAGTCAGAAAAAGCCACGTCGTGCTGGCCCGGAAGAGACGGCGTACCCATGCGCGACCTCCGCGAAGCGGGGCGGGGCGAGCCATGGCCGCATGACCAGGCGTCGCCCGGCGAGAGAGTCTTTTAGCGTTGGCTGAACCTACACCCCGAGCACCTCCTCTGACAATGCCCACCCCGGTGTTCGGGAGGGCCCCGACGCAGCCGCGGCGGAACAGGGTCCGTGGTATCGTTGCGGGCCATTCCAGCCCACTGCGGCTCAGGGTGCCGGGTCCTGCTCGCGCCAGCGCCGCGACCCGCCCGGCGAACCAGAATGCCCTCCACGCCTTCCGCCTCTCGGCTCTTGCCCCTGTCGTTCATTGCCTGCATGGCAGTCGCGTCATGGTGGGGCTCTCTGCCCCATGTCGCGCGCGCCGCGGGGCCAGCCGTCGCCTCCATCACGCTCGAGAACGGCACGCGCGTCTTCTCCGTCAGCGCGCCCGGCCCGTTAAAGATCACGGCGCGCATGGCCGTGGGCAGCCGCAGCGATCCACCAGGTCGCGAAGGCCTCGCCGAGCTCACTGGTCACGGGCTCCCCCTCGCGACCCTCCCTCGCGGCGGCGACGGCGAGCTAGCGCGAGCCATCGGCACGGTTGCCGCGTCGGCCTCCGTCACCGTCGGCCCCTCGTCCACCGAGCTCGTGCTGGACGGCGTCACGGACGCGCGCGCCGCACTCGCGCTCGCCGCCGAGATCCTCGTCCTGCCTTCCTTCCCGCATGGACCTCTCCAGGCCGAGCGGGCCAGCCTCGCGCGATGGGTGATGGACGAGGCGCACGGCGCCACCGCCCGCCGGCAGGAGGCGCGAGCGCGCCTCGTCACGCATGCGTGGCCGAGCGCGACGCCCTGGACGGTGCTCGCGCTCGAGGCGGAAGACTGCGTGGACTTCCACGCCTCGGCCTATCGACCCGACAGGCTGGCGATCGTGTTCACGGGCGAGAGTGCGCCTGACACGGCCGCGCTCGAGACGATGGCCCGGGAGACCATCGGTGCATGGGTCCAGCCGAACGTTGCAGGACGCCACGCCCCTGGCGAGCGCCCGGTGCGGCGCGTGGCCCCGGTGCCTGCCGTCCTGCGCGGCGGCGAGTCCGCGGCTCTGTCCCTCGCGTTCCCGGTTCCCGAGCAAGGAGCGGCCGCGGCCATCGTCGCGCTCCGAGCGGCGATCGCGGCGGCCGGACCTGCGGCCGCCTCGCTCGAGGTCGTCGGTGACGCGTCCACGGCCGCAGGCGATCTCGTGGCGCCGCCCGGCTCGGTCGTGCTCGTGGACGGCCCGACGCCCGACCCCGCCAGCGCGAGCGCCGGGATCCTCGCCGCCCTGCGCGACGTGAGCCGTCAGGGCAAGGCCGAGGCGCGGATCCCGGTGGGCGACCTGCGCGTTCCGCCAGAGGACCTCGGCCTGGCCTTCCTCGAAGAGCAACCCCGATCGGGGATGGACCCTGCCAAGCCGGCCGTCCGCGACGTGGCGGCCCGCGACATGGCGCGAGCGGCCCGCGCTCTCTGGCGCGGGCCGAGAAGCGCCGTCGCGCAGCTCCCCGAGACCGTCTCCGAGGCCGCGTGCCGATCGGCGTTCCCTGGAGCGATCGTCTCGCCTCTCGGCCTGCCCACGCACCCCGCCGAGCGCGCCTGCGTGCTGGAGGGGGCCCGGTGGCTGGCCGCCAGCGTCGCGGCTCACGGCGGCCCCGCCCTGCTGGCGCTCCCGGCAACCACGCGCGTCTGCCAGACGCTGCAATCGGCAGAAGGCCAGCCGCCGACCCCGCTGTTCGAGACGCGCGTGGACCTGAACCTCGCCGGATGGTCGTGGCGGCAGGAATCGCGGCCCTACTTGCACAGAGGCGGAGCCGTCGTGCTTTCGTCCAGCGGCGACACCGGCTGGTTCGCGTCCGACGAGATCGGCACGCTCGCCATGGACAGCATCGAGGTCATCGCTCACCGCGCTCGCCGGCAGCGCGAGCCGGTCGCGCTGCTGCAGCGCGCGGTCTCCGGGATGGCCGCCGCGCGTTCCGAAGGCGTGGACGACTCCGGTCCCGTCCCGGTCCGGCGCATCGCGGTCGCCGATCCCGACGTCGGGCTGACGCTGCTCGAGGTGGACGCGGACACGTCGCTCCTGCTCGGCGCGACGTACCGCCTGTCGCTCGATCCCGACCACGAGCCCATCGTCGTGCAGGATGAGTTCAGCCAGATCCGCGACGTGAACGGATTGAAGCTCCCGGCCAGCATCGCAAGCCACTCCCCTTCCATGGGCGCGGTTCGGGCCGTGGACGCCGACTGCGAGTGGCTTCCGGCAGAGCAGCGGGACCTGGTCAAGCTCCGAACCGAACCATCCGACATCCGCCGCGCGGCCCTGCCCTGAAGCGCGCGCCGCGCGGCCTTGGCGCGTGCCTGCGGAACGCCATGAGCCGGGGTCAGCGCGGCTCCCGAACAAGAAAAAGGCCCGGTCGCGTCTGCGACCGGGCCCGATCGGGAGCGAGCATCGCCAGCCCTCGCGGGCTGACGATGGCGCGGAGACTCAGTGAATCTCGATCCGGAGCTTGGGGAGGCCCGGCGCCGGATTCGTGGAGTTCACCTGGAGGGCGTTGCCGCCGCCGCCGAAGAAGAAGGCGTGCGTGCGGTGCTGGATGTTCTCGACCTCGACCTGGGACAGGCTGAGGGCGATCGGGTTGGCGATCGTCACCGGGCCCGCCGTCGGGCCGCCGAACGCGAGGGCGCAGTTGGCCGTGAACGTGCTGAGCGCCCCGGCGTTCGGAGCGGCCAGCGCGTCGGCGAACGGGCTGCCGGCGCCGAGCGAGATCGACTCGGCGCGCCAGCCACGAGCGACGCACTCCGTCGCCCAGTCGCCGTTGTTGTCCTCGTGGATCATGCGCACCTGGCCCGTCGGGCCGAGGCAGGCGTTGAGCGTGCCGCCGCCACCGCCGCCGCCAAGGGGCAGGAGGTACGTGCCGACCGCGCTGGTGATCTGGCCGAGCGTCGCCGGGTTCGTGCGCACGCTGGACGGAACCGTCGGCGACACGCCCATGGCGCGGCTCTCGACGGCATTGGCGATGAGGTTCAGGCCGTCATTGCCGAGCTGAGCCGTCGCCGGAGGAAGCGGGCCGTTGCCCTGGAGAAGCACGCGCACGAGGCCGGGATCGGCCACCACCGCCTTCACGGTATGCGTGAAGTTGTTCAGGTTGATCGAGTCCTGCAAGCGAACGAACATCTCGCCCGTGCCGCCGGCCGCGATCTGGGCGGCCTGGGCGGCCAGCAGCGCGTCCTTGTCCCACACGGCGGTCGTGACGCCGTTGTGGCGGCCCGCGAAGTGGCCGACGAGGCCAGCGCCGCGGAACGTCGTCGCGCCGGAGGCGCAGGGCGGGATGGCGATGCCACCGGCGGTCGTCACGACCCAGGTGACGAAGCCGACTTCAACCTGCTCCGCGTGCATGCGGATGGCGCTCGGGGCCACCATCACCGGGGGCGGCGCCTGTGCGAGCACCGTCGTGGCCATCGAGAGGCCAACAAGGCTCAAGAGAATCTTCTTCATGACGGTCCAATCTCCTTCATTCGTATCCGTGTGTCGTCTGATTCGGCTTCGAGTGTTCTCGGGCGGACGCTAGCGCGCGACCGATCGCCGGCCGGGGCCGGGGCCTCGGCGGCGCCGAGGAGATGCGGGACGCGATGTTCCCTCCGCTGAAACTCGAGATTCCTCTTCTGCATCCGCGTGTGAAGGCGGGGCGGCGCGCCGGGCGCGTCCGCGTGGCCCTCTGGTTGTCTCAGGGCCCGACCGGCAGGTCGAGCACGTGCAGGTTCGCCAACTCGGCCCGAATGCGAGCTTGCAGCTCGGACGGGAGCCTCGGCGCGAGAAGCGGCGCGTCCAGGACATGGAACGCCAGAGCCTCGTGCAGGGGACCGAGCTCGAGCGAGTGGTCCATGCTCACGGGGCTCGTGTCCTCGAACGTCGGGAGCGACGGACTGGGCACGCCTTCGGGCAGTTGAACCTGCTCGCGGCGCTGGGTGGCACCCACCGTCGTTTCCGGCGCCGGATTCACGACGCGGACCACGCTGGTCCGCCGTGTCCGAGGCGAGTTGATCTGGCCGTCATCCGTTGCCTGGACGCTGGCCGGCAGGGCCAGAAGGGCGGCAAGTGCGCCCAGCCCGGCCCAGGAAGTTCTCGTCATGCAGCCTCCTCCATCACGCTGGATGTGGGAATCGTGGGATTGATGATGTCCGCGTTGGCTCCAGCGATTCGCCAGCCGGCCCATGCCGGGCGTGCCGAGGCGCGGGAACGCACCGTGCCGGGCGTCCGGGGGATTTACGGGCACCGCTGCCACGTCCGCCCGGCCGTTCCGGGCACCGCGCAACACGGCGACGAACGGGGCCCCCAGGGCCCAGGAGACTTAGGATTTGAAAGCAACCTACGGCGGTCTTGGAGCCAGGAGCCATGAAATTGCATCGACGCATCTTGATGCCGTTCGACGGATTCGGCACGGGCGCCGCCGTGGACTCGGGCTGGCTCCAGAGTGCTTGTCGGGGCGGTCCGCGTGGCGTAATGTCCGGGTGGAAGAGAACATCGGGCTCCTCGAGCAGGCCGGTCTGAACGAGGGCATCCAGGGGACGTGCCGCGTCGGAAGCCGTTGGGGAACGGCGGCCCCGAGCCCCATCCGGCTCGTCGCGTCAATCCCCGCGTGCTCAGCGGCTCGCCCGTCGATCCCCCACGGTGATCGCGCTCGCCACCGCAGGCGGGCGCGAACGGCGGGGACGCATGTCGCACGGCGCCACAAGGGATTCAGCGGTCCGCCCCGGCGCGGACGGCGCGGCTCCTCGCGTTGGGCCCCGGCGCGCGCTCGGCGGACGGTTCCTGGCACTCGGCCTGGCGGCCCTGCTGCTGCCTGCCCCGGGGATCGCCCAGGTCGTCGGCGATCCGCCGACCGCGACGTACCTCGGCTCGCGGCCCGTCAAGACGCCGGGTGGTCCGGACGTGAGCTGGAACGGCACGGCATTCCAGGTACGCCCCGGCGGCGCGATCCACTGGACAATCGACGTCATTCACGACGACCCGGCGTCTTCCATGGCGATCGTGACAATTGACGACCACGTTCCGGGGCCGGCGGACTACCCGGTCCTGGCGTTCTCCTTCCCGGCCGATGTCCTCGCGCAGCCGAGCACGGGCACGGTCACTTACGAGCCGCCGTGGCTGCACGACCGAAACATCGAACTGCCCTTCGGCCAGAGAGCCGCGCTGGTCCTGCGCACGCGCGTGGCGGGCACGGCGACTCCCGGGTCGCAGATCTGCAACATCGGGCTGGTCAACTACCTGTCGCCGCCGCCCCCGCCCGGGCTCGCGAATCCGACGTACGCCTACACCATCACGCCAGCCGGCGAGGACACGATGACCTGCGTGACGGTGGCGACCGATCCGAACCTGGCCGAGTCCCACAAGGTTGCCCGCGACGAGAACGGAGACGGCGTCATCCAGCCAGGCGAGCGCGTGGACTACACCATCACGGTCCGCAACGTCGGCTCGACCGACGCCACGTCCATCCAGGTCACGGACGACCTCGATCCCCTGCTGGCGCCTGGCGCTGCCGGACAGGGTGGCGCCTGGAGCGGCCAGCGGGTCACCTGGACGGCAGCCACCACGCCCGCGCTCGCGCGCCTGCGCCCTGGCCAGTCCACCGTGCTGACGTTCGCGGCAACCGCCGGCTGCGTGGATGACGGCGGGAGCCTCTGCAATCAGGCCGAACTTCGATCCGCCGGAACTCCTCCGGTGTTGACGGACGATCCCTCCGACGCCGCGCTTTCGAGCCCCACCTGCCTGCCCACCGCGCGAGCAGAGCTCGACCGCTCGCCTCTCGTGGCCACGGACGCGTCGGGCGACGGCATCTTCACGCCAGGCGAAGCGCTCGCCTTCGAGCTCGAGGTCACGAACCGCGGCGGGGAGACCGCGCGCGATGTCGTCGTGACGCTGAACGTTCCGGCGCACGTCGTCTCCGTCGCTCCCCGGAGCGGCGGCGTCCTCGCCGGCGGTCAAGTCCGGTGGGACGCCACGGCCGATCCACGGCTAGCGGCCATCCCCGCGGGCGGGTCCGTGTCGCTCGGCTTCGACGCCATCGTGAGCACCAGCGCCGGCCACGGCGACCAGGGCTGCGCGCGGGGCACGCTCGAGACGCGACTCCCCTGCCCGCCAGCGCTCTCGGATGATCCCGCGGCGCCCGGGCTCACCGACCAGACCTGCTTCACGGTGTCGCGCGAGCCCCGGCTGACGCTCATCACGCGCGCGGTCCCGTCGGGTGGCGGCTCGACCATCACGCCAGGCGAGATCCTCGAGGTCGAGGCCGTCGTGCGCTGGGTCGCGGGCGCGCCGGCCTCTGACGTCGTCGTCACGCTGGACCTCCCTGACGCCACCGTGCTCGGCGGCCTGAGCGCTACCGGATCCGGGATCATCAGCGGTTCCACGATCACCTGGACGCCCGCGGGCACCCCGGCGCTCGCGCTCGTGGGTCCCGGGGATGTCGTGGTCCTGAGCGCTACCGGCACGCTGCTCTGCGGCGCGGCGGACGGGAGCGCGGCTTGCTCGTCCGGCGCGCTCACCGCGACGAACCTCAGCGCCGCGATTCCGAGCGACGACGAGGCGCTCCCCGGCGCTGCAGATCCGTCATGCGTGGCGGTGGCGGCGCCCTCCCTCGTCGCGAGCCTCACCGTGGCGGAAGCGAGCGGCAACGGACTCTACGAGCCCGGCGAGAGCATCACGGGGAGCCTCCTCGTGAGAAACGAGGGTTCGGCTCCAGCGCGGGAGGTGAGCGTCACGCTCCCCTTGCCGGCCGCAGACATGGACATCGTCCCGGCGGCAGGCGGCAGGCTGACCGGCAGCACGATCGTCTGGGACGCCGCCACGACCCCCGCTCTCGCCAGCCTGGCGCCAGCAGCCAGCACGACGCTGGCTTTCTCGGCGCGGATCGACCCCTCAGCCGCAGGCACCCGCTCGTGCCGGCAGGCCACGCTGGCCTCGCTCGAATCCGCCGGCTGCCCTGACTCCCGGAGCGACGACCCGCAACCCGCGGGCACGACCGACCCGACATGCTTCGACGTTGACGGCGACGGCTTGCCGCCGGCGGAGGTGCCTGATGGCGACCCGGCCAGCGGCGGACCCGTGCCCGTGACGATGCACCGCGTCGGCGCCGACCTGCTCATCCGCTGGTCGCCCGCGGCGCGGGCACTCACGTACCACGTCTATCGCGGCGAGATCGCCTCGTTCCGCGACGGGCCATGGACCAATCCCGCCCGGTTCATCGACGATCCCGAGGATCCCGTCCCCTCGTGTTCCCTGGCGCAGCTCGAGTTCACGGATCGTGACGCATGTGCGCCCGGGGTCCCGGGGCACTACTTTCTGGTTGCCGGTCGCAACAGGATCGGCGACGGCCCGCTGGGCGAGTCCTTCGCGGCGGGCGTCTTCACGGAGCGCCCGCCCGTGGGCGGCGCCTGCCCATGACCCCCGTCGTCGTCCGCGCCTCCCCGCCGCCTCCGGTGGCGGCCGCCTCCGTTTCGCTCCCCTTCTCCCCGTCCCGGAGAATCACCATGGCACCGCAAGTCCCCGTCCCCGCCAAGCCCCGGCTCGCTCTCGTCGCAGGTCTCCTCGCGCTCGGCGCCTGCCTGTGCGTCCCCGAGACCCTCCTCGCCGCGAGCGGACGGGACCTCACCTTCGGCTACACGTGGCGGGATAGCGCGTCCGGCGCGACGATCGACAACACGCCGTATGACGGGACGTTCACGAGCACGAACCCCGTCAACAACAGCGCGCCCCAGGGTCCCATCAACCTCGGGTTCACGGACCCGTGGCCCTACTACGGCCAGACGGTGACGCAGATCTGGATCTCCGACAACGGCTGGATCAGCTTCGCGGCGCCGGCCAACTCGTATCCGGCGCCCTCCGCCACCGTGCCCAACGCGGCCGTTCCCAACGGCGGACTCCTGGCTCCGTTCTGGACGGATCTGACGGCCGACGTCCCGATTGACGGCGACGCGGTTCGCTGGGGCCGCATCGCCTCGACCAACGCCTTCAAGATCCAGTTCGTCGGCAAGGACGCGACCCAGGGGGGCCAGCTCGTCTGGTGGGACGTCATCCTGTACAGCGACGGACGCATCAAGTTCCAGTACACGTCGCCGGGCACCGTCATCGGCAACGCGACGATCGGAATCGAGAACCAGGCCGGCAACGACGGCATCCGCATCGCGTCGGGCGGCACCGCGCAGCCGGGCGTCGTCATGACGTCGAACTACGTCATCGACTTCGAGCCGCCGCTGATCCTGCCGGGACAGTGCGCGTCCATTCCCAACCGGGGCTGCACGAGCTTCAACGGATCCCTGCCGGGCGCCGGACCGGGGAACGTCCTGTACTACGGCTGCGGCACGTCCCGGAACGAGGCTCGCGAGGCCGTCCAGGCGTTCACTCTGACGCAGCCTTCCGCCGTGACGATCACGCTCACCTCCGCTCGCGCCATGCGCCTCTACCTGCTCGACGCCTGCAACGAGCGCCAGTGCCTGCGCGGCCCGGGCACGACCATCACCGCGCCACTCGGCGCCGGCACGTATTACGTCGTGGTGGATGGCGCCCTGCGCGGCGACGAGGGGGCGTACACGCTGAACGTCACGTGCACGCCGCTCGGCTCGCCGCCGCTCGGCTGTCCGGGCACGGCGTCCGGAACGACCGCGGGCGGGTTCTCGTTCTGGGGGACCTACCCGTGCGCCGGGGCGCGAGCCCTCGGCGGCACGGAGGCCACGCACGTCGTGAATGTCGCCACGGCGACGAACCTGTCGGCGACGCTGACGGGCGGCAGCACGGACCTCGACGTGATGATCCTGACGGCCGGCCCCGGCGAGATCACGGCCGATCGATGCGTGGCCTTCGGTGACGCGACCGCCATCGCGTGGAACGCCCAGCCCGGGCCGTACCTCATCGTGGTGGACAGCGACGCCGGCCGGAGCGGGCCGTACAGCCTCTCCACGGACTGCCGCATCCAGCTCGACTGCTCGGCGCTCGCCGGCACGCTCGACTTCGCCGCCTCGCGCACGTACGACCTCGTGGGGGACACGACGGGCGGAGTCAACGGCGTCACGACGTACGCGTGCGATCCCTCGATCGTCCGCGACGGGCCGGAGGACGTCTACGAGCTGATCCTCGACGCCCCGGGGATGATCGGCGTCTTCGCCTACTCGATCGATCCCGGAATCTCGGTCCAGATCGTGGACACCTGCAACGAGGGGAGCTGCGTCGGCACGGGAAGCGACTCGGCCTGTGGCACCGTCCTGCCAGCCGGCACGCACTATCTGGTCGTGGACGGCACCGGTGGCGCCGCCGGCGCGTACGAGCTGATCGTGACGTTCGAGGACCCGTTCAACCGCTGGAGCGTCTGCGAGGATCCCTACGGGGCCACGCAGCTCACCGACACCTCCAGCGCGTTCTGGAACTTCAACGACTACGCGTTCTGCTGGGACGTGCCCTCTGCCCGCAACTACCCGAACGGCTGCACGTTCGCGATGTACCTGACGGCCAACTGCGGCACGGGGCTCCACATCCCGCTCTACGACTCCGAGGGCGGCCACATCCGCGTGTTCGACGTCTTCCGCGGCGAGTATGTCTGGCTGACCGCCGTCTCCCAGGGCGGCTGGTTCAGCGAGGGCACCGACATCGTCTGGCAGGACGCTGACTGCGAGTTCGGCAGCGATCCCCGCTGGAACGAGGTCGTCACGGATGTGTTCTTCGAGCGGCCCGAGGGCCTGTGCGGCATCTTCCGCCTCGAGTTCCCCAATCACAGCGGCTTCGTCTGGGAGCTCTACTCGAACTGCCAGGGCGAGCAGCGGCCGGGCTTCCAGATTCACGACTCCCTGTGCACGGCCCTCGCGGCCTACGATCCGCTGCCTGGCGTGACGCTCGTGTCGGCTTCCGGCGTCTACAACTGTCCGGACGTGACGGTGAACTACACGATCCTGAACAACGGCTGCGTCCCGGTGGAGAACTTCCCGGTTCATCTCTACGACGGCGCGACGCTCGTCCACACCGACATCGTCCCCCGCCTGATGGCCGGAGAGTCCCAGGCGCGCTCCTTCAACGCGACGTTCCCGGCCACCCCGACGTTCCGCGTCATCCTGCAGGCCGACCCGCTCGACACGGTGCTCGAGTGCACCGAGGCCCCGGACTCGTCCTGCGGCGCCTCGGCCGACGTGGATCTCATCATCCTGCCCGGTTGCATCGACACGTGTCAGGTCGTGGCCCAGGGCATCGCAACGCCCGCGGCCGCCTGCGTCGGCACGCCAATCACGATCGACGCGTCGTCCTCATCGGCCTCGGCGTGTCCCGGCGGCACGCTCGAGTACCAGCTGACCGGCCCCGCCGGGACCATCCCGTGGCAGGCGTCACCGATCTTCTCGGGCCTCACGCCCGCGGCCTCGACCGGCTACTTCGTCGAGGTGCGCTGCGCTGGCCTGACCACCTGCACGGGTTCGCGCACGGTCAACGTCACCGTCGAGCGCCGGCCCGATCTTCCCGCGGCGTCAGTGCAAGCGCGTGACGTGGCCTCGTGCAACCTCGGCGTTCTCGTGACCTGGTCCCCGGCGACGTTCTTCGGGACATCGAGCACGGGTAGCTACAACATCTACCGCAGCGAGGTCTCGTGCGCGGACGCCGTGACGCGGCCGCCCGTGCGCGTGGGCCTGACCGTGACGAGCTTCCAGGACGCCGCCACGGTTGCTGGCGGCACGTACTACTACGTCGTGGAGGCCGAGGACGCGCAGCTGAACTCGCGCTGCACGCCGCCTGGCCCCCGCAACGGCGGCGCGACCACGCGCGTCGCGGCGAACTTCGGGACCTGCGTGATGATCGTGGACGACGCGTCCGTCGCGCCCGATCTTCTCCCGCGCATCGGCGGAACGCTGCGCGCGGGCGGCGACTACGGCGACGGGACCACGCGCTATGACGAGACCTTCGTCGAGTTCACGTGGTCCACGAGCCGGCCGATCGACATCCCGCGCGGCGAGCACTTCCACCTGCATCGTTCCGCCCGGCCCAACACGGGCTGGACCCGGCTGACATCGGACGCGCCGTTCCTCCAGACCGAAGCGTTCACCGACACGGCCGCAGACCACCCCGACGACCAGACCTACGTCTGGTACTACGTGGCCTACGTCTCGGACGGGTGCGACAACGAGAATACGGCCACCGACGGAGGAACGGGCGGCTAGCGCCGGGCGGGCCACTCGATCCCGCCCCCCGGGCCACCGCACATTCGGTGGCGGACGGGGCACCCCCGCATGCCAGAATGGGGGCTCCCCGCCCGCCACGGAGTGCCCCATGCTGTCAAGGCTCCTGCCTCGCGAGACCTCCTTCTTCGACTTCTTCGAACGCCACGCCGCCCTGACGATCAAGGGAACGAAGGAGTTCGAGGACATGGTCAAGACCGGCGGGTCCATGGCCGCGCGCGCCAAGCGCATCAAGGAAATCGAGCACGAGACGGACGTGATCACGCATGACTGCGTGAAGGCCCTCCACGAGACGTTCATCACGCCGATCGAGCGCGACGACATCCACAGGTTGATCACGCGGATGGACGACATCATGGACACGGTGGAGTCCGCCTCCGAGCGCATCGCGCTCTACGAGCTCGTCGTCATGACGCCCGAGATCAAGGAGCTCGCCCGCGTGCTCGTGAAGTCCACCGAGAAGCTCCACGAGGCGCTGCAGGGCCTGCGTGACATGAAGAACGCCCAGCTGGTCCAGGAAAAGTGCATCGAGGTGAACAGCCTCGAGAACGAGGCCGACGCCATCCTCCGCATCGCCGTGGCGCGCCTGTTCAAGGAAGAGACGGATCCCCTCACCATCATCAAGTGGAAGGAGATCTATGAATCCCTCGAGGAAGCCACGGATCGCTGCGAGGATGTCGCGAACATCATCGAAGGCGTGATCCTCGAGCACGCCTGACCCGCCCCGCCAGCCTGCAAGACTCGCCTCCGACATGGACACTGCCCTTCTCATCGTGATCGCGGCCGTCGCGCTGGCGCTCGCGTTCGACATCATCAACGGCTTTCACGACGCCGCGAACTCGATCGCGACGGTCGTCTCCACGCGCGTGCTCAGTCCCAAGTGGGCCGTCCTCTGGGCGGCCTTCTTCAACTTCATCGCGATGTTCGTGTTCAAGACCAAGGTCGCGAAGACCGTCGCGGGCATCGTCAAGATCGAGTTCGACGACTCGCGGTTCATCGCGGTCGTCGTCGCGGGTCTCGTCGGCGCCATCATCTGGGATCTGCTGACGTGGTGGTGGGGCCTGCCCACGTCCTCGTCGCACGCGCTCATCGGAGGCCTCGCGGGCGCAGGCGTGGCGCATGCCGGCTGGTCGGTCATCGTCTGGCCCAAGCTGCGCAAGACGATCTCGTGGATCCCGGTGGCGCCGCTCATGGGCTTCGTGCTCGCGCTCGCGCTGTTCCTGATCGTGGCGTGGGCCTTCCGCCGGTGGCGACCGGGCGTCGTGGACAAGCTGTTCCGGAAGCTCCAGCTCGTTTCGGCTGCCCTGTACTCGCTCGGCCACGGCGGAAATGACGCGCAGAAGACGATGGGCGTGATCGTGGCCATCCTCATCGCCTCGGGCCACATGAAGGTCACGGACCCCATCCACTGGTGGATCGTGCTCTCGTGCCACCTGGCCATGGGCGTCGGCACGGCCCTCGGGGGCTGGCGCATCGTCAAGACCATGGGCATGAAGATCACGAAGCTGGGCCCGCCGGGCGGCTTCTGCGCGGAGACAGCCGGGGCGATCACGCTGTTCGGGGCGACTCACCTGGGCATCCCCGTCTCGACCACGCACACGATCACCGGCTCCATCATCGGCGTGGGATCGACGACCAACCTGTCCGGCGTCCGCTGGGGGGTGGCCACGCGCATCGTCGTGGCCTGGATCGTCACGATGCCAGCGTCGGCGATCGTGGCCGCGCTCTCGTTCTGGGTCATCGAGCACGCCGCCGACCTCTGACCCCGCGCGGCCGTCGCGCGCCGCCCTGCCCGGCCCTGCGAGGCCGTCGCGCGCCAGCCGCGCTCACGCAATTCTCACGAACGCCTCATGGTTGCTTCACGGGCGGACGGCAGGCTTGCCGCAATCCAGTTCGTCAAGCCCGCCGCCAGCCAGGCGGCACACCCCAGGGGACCGTCCGTGTCACAGCACATCTGCCTCGCCACAGCCACGCTCCTCGCGCTGGGCTGCCTCGCGGCCACGCCGGCCGCCGCAGAGCCTGCGCCTCCCCCCCCGGCGGAGGTGCCCAGCGCGATCAAGTTCAAGCCGGGCTCGGGCTTCACGATCGTCAACGGAGAGGACTTCTCGATGCAGGTGAACGGCCGCATCCAGGCCCGGTACACCTACGAGAGCTTCGACGGCGACCGCGACATCCCGAACGTCTCTGCCTTCACGCCCGAGCGCGTGCGCTTCGGCGTCAAGGGGGCGCTGTTCCAGCGGTTCAAGTACGAGTTCCAGGCCGACTTCGGCAAGGGCAAGGTCGAACTCCGCGACGCGGCGTTCACGTACGAGCACTCGCCCGAGTTCGCGCTGTCCATGGGCCAGTACAAGGTCCGCTTCGACCGGCAGCAGTACGTTTCGTCGGGCCGGCAGATGTTCGTGGACAGGAGCATCACTTCGCGGGAGTTCGGCCTGAGCCGCGACGTGGGTCTCATGTTCTCCGGCGCCCCGATGGACAGGAAGCTCCAGTGGAACGTCGGGGTCTTCGACGGCCAGGGCGCCCCGACCACCGACATCAACAAGAACGACGGCCACCTTTACGTGGCGCGCGTGTCTCTCAACCCCGGCGGCGATTTCGGCCTGGCCGAGTCCGACATCAAGAAGTCCGACTACCACCTCTGGTACCTGGATTTCGCGGGCTACCGGAACAACGATGTCTGGAAGGACGCCAACAGCGACAAGAAGGAGCAGCCGGGCGAACTGACCGACACCGACGCCTGGACGTTCGGCTTCGGCTATCGCCACGCCGGCTTCTTCATGTCTGGCGAGTACTTCGACCGCTCGACTGAACGGGAGGACGGCACTGGCAAGAAGGACTCCGACGGGTGGTACGCGCAGTTCGGCTACGTGATGGTTCGGGACGCCTGGGAGATCGCGGCGCGCTACTCCGAGGTGGATCCGGACGACGACATCATGCAGGACAAGAAGACCGAGCTCATGCTGGGACTGAACCGCTACTTCCGCGGCGCCGGCCACTCGCTCAAGCTCAACAACGACTTCTCCTGGCTCACCGAAGACAAGGCGGCGCCCGCGGACGACCTCAAGGACTTCCGCATCCGCAGCCAGTTCCAGATCGTGTTCTGAGGACCTCACCATGTCCCCTTCCCTCAATGACCAGCACTCGGGGGCCTCGCTCCCGACCAGAGGCACGACCATGACTCGAACGCTCGTCGCGCTCCTTCCCCTTGTCGTGGCCCTGAGCTGGCCGACAGTGGCCGCTGCCCAGGCTCACATTCGCGTGGACGGTTCGTCCACGGTCTTCCCGATCACCGAGGCCGTCGCCGAGGAGTTCGGAGCCGTGCGCCGGGACGTTCGCGTCACCGTCGGCATCTCCGGCACGGGTGGCGGATTCAAGCGGTTCTGCGCCGGCGAGACCGACATCCAGGACGCCTCGCGACCCGTCAAGGCGAAGGAGGCGGATGGCTGCCTGCAAGGGGGAGTCGCCTTCATCGAGCTTCCGGTGGCGTACGACGGCCTGTCCGTCGTGGTCAATCCCAAGAACACGTGGGTGGATCACCTGACCGTGGCCGAACTCAAGAGCATCTGGGAGCCTGGATCCAGGGTGAAGAACTGGAGCGACGTGCGCGCGGGGTGGCCCGAGCGGCCGATCAAGCTCTTCGGTCCCGGCACGGACTCGGGCACCTTCGACTACTTCACGGAGGCCATCGTGGGCACGGCGCGAGCTTCGCGCTCGGACTTCCAGGCGTCCGAGGATGACAACACGCTCGTGACCGGGGTCGCCGGAGATCAGGATGGCCTCGGCTACTTCGGCTTCGCCTACTACGAGGAGAACGCCTCGCGCCTCAAGCTCGTCCCCGTGGACGGGGGCAAGGGCCCCGTCGCCCCGAGCATGAAGACGATCAAGGACGGCACCTACTCGCCGCTCTCGCGCCCGCTGTTCGTCTACGTGCGCAAGTCGAATCGTCCCGAGATCCGCGAGTTCGTGAACTTCTACCTCGACAAGGCTCCCGAGCTCGTCGCCGAGGTGGGGTACGTTCCCCTTTCCGATGACCTCTACGCCGCGGCCAAGAACCGCTACAACAGCCAGCGGATCGGCTCGGTCTATCTGGGGTCGAGGACGCAAGCGAGCCACTCGCTCGAGCAACTCTTCGTCTCGAACGTTCGCTGATCCGCCTGTCTGCTGATCCCGCCCCGCTCCCGCTGGCCGGTGCCACGCGGGGGGCGGGGCTCGCCGCTCTTTCTCCCGCGCGCGGCCGGAGTCACTTCGAAACCGTGCGCCGTGTATCCTGCGCCGGGCGCCACTTCGTGCCAAGCTCGCGCCCCATGACATCGGGCCGCTCCCCCGCGGCTCGCCAGTGAAGGCAGGACTCCATGACATTTCGATCGAACTCTCTCCTCCTCATTCTCGCGGCGGCGACGCTGTCCGGACTCGGATGCGGCAGGGGCACCACGCCGCCCCAGGACAGCGCTCCCATCCCCGCGCCGTCCACCATTCGCGCCGACGGCTCCTCCACCGTGTTCCCGATCACCGAGGCCGCGGCCGAGGAGTTCGGCTCGGTGCGCCGCGATGTCCGCATGACCGTGGGGATCTCGGGCACCGGGGGCGGCTTCAAGCGCTTCTGCGCCGGCGAGACCGACATCCAGGACGCGTCGCGACCGATCAAGCCCGCCGAGGCCGAGCTGTGCGCGTCAGCCGGCGTCGAGTTCATCGAGATCCCGATCGCCTACGACGGCCTCTCCGTGGTCGTGAACCCGAAGAACACGTGGGTGGATCACCTCACCGTGGCCGAACTCAAGCGCATCTGGGAGCCAGGCTCGACCGTCACCGCCTGGAACGACGTGCGGCCCGGCTGGCCCGCCCGCCCCATCAGGCTCTTCGGGCCCGGGACGGATTCGGGCACGTTCGACTACTTCACCGAGTCCATCACGGGCACGGCCCGGGCCTCGCGCTCGGACTTCCAGGCCTCCGAGGATGACAACACCCTCGTGACGGGCGTCGCAGGGGAACTCGACGGCCTGGGCTACTTCGGCTTCGCGTACTACAGCGAGAACGCGGAGCGGCTCCGGCTGGTGCCGATTGACGGCGGTAACGGACCGGTTCTCCCGGCGCCCGAGACGATCAAGAATGGGACCTACACGCCCCTGTCGAGACCGCTCCTGATCTACGCCCGGAAATCCGACCGCCCGGAGCTCGCCGAGTTCATGCGCTTCTTCCTCGCCAACGCTCCCATGCTGGCCACCGAGGTGGGCTTCGTGCCGCTCAGCCCCGAGCTCTACGCCGAAGCCTCCCGGCGCCATGCCGAGGTCGTGACGGGGTCAGCGTACCTCGCGCACGGAGGCGGCGGCCATCCGTCACTCGACGCCGTCTTCCTCGCGGGACTGCCGTGACGCTGACGCCGGCGCGCCATCGCACCAGGACGGCCCTGCGGTGACGGCTCAGCCCGCCACGGCCCGGCGCGGGTCGGCGCACCGCGTCGCGCAGCGCCTGCGGGAGCGCCTGATCGAGCGCTGGCTCTGGCTTGCGGGCTGGTTCTCGGTCGCCGTCATGGCGGCGATCGTCGTCGTGCTGCTGTGGGAGAGCCTGCCGTTCTTCAAGCACGTCAATCCCATCGCGTTCCTCACGGGCACGCGATGGGCGCCCGTGCTCGAGCCGCGCTCGTTCGGCGTGCTGCCACTCATCTGCGGCACCTTCCTGGTCGCCGCGGGCGCGGCCCTCCTGGCCATCCCGGTCGGCGTCGGGAGCGCTCTCTTTCTCTCCGAGTATTCGCCGGGATGGCTCCGCGCCGTGCTGAAGCCGACCCTCGAGGTGCTTGCGGGCATCCCGACGGTGGTCTACGGGTACTTCGCGATCAGTTTCGTGACGCCCATCCTGCAGCGTCACATCCCGTCCACGGAGATCTTCAACGCGCTCAGCGCCTCGATCGTCGTGGGAATCATGGTGCTGCCGACCGTGGCGTCCCTGTGCGATGACGCCTTCCTGGCCGTGCCGCAGTCCCTGCGGCAGGCGGGCCTCGCGCTGGGCGCCACGCGGTTCGAGGTCTCCACGCGCATCACGCTCCCGGCGGCGCTGAGCGGCGTGTTCGCCTCGTTCGTCCTGGCCATCTCGCGCGCCATCGGCGAGACCATGGCGGTCACGCTGGCCGCCGGCGCGACGCCGCGCGTCACGGCCAACCCGCTCGAGAGCATCCAGACCATGACCGCCTTCATCGTGCAGCTGTCGCTGGGCGACACGCCGCACGGGAGCATCGAGTACCAGAGCATCTTCGCCGTCGGGATGCTGCTGTTCCTGATCACGCTCGGCATGAACGTCATCGCGCATCGCGTCATGCGCCGCTTCCGCGAGGTGTACGAGTGACGGCCGCGTACCGGCCGCGCCTGGGCTGGCGCCGCGTGAAGGCCGTGGCGTTCGCCGCGAGTTGCCTGCTGTCCTGCCTGGCCGGCGTGGCGCTTCTCGCCATGCTCTTGTGGGACGTGTGGTCTGACGGCGGTGGCCGCTTGAGCTGGGACTTCCTGACGGGGTTCCCTTCACGCAAGGCCGAGAAGGCCGGCATCCTCGCGGCGCTGGCCGGAAGCCTCTGGCTGCTGGCCCTGACGGCGCTGATCAGCCTGCCGCTGGGCATCTCGGCCGCCGTCTATCTGGAGGAGTACGCCAGGCCGTCGCGTCTCACGCGCATCCTCGAGATCAACATCGGGAACCTCGCCGGCGTGCCGTCCATCGTGTACGGCTTGCTGGGTCTCGCGCTCTTCGTGCGCGGCATCGGCTTCGGTCCGAGCGTGCTGGCCGGCTCGCTGACCCTGAGCCTGCTGATCCTTCCCGTCGTGATCATGTCCTCGCGCGAGGCCATCCGCGCCGTGCCGCGGTCGTTGCGGCTCGCCGCCCATGCCGTGGGCGCGACCAAGTGGCAGACGACGCGGCATCACGTCCTTCCGGCTGCCCTTCCCGGGATCCTGACCGGCGTGATCCTGTCGCTGTCGCGCGCCATCGGAGAATCCGCTCCCCTCATCATGATGGGGGCGCTGACGTACGTGGCGTTCGTGCCCCGGCATCCGATGGAGGGCTTCACGGTGCTGCCCATCCAGGTCTTCAACTGGGCCTCGCGCCCGCAGCCGGCCTTCCACGAAGCGGCCGCCGCGGGCATCATCGTCCTGCTGGTCGTGCTGCTGGGCCTGAACGCGACCGCCATCTTCATCCGCCACCGCTACCAGAGGTACAAGCGATGACCCAGCGCCGCCTCACCGCCACGCCCGCGCCGACGACGCGCAGCGCGGGGCACCGAACCGCGCCGCCTGCCGAGGCCGACGTCATCCTGGACCTGCGCGGCGTCTGGATCCGCTACTCGGGCAAGGCGGCGGTCGAGGACGTCTCGCTGCCGATCGCCCGGCGCGCCATCACGGCGCTGATCGGGCCCTCGGGCTGCGGCAAGTCCACGCTCCTCCGGGCGCTCAACCGCATGAACGACTTCATCGACGAGGCCACGCTCGAGGGCACGGTGACCTTCCGCGGGGAAAACCTGTACGCGCGCGACGCCGATCCCGTGGACATCCGCCGGCAGATCGGCATGGTGTTCCAGAAGCCGAACCCGTTCCCGAAGTCCATCGCGATGAACGTGGCGTGGGGCCCGAAGATCAACGGCTACGAGGGTGACGTGGACGAACTCGTCGAGCGCTCGCTGCGCGCAGCGGCTCTCTGGGACGAGGTCAAGGACCGCCTCGACGAGAACGCCCTGACGCTCTCCGGCGGCCAGCAACAGCGCCTCTGCATCGCCCGGGCCCTCTCGATGCAGCCCGACGTGATCCTCCTGGACGAGCCCTGCTCGGCGCTGGACCCGATCTCGACCAGCGCGATCGAGGAGCTCCTGCTCGCCCTCAAGTCGGAGTACACCATCGTCATCGTGACGCACAACATGCAGCAGGCCGCGCGCATCTCGGACACGACGGCGTTCATGTATCAGGGGCGGCTCATCGAAGTGGACGCGACCGAGGTCATCTTCACCAATCCGCGGGTCAAGCTCACGCAAGAGTTCATCACCGGCCGCTTCGGCTGAGACGGGAAAACGGACCATGCACCTGGACCGCGAGATCGAAAACCTCAAGGCGCGCACGCTGACGCTCGCCGCCCGCGTCGAGGACGCCCTCAGGTCGGCCTTGCTGTCCGTCAAGGATCGGGATCCCGAAGCGGCTCGCCGCGTCATCGCAGGCGACGAGGTGATCGACCAGCTCGAGGTCGAGCTCGAAGAGGAGTGCCTCAAGGCGCTCGCGCTCTACCAGCCGGTCGCGATCGACCTGCGCTTCATCATCTCGATCATCAAGGTGACGAACGAGCTCGAGCGCATCGGCGATCTCGCGACGGACATCGCCGAGCGGTCGGTCTTCCTCGCCGACCTTCCCCCCGAGCCGCCGCCGCCGCACCTGCAAGAGCTCGCCGCTCGCGTGCAGGCCATGGTCGGGCGCGCGCTGGACTCGCTCGTGCAGTCGGATCCGAAGGCCGCGCGCGACGTGTGCCGCGCCGACGACGAGGTGGACCGGCTGCACGCGAGCACGTTCGCCTTCGTCGAGACCGCGCTCGCCCGCGAGCGAGCGCGCGTCGAGGTGCTGCTGCCCTACCTGTCCATCTCCCGCTATCTCGAGCGCATCGGCGATCACGCCACGAACATCGCCGAGGACGTCATCTACTCGGTGGAGGGCAGGATCGTCCGCCACCAGGGCGGCCCCGAGACCGAGCAGACCGCGCCGGCCGACTGAGAGCCGGCGTCAGGCCGGGGCCCCGGAGCCAGGGCCGGGATCGATGCGCGGCCGGTCGGGGTTGGGGCGATAGAGGATGGCAACGTGGCCGATGAGCCCGCAGAGGGCGGCGCTCGAGCGCTCCGCGACCTCGGCCGCCAGCGCCTTGCGGTCCTCGGGCGAATGCAGGCGCACCTTGATGAGCTCGTGATGCTGGAGCGCGATCGTCACCTCGCGCAAGCTCGCGTCCGTCAGGCCCGCCGCGCCCACGTGCACGACGGGATCGAGCCCGTGAGCGAGGCCGCGCAGGCGCTTGCGCTGGCGGGAGTCGAGCACCGGTGCGTCCGTCATGGCGCCATCGTACCTCGGTAACTCATCCAGCCGGGAGGGTCAGCGTGAAGCAGGAGCCCTCGCCGGGGGCGCTGGTCACGCCGACCCCGCCGCCATGAACGCGCGCGATGTGCTTGACGATCGCCAGCCCGAGCCCCGTCCCGCCCTCCTGGCGCGAGCGCGCGCGATCCACGCGGTAGAAGCGCTCGAACAGGCGGGGCAGGTGCTCCGCTGCGATGCCGCAGCCGCGATCCGCCACGGTGAGCCGCAGGCACTCCCCCTCCCGGACGGCCGCCACGTCAACGGGCGAGCCCTCGACCGAGTGCTTGATGGCGTTCGTGATGAGGTTCACGACGGCCTGCTCGAGGAGGGGCGCGTTGACGACGGCTTGGAGACTCTCGGGGCACGCGATGCGCAGCGGCACGCGGCGCGCGGCAGCGTCCTGCTCGCACGCCTGCGCCGCCGACTCGAGGATGGGCGCGATGGGTGACGCGCGACGCGGAAGCTCTGCGGTTCCCGCCGCCTGCTCGAGGCGCGAGAGCGTCAGGAGATCGTCGATGATGGCGGACAGCCGCTCGGCTTGACGAGCGACGATGCCGAGGAAGCGAGTGGCCCGCTCGGGCTCCTCCAGCGCGCCGTCGCGCAGCGTCTCGACGAAGCCCAGGATGGCGGTCACGGGCGTGCGCAGCTCGTGCGACACGTTCGCGACGAAGTCGCTGCGCACGGCCTCGAGCTGGCGCAGGCGCGTGACGTCGGTGAGCACGGCGACCGCCCCGTGCGCGGCTGCGCCGGGGAGGCGCAGGACGGCGCAGCGTGCCTGCACGTGGCGATCCGCGGCGTAGCCGAAGGTCATGGCGACCTCGGCGGGCGCGCCGGTCTCGAGGACGCCGCGCATCAGATCGTCGAGCCCGGCGTGCCGCGTGACCTCCAGCATGGGCCGGCCTGCGGCGCGATCGCTTGCGATCCCGAGCATGTTCGCCGCGGCATCGTTCAGGCTGATCACGCGCGCCTCGCCGTCCACGGCCAGAACGCCCTCGGACATGCCGGCGAGGATGGCCTGCCGCTCGCTGGCCTGACGCGTGATGGTCTCGAGCCGTTCGCCGAGCTGCGCCGCGACCTGATTCAGCGCCTCGCCCAGGGGCGCGAGCTCGCGCCAGCGCGCGACCGGGAGCCGGCGCGAGAGGTCGCCCTCGGCGAAGCGCGCGGCAGCCGCCTCGTAGGCGCGCAGCGGACGCGTCAGCGCTCGCGCGACGCCGAGCGTGGCCAGCGAGACCACGGCGAGGATGCCGAAGCCCGCCAGCGCCAGCGCCCGACGCGTGGGCGACAGCGCATCCTCGACGGCTCGCAGCGGGAGCGCGGCGCGCACGATCGGCGATGCCGGCTCGGGGCCGCCAATCGCCGCGTACAGCATGGGCAAGCCGAGCGTGCGGCTGTCGTGCACCGCGAACCCCTCGCCAGTCGCGCGAGCCTGGCGCACCTCCGGGCGATCCGCGTGGTTCTCCATGGACGCGGCGTCGCGCTCGGAGTCCGCGAGGACGGTCCCATCCGCGGCGATGATCGTCAGCCGGACGCCAGCGGCGCGCGCTTCGTCCCGCACGATCGCGTCGAGTCCCGCCGACTCGCCCGGCGGCGGCGACAGGCGCGGCCACAGCTGCCGGGCCACCAGGCGCGTCCGCGTGCGCAGGTCGCGCTCGACGCCCGCGGCGTGGGCGCTCTCCACCGCATGGA
Source organism: uncultured Thermoanaerobaculia bacterium (assembly GCA_964613915.1). GTDB lineage: Bacteria > Acidobacteriota > JBCCFW01 > JBCCFW01 > JBCCFW01 > CAZTIW01. The sequence goes on from CAZTIW010000002.1 coordinate 78,301, forward strand.
GGATCGCGGCGCCAGCCACGACCAGCACGCCGGCCGTCGCGAGCACGACTGACAGCACGAGCATGACGAGCAGGCGCGGGCGGGGCGCGTGGGCAGCCAAGCGCGCTCAGATCTCCGCTTCCGGCGCGGCGGGGGCGGATCCGCCGGGATCACGCAGCCGGTACCCGACCCCGCGCACGGTCTCGAGCACGTCCCCGCGCGCGCCGAGCTTGCGCCGGAGCGACACGACGTGGACATCCACCGATCGCAGCGTCACCGCGACATCCTCGCCCTGCACGCGATCGATGATCTGCTGGCGCGTGAAGACCCATCCGGGCCTGCGCAGCAAGAGATGAAGAATGCGGAACTCCGTCGCGGTCAGCGTCATGGCGGATCCGTCCACGAAGGCCTCGTGGCGTCCCGGATCCATCTGGATGCCCGCGAGCTGGATGCGGGCCGCGTCGTCGCCACCCGCATCGTCGTTGCGCCGCAGGAGCGCGCGGACGCGCGCGATCAGGACGCGCGGACTGAACGGCTTGGTGACGTAGTCGTCCGCGCCCATCTCGAGGCCGCGCACGATGTCGCTCTCCTCGCCACGGGCCGTGAGCATGAGAACCGGCACGGCGCGCGTGCGCGGATCGGCCTTGAGCACGCGGCAGACCTCGAGACCGCTGAGGCCCGGCAGCATGAGGTCGAGCACGACGAGATCAGGTGGGCGTCGCCGCGCGTCCGCGAGCGCCGCCTCGCCGGAGGCGACGCAGGTCGTCTCGAAACCGTTCCGGCTGAGGTTGTAGTCCACGAGTTCGAGGATGTCGGCCTCGTCGTCAACCACGAGCACGCGTTGGGGGGGCACGAGGGGGTCTCCGTCGCCAGGGAGCCTGCAACGCCCATGTTAGCTTCTCGTGAGGGCCGCGCCGACACCGCGCCCCTGGAGGAGTCCCGTGCCCCGCCGGACCGCCACCCCCGATCGCGTGATCTTCGCGTGCGTCCACAATGCCGGCCGCTCGCAGATGGCAGCCGCCTGGTTCGCCGCGCTCGCCGACCCCGAGCGCGCCACCGCCATCTCGGCGGGCACGGATCCGGCGGCGCGCGCGCACCCGGAGGTGCTCGCCTCCCTGGCGGAGGTCGGCCTCGACGGTGCCGTGACTGCCCCCCGGCGGCTCACCCGCGACCTGGCCGAGGGCGCCGCGCTCCTCGTCACGATGGGCTGCGGCGACGCCTGCCCCGTGCTACCGGGCGTGGAGGTCCGCGACTGGCCCCTGCCCGATCCGAAGGGGCTCGCCCCGGACGCGGTGCGCGCGATCCGCGAGGCCATCCGGTCTCGCGTCGAGGCCCTGCTCGCGGAGCGCGGCTGGGGACGCGGCACCGATCGCGGGCCCGATCGCGAGCCCAGCCGCATCAGGTAAGCTCGTGGGCCGGAACCCCATGCCACCTGCCGTCATCCTCTTCCTTCACGACCGACCCGCCTTGCGCGCCCAGGCGCGCGCGGCGTTCGGGGGCGCCCCGGCGAGCCTGGTCACCGCCCGGCATGCCGAGGAAGCCGCCGCGCGGGTGGCCGAGGTCAACCCCGTCCTGATCGTGGCGGATGCGGAGCGCCTCGAGGCCGCGCGTGACGTGCTGGGCGCGCTCCCCGCGGATCGGCGCGATCTCAGCCTGGCCGCGGTGTCCTCGCTCGCTGCCGAGCCGCAGGCCTTCCAGGCAGGAGCGATCGCGCTCATGAGCGCGCCGATCTCGCCGGCCGAGGCGGCCGAAATCGCGGAGGTCGCCGCGGCGCCGGCCGAGCAGCGCGCCGCGCTGCGGGCAGCGCTGGAGCGCGCGACCGATCCTGCCGGCGCGGCCGCGGCCCTGAGGGACCTGCGCGACGTGGCGTCGCGATCGCGCGGGGCTCTCGCGGCGTGGGCGCTCTATCACGCCGCAGCCCTGCTCCTCACGAGCGGACAGCTCCAGGAGGCGCTCGAGGAGCTCTCGGCGCTGACGGACGAGCGCCCGCGCTTCTGGCGAGCCCACGATCGCCTGGCCGGGATCTGGGAGATCGCGGGCGATCCCGACAGCGCCGCCCGGCACCGCGCGATCGCCCGGCAGCTGGTGGCCGAACTGGCGGCGGACGCCGAGCGCGCCTGCGCCGCGCATCCCGAGGCGCTCGATGAGGCCCCGTTCGAGCCAGCCGGCGCAGGGCCCGAGCCGAGCCCGGCCGCGGAGGCCGCGGAGGCCGCGGAGCCCGCGACGCCGGCGGCGCCCGCGAAGGGATCTTCGCGCGCGGACATCGTCGTGGCGGATGACTCGGAGCTCGTGCGCGAGATGCTCGCCGACACGCTGGAACGCGCCGGGTACTCGGTCCGGCAGGCGGCCAGCGGCACCGAGGCCGTCGAGCTCGCGCGCACGAAGCGCCCCGACCTGATGATCCTCGACGGCCTGATGCCCGGCAAGACGGGCTTCGACGCGTGCAAGGAGATCAAGGACAGCGTCTGCCGCGACCGGCCGCCCAAGATCCTGATCTTCAGCGCCATCTACACGAAGCAGCGGCAGAAGACCGAGGCCGTGTCGCTCTATGGCGTGGACGAGGTCCTGGCCAAGCCGACGAACAAGCCGCTCGACGAGGCCGAAATCCTCGACGCCATCCGGCGCCACATCGGCGACTGACGGCGGCCGCGACAGCCGCTCAGGGACAGCCCGGCGCGCCCGCGGGCCGCTCCGCGCCGTTCGACGCGCGCCCGAGTGACGAGGCGTCCGCGCCGCAGCGGGACTGCGCGAGGTAGTACCAGCTTCCGCTCCCGAAGCCGCCGTCGGGAACGACCCCGGTCGAGTTCGCCACGCCGCAGCGGCCGAAGGCCGCGTGATCGTACGGGCTGGGCCTGCGACCCGCGCGGACCGCGGCGCCGATGGTCTCGCCGGCCGGGAGGCTCCCGCGCAGCAGGTCATCCACGAGCGGGGGCGTGTCCTCCCAGGTGATCTCGAGATCCGTGCCACGGTTCGGACGGCGAACCTCCAGCGGGATCGCCATCGGGTTGCGATCGAGCGCGGATGGCTCGGCGTCGCAAGCGCTCTGGCAGGCATCCCCGACGCCGTCGCCGTCGGAGTCCTCCTGGAACGGGTTCGGGACGTCCGGACAGTTGTCCAGCGGCTCGCAGACCGAATCGCCATCGGCGTCGTCGCGCGGGTCGAGGGGACACGGATCGCACGCGTCGCCCGCGGCGTCCCCGTCCGCGTTCTCCTGGGCCGGATTGAGCACGTCCGGACAGTTGTCGCAGGCCGAGCCGGTCGCGTCGAAGTCGGGATCCTCCTGCCCGGCATTCGCGTCGAGCGGGCAGTTGTCGCACGCGTCGCCGACACCGTCCGCGTCCGCATCCGCCTGCGACGGGTTGGGCTCGCGCGGGCAGTTGTCCGCGGGCGCGCAGACGCCGTCGCCGTCGAAGTCGTTGTCGGGATCGTCCGGACACGCGTCGCAGGCATCGCCCGCGAGGTCCGCGTCGGCGTCTTCCTGGAGAGGATTCGCCACGCCGGGGCAGTTGTCGCACGCGTCGCCGACCAGGTCGCCGTCTCCATCCTCCTGCAACGGATCGGGGATGTCGCGGCACGTGTCGCAGGCGTCGCCCGCGCCGTCGCTGTCGGCGTCCTCCTGCCCGGCATTCGCGACGCCGGGACAGTTGTCGGCCGGGCACGTGCTGGCCGGGAACCCAGGATCGCCGAAGCCGTCCCCGTCCGTGTCGGTGCAGGCATCGCAGGCGTCGCCGGCGCCATCGCCGTCCGCGTCCTGCTG
>CAZTIW010000002.1:82136-94122 GCA_964613915.1 uncultured Thermoanaerobaculia bacterium
CCGTCGCCGTCCGTGTCCGTGCAGGCATCGCACGCGTCGCCGAGGCCATCGGCGTCCGCGTCCTGCTGACTCGTGTTCGGCGTGGCCGGACAGTTGTCGCAGGCGTCGCCGACCTGGTCGGCGTCAGCGTCCTGCTGCGCCGGATTCGCCGCATCGGGGCAGTTGTCGCAACCGTCGCCGATGAAGTCGGCATCGCGATCGCCGGGGCCCACGCAGGTCTCGACCGCGCCCGTGTCGCAGCGCGCGGTCCCGTTCAGATCCGAGTCGAGCGGACGCGAGTACCGGCGCTGATCGAGCAAGGGACAGTTCGGCGCCCCGCCCACCGGGCCGGGCGCGCCCGCCTCGAGGACCGGACTCCCCTCGAACGGACCGAGCGTGAGCGTGAAGCCGCCGTTGTCGGTGAGACTCGGCTGGAGCATGGGGTCGAGCGGCAGCGCCCGCGTGCCGGCCTGATCCGACGGATCGGGCGCGATCGGCCCGTGCGCCGGGTCGATCACGCCGAACAGGCAGTGCCCGTCGCTCGCGACGTTCGGGGCGAGCGTTCCCGTGTCCGTGCCGATGTCATTCGGGAAGGCGCCGAGGAGGGCGTCGAAGCCAATGTTGCGCGCCACGATCGTGTTCGCCACGCGCACCTCGGCCATCTCCGTGAAGATGCCGCCGCCGTTCCCGAAGCAGCCGGGACCCGCCGCCGTCACGACGTTGTCGCTGATCGTGGTGGCGTTGATCGTCGTGAACGCGAAGCCGTCCGCGCGGATGCCGGCGCCGTGACAGCGCGCCTCGTTGCCGCTGACCGTGCAGTTGACGAGACTGACCGTGCCGTTGAGCACCGCGAGCCCACCGCCCTGCTCCGCCTCGTTGCGCGAGATGGTCGTGCGCTCGGCGAGGAACTCGGCGGCGAGGCCAGCGACCTCGCCCACGGCCACGCCGCCGCCGCGCGAGAGCGCTCCGCCCGTGACCGTCTGCACGTTGCGATCCACGGTCGTGTCGGTCGTCATGGTGGTGCCGTTGCGCGCGAAGATGCCGGCGCCGCTCCCCTCGGGCATGGTGTTGCCCGTGACCCGGCTGCGCAGGAGGGTCACGAACGAGCCATCCACGTGGAGCCCGGCGCCACTGAAGTCGTTGCCGGCGCCCGACAGGATGTTGTCCTCGATGCGCACGCGCACCGCGTCAATCGTCCCCGACCCCATCCACAGGCCGCCACCCTGAGCGGGACCCGCGCCGCGCACGACCTCGTTCCCGCGGATCACGACGTCGTCGAGTACGAGCGTCACCTGGTCGCCCGGATCGGGCGAGACGAGCATGCCGCCCCCGCGGGCCGGATCGGCGCTGACGTGCCCGCCGGTGATCGTGAGACCCGACAGGGAGTGAAGCGCGGCCTGACCTGGCGTCGGATCGATCATGAGGACGCGGTCTCCCAGGCCGGAGGCGCCCCCGGCCGTGATGGTCAGGAGGGCGGAGCCGGGTCCGGCGATCGTGATCGACTCGTTGACCGTGATCGAAGCCAGCGTCAGCGCGAGCGTCGCGGGCGTCGCCAGCGCGAACGTGACGGTGTCGGCGCCCAGGAGAGCGTTGGCTTCCTCGACGGCGGCGCGCAGCGTGCAGCCACCCGTGGGGGAAGCGCACGCGCCATCGCCGGGAACGGCGTCCCCGAGATCGGCCGTGTCGTTGACGGCGAAGGTCGCGGCCCGCGCGGAGGGGAGCAGGGCGAGCACGAGCGACAGGGCGATGATGAGGCGGCGGCGGATGTCCATGCGGTACCTCCGGCCGGGCAGCCCGATGAATCTCGGCCAGCCGGTCGTCCGGGGGCAACCCCCCAGCGCGAGATCGGCCAACCGGGCCCGTGTCTTGAACCGGCCGCTGGAAGGGACGTGGCCCGTTCGGCTGGCGTCGGGTATCGTGGGGCCTCAATCTGCCCGGTTCTCCTGGAGAAAGCGCATGTCCCTGCGTCTGTCTGCTGCCCTGATCGCGACCCTTGCCATGGCTTTCCCCGGCGCCGCTGCCGCCGCGAAAGAGCGCCCCGAAAAGCCCCGCACCGCCAGCCCCCGGTCCGGCGCGACCGCGGAGGCGCCGGTCTCGGCGGCCTTCGACGTCCCGTACGTGAAGCACGTCTTGCCGAACGGCCTGACGCTGATCATCCACGAGGACCACGACGCCCCCGTGGCGGCGGTCAACGTCTGGTACCACGTGGGGTCGGCCAACGAGAAGCCGGGCCGCACGGGCTTCGCCCATCTGTTCGAGCACCTGATGTTCCAGGGAAGCGAGAACCACCCGGACGAGTGGTTCAAGCCCTTCGAGCGCGTGGGAGCGACCGAGCAGAACGGGACGACCAACAACGATCGCACGAACTACTTCCAGAACGTGCCCGTGACCGCGCTCGACATGACGCTCTGGCTCGAGTCCGATCGCATGGGCCACATGCTCGGCGCGATTGACCAGGCCCTGCTCGACGAGCAGCGCGGCGTCGTCAAGAACGAGAAGCGCCAGGGTGAGAACCAGCCCTACGGACGGGCCTGGACGCTCATGGCCGAGGCCTCCTACCCCGCGGGCCACCCCTACTCGTGGTCGGTGATCGGATCGATGGAGGACCTCGACGCGGCCAGCCTGGACGACGTGAAGGAGTGGTTCCGCACGTGGTACGGCCCGCAGAACGCCGTGCTGGTCGTCGCGGGCGACGTCAACCCCGCAGACGTCAAGAAGAAGGTCGAGCTCTACTTCGGCGACATCAAGCCCGGCCCTCCCGTGCAGCGTCCGACCGAGTGGATCGCCAAGCGCACGGGATCGCGGCGCGATGTCATGCAGGATCGCGTGCCGCAGGCGCGACTGACGCGCGGCTGGAACGTTCCCGGCTGGGGAACGCCCGAGGCCGACTACCTGGACATCGCCTCCGACGTGCTCGCCTCCGGCAAGAGCTCGCGCCTGTGGAAGCGGCTGGTCTACGACGAGCAGGTCGCGACCGACGTCGGCGCCTACATGTTCGCGCGCCCGCTCGGCGGGCAGTTCGGCGTGCAGGTCACCGCCAAGCCCGGCCAGGACATCGGCCGCATCGAGGACATCGTCGCCGAGGAGATGGCCAAGCTCCTCGCGAAGGGTCCGACGGCGGAGGAAGTCACGCGCGTGCAGACCGTGCAGCGCGCGGCGTTCATCAGGAGCCTCGAGCGCGTGGGCGGCTTCGGCGGCAAGTCCAACCTCCTCGCCGAGTCGCAGGTGTACGGCGGATCGCCGGACGCGTGGAAGACGTCGTGGACGCGCTCGCAGTCGGCCACGCCCGAGCAGGTCCACGCGGCCTGCAAGACCTGGCTGTCGGACGGCGACTTCGTCCTCCACGTCGTGCCGTTCCCGGACGCCAAGCCGATGGCCTCGGGGGCCGATCGCTCCCGGGTCCCCGATGCCGGCGCGCCGCCCGCGCCCGCGTTCCCGGCGTTCCAGCGCGCCTCGCTGAGCAACGGCCTCAAGCTGATCGTCGCCGAGAACCGGTCGCTTCCGCGCGTCGAGATGCAGCTCATCGTGGACGCGGGGTACGCGGCCGATCAGCACGCCAAGCCCGGCACCGCGAGCCTCATGCTCGACATGCTGGACGAGGGCACGACCAGCCGCGACGCGCTCGCCATCTCGGCCGAGCTCGACCGCACCGGCGCGCAGATCGGCACGTCGAGCAATCTCGATGTCTCCACCGTGTCGCTCTCGGCGCTGACCGAGTCGCTGCCGAGCTCGCTCGCGCTGTTCGCCGATGTCGTGCTGCATCCGTCGTTCCCGGCGGCTGATCTCGCGCGCCTGAAGTCGCAGCGCCTCGCGGGCATCGCGCGCGAGAAGGCCGACCCGTCGAACGCGGGCCTCCGCGTGCTGCCGAAGCTCATCTACGGCGAGCGCCACGCGTACGGCAATCCGCTCACCGGCACGGGCACCGAGGACGCCGTGGCGTCGCTGACGGCGGCGGACCTGGCGGCGTTCCACTCGACGTGGTTCCGCCCCAACAACGCCACGCTCGTGGTCGTGGGCGACGTGACGCTCGCCAGCCTCCAGCCCGAGCTCGAGCGGCTGTTCGCAGAGTGGAAGCCGGCGAACGCTCCCGCGAAGAACATCGGCGCCGTGACGACGGCCGCACGACCGGGCATCTACCTGATCGACCGCCCGGGCTCCGTGCAGTCGGTGATCCTCGCGGGTCATGCCGGGCCTCCCAAGTCCTCGCCCGACGACCTGGCCATCGAGGCCATGAACCGCGTGCTCGGCGGGACCTTCTCGTCCCGCATCAACATGAACCTGCGCGAGGACAAGGCGTGGTCGTACGGATCGCGCTCGGCCATGAGCGGGACCCGCGGCCCGCGGCCGTTCTACGTGGCGGCGCCCGTCCAGTCGGATCGCACGGCGGACTCGTGCCGCGAGATCATGAAGGAGCTCGCCGCCATCAAGGGGGACCGTCCCGTGACGGACGAGGAAGCCCAGAAGGCGCGCGACGTCGCGACGCTCACGCTGCCCGGTCGCTGGGAGACCATGAGCGCCGTGGCCGGATCGCTCGGCGATCTCGTGCGCTTCGGCCTGCCCGACGACTACTGGTCAACCTATCCGGCGAGCGTCCGCTCGCTGACGACGTCCGCGATGCGCGCCACGACGGACGTCATCGAGCCGTCGCGCATGGTCTGGCTGGTCATCGGGGATCGCAGCAAGATCGAGTCGGGGTTGAAGGACCTCGGCCTGGGACCCGTGACGCTGCTCGACGCGGACGGCAACCCCGACACGTCGTCGCTCACGGCGAGCCAGGAGTGAGCCCAGCCGGCCCGGGGAGTTCCGGACCGGCGGCCGCCCCCGGGAACCTCCGTGACGCCTGGATCCTCGATCCGGGCGTCACGTTCCTCAACCACGGATCCTTCGGCGCCTGCCCGCGCGCGGTGCTCGAGGAGCAGTCGCGGCTGCGCGCCGAACTCGAGCGCGAGCCCGTCCAGTTCCTGTTCCGCGAGATCGAGCCCCGGCTCGACGCCGCCCGCGAGCGCCTGGCGGCGTTCGTCGGCGCGCACTCCGAGGACCTGGCGTTCGTCACGAACGCCACGATGGGCGTCAACGCCGTCCTTCGCTGGCTGCCGCTGTCCGCGGGCGACGAGCTGCTGACGACGGACCACGCGTACAACGCCTGCCGGAACGCGCTCGACGTCGTCGCCGAGCGCGCCGGCGCCGTCGTGCGCGTCGCCCGGATTCCCTTCCCGCTGCGCTCGGCCGACGAGGCCGAGTCGGCCGTCCTGGCGGCCGTGACGCCGCGGACGCGGCTCGTCCTGATCGATCACATCACGAGCCCCACGGGACTGATCCTGCCCGTCGAGCGCCTCGTCCCGGCTCTGCAGGAACGCGGGGCGCTCGTGCTCGTGGACGGCGCGCACGCTCCGGGCATGGTGCCCCTGGACGTGAACGCCCTGGGCGCCGACTTCTACACTGGCAACTGTCACAAGTGGACATGTGCACCGAAGGGCGCGGCGTTCCTGCACGTCCGGCGCGACCGCCAGGGCATGGTCCGTCCCACGGCCATCAGCCACGGAGCCAACTCCCCGCGCACGGATCGCTCGCGCTTCCGCATCGAGGCCGACTGGACAGGAACGTGCGACCCGACGGCCTGGCTCTGCGTGCCCGCGGCGCTCGATCACGTCGGCGGCATGCTCCCGGGTGGCTGGCCTGCCATCATGGAGGCCAACCGGGCGCTCGCGATCGCGGGCCGCGTCATGTTGTGCGAGGCCCTCGGAATCGACGCGCCCGCGCCCGACTCCATGATCGGGAGCCTGGCCGCCGTGCCGCTGCCTCCCTCGCCTCGACGACTCGAACCGCCGCTGTTCGTGGACTCGATCCAGGACGCTCTCTGGGAGCGGCGGATCGAGGTGCCCGTCAACCCCTGGCCCGCGTGGCCGGGCCGCGTGCTCCGCATCTCGGCCCACCTGCACGTCAGGCCGGACGAGATCGCGCGCCTCGCGGCCGCCCTGCCCGGCCTGCTGGCCTCCGGGGCATGAGAGCGGTTCCCCGGGCTGCATGCTATACCTGCGTCTCGATGTCTGAATGCCACGCCCGGACGGATCGTCCAGCGTGGCGAGCACGGGCCCCCGCGGGGGCCCCGTCGTCCCATCCAAGGAGTCCTGCATGACCTGGAAGTCTGTTTCGTTGTCCGCTGCTGCCGCGGTGGCCCTTCTCGCTTCCCCGCTCGCCAGCGCCGCCGAGTACAAGATCGACACGGCCCACAGCGGCATCAGCTTCGGCGTCCGCCACTTGATGGTCTCGACCGTTCGCGGGAGCTTCGGCAAGTTCTCCGGAACCGTCACGTACGACCCGGCCGACATCGCAGCCAGCTCCGTCGAGGTCACCATCGACGCGGCCTCCATCGACACGGGCAACAGCAAGCGCGACGACCACCTGCGCTCGGCTGACTTCTTCGAGACCGAGACGTACCCGACGCTCACGTTCAAGTCCACGAAGGTCGAGGGCACGCCCGGCGCGCTCAAGGTCACGGGCGACCTGACCATGCACGGCGTGACCAAGAGCGTCGTGCTCGACGTGGACGGTCCGACGGACGCCATCAAGAGCCCCTGGGGCCAGAACGTCCGTGGCGCGTCCGCCACCACGGCGATCAGCCGCAAGGAGTTCGGCCTGACGTGGAACAAGATGCTCGAGGCCGGCGGTGTCTCGGTCGGCGACGAGGTCAAGATCCAGATCGACATGGAGCTCATCGAGGTGCCGCCGCCGGCCGTGGCTGAAGCGGCCGAGGGCGACGCGACGCCCGCCGCGAAGGCCGAGGTCGCCGCTCCCGCGAAGACCGCCGGCGGCGACTGATCCTCCCGGGGACCTCACCCGGACGGCGGCTCGTGACAGGATCCGGGGCATGAGCCCTCTTCCCCGAGTCCCGCTCCCCTCCCGGCCCGCGCTGACCGACTCCGAGTCGGTGGCGCGGGCCGCGGCTTTTCTGGACCTCATGCGCCTGCGCCGCACGGTCCGCGAGTTTTCCAGCCGGCCGGTCGCGCGCGAGATCATCGAGTCCGCCATCCGCACGGCCGGCACGGCCCCGTCGGGCGCGAATCTCCAGCCCTGGCACTTCGTGGCGGTCAGCGAGCCGGCCACCAAGCGCCGGTTGCGCGAGGCGGCCGAGGCCGAGGAGCGAGCGTTCTATCGAGACCGCGCTCCGCGCGAGTGGCTCGACGCGCTGGCGCCGCTCGGGACGGACGAGCACAAGCCGTTTCTCGAGACCGCGCCCTGGCTCATCGCGGTGTTCGTCCAGCCGTTCTCGCTGCTGCCTGACGGGCGCAAGGTGCGCAACTACTACGTCACCGAGAGCGTCGGCCTCGCCACGGGCTTTCTCATCGCCGCGCTTCACGATGCTGGCCTCGCGACGCTCACGCACACGCCCAGCCCGATGGGCTTCCTGAACGACATCCTCGGCCGCCCGCGTCAGGAGCGGGCGTTCCTGCTTCTCGTCGCCGGTCACCCCGCCGAGGGTTGCACGGTGCCCGACATCACGAAGAAGCCGCTGGAGGAGATCGCCTCGTGGCGCTGATCGACTCCATCCGGAAATCGTCGCGCCGCGCGACGATTTCCGGATGTCGCCGCATGCACGCGCGGGGCGCTCGCTTCCTGGCGGGCTGGCTCGTGGCGAGCTGCTTCGTCGCGGCTTGCTCCGTGGCCGACGCGGCCGCGGTCGCGGCCGAGCCCGATCCGCCTCGCGTGATCTGGCCGGTCCTCGCCGCCGACCCGCCAGCAAGCGCGATCCGCGCGCTGGATCGCCTGGCGCGGGCTTGCGAGGCCGGCGACCGCGCGGGCCTGCTCGCGCTCGTCGCCCCCGCCGGGCGCACGAACGCACGCGCGCTGGCCGAGGATCTCGTCTCCACCGTGGCCGCACCGCGGACGAACGTGCGCGTCGAGGTTCTCGACCTGACGCCCGCGGGCGCCACGCTCGTCGCCAGCGTGCTCGTGCGGGCGAGCGTCGCGGCGCCCGCGGCCGGATCCACGGCGGCGCCCGAGCAGCCACCCGATGGGTTCGCGCGGGCGGCCGCGACCGAGGCGGGCCTGGCTCTGACAGCCACGTTCGCCGCCGACATGACGGCGGGCGCCCCCTTCACGGCGCTGTCGCCCGTGCAGGCCCCGCGCGTCGAGCACGTCGCGTTCGAGCTCACGCTCGATGCCGCGCCCGCCCGCGCCCGCTGCGAGGCGACCCTCACGCTGGCCGACCAGCGCGCGCGCGCCGTCGTGCTGACCATGGGCGAAGGCCTCGCCGTGCGCGCGCGAGGCGCCTCCGTGACGCTCGAGCCGATGAGGAGCCTGGCCGGCACGGCGGACCTCCTGCGCGTCGGGTTCGCGCCCGGGTCCGACACCAGGCGCATCGAGGTGGACACGGCGATGAGCCTGCCGGCCGATGCGCGCGGGGGCGGCGTGATCTACCTCCCGCACCAGATGGCCTACGTGCCGTTCTCCGCCGGCGGGCACTTTCGCTTCGAGGCGACGTTCGACGTGCCGCTGCCACACCGGTCGGCGAGCATCGGCACGCCGCGAGACCTCCCCGCCGAGCCCGGCCGCCGGCGCACGGCCTGGACCTGCGATCGCGCCGTGGACTACCTGCCGTTCGCCGCGGCGCCGTACGAGATCGCGCGACTCGGCGAAGGAGACGACGCGCTCGAGCTCTGGCGCACGCGCGACATCGGCGGGAACCCGCTCGCGCTGCTTGCCGAACTGCGCGCGATGACGGACTGGCAGGAAGCCCGGCAGGGCCAGCTCCCCTACCGCGCGCTGCGCCTGGTCGAGGCGCCCGTGGGCCAGGGCTACGCCGTCTCGTACGCCTCCGTCATCTTCATGACGCCGGGCCTGATCGCGACGCGGCACGAACGATCCGAGATCCTCTCGCACGAGGTCGGCCACCAGTGGTGGGGCAACGCCGTCTCGCCGGCGCCTCACGCGCGCTGGGCCTCCGAGGGCATGGCCGACGCGCTGCGCGATCTCTGGCTCGAGCATCGCGACGGTCCTCGCGCCTTCCTCGACAGGCAAGACGATCATCGCGAGGCTCTCCTCGACAGGCTGGGCGCCGCGACGCGCCCGCAGGCGTCCAGCAACGGCGGACCCGACGCCTACGATCGCGGCGCGCTCTTCGCTCACGCCCTGCGCGCCGACGTCGGCGACGACGTGTTCTGGCGCATCTTGCGGCGCTGGTACGAGGTCCTCGCGGGGAAGGATCCCGACACGGCGGACTTCCAGCGCGAGGCCGAGAGCGTGGCCGGCCGATCGCTCGCGGCCGTGTTCGACCCCTGGCTCCGCACGACCGCGCTCCCCGTCGTGCGGCTGTCGCACGATCCCCAGCCCGGTCGTGCCGCGACGGTCGTCGTGCGCCTGGAGCAGGACGAGCCGGCTTTCCCGCTCCACGTCCCCGTGCGCGCGATCGGCGCGTCGGGCGAGCATGAGGACTGGGCCATCCGCCTCGCGGGAACGTCCGCGACCGACCGCCGCGATCTCGCGTTCGTCCCCGTGCAAGTCGTCCTCGATCCCGACAACATCCTGCCGCGCGTGCGCGAGGAGGAGGTGGCCAAGTACCTCCGCGCCGAGGCCGAAGCCTGTCTCGCGCGCGGCGAGTTCTCTCGCGCATCGGCGCTCCTGGCGAGGCTCGGCGCGATCCAGCTCCCGTCGCACGAGGTCGCGAGCCTGACGTTCGCCGCGCGCGTCGGCTCCGGCGAACCCGTCGCGGTCGCGCGGCCCGCGCTCGATGTCGTCCTGGCTGAGCTGCCGGACGATGCCACCCGTCAGCGCGCCCTGCTGGGCGTGGCGGATCGCCTGATGGAGGCGGGCGCGTTCGCGGCGGCGCTCCCCATCGTGACGCTGCTCGACGAGCAGGTCGGCGATGGCGCGGCCGTGCCGGTCCGCCTCGGCCTGCTTCTCAGGGCCGCGGGCCGCGAGGACGAAGCCGTCGCCGCCTTTCAGCGCGCGCTGGCGCGCCGACCGTCGAACGCCGCCGCCCGCGCCGCGATCGGCCTCGGCGGAACACCGACGAACGCCGACGACGACGGCACGCTCGCGCTCGGTCTCGCGCCGCTGCTCGCGACGGACACCCCTGGCCGCGCCGCGTCGTCCACGGATCGATCCGTCGGCCTCGCGCTCGGTGGCGGGCGCTTCGCGGTGCTGCTCGGCGGCGGACGCAAGGTCCTCGTCGGCACCGCCGGGTCCATGAAGGCGGTGCCTGGCCTCTCGCCCGAGCGCCCGGTGGACATGGTCGCCCTCGGCACCGACACGCCCGCGCCTCGGCTGGTCGTGCTGGAGTCCGAGCGGCGAGTCAGCCAGCTCACGGTGATCGATGTCGGGCAGGACGGGTCGGCCCGCGTCGTGGCCCGGCACTCGCGCGTCGCTGGCGGCCTGCGCGCGGCCCTCGCGGCGGACGGTGACCTGCTGCTCGCGAGCACGGGCGAGGGCGACACGTGGCGCTGGTCGCGCTGGCTGGCGCCGCTCGACCGGAGCACCGAGGGGCCGGATGACGACGACGGCCTCGAGCGCATCACGATCGCGGCCGACGCCCGCCTCGCGGATGCCGGCACGACCGCGGTCCCGTGGGACGGCGCCACCGGACCGGGGGTCGCGCACGTGCCCGGCCTCGGCCTCGTCGTGATCGCGAAGGACGGCGCGAGCCTCGCCGGTGATGGCGGCATCGCGTGGGAGGCACTCGGTGGAGGGCAGAGGCTCCTCGCCGCACGAACCCGCGCGGCCGGCGGCCTCGCGCTGCTCGTGGCGTCGGACGCGAACCGCAGCCCCTTCGCCGAGGATGCCCTGCCGGCGATCCACGTCGTGATCGTGGAGACCGACGGCGTGCGGTCCCTGCCGCTACGCGCCGATGCGCTGGACGTCAGCGTCGCAGCCGACGGCACGCTCGCCGTCGAGCGCCGCGATCCCGGCTGCGGCCCGACCGCTCCGGAGTTCCTGCACGGCATCGCGCGCCCGGATCCGCCGTGAGGCCGAGGCCCATCGCCGCGCCAGCGTGAAGCGCGGCTGCGGGAGCATGCCGTGCACCCGCAGGCCCTCGCGAAACCACTGGCCCGAGTGGCGGCTCCCGTTGACCACGCGCCCCATCCGCACCGTCAGGAGCGGCACCTGGCCAGCGGCGAGGTCGAGATGGCCTTCGCGCAGGAGCCGCACGTGCCCGGCATGCTCGAGGCGATGGCAGCGATGGCAGAGCGTCGTCAGGTTCCAGCCCTGATGGCCGCCGCCGCGCGAGCGGTCCTGTATGTGGTGCGCTTCGAGGTTCCGCTGATTCCGGCAGTGCGGCATGGTGCACATCCACCCGTCGCGCCGCAGGATCCGCGCGCGCCGCTGCTTGTCCGCCAGCGCCGGGACGACATGCACCGCCGCGAAGCGCTGCAACATCTCCAGGAGGCCCCCCCGCCGGATCGAGCTGGCCGGCATGCTCGGCGGCGATGCGCGCGAGGGCCAGCCGGACCATCGCGGCGACGTCCGGCGGCGCGTCAAGCGCGAACGACACCCGGCGCGGCCCCGCCAGCCACCCCAGCCAGGGCTTCCCCCAGCCCCTCTGGCTGCATGGTCCGATGCGAGCCCGGAGTATACGGGAAGCGCCGGCGCCGCCTCAGCGGCGGTCGCAGACATCGCCGCGACCGTCGCCGTCGGCATCGGCCTGATCGGGATTCCAGTCGCGAGGGCAGTTGTCGCAGCGGTCGCCGTGGCCGTCGTTGTCGCGGTCGGACTGGTTGCGATTGCGCACGGTCGGACAGTTGTCCACGTCCCCGCACACCCCGTCGCGATCGATGTCGTTCTGCGGATCGTGGGGGCACGCATCCTCGGCGCAGGTGTTCGCCGGGAAGCCCGGGTTGCCCAGCCCGTCGCCGTCGGTGTCGGTGCAGGAATCGCAGGGATCGCCCATGCCGTCACCATCGGCGTCCTCCTGGCCCGGGTTGGCGATCGTCGGGCAGTTGTCACAGGCGTCGCCGAGGCCGTCGCCGTCCGTGTCGGCCTGCGAGGGGTTCGCCACGTTCGGGCAGTTGTC
>CAZTIW010000002.1:94222-127794 GCA_964613915.1 uncultured Thermoanaerobaculia bacterium
GGCCGTCGCCGTCCGTGTCGGCCTGCGAGGGGTTCGCCACGTTCGGGCAGTTGTCACACGCGTTGCCCACGCCGTCGCCGTCCGTGTCGAGCTGGTTGGCGTTCGCCACGTTCGGGCAGTTGTCGCAGGCGTCGCCGACCCCGTCGCCGTCCGCATCCGCCTGCGAGGCGTTCGCCACGTTCGGGCAGTTGTCGCACGCGTTGCCCACCCCGTCACCGTCCGTGTCGAGCTGGTTCGCGTTCGCCACGTTCGGGCAGTTGTCGCACGCGTTGCCCACCCCGTCGCCGTCCGTGTCGAGCTGGTTCGCGTTCGCCACGTTCGGGCAGTTGTCGCACGCGTTGCCCACGCCGTCGCCGTCCGTGTCGAGCTGGCTGGCGTTCGCCACGTTCGGGCAGTTGTCGCAGGCGTTGCCCACGCCGTCGTTGTCCGTGTCGAGCTGGCTCGCGTTCGCCACGTCCGGGCAGTTGTCGCACGCGTTGCCCACGCCGTCGCCGTCCGTGTCGGCCTGCGAGGCGTTCGCCACGTCCGGGCAGTTGTCGCACGCGTTGCCCACGCCGTCGCCGTCCGTGTCGGCCTGCGAGGCGTTCGCCACGTCCGGGCAGTTGTCGCACGCGTTGCCCACGCCATCGCCATCCGTGTCGAGCTGGCTGGCGTTCGCCACCTCCGGGCAGTTGTCGCAGGCGTTGCCCACGCCGTCGTTGTCCGTGTCCGCCTGCGAGGCGTTCGCCACGTCCGGGCAGTTGTCACAGGGATCGCCCACGCCGTCGCCATCGCCGTCGTCCTGCGAGGGGTTCGCCACGTCCGGGCAGTTGTCGCAGGCGTTACCAACGCCGTCGGCATCCGTGTCCGCCTGCGAGGCGTTCGCCACGTCCGGACAGTTATCACAGGGATTGCCCACGCCGTCGCCATCGCCGTCGGCCTGCGAGGGGTTCGCCACGTCCGGGCAGTTGTCGCACGCGTTGCCGAGGCCGTCGCCGTCGCTGTCGGTCTGCGACGGGTTCGCCGCGCTCGGGCAGTTGTCGCACGCGTTGCCCACGCCGTCGCCGTCGGTGTCGGCCTGCGAGGCGTTCGCCAGGTTCGGGCAGTTGTCGCAGGCGTTCCCGACGCCATCGCCATCGCTGTCGGTCTGCGAAGCGTTCGCAGCCGACGGGCAGTTGTCATCCACGTCCGGGATGCCGTCGCCGTCGGTGTCGGGAAGTGGATCCGCGTCGAAGGCCCACAGCTCGCGACCGTGATCGCCCTCGCCGCAATCGTCGCCGACGAAGTAGACGCGATCCCCGACCGCACGCACGTCCGAATCACCGACACCGCACGGCAGGCTCGTCACGGCATGCGTGCCGGCCGTCGTGCCGTCGCTCGTCCAGACCTGGATGGGTCCGCTGCCCGGAAGCCTGGACGCGAAGAACAGCCGATCGTTGGCCACGGTCATGGACGCGCAGTAGTCAAGCCCACCGCGCACCATGACGGTGCCCCCCTCCGTGCCATCGGTCTTCCAGAGTTCCGAGAAGGGCGCCCCGCCCCGGTAGACCGTGAAGTAGAACTTCCCCCGCACGACCGCGGTGCTCCGGTCGAGCGACTGGGTGTCGAACTCGATGCCCGCGCTGCAGCCGCCGACACAGATGTCCTTCACGAGGTGCGTTCCCGCCACCGTGCCGTCGCTCGTCCACAGCTCATCGCCGTGCGTTCCGTCGTTGAGGACGAAGTAGGCGGTTCCGGCCGGTCCGGGCGCCGCCTGCCCGAAGCTCCCCTGCACGCCGGGAAAGATGTCGCCGAGGATGAACGTCCCGGCGGCTGTCCCGTCGCTCCGCCACGGCTCCTCGCCGTTCGTTCCGTTCTCGGCGCCGAAGAACGCGATCGAGCCGGAGGTCACGATCTGCCGGGGATGACTGCTTCCGCCGCCGGGCCAGATGTCCTTGACGAGGTAGGTCCCGCCGCTCGAACCGTCCGAGCGCATGAGCTCGTTCCCATCGCCGTTGTTCGTGTTCGCCTTGAAGACCAGGATGCCGCCGAGATCCGCTCTCCATCCGATCAACTCGGGCGAGGGGAACGTGTCGTCCGCCACATCGGCGCCGAACCCATTGGTTCGCCAGAGCTGGCTGAAGAGGCCGCCGTGATGAAAGAAGCTCAACCCTCCAGCGGTCGCGAAGCCACTGGGCGGGCCCTGGAAGTCGTTGAACTCCCGCACGATCGTGCCTGCGCCGCTCTCGCCGCGCCAGAGCTTCCTGTTGCCGTTGAAGTTCGCCCCCCAGGTCGAGAAGATCGCGGTGTCGCCGATGTTCCCGATGCCGCCCTGCAGCCGGTCGTAGCCGTCGTTCACGGGCTCCTTCGCGGCCGACGCGAGCTGCATCGTGCCGGCCGCCGTGCCGTCCGACACCGCCATCCAGCGGAAGCCGCCCCCGTCCAGCTCGGTCACCGTGAAGTAGAGAAGACTGCTCGCGGCGGTCAGCGTGCCGGGCTGCGAGCTGGCCGGCCCGGGCATGAGGTCCTTGACGAGATACGGCGTGTCGGCCCGCAGGCCTGCTCCGCACGCGAGCAGCAGCGTCAACGAGTAAGCAGCGAGCGACGGGTAAGCGCGGCGCATGATGATCACGAGGCCCTTCCGAGCCGGCCCGGGAAGGCGGCCGGCTCCTTGCTGGTTCAGGACGAGAGGTCGGGGTGGTGAATGCCGCCGCCCGCCAATCGTTACGCGCCCTGGCGCGGGGCCCCTGCGCCTGAGCCCGGATCGGATCCTCCTGCCCCGCGCCGCCGAGGGCCGCGACCAGCGAAGGTGACAGGCGCCTCAGGTCAGGCGGGCGGGGCCCAAGGGCCGTCCCGCGAAACGCGCGCCGCGAGGATCGGGCGCCTGGAGGCCGACTCCTGCGCCCGGGTCACGCGTGCGCCGGCCGGGCAGCGCGCCGCCGCGCGAGCTCGCCGCTGGGTCGACCGCGCGCGGACAGGATCCGCCGGCTACGGACAGGCGCTGGTCTCGCGGTGTCGCACGCGGCCGAAGAAGTCCCGGCCCGCGGGCGACTGGCGGCCGTCCTTCACCGAGGCGACCAGGAACGCCACGTCCCCCGCCGGCGCGTCCATCTCCGCGCGCGGCTCGGGTCCGGCGCACGGGCCCGCGGGCACGCGGGAGCGCAGCCTCCCCCCGGCGACCAGACCTGGCCCGAGGAGACCCTGCCCTCCGTCGTGTCCGGCCCCCGCACGAGCCAGAGCGGAGACGAGCAAGGACGAGCGAAGCGGTTCCGCGCGGGCATGTTCGATCCGTGTCCACGGGCCGGCGCGAACGAGGCCGCCGCGACTACTCAGCCTGCCGTCACCCTCATCGCGAACGCGTCGCCTCGCTGCGCGTGGAGACGGAGCAAGAGAAGGACATGCGTCCCGATCACGATCGGCACGAGGAAGGTGGGCAGGAGGCTCAGGGGGAGGTGGAGGATCTCGTTCATGGAGGGCTCGCCAGCGATCATGAGGCGCGCGGCGATGGCGACCACGAGCAGGATGTCCACGAGACCGATCAGGTTCCACGCGAACAGCGCGCCCCACGCGCGACGGCCCGCGCGTGGCGCGAGGAGGAGCAGCGCGACGGCCAGCACGGCGACGACGATGTCACCCCAGCCGGCGGGCAAGGCGAAGGCGCGAGGCAGGCGCCCCTGCCCCATCAGGATGAGAAAGTAGACGCCGACGAATCGCCCGAGATGCGGAAGGACCAGCCAGCGACAGTCAACGGTCCTCGACCACGTTCGCAGCCACGGCAGCGTCTGGCTCGCCACGACGAGTGCCGCGGACAGGACGACGATGATGAGCTGCGGAGCCGGTGGCCGCAGGCCGACGAGGAGGCCAGCCCCGCCGACGAAGGACGCCGCGAGGAGCCACGTGAGCAAGATGACCACCACGCGGCGGCCGTGCTGCGGGACGGGGACCACGGACCTCACGATAACAACGAGTTCCCGGCCCGGACAAGCCCCCCGCTCCCTCCCCCGCTCGCCTTGCCGTCGTTCGGGTCGCGCAGCGGAACGAAGGCCCGAGCCTCAGGGGCACGGGCTCGGGCTGATCGGGATCTCGGCGCCGAAGGAGTCGTGCCCGAGGGGGCTCCGCGATGCGCCGCAGCGCGCGGCGACGAGGAAGTAGGCGGCGCCCGGCGGCTCGGCCAGCGTCGTCGTCGCGATCGAGAGCGCGCAGGCGACGGGAGCGGTCGCGTAGCCCGAGGGAAGCGTCGGGAGGTCGCCCTGGTAGACCTCGCTGAGGCCGGCGAGGGATTGCCACGTCAGCGTGAGGACGCCCGATGCGCGCGCCACGCGCAGGTTGCGCGGCTCCGCGCAGCCGGGAGAGGCGTCGCAGGGATCGCCGATGCCGTCACCGTCCGCGTCCGCCTGATCGAGATTCGGAATGGCCGCGCAGTTGTCGCAGTCGTCCCCCACGGTGTCGAGGTCGAAGTCCGTCTGGAAGGGGTTCGGCACCGACGGGCAGTTGTCGCAGGCGTCGCCGAGCCGGTCGCGATCCGTGTCGTCCTGCGCGGTGTTGGGCGTCAGCAGGCAGTTGTCGCACGCGTCACCGCGAGCGTCCCCGTCCGCGTCCTCCTGCCCCGGGTTGGGAATGACCGGGCAGTTGTCGTCGGAACCGCAGACGGAGTCGCCATCCACGTCATCCACCGCATCGAGCGGGCAGGGATCACAGGCGTCGCCCGCGCCGTCGCCGTCCGCATCGGCCTGCGAGGGATTCGCGAGCACGAGGCAGTTATCGCAGGCATCCCCCGCGCCGTCGGCGTCCTGGTCCGCCTGGGACGGGTTGGCGACCGCCGGACAGTTGTCGGCATCCGCGCACGCGCCGTCGCCGTCGGCGTCGTCGAGGGGATCCAGCGGGCACGCGTCACACGCGTCGCCGACACCATCGCCGTCGGCGTCCTCCTGCAGCGGGTTGGCCACGATCGAGCAGTTGTCCACGCCGTCGGGCAGGCCATCGCCATCGTCGTCGTCGTCGCACGCATCCCCCGCGCCATCGAGGTCGGCGTCGGCCTGGTTCTGGTTCGACACGAGCGGACAGTTGTCGCAGGCATCGCCGGGCCCATCGCGATCCTGGTCGGCCTGAGTGGGATTCGAGTCCACGGGGCAGTTATCGCAGGCGTCGCCGGGGCCATCGCGGTCGAAGTCCTCCTGCGAGGCGTTGGCGCGATCGCGGCAGTTGTCGCAGGCGTTCCCGATGCCGTCGAGGTCCGCGTCAGCCTGCGAGTCGGCCACGGACGGGCAGGCATCGCAGGCATCGCCGAAGCCGTCCCCATCGGTGTCCTCCTGTCCCGGATCGGCGGACAGGGGGCAGATGTCGCAGGCGTCCTGGTGGCCATCCCCGTCCGAATCCATCTGCGACATGTTCACGGCGAGCGGACACCCGTCGCACGCGTCATCCACGCCGTCGGCGTCCGTGTCCACGCCGGAGTCCGCGACGAGCGGACACGCGTCGCAGGCATCCCCCACGCCATCACCGTCGGTGTCCGCCTGCGACGCGCTGGAGACGCCCGGGCAGTTGTCGTCGCGATCCAGCACGCCATCGCCGTCCGCGTCGCCGTCATCGCAGCCATCGCCGATGCCGTCATGGTCGGCGTCCGCCTGCGCCGCCGGATCGAGCGGGCAAGGATCGCAGGCATCGCCGAGACCATCGCCATCCGTGTCGAGGGCGTCCTCGCACGCCTCGTGCGCGCCGAGATCGCCCACGGCGATCGCATCGCCGTCGCCGTCCACGACGCGCGCGCGCGAGCGCTGATCCACCGCGAGCACGCCGCCCGTGGCGCCGTTGCGGTTGCCCCGGGGATCCGCCGCGTCGCGAGCGGGACTCGCCGCCGCGAGCGCATGCGTCGGCAGCGCGCCGGCATCGGACGCGAGCGGCAGGAGCAGCGGATCAATCCGCGTGAGGAGCCCGGCGGGGTTGCCCGTGATCGCGCAGTCCGAGTCGTCCTCGATCAGCACGTGCCCGTCCGACACGAGATCGCCCCAGCAGTCGTCGCCGTTGCCCGCGAGGATGGAGTCGCCCGCGGTCGCGCGGCCTGGCGGCGCGACGAAGAGTCCGCCCGCCCGCACCGTCGCGACGTTCGACGCCACGGTCGTGGACCAGAGACGGACCTCGCCCCCCGTCACCCACAGCGCCCCGCCCGTCCGGTCAATGATGGGATCCGTGGCCGAGGCGCTGCTCCGGTTCCCGGACAGGGTCGAGTCCACGATCTCCGCGACGCCGCCCTCGAACGCCATGCCGGCGCCACCGCTGGCGACGTTCCCCGCCACGAGGCAGCGTTCGAGACGCAGGGCGCCGCCCGAAACATGCACGCCGCCGCCGAGGCCTCCGGCGACGCCATCGCTCCGGTTGCCGGTGATGCCACAGTCGCGCATCACGAGGCTTCCGCCCGTCAGCAGGACGCCGCCGCCACGCCCGAGCCCCAGCTCGAAGCCCGCGATGGTCTGGAAGGCCGAGTTCGACGCGATGGCCGTGCGGTCCACCTGCGCGTCGCCGCCCTCGATGGTGAGGGCCCCCGTGCCCGTCTCGTTCCCGCGCACGCTCACGACGAGCGGCCTGTTCCCATCCAGGAGACAGTCGCGCATCGTCAGCGATCCGGCGCTGCGCACGCATGGCCCGGCCATGTCGGAGACGCGGCAGTGCTCCATGACCACGGTTCCCGCCGGCTGAACGCCCACGCCGCCACCGTAGCTGCCGCCGATCTCGCACCACGACAGCGTCACCGTGCCGGCCTCGCACTCGACGATCGAGTCGGCGACCGGAAAGCCCGGAGCCCCGAGTGGCGAGAAGCCGCTGAAGACGCAGCGCCTCACTGTCGCGTCGCCGCTGCTCACGCGCACGGCTGCCACGTTGTCGAGCCGGAACAGGGAGTCCTCGAGCAGGAGGCTGCCGTCGCTCACGGAGATCACCGGATAGCGCGGGCCCATGAAGAAGGTGGACATCGAGCCCTGCACCCTGCGGATCTCCGCCGTGCCGCCAACGACGGCAATCGCGGGGCGCGGGGACCCGGTCGGAAACAACGTGGCGGCGAGCTCGCAGTCCCGCACTTCGAGCGTCCCGCGCGCATCCGCCATCAGGGCGGTGTTCGCGAGCGTGCAGCGCTCCGCCAGGACGAACCCTCCCGACGACGCGACGATGTTCCCGGTCACGGGATCCGTGATCGGGAAGTCGGAGGATCCCAGCGTGCAGTCTCGCGCCTCGATGCGCCCCAGGCTCACCATGCGGACCGTGACCGGCGCGAGCCGCTCGAGCACGAGGGTCACGCCCCGCGCCGCGATCAGCTGGTGCTCGTCCCCGGGGGCCTGCCACGCCGCCGTCGCGAGCACGCCCGGTCCGGTGATGCGAAGGTCATCGGAAATCCGCGTCGCGCCGCGAGTCACCAGGCGCGCCGTGACGCTCGACGGGATGGTGATCTCGTCCGGGCCGGCCAGCGCGTTGGTCTCGTCAATCGCCGCCCAGATCGTGCAGGCGCCCGTGGCGGTTGCGCAGATTCCGTCGCCCATGACGGCATCCCGCGCGATCCCCTCGTCGTCCAGGACGAACGTCGCCGCCTCGCCGGCATGGGCGAGCAGAACGAGCAAGACGCTGGCGACGGCGGGGCGCATGCATCCCTCCGGGGGACGGCCTCAATGTCCCCCGGGAGCGGGCGGACGGCAAGAGCGCCCGGGCTTCGGCGACCGACCGACTCGGGAAGGCCGCGGGTTCGTCGCCCGGATCCGCTCCCCGCCGCCCCCTGCGCGCACGACCGCAACCGTCGCGACGCTCCGTCAGGGACAGGAGGGCGGGCCGGCCAGCGCGGGATCGCGAGAGGAGCGCTGAGCCGGGTCGCCGCCGTCCCAGCTGCCCCCGCGACAGTTCATGGCCCTGACGAGAAGGAAGCGCGCCCCGCCGCTCGGGAGCGGATCGGGATCGTCCGCTGGCGGCGCGGCGAGATCGTCGGCGAGGCATCGCGTCACGGAGGCCTGCAAGCCCAAGGTGCGCAGCGTCAGGACATCGCCCGACACGACGTCGAACCAGTCCATGCCTGGCTGCTGACTCCACGTCATCGTGCGGCGATCCGCGCTCAGCCGGAGGTCGCGGACGAGCCCCGCGGGAAGCGGAGCGCCGCAGCCGGTCCACTCGTAGGCGCCGGCGTCCGAGCGGGCGCCCTGGGGGCGCGACGTGCCGTCGATGTCCCCCATCACCTGGGCCAGCGGCGTCACGCGGTCGATCGCCGGCGAGCCCGGCTTGAGCCGGTAATCGCCGTTCGCCGCGTCCACGAAGAGCTGGTCCGGGGTCGAGACGACGGATGAGAGGTCATGCCCCGCGGCCTGCCAGGCAGCCAGCGGGATGATCGTGCTGTCGTTGTCCGCGCTGAACCGGTCCACGACGATGTTCTCGTCGCTCACGAAGCCGGCGGCAGCCGGGCTCCAGATGGCGATTGACCCGCGCACGGGGCGCGCCGTGTAGAGGATGTTGCCGAGGATGCGGTTCCCCACGGGCGGCGGACGGAGCCCGAAGTCCACCATGTTCACCGCCCACCGGCTGCGCCCGTCGTCCGGCAGCACGACCGTGTTGTGCGCGACCAGGTTGTCCCGCGAGGAGGCCGCGCCGTCAATGCCGTAGAGCGCGATGCCGGACGCGTGATTGTCGTGCAGCAGGTTGTTGCGGATGATGCTGTCCGTGACGCCGTCGCAGTTGATGCCCGAGCCTCCGGCCATCCCGTTTTCCCAGATGACGTTGCGCTCGACCAGCCCGCGGGACAGCAGGCCATCGCCGCCCTGGCTGAGGTCTCCGTTCATGTGCACGCCGGCCGCGGCGTTGTGATGCAGGCGGTTGCCCCGGATGATGAAGTCGTCGCCGCTGTTGCTGTGGTAAATCCCGTGCTCGCCGTTGTTCCAGGACTCGTTGTCCTCGTACGTGGCGCGCTCGGCGAAGCCATCGAAGATCCCGGTCACGCGGCTGCCGTGGACGTTGCACCGCCGCACGGTGACGTCGTCCGTGCCGCGGATGTCAATGCCGTACCGCGCGCCGCCCGCCACCTCGAAGCCGTCAATGATCCAGTGCGAGATCGTGACGCCGAAGGACTCGACCTCGACGTGACTCTGGTGGCGGTTGCGCGGGCTCGCGGCGTTGATGAGCACGGTGCCTGGCGTGGCGGCCGCGAGTGTGCACGGCATGCCCGGCGCGCCCGAGCGCTCGATGCGGCACCCGGCGTAGGTCCCTGGCTGCACGAGGATCACGTCGCCGGGAGCCACGGCGTCCACGGCCCGCTGGATCGTCGCCCATGGCGCGGCGGCGCTCCCGGGCCCGGCATCGCTCCCGCTCGTGGCCACGTGGTAGGTCGCGGCCGCCGCCGGGGAGGTCAGGGCAGCCAGGATCAGCAGCAGGAGGATGGGCTTCATCGGACAGACGGTAGGCCTCGCCGCTGGCCGTGTCGAGCCCCGGGGTTCGCCGGGGGCGCCGCGCGCGGCGCGTCAGCGACCCCTCGGCCGGTTCGCGCGCACCCGCGCGAACGCTCAGGGAGACGCGGACGCCACCGAGCGGGCGCTCGCGAGCAGCGCTTCGAACTCGGGCTCCTGCTCGAGAACTCTCAGCGAGGGATGCTCAAGCTCGCTCAAGGACAGCGGGCTCGCGGCGGCGGCTTCCCGCAGCAGCGCCAGCGCCCGATCGGTCCGGCCCGCCTCGGCAGCCAGACACGCCGCCATGGTGGCGTACTTCGTGATCGTCGGATTGCTGGCGCCCAGCGCCTGGCGGCAGTCGGGCAGCAGGCTCGCGATGAGGTCGGCGCCCTCGGCGGGACGTCCGGTCAGGCCCAGTAACCGGCCCTGGTTGGTGCGTGCCCGAAGGGTCTCCGGATGCTTCGGGCCGAGCACGCGAATGTCCGCCGCGATGGTCTCCTCGTAGAGCGCTGCGGCCTCGTCATGCCGGCCCAGATCCGCGAGCGTGTAGGCCACGTTCTCCTGCGTGAGGAGCGTGACGGGATGCTCGAGCCCGTGCAGGCGGCGCCGATCGTCGAGCACGGCCTGGAACTCGCCGAGGGCATCCTCGGGACGGCCCTGCATGGCCGTGACGATGGCGAGGTTGTTCCTCACGCTCGTCCTGGTCGCCAGATCGTCGGGCGCGGCGCGGGCATGTCCCGCGAGAGCCCGCCGCAGCATGGTCTCGGCTTCGGCCAGCTTTCCCTGCGTCAGAAGCATGACGCCGAGGCCCCCGAGGGGCCTCCAGTTCACCTCGTCGCCATGGCCCCAGTCCTCCTGCACGGCCAGCACCTCCCGGAACGCCGCCTCCGCCTCGGCGTGACGTCCGCGCCTCCAGGCCAAGGACGCGATCCGCGAGATGGCTTCCTGGCCAGCGCCCGTGCGGCGCTTGCCCTGCGCCTCCAGGATGTCCAGGACTTCCTGCGCCCTGGTGGAGGCAGCCTCGAACTGTCCCGCCTCCTCGAGGGCGGTGACGAGCGCGAACGAAGAACGGTGGCTCTCGTCGTGAGCCGAGCCGTACGCCACGCGAGACTGCTCGACCGCCCGCTCGAGCAGCGGGATGGCCTGCTGAGACATGCCCAGCTGGCTGTAAGCCGTTCCGATGCTGCGGAGGAGGCGAGCCTGGACGGCCGGGCGATCGGCCAGCGCGCCCTCGATGCGGCGCGCGCCCTCATCCAGGAGGTCGCGCGCGAGCACGGCCTCGCCCTGCGCCTTCCCGGGCGTCGGCGCCGCGAAGAGGCTGTCGAGGAAGTCGCTGACCTGCCGGGCCGTCTCGGCCTCGGCCTCGGCGACCTCGCGCGCCTTCCGGGCGTTCACGGCGTAGTGAAGAGACACGGCCGTGCCCGCGATCAACGCGAGCATGGTTCCGGCGACTCCGGCCACGAGGACCTTGTGCCTCCGGGCGAACTTGGCCACCTGATATGTCGTGCTGGCGGGACGCGCCTTGATGGGCTCGTCCGCGAGGAAGCGCCGGAGATCC
The DNA here is from genome assembly GCA_964613915.1 of uncultured Thermoanaerobaculia bacterium. GTDB lineage: Bacteria > Acidobacteriota > JBCCFW01 > JBCCFW01 > JBCCFW01 > CAZTIW01. The sequence goes on from CAZTIW010000002.1 coordinate 105,143, forward strand.
TCGGCCATGGCCCCCGCGCTCTCGTACCGGCGCGACATGTCCTTCTCGAGGGCCTTGCCCACGATCGTCTCGACGTCGCCCCGGAAGCGCGTGTCCACCCGGCTGAGCGGGCTCGCCTCCTCCTCCTGGACGACCCGCGCGGCCGCCGCCAGCGGCAGGTTCGACACGGCATGGGGCCGCCGCCCGCTCAACAGCTCGTACGTGATCACCCCGAGGGCATGCACGTCCGTTCGCGCATCGATCGCGTGCACGTCCCCGGCCAGCTGCTCGGGGCTCATGTAAGCCAGCGTCCCGAGGATCTCGCCCGTGGCGGTCATGACCGAACCCGCGGCGGCCCCGTCAACCGCGCGGGCCACGCCGAAGTCCAGGATCTTGGGCTGGCCCTCGGGCGTGACGAGGATGTTGTCAGGCTTGAGATCCCGGTGAACGATGCCGTGCAGGTGCGCGTGATGGGCTGCCTCGCAGACGCGTCGCATGAGCTCGAGGCGATCCCGCAAGGAGAGGTCATGGGCCCGGGCATGCTCGAGAAGCGGCAGGCCCTGGATCAGCTCCATCACCAGGAACCGCCGGCCCTCGCTTCCCGGCTGCTCGTCCACGCCGGCCTCGATGATCCGCGCGATGCCCGGGTGGTCGAGGAGCCCGAGGAGCTCCCCCTCCAGCCGGAAGCGCCGGCGCCGCTCGGGCTGCCCCGCGTCGCCCGCGATGACCTTCAGAGCCACCCGCCGCCGGGGCTCCTGCTGCTGGGCCTCGTACACCACGCCCATGCCGCCCCGGCCGATCCGGCGGAGGATGAGGTACTGGCCGATCCGCTCCGGCAGCGGCGCGTCGGGCTCCGGGGGCTCGCCCGGCTGCGCGGAGTCCTCCAGCCGCAGGAACTCCCGCACCTGCTCGGCCAGCCCCTGCCCCGCCGCCGTCGCCAGCGCGGGATCGCTCGCGTGCTCCACCAGCCGCGCGAGCGCTCGGCCCAGGCTCGGCTCGGACGCACGCGCCGTTTCGACGAAAGCGCCGCGCTGCGCGGGCTCGAGCTTCATCGCCCTCTCGAACAGGTCGCTCAGGCGCGCATGGCGCGCGTCCTCCACCCCTTGCGTTGGCTGGCTCGGACGGGACTGTGGATCCCTCATGCGCGACTCCATCTCGCGCCCCTCGCGCTCTGGGCGCGAGGGAGGCGCGTCAGTGCACACGGCGGAACGGGCCTCTGACGGACCTGGGCCGGGCGGGCAACCGAGAGGCCTCATCCGTCCAGGCCATCCTCCCGCCGCATCATGCCGCAGGACGCTCCGGTGGCCCAGGCCCCCGGGGGGCGGCGGAGGCTCGAGTGGGAGTCCCGGCCGCGTGCGTCCGCGCGCGACGGTGCGCCGACACTCTTCTCCGCACCCTGCAACGAGACGGACAGCCAGAGCGACTCTCTGCCTTGCCGGCGCCACCTCCGCGGGGGACCTTCAGATCGAGCGTCGGTTGGATCCTTCCGTGGAGGTCTCTCATGCGCGGTCCTGCGAGTGCGCTTCTCGCTCTCATCGCCTGCCTGCCCGCTCTTCCGGCGACCTCTAGCGGAGGGTCGTGCCTCCCGCGCCTCGAGGCCGTCCTTCGCGGCGAGCCCTCGCCGCCTCCCGCGGCGTTTGGCCAGGCCGTGGCAGCTCATGACGACCGCGCTGTCGTGGGCGCTCCCTTGCAGACCCAGGGGGGCATGTGGGCCGCGGGCGCCGTGCACGTCTTCGTTCGGACCGCTTCCGGCTACGTGCTCGAGGCCGTCCTGACGGCCGAGGACGCTCAGCCTCAGGATCAGTTCGGCACCTCCGTCTCCGCGAGCGGCGACCGGATCGCCATCGGCACGGCGCCGAACGGCATGGTCAGCACGCATGGCGGCGGCGTGGCGTACGTGTTCGTCCGTCGCGCGGGAGGCTGGAGGCAGGAAGCCCGGATTGACCCGCCGGCCACGGGCGCGAACGAGTCCTTCGGGCGCCACGTCGCGCTGCACGGCGACACGCTCGTGGTCACCGCGGGCGCGGCAACCGTTTCCGGGGTCCCCTACGCCGGAGCGGCCTACGCCTACGCGCGATCGGGTTCCGCCTGGATTCTCCAGCAGCGCCTCACCGCGCCGGATCCCCAGGCGTTCGAGCAGATGAGCCTCCACGCGGATCCAGCGCTCGACGGGGAGCTGCTCGCCCTCGGAAGCCCCGGCCGCGACCTGGGAGGCATGGCCGACGCCGGCGCGGTGCACGTGTTCGAGCGTCGCGGATCATGGACGCACGTCCGCACGCTCGTGGCCGCAAGCCCCGCCCCGGGCGAGTCGCTCGGCCTCGCGGTGTCGCTCTCGGGCGACACGCTCGCGGCGGGCGCGTTCACGGGCGGCCTGCGACCGGACGACAATGCGGGCTCCGTGCGCGTCTTCAGCCGCGCCGCGGGCTGGACCGAGGACGCGATGCTGCGACCGGCGAATCTCGCGCGCGCCGAGCGCTTCGGCATCGCCGTGGCGCTCGACGGCGAGAGGCTCCTGGTCGGCCACGAACGAGACAGCGAGCCCGGCCCGCGACGCGCGGGATCCGCCGCGCTCTTCGCGAAGCAGGCCGGCGCGTGGATCCCGATCGCCACGCTCGTGGACGAGTCGCCCGCCGAGAGCGAGATGTTCGGCAGGAGCGTCGCCCTCGACGACGGCACGATCGCTGTCGGCAACCATCTCTCCCTCGTGAGCGGCGCGCAGGGGCCTGGCACCGCGCTCGTGTTCGCCTGCGGCGACGGATGTCCCGACGGCGATGGCGACGGCGTCTGCGACGACGTGGACAACTGTCCGGATCACGCCAACCCGGGACAGGAGGACACCGATGGCGACGGCATCGGCGACGCGTGCGAGGAAAGCCCGAGCCTGCGCGTGCGCACGCCCGTCCGGCTCGAGTGCTCCGAGCCCCTGCCGCCGGCCGATGGCTCGGACATCGAGGTGAACGATCCCTGCGGCGGCGGCGTGCGCCTGCGGCTGGAACGCGAGACGCGGAGCCAGGCTGGCTGCGTCGAGACCATCACGCGCTTCTGGCTCGCCACCGACGCCTGCGGCCGCGACGCGCGCGCGACGCAGGTCATCGAGGTCGTGGACTCGACGCCCCCCGAGATCGTCGCCAATCCCGGCGATGATCGCGCGCTGTGGCCTCCGGATCACCGCATGGTGTTCTTCCGTCGCTCGGACTTCGCGCCGCTCGTCGCGGACGCGTGCGGCGACGCGACGTGGCGCTTCTCGGGCTGCGTGTCGAACCAGCCGGACGACGCACGCCGCGAGCGGCCCGGCGGCGACGGCGCCTTCCCGGGCGACTGCCTCGTCGCGGGCGACGGGAGCTTCGTCGCGGTCCGAGCCGAGCGCGCCGGCCAGGGACGCGGCGATCGCGAGTACCGCATCCTCATCGAGGCCACCGACGCGTGCGGCAACGCGAGCGCGGCGCCGATCGCGACCATCCGCGTCCCCCACGACGCCCGGCCGAGCCCCGCGCCTCGCGCCGCGCGCGGCGCCGCGGCGGCCATCCGCCGAGGTCCCGGCAGCTGACGCGCGCGCGGCGCGCTCCCTCGCGCGAGAACGCCCGGCGCGACCGGGTCGCCCGCGCCCCGCTTGACGCCGGCTGGGGCGCGACCGAAGCTCCTCCGATGATGAGGGTGGTCGCGACGGCCGTGCTCGGCGTCGCATGCCTCTGGGGCGCGCCCCGGGCGTGCGCTCAGGTCACGACGTGGGCGATCCCGCTCGGCGAGGATGCGTTCCGGGGATGGGAGCCGGGCCTGCGGGCGCTCCTGCCCACGGCGGACGGCCGCCTGGTCGCGGCGACGACGTGGAAGGATCGTTCGACGTTCGCGCTGGCGGCGCGCCTGACGGAGCTCGGCAACGACGGGACCATCCTGCGCGCGTGGCAGCGTTCATCCCCGGGGGACTCGGGCCTGTTGCACGGCGCGTCGGCCTCCGACGGAGCGCTCTTCGTCGCCGGGTTTGACGCGCCCGCGGCTGACGGGCCTCGTGACGCCTGGTTCGCGCGGCTCGACGCGACGACACTCGCCACCACGTGCGAGACGACTCTCGACTTCGGCGGGATCGAGCACGCGCACGTGGTGCTCGCGACGGACTCGGGCGCGGCCATCATCGTGGGAAGCGGCTACGACGGAGCGACTCCCACGTGGGTCGCGCGGGTCGCGGCCGACTGCAGCGTGGCGTGGGCCGTCGCGCTCGGAGACACGGGAGCGCCCCTGGCGGTGGCGGCGACGTTGCTGGCGGACGGGGCCGTTCTCGTGGGCAGCGGTGGGCTCCGCGGCGCCGGCCTGATTTGCCTGGAGCCCGACGGCACCGTGCGCTCGGAGCGCTCGCTCCCGCTCGGGCGCGCCGTGAAGGGCTTGCAGGCCGACGGCCCGTCGCGCGCAATCGTGCTCGGGCGCGCCAGCGATCCTGCGGGCGGCGACGACGCGGCCTGGTGGGCGTCGCTCGACACCGCGCTCGGAACCATCACGGAGGAGCATGCCCTGCAGCACCCGGACGGAGGCGCGGAGGCCTGGGCGATCCTGCCGACGCCGTCAGGCTGGACGCTCTTCGGGCGGTCGCCGGACCTGAGAACGGCCAGTTACCAGCACATCATGGCCGTCTCGATGCGACCGGATCGCGTGGTCACGAGCGCCGCAGGGATCGGCGACGGCACGGATGCGTACCCGTGGCAAGTGCGCGCCGAACCGGGCGGCGGCTTTCTCATGGCGGCGACGACCGCGCTGCCGACGCTCGAGCCAGGACCGCAGCGCGGCCTCGCCATGCGCACGGATGATCTCGGGCACGCTGACTCCGCGTGCATCCTGGAAGTGCCGACGAGGCTCCCGGCGCCGCTCGCCGTCACCACCGCGCTCGCGCCCGCATCCTTCGGCGCCGCTCCGGCGACGCCAGCGACCCGGGCTCCCGCGGGACCGTGGCTTCCGATGACGATCGCCCCGCCCTGCGCCGGCTGTCGCGTGGATGGCCTCGAGCCCGACGACAGCGCCGCGTCGCCAGCGGCCGTGGCGTGGCCCGACGCTGCGTCCGGCACGTTCTGCGACGACCCGGAGGACTGGGCGCCCGTGAGCGCGTGCGCGGGCGAAACACTTCACGTGAAGACATCGCGGCTCTCGTCCGGCGCCGACACGGTGCTCGAAATCCGCACCGGCGACGGGACCGTGCTGCTGGCGCGCGATGATCTCGGCGCGGACGGCGTCGCGGCTGAGCTGACCTGGACCGCGCCAGCCACGGGCGCCTACGTCCTCGGGGTGTTGCAAGCGGATGGCGCCTTCGGGCCAGGGCTGCAGTACGACCTGACGATCCAGCGCACGCCTCCTCCACCGAGCGGGCCGACGTGGCGACTCGACCATGTCGGCCCGAGCGGAGCCGTCGCCGTGACGGCCCTGGCGTCGGCGGGTGATGGCAGCGCCTACCTGCTGGGCACGGGCCCCTGGCCTGCCACCCCGGGTGACTCCACCTGGGTCGCGCGGCAAGGGGCGGATGGAGCCATCGCGTGGATCGCCCCCATCCGCGTCGCGGGCCCGACGAACTGGGTGCCCGACGCCATCGCGGCCGCGGCGGCCGGCGGCTGCGTCGTGGTCGGCCACGACGGAAGGCCGGGCTCGACCGAGGGCCAGGTTGTCACGGTCACGCGCCTCGACGGCGATGGCCGCGAGGCGTGGGTGCGAACCCTGTCGGTCGCGGGCACGCGCATGGCCATCTCCCAGCAGCCGGTCTGCGTGCTCGATGACGGCACCGTCGCCGTGGCGTGGCGGGATCCCGCCAGCGGCGCGGCGTGCGTCGCACGGCTCGACGCTGGCGGCAGGCTCGCGTCGGCGTGGAGCGTTCCGGCCGCAGCCGCTTCGGCCCCGCCGCTCGTGTCGGCGGGCCTGGCCAGCGATCTCGTCATGGTGTCGGCCACGACCGCTCGCGAGGCGCTCGTCATGCGATTCCTCCCGGACGGGACGGCTGTCTTCGCAGGCACGCTTGCCGTGCCTTCCGCTCTCGGCCAGTCCCTCGTGCGGCTTTCGGACGACGGTCACCTCCTGCTGCTCGGCCGGACCAGCGGCCAAGCGGCCATTCGGATCGACCGATCGGGAAGCGTCACGGCGGCTTGGAGCCTGGGCTCCACCAACCTGCGCGCGATCGAGCGGGCGGATGAACTGGCGCCAGGCCGCTGGCTCCTGCGCGGCAGGGCCGGCGCGGCGGGAATTGGAAGAGGACTCCTCGCCGAGCTCGACGTGGACGGGGCCGTCCGGTGGGCGCAGCTCGCGACGCCGTCCACCGGCGCCGTTCACGACGCCGTGGTGGTTGCGGGCGCGGTGCTAGCTGCGACCACCGCCGGGCTGCTGCGCCTCGACGATCTCGGCGGCACGGAGGCGGGTTGCGAGGGCTTCGTGCCGAACCCGCTCTTCGCCGAGCCCCTCGTTCTGACCTCGGGAGCGGCCTCGGCGAATCCGGCGCCGCTCTCCGTGGATGTTGCGCCCGCTTCCTCCATGCCGGGTGCGCCGGCGCTGAGCCTGATCCCCGCGTGCACGTGCTCGTGCGGCGCGACGCGGCTACCTCCCGAGACCGGGCTCGACCTGCGCGTGCGCGCGCCCGGCTGGATCTCCTGGGGACCGACGACCACGGCATGCGAGGATCGCCTCTATCGCGGGGACGTGGCACGGATCGCCGTGACCCCGGCGGACTGCATCCGCAGCGGCATCCGGAGCGGGCTCGCGCTCGACCCCGCGCTGCCGGGCGCAGGGAACGCTTACTTCTATCTGGTCTGCGGCGCGACCACGGCCGGCCAGGGATCGCTTGGCTTCGACTCGCTCGGAACCGAGCGCGGCCGCGGCACCGCATGCCCCTGACGCCGGCTCGCGGAGCGCGTGACCAGCACGCTTCGAGCCCTGGCGCGCGCGAGACAGCATCAGGAGACCTCGCGCACGATGCTCGGGCCATCGCGCGTGGCATGCTCTGCTGAAGGGGCTCGCGCGATCGGAGGCGTGCATGAGCAGCAGCTGGACCATCACGGCAGCACGGGAGGAAGTCCGCCGGGTCTTCCGTCGCGGCGCGGCAGGGCAGGCCGTATCCGGCGCGATCTGGCTCGCTTCGGCGGCCGCGGCGACGGCCGGCAAGGTCCGGCTGGCAGTGCTCCTGCTGGTCGTGGGCGGGATGCTCATCTTCCCTCTCACGCAGCTCGTGCTCCGTCTCACCGGCGGGCCCACGCGCCTGAGCCGCGACAATCCCTTCAACGGACTCGCCATTCAGGTCGCGTTCATCGTTCCGCTGTGCCTCCCGCTCGTCTACTTCGCGGCGACGCATCACGTCGAGTTCTTCTATCCCTCCATGATGATCATCGTCGGCGCGCACTACCTGCCGTTCATCTTCCTCTATGGCATGAAGTCCTTCGGCCTTCTCGGCGGCGGGTTGATCGGTGCCGGCGTGTATCTCGGACTGCACCATCACGACGCGTTCGTTCCCGGTGGCTGGGTGACGGGCGCGGCCCTGATGGTGTTCGCGGCCTGGGCATGGTCCGGCGCGCGGGCGGACGCCCGTGCCTCGACCCCCTGAGTCACGCCGTTCGCCAGCACGGCGCCGCGCGCGCCCCTCCGGCGCCGAGCCACGATTCCTTCAGCCACCCCCATGGACACGGTGGCCTGCTGCGGGTATTGTCATAGCAACAATATCGCCTTGTCCTGAAGGCAAGCCAGGAGGCTCCCGCCATGCGCCGTCTCGCGTTGCTGGGTGTCGGTTTGATGGGAACTGGGCTCGCGGCCGCCGCTGCTGCAGCGAGCGCACCCCACGCCACGGTGGATCACGGGCTTCTCGCCCGCGAGGCCCGGTGGATCCTGATCGAGGGCCGCGTTCTCGACCCCGTGCAGGGACTCGCCCCGGAGCCCCTCGCTGAGCTCGACGTGCCGGCGCGCGAGCATCCGGCAGGCACGGTGCCGGACGAGACGATCCGTCTCGTCCAGGCCGAGGGTTCCGACCTCGCCGCGTTCAGCCGTCGGCTCGAGGGACTCGGCGCTCAGGTTCTCGGATTCGTGCCGAACGCCGCCTTCCTGGTGCGCGTGCCGGATCGGCTTCTCCCGGCGCTCACCTCCGTGCCGGGCCTGCGAGCCGAGATGGAGTATCGCGCCGCGTGGAAGATCCAGCCGTCCCTGGCGGACGCGATGCGGAGCGGAGGCGGCCCGGCTGCCGGTGAGACCTCCTCGCGCGTGCTCGTGGAGTTCTTCCCTGGCGCCAGCCCGGATCTTCACGCCGATCTCATGGCGAGCATCCCCGGCGTGGAGATTCTCTCGATCGATGACAGCGATCTGACGCCCTCGACGCTGCTCGACGTCAGCGGCGCGGCGCTCGGGCCCGCTGCGCGACGGCTTGCTCTCTTGCGCGACGTTCAGCGCGTCGATCTCGCGCCGCCGCCTCGGCCGCTCGTGGACCATGCCGCGTGGTTCGTGCAGAGCGGCGATGACATCACGCGGGAGACGAACTACTCGGTGTCGGCGCCGCTGTTCGCGCGGGGGATCACGGGTCGCGGGATCCTGGTCGGGCTCCTGGACGACGGCCTGGAGAACGACCACTGCCAGTTCACCTATCGCAACGAAGTGGACGAGGCGGCATGGCCCATCGGGCCCTCCGGCGACGACGTGAACGCCGTGCCTGCCGAAGGGCGTCTTCGCCCGACACCCGCCGTGCGCACGCGGGAGCGCCGTGTCGTGGCGTACTACGTGCAGGGTGGAGCGGCACCCTACTCGTCGCCGAACCAGCACGGAACCATCGTCGCGGAAGTGATGCTCGGTGATCACAACCTGTCGCTCGCGGCTCGCCCGCTCATCCGGGACATCGGCGATTCGCAGAACGTGCTGCCCAACAACCCGACCGGTGACTGGGTCGTGGGAGAGCAGTTGCGCTCCGACCTGATTCCCTTCGTGGACGACATCAACGCCGATGATCCCTCGCTTCCCAACACGTTCGGCCCCCTGATCGAGCATCACCAGCCCGGCGATGGCATCGCCCCTGGCGCCCAGCTCGTGATGCTGGACATCGGCAACGCGTCCGGATCGCTGACGGGAACGACGTCCGTGGGGAGCATGCTGCGCCAGGCGCGTCGCACGGGCGCGACGGTCGCCAACATTTCCTTCGGCGGCTTCGCGTGCACGGACTGCTACGCCGGCAGCGCTCCCGGCGCGGACGCGGCGCTGTGGGCCATGCGCGATCTCGTCGTCGTGGCCTCCGCCGGCAACGAGGGCGGGGACGGACCGCGTACCATCGGTCGGGGCGTGGCGCACTCCAAGAGCGCCATCACCGTGGGAGCGACGGTGCGCTCGAACTCGACATCCTCCGGCACCGCGAGACTCGGCGAGGATGTCGTGTCGTTCAGCTCGCTCGGGCCCGCGACGGGAGGGCGCCAGGCTCCCGAGGTGATGGCTCCCGGAATCGTGAGTGTTCGCGCTGACAGTACCAGTTGGGTCACGCCGGAGAACGGATCGGGAAGCGGCGATCGTAGTTGCGGCAGTGACAGCCTCCTGGTCCAGGGCGGGACATCATTCTCGGCCGCCGCGACCTCGGGGATGGCAGCGCTCGTCCAGCAGTACTTCCTGGATGGCTTCTACCCGGGAGGCCTCCCGACCGCCGCGACGGCGCTCCGCCCGACGAACGCGCTGGTCAGGGCGGTGATCGTGAACTCCACCCGCGATCTTGGCGGCGCGCGCACGGACGACTCCCATGCGGGCCGGGCCTCCCGGCCGACCTTCGGACAGGGCTGGGGAGCGCCGCGACTGGACGACGCGCTCTACTTCCTGGGCGATCCCACGACCAGGCATCCCGGCACGCAACGTGCACGCCTGCTGGTGCTCAATGATGTCGCCAACGGCGTGGACGGCACGCTGCCTCTCACGCTCGAGCCAGGAGGACTCGCGCGCGATGCCATCATCCCGTCGTTCCGGCCGGCCATTGCCGAGCGCGCCATCCACGAGTTCTTCGTCGTCGTGCAGAACCCGGATCGCGCTGACCGCGCCAACGACCTTCGCGTCACGCTCGCGTGGTCCGATCCGGCGGGGACGAGCGCCAGCATGCCGCTGGTCAACGATCTCGATCTCGAGGTGATCGGACCCGGGCCCGACGGCGTCCTGCAGACGGTGGGCGGGATCGTCGGAGGCGACGACGTGGTCTACCGTCCCAATCCTCGCACCGCGTGGTCGGCGGGCTTCTCCGTGCCATCGGCCGATCGCCGGATCGCGCCGCCGTCCGATCCCGCTTCGCTGGACTTCGCCGACCGAGATCCCATCAACACGCTCGAGAACGTGTTCGTCCGGTCCGCGGACGTGGATCCGGGGACCTGGCGCATCCGTGTCGTGGGACGACGCGTTCCATCCACGACCGCCACGGATCAGGGCATGCCCAACTTCGTCCTGAACGACACGCCCCCGGTCTTCGACACGGATGGCGACGGCGTGCCGGACCTCGATGATCGAGATGTCATCTTCGGGACCAGCCAGGGATACGCCCTGATCGCCACGGGGCGCGTCGTGATGCCAGCGCCACGTCTCGCGCCGCCCCGGCTGCCGCCCGGTTGTCCCGGGCCGAGGGTTCCCCGTGAAGGCCGAGGCGTGCCCCGGTAGGCGTCGCATTGCCGGCAGTCGCGGCCGCATGATTCGATCGCTCTGATCGGCTGAAGGCTCCTCGCGAGGGGACTTGGCCAGGACGGTGACATGCGGTGGCGCAACGCCCGTGCAGGGCCGCCCCGTCCGTGCTGATACCCCACGAGGACGCGGGCTGATGACGCAGGAGATCTCGAGCGGCGTGCTTCATGAGGTGCCGGCCGATCTGCAAGCGGCGCTCGCCTCGTCTTCCGACGCCTTGACGACGTGGGAGGACATCACGCCCATCGCGCGCAACGAGTGGATCTGCTGGGTCGAGTCGGCACGGCAGGCGAAGACGCGAGCCAAGCGCATCCACGTGGGGCTCGAACAGCTGCGCGACGGCAAGAGACGCCCTTGCTGCTGGCCGGGCTGTCGCCATCGCCGGCCGAAGGCAAGCAAGTGGTTTGCCAGGAAGAAGGCGGAGGGGTAAGAGCGCGCGGCGAGGCACTCGCGCTCCGGATCCTGGAGTGCGCGAAGCGGCTCCGCGCTGCGCTTCGGAAGGGTGTCGCCGGCGCAGGATCCGTCCGTGCGGCTTCCCCCCGCCGCCGCGCGATCGCGGCAAGGCGGGACGCACGCTGGCTCCGGGCTGTCGGAGGCCGCATCGCGGGTGCAGGCTGGCCCGTTGCGACGGGGCGGCGGGCGGCGGTAGAGTGGCCGGGCCGCCGGTAAGGACGGAGCGCGATGAGGGGCGTGACTGCATGACAGGCTCCGCGAACGGCCCGGCGAGCAGCCCGGGTACCGAGCCGGCTGGCGTCGATCCGCCGAGCCCCACGCCCGCGCCGCGCGATCGCATCCGCGAGCCGCGCTTCCCCTGGCGACTCGCGCTCACGCGTCCGGTGGATGCCGTCGTCGCGCTGGTCGAGGAAGACCCGCGGCGGTATCGGTTCCTCGCGCCGTTCGCGGTCGTCGCGCTCACGGGCACCCTGGGCTCGCTGCTCGCGGGTGAGGGTCTCATGGCGGTTCCACTGAGCGCCTGGCAGGGGCTCGCCGCCGCGGGGCTGGTCTGGTGGCTGGCCGTGTCCGTGGCGTTCTGCTCGTTCCTGGTGAGTGGAGAGGCCTCCTTCGCGCGCACGTGGAGCGCCTTCGCCTGGAGCTTCGTCTTCACCAAGGTCATCCAGACGGCCATCGTCTTCGCTCTCGCCTTGGGCGCGTTGATCGTTCTCGTGATCGCGACCCTGGCGTCCGGCAGCCAGCCATCGGCCTGGGCCATCGCCACCGGCGAGAATATCGATCCGCTCGTCGCGGCTGCCGGCTGGCTGGTGCTGGTGGTCCTCGGTCCACTCGTCGCGGCGGGCGCGCTGGGGCGTCTGCGGCGCACGGGCACGTGGGAGGCTGCGGCGCTGTTGGGCTTCAGCACGGTGCTACCTGGCTCCATCATCGCGGTCATGTTCGGGAGCGGACCCTGGCGCATCGCTGGGACCGCACTGGTCGTCCTTCACGCGGCCCTGATCGGCCTGCGCGTCGTCAGCCTTGCCCTCGGCCTCGGGCACGCGAGATCCCGCGCATGATGCCGGGGATCGCCTTCCGCCTCGGCCGTCGCGAGAAGGCGCTTCTCGTGCAGCATCTGGCCGCAGCCGCGGCGCCCGGCGGCATGCCGCTGCCGCAAGCGATGCGGCTGCTGCGCGAGAGCGGGCTGGTCTCCGGCACGTGCGCGAGGCATCTCGCCAGGATCGAGCGGCAGGTCGAGGCGGGTTCGAGCCTTGCCGATGCGCTGCGCGAGCTTCCGGGATCGTTTGCCGAATGGGAGGCCGCGCTCGTCGCGGGAGGCGAGCGCGCTGGCCGGCTCGATCTCGCCCTGACCGCGTGGGCCGAATCCCTTCGTCGTCGCGGTCGGTTGCTGGGCGCGGTCGTTCCTGCCGCCACGTACGCGATCGGGATCATGGCCGCCCTCACGTTCTTTCTTGTCATCATGCTGTGGAAGATCACGCCGACTCTCGCGACGCTCCACGTTGACAGCGGTCAACCGATCCCCTTCGTCCTGCGCATGGCGACGGGCCCCTGGGACACGGCGGACGCCGTGATGGTGTGCGTGCTGACCGCGGTCGGGCTCCTCGTGTTCCTGGCCGGCGTCATCCGCTGGCGACCCGCGCGACGGTTCACCGACATGCTTCTCCGCTGGACGCCCGTCGTCGGACGCCTGCGCACGATGTCGGCTCGATGGCTGATGCTGGATGCGCTCGCGACGCACGCGCTCGCAGGCTTGCCGCTTCATGCCGGGCTTGCGCAGTCGGCCTCGGCGATGGCCTCGCAGGCCCATGCCAGCGAGCTCGAGGCAGCGGCGCGTGCGGTGGCGGCAGGGGGAAACATGGCACGGCGTCGCCGAGGCGTGCTCGACGCGCGAACGGCGGGCGCCCTGACGCGCGCACTGGCGGGTCCGGAGCCCGCCGCGGCGATGCGGCGACTGGCGGACGACGCCTCGCGCGAACATCAGCACGTCGTCCGTCGCACGAGCAGCGTCTTCCTGTTCGGAATGACCGTCGCGTGCGGCGTGATCGTCGGGCTCGTCTTGATCAGCCTCATGCCGATCATCCAGAGTCGGCTCCCGATGCTGGTCCCCTGAGCGCGCGTCTCGCCCGCAGGAGGCGCGCTCGGCTCTGATGCCGCTCTCGATGGCGGCTGACGGGGCGATGCGGGCCGCGGCCGCCCGGCCGGCGCCCGCCACATCGCTTGCCTCGCCCGCGCGCCGCGACCGAAGTTCTCCCCGTCACGAAGGAGGCGCCGTGTCTCGACCTTCCGCGCTCGCGGGCGCCGTCATCGCCCTCGCCTGTCTCATCTCGGCCACCTCAGGCCGCGCGCAATCGCCGTGTGGCTACCCGACCGGCTCCGAACCGAGCTGGTGCGATCGAACTTCGAACGGCCCGGATCGAGTCCCCGGGACCGCTGATGACCGGCCCGACTGCGTGGCGTCCGCGGGCACCGGCAGCCTGTCGGCCTGCTCGCAGTCGTCAGGAACCGACTGGTCCTTCCAGGCGTCGCCGGCTTGCAACGATTGCGCTTACCAGCTCTTCGTGGGCCTTGACTGCGGCAACCCCTTCTACCTGTTCATCTCCAACGCCGAGGGCATGCGCGTTGACGTGGCGGACATCGCTGCGGGGCCCGCCACGCTCACTGCCGAGAACGAATGCGCCATCCGCCGCGACGCGGGCAACCCCTTCCTCTACTGCGACGCCTGCTCGCCCGTGAACCAGCTCCTGGCAAAGGACGATGCGATCAACGACCCCAGCTTCACGAAGCCCGCGGGGAGCTGCACGCTCATGTCGCCTCTCGGTCCCCTCCCGGCGCCCGAGGTGTTGTGCCTCGCCTGGCGCGCGAGCGGCACGAGCGTGGCGTGGGGATTGCCGGTCGATCAGGATCCCGGACCGAACGAGGTCTTCGATGCTGATGGCGACGGGTTCGTGGACCAGACCGACGGCGTGCCGTGCATGGCCTGCGAGTCCGCGCCTTGCCGGTGCGGGCATCGATCCTCCGAGCATCGCATGGCCACGGCGCAGTTCGTGCGCATCCGCGTCGAGCCCTCACCGACTCCGTTCGGTGACAGCCGCGTCCTGAGAGTCTCGCTGCGCAGCGCGGGGAGCCGGCCGTGGTCGATCGTGGCGCGCTGCGACGCCGAGCCCTTCAGCGACGCCCTGCTGATGCATGGCCGGTGCGAGGACGCCAGCGCCGCCATCCAGGATCGCAGCGGCCGGCCGAATCTCTCGCTCCCCGCTGCCCCCGCGCGGGGCTTCGATGTCGTGGACGCGAGCGCGTGCCCGGACAGGCTGGTCGTCGCCGTGACGCTGTGCAACTCCGGCGATGTCCCGGCCCCCATGGCGCCGTTCTCGATCCGCTGGGATCCGGAGAGCCCGCCGGATCCCCTCGCGCTCGGCGACAACGCCGCGCATCCCACGGACCCGGCCTGCCAGACGCCCCTCCTGCCTGGCGAGTGCCGCACGTGCGAGTGGACGCTCGTCGGCCCGGCGCCCCCGGGCGCGCGGCTGCGCCTGTTCGTGGACCGCTTCGATCAGGTCGAGGAAGCCTGCGACCTCGATCGCGGCGCCAACGGCTGCGGCATCGGACCCGAGACGGTCACGCTGGCGTGGTGCGACGGCCCGCCCGCGTGCACGGCCAGCGCCACGATCAGCGCGCCGGCCGGCGTCGCATGCCCGGGCACCACGGTGACCCTGTCGGGAACCGCCACCGTCAGCGCCGCGTGCGCGGGCGTGGCGGAGCTCCAGTACGAGGACGCCTCGGGGCCGCTCCCGGGAGGCGCCTTCCCCGCGCCGCCCACGCTCGACTGGCTCCCGCCCGGCCCCGGCACGCATGCGGTGCATGCCCGGTCGCGCTGCTCGACGGATCCGGCGTGCACCGCGCGATCCGCCTCCGCAACCGTCCGCGTGGCCGAGCCCCTCGTGTTCGCGAGCGCGATCGCGGCCGTTCAGGAGGGCGATTGCCCGATCCGCGTGACCTGGTCCGCTGCCAGCGACCCCGCCGCGACGTACGACGTCTACCGCTCCGACACGCTTCCCGTCCCGCTCGACGCCGCGCATCGCGTGGCGAGCGGGCTGGCGGCGACCACGTATCTCGATGTCGCGCCGTGGGGCACGACCTGGCACTACCGCGTCGAGGCCGTGGGGCCGTGCGAGCGCGTCCCCAACGACGCCGGCGACTCGGCGGGCGTGACGGTCGTGGATCTCGCGCCTCCCACGTTCGCGGGGGTGGAGAACACGCGCGACCTCGGCCGCTGCCAGGTCGAGGTCCTCTGGAACGATGCCACCGCGGTGGACGCGTGCTCCGGCATGGCCGGCTTCAACGTGTATCGCGACAACGGCGTGGGCCGGCGCGGCCGCACGCGCATCGCCACGCTCGTCCCGGGTTCGCCTTACGTGGACACGACGCCCGGGAACGGCACGTGGACGTACGTCGTGCGCGCGCAGGATCGCTCCGGCCGCGAGGAGCAGAACGACGTGTTCCAGCAGGAGTCCGAGAACTCCTGCACGAACGACTTCCCTCGCGACGCGGGCCTGGACCGCGAGAACGGGATCGACTCACCCAACGCCGACGGCGGCCACGCGGCGCCCCGGCCGGGGCTGGGCGCGGGGCGCGAGCGCCGCGTCGAGGACCTGCGCGTCATGCGATCCCGCCTGCACGACGGCCTGCGCATCCGGTGGAATCCATCCCCGGACGAGGGCGGCCTCTATCCCATCACGTACTCGGTCCTGCGAGGGAGCCTGCGCGACCTCCCCACCGGCTACCAGCACGCGCTCGTCGCCCCCGACGCCTGCGGCATCGCCGAGCACGAGTACCGGACGCCGCCGCAGGACGACGGCCAGGCGTCGTACTACATCGTCGTGCCGGTTTCCGGAGACAACGCGACGTTCGGGTATGACTCGGACGGCAGGGAGCGCCCGGCGGTGGTGGTGTGCGAGTGAGGGGGTGGGGGGCCGGGGGGGCGTGAGCACTCGCGCCGTCACGGCTGTGCCTTCGATCTGTCGCTGATCCAGCGCGAGGTGACGGATCGGGTCCCCCGGCCGCCCTGGTTGATCTAGACTCGCGTCCCCTTCGGAGCGGCGCGATGCAGCAAGAGACCCTCCCGTTCATCGCCAACACCGACCACAACTGGTTCGACTTCCTCGCGGATGTCAGCCGCTTCCAGCGGCTCGACGAAGTCAACTTCTGGCAGCCAAAGGGCCTTCGGCCGATGCGCCGAATGCTCCCGGGCACGCCGGTGTTCTTCCGCCTGAAGGGCAAGCGCTCCGCCATCGGGGGCTACGGCTTCTTCGTGGTCTTCAAGGAACTGTCGCTCACCGCGGCCTGGGATCTCTTCGGCCACAAGAACGGCGATCCGACGCTCGAGCGATTCCTCACGCGCATCGGCCGCTACCGCGGGCAGGATCTCCTCGATCCGCGCACGCGCGCTGCGCCGCTGGGGTGCAACGTCCTTCGCAACGCGGTCTTCTGGCCACCCGAGCGCTGGATCCCTTGGGGCAAGGCGGAGGACTGGCCCATGAATGTCATGCAGGGCGCCACGATGCGCGACGCCGCGCAGCGAGAGCTCCTCCTCGGCGCCGTCACTGCCGACGGAACTCCCTTCCCTGCCGAGCTGACGGACGACTTCGTCCTCGTCCAGGCCGACTCGCGTCGCATCGTCGAGCGCGGGCAGGTCGTGCGGGAGGGCCAGGGGTCGTTTCGCGCGCGACTGCTCGACGTCTACGAGGGTCAGTGCGCCATCACCGGCGAGCACACGCAGCCCGTGCTCGACGCGGCACACGTGCAGGACTATCTCGGCCCGTCGAGCAACCACGTTCAGAACGGACTGCTGCTCGCCAAGGAACTGCACACGCTCTTCGATCTCGGCTACCTCACGGTCACCCCGAAGCATGTCGTCCGGATCTCCCAGCGGCTTCGCGCGGACTGGAACAACGGCAGGCGGTACGAGACCTTCGATGGCAAGCCCGTCTTCGTGCCGCAGAGGCCGGAGCTTCAGCCCAGCAAGCTCGCGCTCGAGTGGCACGGAGATGTCAAGTTCCTCGGGTGAGGGCGGACCCTCACGGCCACGCTCGCCACACCTGCGCTTCGAGATGGCGGCAGCTCTGTTCGAGATCGCCCGGGAGCTTGAAGAGCCTCGGGTTCGTCGCGAAGGTGAACACGCGGTAGAGACGGTAGGACGGTGCGTGGTCGCGCGAGAAGGCGCGCTCGCGCGCCGTGACGAGAAACGAGGTCGAGCGGCCGGATCGCGTGGTCTTGACCTCCACGTGGAGCGGGGAGCCGTCAGTCTCGTACGAGAGCACGTCGAATCCGCATCCGTCACCGTGCAGCTGCGACGAGTGCTCGACCCGGCTTGCCAGCTCCGTGGCGCCCAGCGCCGAGAGGCGCCGCCGCTCGAGCTCGACGACCCACTTCTCGCCAGCGAGCCCGAGCTCGCGGTTCCGCGCCTCGAGTCCGACGAAGTCCACGTGTCGCGGCAGGTAGGTCGCGGTGCCTTCGCTACTCGGGGGATCCTCGTTTTCGGCATGCTTCGGGGCGGGCACCTCGACTGCGGCGGGATCGCGAGGCATCGCAGGCAGGCCGGACGGTGGAGCGCGTTCGGCGAAGCGAGCGACCAGCGGCGCCAGCTCCCGATCGGCCGCGACCGCGGAGCGAACGACGTCGTCGACGAGTGCCTGGCGGTGACCGTACGGCTGATAGCCGTCACTGTAGGGTAATCCGAGCGAGCACAGAGCAGCGCTGATGTTTCCGAACTTGTACTCGACCGATCCCTTCGAGCGGCCGCCGAGCCTCTTCGTCAGCGGCCGCCAGTACTCGACGCGCGACGGGCGCTCGCCGTCGAGCTCGCAACGGAGCATTGCGAGATAAGACGCGACCGCCGCCTCCACTTCCTCCCTCGTCCAGTCCTCCCCGGTCGCCATGGCGCCAGGTTACGGGGGTTGGGGCGCGGGCGCAATGCGGGCGCGGGCGCGTCGATCGCGTGCGGGCCGCGCGTGCAGGGGCTGGTCGATACCGTGACACCACGGCGGGATGTTGCTGCCCGACGCCCCCCCCCGCAACTCCCCGATTCCGATTGGCTGGGGCGGGAGGAATCGAACCTCCGGTCTCCTGATTGACGGTCGGCCCCTATGCCCGAAAGCGCAACTCGCGAGGAATGCGGAAAGTGCCTCGACGTGTAAGAGCTGGCACTCGCCCGGGGAGTTGTCGGCGATGTCAGCCGAGGGGCCACAGTCTGCCGAGAAAGCGGAACATGTCCCCCATATCGGCCCTCACGTTTGGGTCTCCCGAGCGGTGCTTCAACGCGACGGGCGCTCGAATGACCTCGCTAGTCGTCCTTCTTCACCGGCGGCTGCGTCGGCAGTGGCATTGCTGGTCCACGCTGGACCCTCGTGGGCGGCTCGCCCAGCTCGACGCGTTCG
The DNA here is from genome assembly GCA_964613915.1 of uncultured Thermoanaerobaculia bacterium. GTDB lineage: Bacteria > Acidobacteriota > JBCCFW01 > JBCCFW01 > JBCCFW01 > CAZTIW01. The sequence goes on from CAZTIW010000002.1 coordinate 123,634, forward strand.
GCGGGAAAGGACCAGGAGGGTTGCGTCTTGGCCGGAGCCGCACTGCTCTCTGGCTCCGCTGCAGGTGCCGGCGCTGACGGCGGCGGCGGCGCGGCCGGGGTCGAGGCAGGATTCGATGGCGGAGCCGACGGCTTTGAAGCGCGCTTGTCATCTGCCACACTGACCTCCGTCTGAGGCTGGACACCCTGCCTCGCGCTGAGAAACGCAACAGCACCTCCAAGGAGTGCCGCCATTATACCGAGAACCGCCGTCGCTTGGCTGAGCCGGCGCAGAGACTTCTCGACCGGAACGCGCGATGCTCGGACGCTGGCGTTACCCTCGAGCGCTTTGGCGTGGCTACGAATGAGATCTCGACGGAGTTGGGCGAGGTCCAGCGCTTCGAGTTGGAGAGTTGGCTCGATGACGGCCAACGGAAGGCCCGGCATGTCCACTTCAACCGAGATCACGCGCAGTGACAAACAGAATGTAAACAAGAGCGCGCACGCGAAAAGGACCACCACGGTGAGCGTCCCCACCACCAGCAGAAGCGGTCCGTCGAGACGACCGAGTGCTGGCAGGCCCAGGGAGACCAAGCCACCGATGGCACTGTAGATCGCGAGGCGGAGCCCTACCTTCACATCAAGGTCGCGAAGCGTCGCCCGCTGATCGGCGTACCGCTCCTCGACATATCGGAGGACCTCCCCCAACGCTTCAATGGTCTCGTCGCGAGCTGACGACATCGAACCTCTCCTCTGCACCTTGCGCGGGTAGCAATATCTCTGCAGTGGCGAGCGATCAGCGCTCGAAGCGGAGTCGCACCTCCGCCTCGCGCAACCGTGCCTGCACCGCTTCTTGTTCGCGGCCCTCGGCCGGGGGCTAGGGGTGCGGCGGAAGCCCCAGGAGACACCGGGCCTGCAAGATCGCTCGCGCAATGCGTTCGATGCGATGATAGGAGCCCACGCGCGACAGCGTCCAGACCTTGCCGCCGGCGCCGTCAATGGGTCGGACATGGCCGCGGGGTTTGAGGTTCTTGGCCGCCTGAAAGGTGGCACTCGTCAGGCCAGAACCGGCCGCGAGCCAGCGTCCATCGAGGTCCGTAGTAGGCAGGTTCTCGATGACTCCGCCGGAGCAAATCTCGAGGGGCAGGTCAGCCTCGATCGGGTGCTCCTTCTCGGGCGCGTCGCGAACTGCCATTGCCTCCTCCTCGTCGTGTGCGCGTATCTTGACACATGGTACGACTTTCGACGATCCTCTCCGACACCACTACAGTTGGAACCCGGGGACACGGTCATGGCCGAGCGTTGGCGCTCCGTCAACGAGGTGTCCGAGCGCCTCGGCGTTGCTCGGGACACGGTCTATCGCTCGATCGAGCGCAGCCGATTGCCTGCGCATCGCATTGGCCGACTCTGGAAGTTCAAGCTGGCCGAGGTCGATGACTGGGTCCGGCTCGGGCGAACAGTTGATGCAGCGTCGCCAGATGTCGGTACGGCATCGACGCCCAAGTCTCTGGAGGCGTGACGACATGGCCGATTGTGCTCCGGCCTCGGCTCGCCAGCCGGCGGCACGCGGCTCGAGACTGAACCGGTGAGCCCGACGACGGCCGCTGGAAGCGCGGTGGAGCTCTGCGCTGGTCTCGGCGGCATGGGGGTCGGCCTTCGAGCACTCGGGTTCAGCGTCGCAAGAGCCTATGACTCCTGGGACGAGTCGGTCGCCGTCTATAACCACAACTTCAGCGACGACGTGGCAGCAACCGCCAACCTCCTGAGCGCCCAAGGTCGCCAGCTCGTGGCTGCGGCTCGCCGCGCGATCGGTGATCTTGAGCTACTGGCCGCCGGACCACCGTGCAAGGGATTCAGCCAGCTGAGAAATGGGCACCACGACGGGCGAAACGGTCACAATCGTGTCCTGGCGATCATGCCCGACTATGTGGCCCTCCTTCGTCCTCGCCTATTCCTGTTCGAGAATGTCCCCGATCTCATCAGACATCGTGACGGCCGGACGCTTGCCACCCTCATTGAGCGCTTGACGCGGCCGGCCAATCGGCTTCGCTACCGCGTCGAGTACAAGGTCTATGACGCGGCCCAATATGGCACACCGCAGGCTCGGCGCCGGATTCTGCTCCTCGGCGTACGAGGAGGCGGGAGAGAGAGCCTGCCCGAGCCCGGCCCCGATCTCACGGCGCTCTTCGCAGCTGTTCGTCACCGAGGGCCGGTCCCGAGTGAGCTCGAGGAGTACTTGGAGGCCCTCGCCGATCCGGAGAACTCCACCCTCACGTCGGCAAGGCAAGCACTCTCCGATTTGCCCTTGCTAGGACCTGGAGAGCCAGAAGTGGGCAGACGATACGCCTCCGAGCCGAGGACCGCGTTTCAAAGGTGGGTGCGCATTGGGGCCGCTGAGAAGCTGCACGACACCCGCACGCCTGGGGTGAATGCCGAGACTGTAGCGCGGCTGCAATACATCCCACCGGGTGGCTGCGCGCGTCTGATCCCCAAACAACACCTCAACGGACTAGCACGGCGCTACGACTCGGCATATCGGCGCCTACATCCTGATGCTCCCTCGACGGCATTGTCGACCAAGTATGACTGCGTCTACCACTATGCAGAGGCGCGCTCGCTCTCCGTACGCGAGTACGCTCGTCTGCAAGGGATTCCGGACTACATCACGTTTCCGTCGGACGTGGTCTGCAGGCGGAGCGCATACGAGATGATCGGAAACTCAGTGCCACCGCTGCTGATTGAACGGGTGCTCGGCGAGGCAATGGGTATCGGCAACAGGACCTCATGAGATGACGAACGCGACGCCCCTGACGTGCGGCGCTTCGGGCCGGCTCGCCCGCATCGATGCCCGCCTTGAGTCTGCCAATGCCACTCCGGAAGCTGAGCTGGGTAACCAGCGCCATCCACTGGACGAAGCAATCTACATCATTCTGAGTTTCCAAACCGACCTCTCTCGCTTGGGTACGACCTGGTCAGGGCTGCGTGCTGCCTACCCGTCGTGGCGCGCACTTGGGCGCGCGGACGCTCGGGATGTTGCCCACGTTCTGCGTCACGGTCGACTTCATAGGCAGAAGGCGCGGTCTATCCGCCGTCTCCTTACCAGCGTTCGCAACGTGGCCGGCGCGCATTCTCTCAATCTCCTACGCGCGATGAGTGACGCGGATGCGGAGCGCCTGCTTGTGAGCCTTCCAGGTTTGTCATGGAAGGCTGTCCGTTGCGTACTCTTGTATGGCGTCGACCGCCACCCGTTACCGATCGACAGTAACACCTTCCGGGTCCTCACGCGGACGGGCGTGCTCTCTCGACGCGCCGGCTACCGCCGTCGCAAGTTGCACGATGGGATTCAGGCTGCCGTGGCCCCGCACCGCCGTCGCGCTCCGCACGTAAGTCTTGTCGTGCATGGGCGGCGAAGGTGTCTTCCGCGAGGTCCGAGATGCCCGTTCTGTCCGCTGATGTCGGACTGCCCCAAGGTCGGCCTCCCGGCCGGTGCCCGCCGGGTGTCGCCAGCGCCATCGGGGGCAGCAGCCACCGCACGTCACGCCTTCGCGAGAGGGCATGCCCGCGCGTAAGCGGAAAGAGTGGAGGGTGCTCGCTTGGCAGTCAATCAGGTTCTCATCATTGGTACAGTCGGATTCGCCGTCGTGATCACGATTGTTGCGCTCTTGAGGGGCAGGCGGAGCGCCGGCCCTGAGCTCCAGAGCGGCGCGGAGCGCGAACCTCAGTACACGACCGACAAGGGCCCGGGCGATTCTGCGAAGGGAGCACGCGGCGCAGCCGAACGGGAGGCCCAGCACCAGGCCGAAGTGGCGCGCCATCGTGCGGACGAAGAGGAAGCACGCGTCGCAGCCGAACGGGACGCCCAGCACCAGGCCGAAGTGGCGCGCCATCGTGCGGACGAAGAGGAAGCACGCGTCGCAGCCGAACGGGACGCCCAGCACCAGGCCGAAGTGGCGCGCCATCGTGCGGACGAAGAGGAAGCACGCGTCGCAGCCGAACGGGACGCCCAGCACCAGGCCGAAGTGGCGCGCCATCGTGCGGACGAAGAGGAAGCACGCGTCGCAGCCGAACGGGACGCCCAGCACCAGGCCGAAGTGGCGCGCCATCGTGCGGACGAAGAGGAAGCACGCGTCGCAGCCGAACGGGACGCCCAGCACCAGGCCGAAGTGGCGCGCCATCGTGCGGA
>CAZTIW010000002.1:127894-255112 GCA_964613915.1 uncultured Thermoanaerobaculia bacterium
CGCCCAGCACCAGGCCGAAGTGGCGCGCCATCGTGCGGAGGAGAAGGAAGCACGCCTCGCAGCCGAACGGGAGGCCCAGCACCAGGCCGAAGTGGCGCGCCATCGTGCGGAGGAGAAGGAAGCACGCGTCGCAGCCGAACTGGAGCACCAGGCCGAAGAGGCGCGCCATCGTGCGGACGAAGAGGAAGCACGCGTCGCAGCCGAAACGGAGGCCCAGCACCAGGCCGAAGTGGCGCGCCATCGTGCGGACCAAGAGGAAGTACGCGTCGCAACCGAACGGGAGGCCCAGCACCAAGCCGAAGTGGCGCGCCATCGTGCGGACGAAGAGGAAGCACGCGTCGGACAGGAGATGGAAGTAGGCACTGCTGGCTCCGGCGCCACCGATTCGCCACCGGACCCTGCTGGGCTCCCACGAAGCTCCCCACCTCCGCTCGCGCCAAGAGCACCAAGGCAATACCGCCCTACGGGGCGCGCACCTGCGGCACCACGCGCACTTGCGGGACCACGCGCGTTTAACCCTCCAACGCCGGACGGGAATGTGCGCGAGCGTGCGCTGCCGATCGACGTACGTCTCGTGTTCGAGAAGGCAGGGTTCTGCCGCGTCTCCCTCCTGCCACGCCGGAGTGGGGGAATGCCGAGCGAGCTCGCGGTGGAGGGTTCGGGCGCTCCTCCCGAACTACTGGCACTGCAGGACGACTGGTACCAGGACGTCATACTTCCCGACCTCGGGCGCCTCCTCAGGGAGGGAATCGAGTGGGCCGGTGTACTCCCGGGAGGCGCCTCCTGCAGGCTGTCCCTCAGCGGCCGGGGCATTCTTGTATTGGCTCGGCACGACGCACTCAGCGGCTTCGTCAGTACAACGCGCCTAACTCTTGGAGAGGAACACGTCGTCTTGTGCAGTGCCGAGTATCTGCACGACGTGCGCGCCGCAATTGCGCTCACCGGGAGCCCGGAGCCGACGGAGCTGGACTCAGTGAGCGGGGTGCCCACTGGCTGGGTCGGCATGCGGGGGGTACGTCCTCACAAGCCTGTTGCGCCAAGCCCCGATGGCGACATCCTCGATGCACTCAGACCACTTCCAGATGTGACGATCACCCTGGTCCGCGGCATTCGAATTGACCGTCAAACATGGCTCAGCGGATTCCCCCCAAGAATCCAGCTTCTCGGCGATGCCACCACAGTCGACAACGTCACGATCGACGGAAAGCAGGCGACACAGGCAGACGACGGTGGCTTCGTTGCACCCGGTTGGGACGCTCCGGGGCAGCACGCCGTTTGGTGTACGAGTGCGTCGCGCAGCTATTCGATTCGAAGCGGGGCGGAGGCCTGGGAACCATGGGACGCCTACGCTTGGTCGCTGGGCGAACCAAGTACTAGTGAGGCACAGCCACGACCTGCAATTTGTGGCGTGGTAGTCCGCCCCCCCCGGCTTGGACGCTCCGACAGCCGTGCGACTGTAGTGGCCGCGTCGAATCCAGTCTTGATCGGTGCACGACCAGGCGAGATAGCTGTCTGCAAACGCCGTAGTGACGTGCGCACGGGACTCTGCGTCGGGTTCACCTGGTTCAGGCCCATCTGGGCGCTCCCGTACGACGCTCTGCATTGCGACAAGGCCAAGACCCGTGTGCTATTGATCGGTTCTCCCGTGGCGGTGGACCTGGCACACGCGCCGCCCAGCACGCAGGTGGCCAAGAGAACCGCTCGACGACCTGTGCTCGCTCGGGGTCACCAAGCGTGGTGTGCAGCCATTCTCGAGGCCGGTAGAAAGGGGCTCCAACCCGATCCCTCACGGGTCGAGATCGTGGACCTGTGGAAGGGCTACAAGCGCTGTGCGCGAGCTCTAACTCGAGGCCGGTCATGAGCGCTGACACCTTGCTCCTTTGGATGTCAGCGCGACAGCGCGGCTCCTGGGCACAATTCCGTGCCGCGGTCGAGGAGCTTCATCTCGGTGGGAGCATCGATCCCGATGGAGACATCGATGAAGCGGCCGATCCGTATGCGTTGCCTCTCTATCAGACTTTGCGATTCAACCTTCAACGTGTTGGTCACGCTGAGTTCTTCGCTGGTGCTAGCGAGGGAGCTGAGTGGCGAGTCGCGCCGCCGTCGCTGGCGGTGACACGGCACACGCGTGGCTGGCTCGGGGTTGTGGCCGGAGCGAGATCGCGGTCGCTCATGGCGCGCCTTGACTCGGCGGCAGCTGACCACGGTGCAGAACTGCGAGTCCTTGAACGCGCTTCCTACCCCGACCAGATCCTCGCCACTGCGAGCACCCAGGAGGCGCTGGCCTCAATGGCCGAGCAAGCGGGTTTCTTCCTGCAGGCGGATGCACCCGTTGCTCTTCTTGCAAGCCTTCCGCCGGTAGATGCTCCGACGGTGCGTTACCCGACCGAACTGCCGTTCGGCTCAGATTGGACAATCGATCGGTTCTGCCCTGACGATTTCGCCTGGCGCTCCGCGACGCTCGAGGATGCTCGCACTACCTCCTACGGCCTGTATCGGTTTACTCTGCGGCACCAACGCCACGTATTGCTCTGCTGCAGAGACACTGTTGCGCGAGTTCCCGTCCAGGTCGGCAAGTACCTCGCACTACGTCACCGTCGGCGCCACATACTGCGATACGACAGATCCAGACACGTGCTCACGCTCCCAGCAACTTACCGGCCGCCATTTTTGATGGAACGGGCCCTAATTCTGTGTTCTGGCTCACCACCTTCATACGAAGGCGGAAACCCACGTGGCGGCTCACTTCACTACATCGAGATCCCGGAAGACACGGCGCTGCTCGCAGCAGATCTTCTCCGACAGGAGCTCCGATGAGTAATCCCCTTGCTCTCTTCGAAGACCTTCGTGACACCTATCTTCGGTATCTCGACAGTCCGTTCGACCTGAGGTACCCAGACCTCGTCGCCGAACGGCGCGCGCTACTGGACTCAGACGGCAGGCTCTATCGACGTCCGTTGATCGAGCCCGTACCGGCATATCAACTCTCCGGAGAGACCTTCGCGCAATCCGCACAAGCACTGCTCGGACAAGTCTGGCCTCAGCAGACTGTCGCCGACCTGACGGCGTTCGTATCCCAGGGGCTCTTCCCCCCAACGTTACCCAACGGGCAACCTCGCGAGTTGTACACGCACCAGCGTGCCGTACTCGAGGAATCTGTCGTCCATGGCCACGATGTTGTAGTGACCACCGGTACTGGGTCCGGAAAGACCGAGTGCTTTCTGCTCCCGATTGCCGCTGAACTCATTCGAGAGTCAACTGGATGGACCCCGCCTGGCTCACGATCGGCGCAGTGGGACTGGTGGAATCACTGGACCATGCAAGGGAGCAGCAAACGTTGGAATCCCCGCATTCCGCAGCGGGCACATGAAAGCCGCACGGCTGCGGTTCGAGCTCTCATCCTCTACCCACTCAACGCGCTTGTCGAAGACCAACTTGCACGCCTGCGCGACGGCCTCGATGGAGCAAGTGCCCGCACGTGGCTCCAAGCACACCGTGCTGCGAATCCGATCTACTTCGGGCGCTACACTGGGCGAACGCCGGTGTCAGGCAACCGAACAGCCGTGGCCACCGGCAGGCTGCGCACTGATCTCGCGGATGCCCATCGAGACTTCCAGCTCGTCATGGGAACCTCTGCGGCGCGGTTCTTCGCAGCCATGGACGGTGGAGAGATGTGGTCACGCTGGGACATGCAAGACCACCCTCCCGACATCTTGATCACGAACTACTCAATGCTGAACATTATGCTGATGCGCAGCGTCGAGGCGCCGATCTTCGACCAGACGCGGCAGTGGCTCCAGCAATCATCGTCACACATCTTTCATCTCGTGGTCGATGAGCTGCACACCTATCGCGGAACTCCTGGCACCGAGGTCGCGTATCTCATTCGTGTACTTCTGGATCGCATCGGTCTAACACCGGACTCCGATCAGCTCCGCATCATCGCCTCTAGTGCATCAGTAGCGAGCGGCACGGCGGGCCTGCAGTACCTCGAGTCTTTCTTCGGCCGCGGTCGCAATCGCTTTCGGATCGTCGGCGCCGGCCCGCAGCCGCTCAATCCAGGCGCCCTTGCCCCCGTTCGCGCGAGCGTGACAGCGCTCCGACAATTGCGCGTCGCCCTGCGCGCGTCGCCCACACTTACTGCTAGCGCGGCCACGGCGTTCCACGATGCCGTCGGTGCGCCAGCTACCCCAGCCGGAACTAGCCCAGCGCTGACTCTCGATTCAGCGCTGGGACACGTAATGGCCGGTGAAGCACTGCGGCTCGCATGTGCGTCCGGCCCGGCTCATGCTCCCCAGCTGCAGCCACGATTCCCTGAACAAATTGCCAGCTCCCTGTTTCCCGGCATCCCCTCCACCGACGGTGTTGAGGCCGTCGAGGGACTTCTTGCGGGATTGTCCGCGGCCCGCGGAACCAGCGGCACTGCTCCGCTCCCGGTTCGGGCGCACATCGTTTACCGCAATCTTCAAGGCCTGTGGGCCTGCACGAACAGTGCATGCGTGCAGGCCCCACCCAGGTTAGGTGCCCCGCCTGCCGGTGCCCTGCACTACGTACCGACACTCACCTGCGTCTGCGGCTCGCGCGTGCTCGAGTTACTCTATTGCGAAGCGTGTGGCGACATATTCTTCGGCGGCTATCGACGAGACACGGGCCTGAATCCCAACGAGTGGTATCTCAGTCCCGACCACCCGGACCTCGAAGCGTCTCCGGACATGGCCTCCATGGATCGTGATTACCTGCGATACGCCGTCTTCTGGCCAGGGGCACCCGGAGTGACGCCGGCGTCGGCGCAGTGGACGCAGGATGGTGTTACGCGGGCTTGGCGAGCCGCTGGATTCACGCCGGCTGACGGCAGGGTCGCGCTCGGCGGGCCTGGATACCTCTACTACGTGCCGGCAATGCACGCGGCAACGCCGCCACCCGGCGATAGCGCGCGGCAGGCATATCCGGCACGCTGCCCCCGGTGTGACGCCGACTGGTCTCGGCGTCAAATCGGCTCACCCGTTCGAACACTTCGAACCGGATTCCAGAAGATCGCGCAGGTGCTCTCCGACGCACTACTTCGGAACATCGCACCCGGTACCGCCAGCCAGTCTCGGAAGCTCGTAGTCTTCTCGGACAGCCGACAGGATGCTGCCAAGCTCTCGGCCGGAATGCGCTTCTCGCACTACCGGGACGCGCTACGCCAGGCCATTACGACCGCCATCGCCGTCCAAGGAGCGGGCGCTCAGGCTTTCTCGTCGCAAGTAGGAGGGCAGTCACTGCCACAGGAGCAACAGGCACTCGCCGCTGCTTTCAGTGGCACGCACCCGGGTGAAGCAGCGTCTCTCTCGATGGCAGCGAACGCTGCAACAGCGCAGCTGCCGTCGCCATCACACCCGGGTCTTACCTGCCAGGTCGCTGCACAACAGATCCTGATTCGCGCTACACAAGGACCGTTCCACCTCGGACAGCTCTCGGAGGATGCCTCTGCTCAGCTGCTAGCCAATGGCATGAATCCAGGTGGCTTCATGCAGGATGTCCTTTGGACTGCTCCGCGAACGAAAGAGGGCAGCTGGCGTGATCTGTATGCGTGGGGTGCGCCGGGAACAAGTCCCCAGGCACGGGTACCGGCGCAGCTGAGCCAACAGCAGCGCGATCATCTTCGCAGGATTCAGGATCAGTCGCTTCTCGAGTCGATGGATGTGGTCTTCGCCTCCGGCCGCCGTAGCCTCGAGTCCCTGCGGCTCGCGTTCGCGACCACAGACCGTATCGGCATGCCTGCGCCGAGTCCGCTCATCCAGGAATCCGCTGACGGTGCGATTCGCTTGCTCGGCGCGCGGCGCCGTCTGTCAACCCATGGCGCCGCCAGTCAACCCACCCCCCCGGCCTACGTCACCCAGTACTTGGCGGCCGTAGCGCGGATGCACGGCCTCACGCCGGCGTCCTTTGCAACAGACGTTCTCAACTACCTCATTGGCGCAGGAGTACTCAGTCAGCACGTCCTCATTGCTCACAATCTGTGCCTTGCCAGACCCAGCGCGGTCTACTTTGAGTGCGGTCAGTGCCGCCGAGTTCACCTGCACCCCGCTGGTGGAGTGTGCACGGATTGCCACGTCCCTCTTGGCCCAGGGCAGACTCTAGCTGGTGCTCAGATAACGTCCGACTATTACGGCTACTTGGCCACGCAGGCCGGACCCTTGTTCCGGCTCAACTGTGAGGAACTCACTGGGCAGACGAACAAGAGCGATGGACGCAAGCGCCAGAGACTATTCCAGGACGTCTGCCTGCCTCCGCCCGCAGAGATCCAGCTCGCCGATTCGATCGATCTTCTGAGTGTGACAACTACCATGGAGGCAGGCGTCGACATTGGCTCTCTCCTTGCTGTGATGATGGCCAACATGCCGCCGATGCGCTTCAACTATCAGCAGCGCGTCGGTCGCGCAGGGCGACGCGGTGCCGGTCTCTCCGTCGCACTCACGCTTTGCCGGGGGCGCAGCCACGACGACTACTACTTTCAGCGACCGGATCGAATCACCTCGGACCCACCGCCACAGCCGTACGTCGACATGCGGCGCGAGGCCATCCTCCAGCGGGTCCTCGGCAAGGAAGTCTTGCGGCAAGCGTTCGCAGCCCTCGGTTTGTTTCTGACGCAGGGAGGCGACAGCGTACACGGCGAGTTCGGAGATGCATCCGCCTGGGGCGCCGCTCCTCCGCAAGCGCCTCCCGGCTCGCCACTTGGTCTCACGGTTGCCCAGCTCGTCGATGTCTGGATCCAGAACAATCAAAGTGCCATTGCGCATACGTGCGACGTGCTGCTGTCATTCACGACACCGCAACTTCAGACACAGAGAGCCGCACTGATCACGTACGTGCAGACGCAACTGGTGAGTCGAGTGACCGCGGCCTCAGTCGATCCCAGGCTGCCACAGCGATCGTTGAGCGAGCGCCTTGCCAACGTTGGTGTCCTGCCAATGTTCGGGTTTCCGACGCGCGTTCGCTATCTCTTCCACGAGAAGCCGGGAGGGGCATACGAGTGGCCGCCCGATGGAGTCGTCGATCGTGAGCTCGATATCGCTATCAGTCAGTTCGCTCCATCATCCGAGACCGTGAAGGACGGCGTGATCCACACGGCTGTCGGCGTCGTCGACTATCAGCCGCAGGGAAGCGTCGTGGTGGAGCAGCCAAGTCCACTCGGCCCACCGCTGGTGATCGGACTGTGCCGTCGCTGTCAAGCAGTCGACGGCTCGCTGAACCCCGCGCCCGCGTGTCCTGTGTGCGGAGCAGCCCCACCTGACTACGACCTGGTGGTCCTGTCGCAGCCGAGGGGCTTCCGTACGTGGTTCGGGGGGAGTCGCGACTTTGACGGCGTGTTCGAGTGGACCGCGCGAGCGTCACGCCCGAAGGTCGGGGTGATGCCGATCGCGATGACACCCGCCGCAAACTTCGAGATCTGGAGTGGCCAGGACACGGTCTACGTCATCAATGACAACGATGGCCAGCTCTTCGACTTCGAGAAGCTCGCCCAGGGTGAGACTTGGGTGACGCGCGATGCGCTCGAGAAGATCGGCGTGACCAATCCGCCGCTTGCTCCGGGAGGTGCACCGGAGCGGCGCGCCCTTGCCTCTGTGAAGCCTACAGACATCCTTGTCCTCGGAATCCAAACGTGGCCTATCGGCGTCAACGCCGTTCCGCTCCGCGTTGAGGGTCGAGCTGCACTCTACTCCCTCGGCTTCTTGCTTCGGCGGGCCGCCGCTGTTCGGCTCGATATCCATGAACGCGAGCTCAAGGTGGGGCTTCGCGTGATGCAGGATCCGAGTGGGCAGGTCATCGGCCAGATCTTCATTTCGGACAGCCTGGAGAACGGTGCCGGGTACAGCTCCTACTTCGGGGCGCCCGCCGAAGCTGAAGGCCTCCTCCGCTTCGTCGTCGGCCTGACCGGAAGCACGTTCACTGGCCCACTTGTCGCTCAGCACGATGCGCAGGGCAACCTGCTCCACGGAGCGATGTGCAGGACCTCCTGTCCGGACTGCCTCCGCGACTTCAGCAACCTCGCCTACCACAACATTCTCGATTGGCGACTCGGTCTTGACCTGGCGCGCCTGGCACTCGACGCAACGGCGTCCATCGACTTCGCCGTCTCATACTGGCAGGGCCTCGACGTGGCTGCGGCGGGCCCCTACTTCGCCGCGATGCCTGGCTGGCAACCCGTCACGTTCGGGGGCCTGCAGGCCGGACGCTGTGGGAATCAGGTCGAGATCATCACCCATCCACTCTGGAACACGGATCCCAACTTCGCCGGACCCCAGCTCGCAGCCGCCTATGCGCAGGCAGTCGCGGCCGGTTGCCAGGTCTCGATGAAGTCCATCTTCGAGGTACTCCGGAGACCGTTCTAGCCATGCCGACTCTGGAGCTGCGGGAAGTCCGCGCGACGAATCCCGCGCTGGCCGAGACAATGCACACGTGCCTCTTGCGCGCAGGGCTGGCGAAGGCGGGCGGCAGTTCGTCCGTCGTCCTCGGGAGTCCGAGAGCCTGGCTCGGAACCGCGTACCATGAGGTGCTCGAGAAGATCGCCGAAGTTGATCCCTGTCAGGAGCCTTTGGATGCGGCTGTCGCCCGTCTGTGGGATCAAGCGATCGCGGCGCAGCAGCGACGCGCGGAGGCTCATGTACTGAATCGCCGCTTTGGCTCGCCCGCAAACTGGCCTGGCTACTACCTAGCACGCGCCAGCGTTCTGCTCCGCGCAAGTGAGATCTGCCCAGGTCCCGCGCCGATGGTCGTGTCGACGCCGACACAGGCGCCTCGTCCAGCCTGCGGAGCCGTCATGCGTGAACAGGAGTTCACTGCGTTCGGCGGAAAACTTCGCGGGTATCCCGACCTGGTCCGTGACAGCGAGGTCGTGGACTACAAGAGCGGCGCGGTGTTCGAGCACGACGTTGTCACGGATACCACCGTCGTAAAGGCCGCCTACGTACGCCAGCTCCGCATCTATGGATACCTCGTCAGGCAGGAGTTGGGATGGTGGCCGAAGCGCGGCCTGCTGCTTCCTCTTGGTGGCGCCGGAGTCGAGGTGGCGCTCGAACCGGCCGAATGCGAGAGGGAGGCATCTGACGCGGTAGACCTGCTCGACATCTACAACACGAAGGTTCGCGCGGGCGCATCTCCTGAGGAGTTCGCGTCGCCTTCGACGCAGGCGTGCAGGTGGTGCTCATTCAAGATCATATGCCCCGCCTTCTGGCAGACCGCAACGCCCGACTGGTCGGGTCAGCTCGATGGCGCTGCTGTCGAAGGATCGCTCACCGCTGCGTCGAGTCTGATCCACGGCGGCGCAGCCAAAGCGATCTCGGTAGATCTCAAGGCTGGGTCCGAGGCTCGACGCATCGCTCCGATTGCTCCGTTCAACCTCTCCGTTCACCCAGCTGCTGCTTCGCTGAGCGAAGGCGAGGTTGTGCGGCTGGTAGGTCTTCGGGGCCGGCCCGACGGGGTTTTAGTGCCGACGCAGCGAACGGTCATAGCGCGACAGGTTGACCTCCCGGAGATTGCCGTCGCTCCCAACGTGTTGCCTGACGGCGGCGACTTGTAGAGGGCCCGGTGGCGAGGACTAGGGCGGTGTGGAAGGCGGCACGGCCGCGACGACGCACAGAAACGGCGGTCGTCCGGTAGTGGAGTACGTGCGGTCCCCACGCGCCCCAGATTCATGTGGCCTGGGAAGTGGTGCGGGCGGTGCGAACGAACTGCCGCCATCCGGGCGGCGCGCGGATGCAGGACGTGGACACCTATGTGGAAGCCATCCTCGCCCGCTGTTCTCTCTTGGTGGGGGCATTCTCGGCGCGCTCTTGATGAGCGCATGGAACATCCACGCTCTCCAGGCTGCGCCCCTCGCCTACCGATACTGAGCCACGATCGTTCGAGACGCGGCACTCTACGGCCTGTCAAGGGGCGGGGTTGTCCGATTTAGGACACGGCCCCCGCGCGCTCACGGACAGGGCGTGGCTGCGGGGGCGCGCTCGACGCCCTGCGAGTCGCGGCCGTAGGAGCTCTCGATCCCGGCGCCGCATCCGCTGGCGACGAGGATCCAGCGGCCAGAGCCGGGCGCGGGGACCGTGGCGGCGTTCGTCGCGCTGCCGCAGAGCATCGAGACGGGCGCTGGTCGCGCGGGACGGAGGTCTGAGAGCAGGCCGCCGTACACGTGGTAGGCGAGGGAGCCGACGTCCTCCCAGGTGAGGGCGAGCTCGTCGGCAACGCCGGTCTTGCTCGCGAGCAACGGGACGGCGCCCGGGCGCAGGTCGAGCGCCGAGGGCTCCTCGCACGACGGAAGCGACTCGCACGCGTCACCGACGCCGTTGCCGTCCGAGTCGAGCTGGTCCGCGTTCGCGACGCTCGGGCAGTTGTCGCAGGCGTTGCCGACCAGATCGCCGTCCGCGTCGCCCTGCCCTGCGTTCGGGGTGTTCACGCAGTTGTCGCAGGCGTCGCCAACCCCGTCCGCGTCGGCATCGGCCTGGCCGGGATCCGCGACTGACGGGCAGGCGTCGCACGCGTCGCCGAGGCCGTCGGCGTCAGCATCGGCCTGCGATGCGTTCGGGATCGCCGGGCAGTTGTCGCAGGCATCGCCGCGAAGATCGCCATCGCCATCGGCCTGGCCGGGGTTGTCGGCGAGAGGGCAGTTGTCGCATGCGTCGCCGACGAGATCGGCGTCCACGTCGGCCTGGCCCGGATTGGCGAGCCCCGGACAGTTGTCGCAGGCATCGCCGGCGCCGTCACCATCGGCGTCGAGCTGAGCCGGATCCGGCGTGTCCGGGCAGTCGTCCACGCCGTCCGGGATCGTGTCGCCATCGCGGTCGGCCGCCTCGCAGGCGTCGCCGACGCCGTCGCCGTCGGCATCGGCCTGCGTGGGATTCGGCACGACGGGACAGTTGTCGCAGGCGTCACCCACGCCGTCGCCGTCCCCGTCGAGTTGCAGCGGATTCGAGCGCAGCGGGCAGTTGTCGCAGGCATCGCCGAGCGCGTCGGGATCGCTGTTGGCCTGCGACGGGTTGGCGACGCTCGCGCAGTTGTCGCAGGCGTCGCCCCGGCCATCCGCGTCCGCGTCCGCTTGCGACGCGTTGGCCGCTGCCGGACAGTTGTCACACGCATCACCCGCGCCATCGCCGTCGCCATCGGCCTGGGACGCGTTCGCGACCCCCGGGCAGTTGTCGCAGGCATCCCCCGCCCCGTCGCCGTCGCCATCCGCTTGCGACGGATTCGCGACGCTCGGGCAGTTGTCGCACGCGTCACCGCGGCCATCGCCGTCGGCATCCGCCTGCGCGGGGTTCGCGACCGCCACGCAGTTGTCGCAGGCATCGCCCGTCCCGTCACCGTCGCCGTCCGCCTGCGAGGGGTTCGCGACGCGCGGGCAGTTGTCGCAGGCGTTCCCGAGGCCATCGGCATCGTCATCCGCCTGCGAGGGGTTCGCGACGGCCACGCAGTTGTCGCAGGCATCGCCCCGCCCGTCGCCATCCCCGTCGGTCTGCAAGGGGTCGGGCGTGTCCGGGCAGCCGTCCAGCGTGTCGATGATCGTGTCGCCGTCGCGGTCGGACGTGTCGCACGCGTCGCCGATGCCGTTGCCATCGGAGTCTTCCTGCCCGGGGTTGGCCACCGCCGGGCAGTTGTCGCAGGCATCGCCGACGCCGTCGGCATCGCCGTCCGCCTGGGCCGGGTTCGGCGCGAGGTCGCAGTTGTCGCAGGCATCGCCGACGCCGTCGGCGTCCTGATCGCGCTGATCATCCTGGCGCCAGCCGTTCGCCGCCGCCGGACAGTTGTCGCAGACGTCGCCGACCGCGTCGCCGTCCGCATCGGCCTGCGACGGATTCGCGATCGCCGGGCAGTTGTCGCAGGCGTTGCCCCTGCCGTCGCCGTCGCTGTCGAGCTGCGAGGGATTCGGCGTCAGCACGCAGTTGTCGGAGGCGTCGGGGATCCCGTCGCGATCCGCGTCGGGTGGCGATGTCGCGTCGAACTCGTCGGCGCCCGCGTCAATGGTGCCGCCCGGGCCGTTGGGCGTGCCGGGATCGTCGCGGAATCGCGCGTTGCGATCGAAGTCGAGCGTCGTGCCGCGCGAGGTGGCCGCGAGATCGCTTCCCCGGTCAATGGCCGAGGAGCCTGGCGGCAGGTGTCCGCCGATGTCCACGCGCGGATCGACGCTCGCGTTGTTGCCCCCGTCGGTGAAGCTTCCGATCTGCATCGCCTCGACGATCGACCACGACACGGTGCCGGCGCCGCCGCTGATCTCGGTGCCGTTGCCCCAGAAGATGCAGTTGGTGATCTCCGTCCCGCCTGCCGACGATCCACTGAAGCCCGTGCCGTTGTTCGTGAACGTGCTGTTGATGACCTCGATCTGCGCGTCGCCCGCGACCAGCGCCGCGTCGCATCCGGTGAAGAAGCACTCGCGGATCTCCCCCTGGGCCGTGCCGGCGTTGCGCTGGAAGTGGATTCCGCCCGCGCCCGCGCCCGTGCTGTTGCGCACGATGGTGCGGGTGACATTCAGGACGTGCTGCCCGATGCCGTTCTCCTGGAACTGAATCGCGCCGCCGATGTTCGCGATCTGCTCCGAGAAGATCGTGTCTTCCACGACGAGCCGCGCGTTGTCATCCGCGTTGATCTGGTACTGAATGCCAGCGCCGATCGCCGCCGTGTTCCGCGTGAACGTGCAGCGCTGCACGGTGCAGGTCGTCGAGCGCGAGTTCTGCTGCACGTGCAGGGCGCCTCCGATGGACGCGTTGTTGTCCTCGAAGACGACGTCCACGACATCGAGCGCGAGCGGCTGGCCGATGTAGAGGCCGCCTCCGATGGGCGAGTTCCCGCGCCTGATCGTGATGCCCTCGACGCGAACCTTGTCGCCATCGAGCGAGAGGATCTGCGTCGTGTTCTCCCCATCGAGAATCGCGGACGCTGAGCCAGGCCCGATGACGGTGATGTCCGTCGTCGCGCCCGCCGACCGAGCCGGAAACACCTGCCCGAGCGAGACGCGATAATCCCCCGCCGCCAGGTGCACCGCACCCGCAACTCCGACGAGGTTCAGCCCCCGCTGAATGGTCCTCACGGCCGTCGCCGGAGCCAGCCCGTCGTTCGAGTCGCTCCCCGTCACCGGGTGGACGTAGATGTCAGCCGCCCGCGCGCTGCCCGCGAGCGCAACGACGCCCAGCATGCCGACCACGGCAACCCACGAGCGCATGGCGATGACCTCCGTGCCCGATGGTACCGCGGGCCGGGCGAAGGCGGGGCGGACGTGGGCGGGGGCGAACGCCCCCTCACCCGCCGAGAACCGACCGCCAAACCACGCCGAGCACGGCGGCGGTCGGCTCGCCGACGGCGAGTCGCGAACGCGTGATCATGAACCGGCGGAGGGCGATCTCCTCCATGGGCGAGCGGACGACGACGAGGTCCAGGCGCATCGAGACGAACGCGCGGGGCCGCCGATGCCCGCACGCGCTGGTGGACAGGAGGGCGCCCCTTCGGCGCATCACTCCGCGGTCGGGCTCATGAGATGACGGAGCGCTGCCTTCGCGGGAACTGGCGCGACTCGGGCGAGGCAGTCGGGAATGTCGGCGGGGCAAGAGCCGTGACAGAGCGGCCGTCGGAGGCGCCTCCGGCGCGGGCCGGCGCCGCCGACGGATGACGGGCGGGCAGCAGTCCGATGCCCGTCACGATCCCCCGCACCCCCTCGGGTGAGGTGACGGTTGCAAGGTCGAAGCCGTTGACGCCACGCTCGTGGGTCCGCCGCCCCTCGTCTCTCGCCAGCCCCGGCAGCACGATCTTGCTCGACGCACGACCCGCACGCGGGGGCATCGCCACGACGTTGCTCACCGACATCAGCGGCCCGGCTCTGCGGGTGGAGCCCGAGGCTCCGGCCACCGGCAGACTCCATTGGCCGGGCCTGGAGGAATCGAACCTCCGGTCTCCTGATTGACAGTCTGTCGGCGCGGTGGAGAGCGCAAGTCGCGTGGAATGCGAAAGTTGCCTTGGAATGAAGGAGTTGGCGCTGCTGCCGAGCGATGTCAGGGATGTCAGAAATGGGGCCACGGTCGGCCAAGAACCCATGATCGTCACCGCGGCGCGGCCAAGGGTGCTTGCGTTCGCGACGAATTGTGTGAATGAGTTGACAGGTCTCTATTCTTGCATGCATCATCACACATGCCCCGCCCCGCCCGCGTGCGCCTCCTCTCCATGGCTGCCCGTGGATCCGTCGTGACGGCTCGCGATGCGGCGAAGGCCGGCATCCACAGCCAGGAGCTGACGCGGCTGGTGGCGAAGGGAGAACTCGAGCGCATCGCCCGGGGCCAATACCGGCTCCCTGATCAACCCATCACCGAACATCACGCACTGGCCCTCGTCGCCCGCGCGGTGCCCGGCGGCGTGATCTGCCTGCTCTCCGCTCTCGGCTACCACGGCATCGGCACGCAGCTCCAGCCGGATGTCTGGGTGGCCATCGAGCGGCGCAAGAGACAACCGCGGCTGACCTACCCACCTCTTCGCGTCGTCACGTTCACGGGCGCGGCCTTCACGACCGGCGTCGAGATCCACGAGATCGAGGGCCAGCGCGTGAAGGTCTACGGCGTCGCCAAGACGATCGCGGATCTCTTCAAGGCGAGGAACAAGGTAGGACTCGACGTGGCCATCGAAGCGCTGCGCGAGGCGTGGCGCGAGCGACGCTTCACGATGGCCGCGCTCGAGCGGCACGCGAGAACTTGCCGCGTGCATCGCGTGATGCGCCCCTACCTCGAGATGCTCGGCACGTGAGGGAGCCCTCACGCGGCCTCGCGCAATCGATCCAGACGCGCCTGGTGACGCACGCGAGGCGCATCGACGTCGACCCGAACGTCGTGCTGGCACGATAGGCAACCGAGCGCCTGCTCTATCGCCTCTCGCGCTCCCGCCATGCCGATCGCTTCGCCCTCAAGGGCGGTCTCATGCTCATCGCCTGGCTCGGCGAGTTCACGCGCCCCACGCGAGATGCGGACCTTCTTGGTTTCGGGGACCTGTCGCCCGCGAGCCTCGAGGCGACGTTCCGCGAGATCTGCGAGGCAGTCGTCGATCCGGACGGCCTGACTTTCGATCTGTCCACGCTCCGCATCGGCCCCATCCGTCCTGACGACGACTACGGCGGCTGGCGCGTCGTCCTCGTGGCGCTTCTCGGTGCTGCCCGTCTTCGCGTTCAAGTGGACATCGGCATCGGCGACGCCGTGGAACCAACGCCGGCGATGATCGAGTATCCAAGCCTGCTCGATGCGCCGAGGCCGCACGTGCGCGCCTACCAGCCCGAGACCACCATCGCCGAGAAATTCCACGCGATGGTCGAGCTTGGTGAGGCCAACAGCCGCATGCGGGACTTCTACGACATCCGCGTGCTTGCCGAGCGCCTTGCATTCGACGGCGCGACGCTCGCTGGTGCGATCTCGTCCACCTTCGAGCGCCGCGGCACGGCCCTCGGGCCCGAGATTCCGGTCGCCCTGACCGCAGCCTTCGCCTCGGTGCCGGGCAAGCACGACCAGTGGACCGGGTTCCTGCGGAAGAGCCGACTGCCGCTGGATGCCGAGTTCGAAGTGGCGGTCGCCGATGTCGCCAGATTCCTGCGCCCGGTCGCCGCGGCGCTGATCGGCGGCGACGAGTTCGGTGGGCGATGGCCGCCGAGCGGCCCCTGGGCGTGAGGTGAGAGCAGCGCCTCTTCCTGAGCATCGAGGAGTCCAGTACACCGTTGGCGGGTGTGGCCGTTCCTCGCGGCTTGCAGGGATGCGCAGGATCTCCCCACGCTGTTGGGGGATCTCCTGACCCGGCCCCATTCCCCGAACACGGGTCGCCCGTTGACGTTCCGGGCTGCGGCCACCGAGGACGCGCGGAAGGTCTACGTAGGAGCATCACGTGCCCAACGCCTGCTCGCCATTGCCCTCCCGCAGAGCCAGGTGGATCGCCTCCGCGCCCATCTCGAGAAGTGGGGCGCTCCCGTGCAGGTGACCAGCCTCTGAGGACTGTCAGCGTGCCAGCGCCGCAGCGGCCACCGGATGCGGCGACCGTTCCCCCATCTGGCCCCCATGTCCTTTTCGGCGTGGCCCGAAGCACGAGCGAAACCACTGAGCCAATTGGCTGGGGCGGGAGGAATCGAACCTCCGGTCTCCTGATTAACAGCGGAACGGCGCGATCGGGAGCGCAAGTTGCTTGGAATGCGGAAGTAACCGCGAAATGAAGGAGTTGGTGCACGTTTCGAGCGATGTCAGGGATGTCAGAAATGGGGGCCAGAGTCGGTCAAGAATGCGGATGGTGTCCCCCACATCGGCCCCCATGCGCCCGCCTCGGCAACGACACTTCCCACGGTTGCGCGTGAGCTCGCGCCACCCCGGATCGTCGAAGCGTGAAGCGGTGGACATCCCGCGGTCAGGCACGGAGGCCATCAGGAGCGAGCTGGAGATCCCGAGTGTCGTCGGCCCGATTCCCAAGACGACTACCTGCAGGATGACCCAGCCCATGTCGAGCGCGACCTAGCCGAAGTGGAAACGCAGGGCCGTCGATGCGTCCATGGACCCCAGCCGCGCTTCCCGACGAGAACTGCCAGCGGGAGAACGAGGAAGGCGCGCGCCTGCGCGCCAAGCGGGGGCAGGACTCGGGACGCGCGACCAAGGATGCTCGCGGGCGCTCCTCACAACGCTGCTCGCAGGCCGTTGAGGATGATCAGCACCTCGCTGCCTTCGTGGCCGACCACGGCGGCGAACATGGACAGCCCCGCGGCGAAGACGCCCGTGACGAGAGCCACGACGACGACGAGCGCGATCGTCACGTTCTGCGCGATGAGCCGCCGGCTGCGGCGGCCGAGCTTGAACGCGTACTCGAGCTTCGAGAGATCGTCTGCCATCAGCGCGACATCAGCCGCCGCGAGTGCGGCGTCGGATCCGGCGACGCCCATGGCGATCCCGACCGACGCCGCGGCGAGCGCGGGCGCATCGTTGATGCCGTCGCCGACCATGGCGACATCACCGTACTCCGCTCGGAGATCGTGCACCTTCTGGACCTTCTCCTCCGGCAGCAGGCCCGCATGGACCTCGTCGATGGCGACCCGTCCCGCGATCGCCGAGGCCGTCACCGCGTTGTCGCCCGTCAGCATCACCACGTGCCGGACGCCCGCACGGCGGAGGGACGCGACGAGCGCGGCCGCCTCGGGCCTCACGGTGTCCGCGAGGGACATCAGCCCAAGGAGCCGCTCGTCCGCGGTGACGACGACGACGGTCTCGCCGCGCTCCTGCGCATGCCCCATCCACTCGCTCGTCGCGGCATCGAGGCTGATGCCAAGCTCCGTGGCGGTGGCCGGCTTGAGGATCGCCATGCGCCTGCCGGACACCATCGCCGTCACGCCGGCTGCGGTGAGCGCGCGGAAGTCGGTGGCCGGCAGCCTCTCCACTCCGCGCGACGTCGCCGCCCGGACGATGGCCTTCGCGAGTGGGTGCTCCGAGTAGTGCTCGACGGACGCTGCAAGACGGGCGAGTCCCGCCTCGTCACCATCGACGGCACGGATCGCCGTCACCGCCGGTCTCCCGTGGGTGATGGTGCCGGTCTTGTCGAGCGCGACGACTTGCACCTTTCCGAGCAGCTCGAGCACGTTGCCGCCCTTGATGAGCACGCCGCGCCTGGCCGCCGAGCCGATCGCCGCGACCAGCGTGACAGGCGTGGCGACAGCCAGCGCACAGGGCGAGGCGGCGACGAGGAACGAGACTGCCCGCCGGAGCCAGGTCATCGCGTCGAGCCCGAGCAGCAGCGGCACGATGGCCACCAGGAGCGAGGCGCCGAGGATGGCCGGGCTGTAGATGCGACCGAATCTCTCGACCCACATCTGCGATCGGCCCTTCTGCGCCTGGGCGCGCTCGACGAGGTGGATCATCTTGCTGACGGTGTTGTCCTCGAAGCTCTTCGTCGTCTCGACGACGATGGCTCCGTTGCCGTTCAGTGTCCCCGCGAACACGGCCTCCCCCACGCTCCGCTCGACGGGCATCGACTCGCCCGTGACCGCGCTCTCGTCGATCGCCGAGGCCCCTTCGCGGATGACGCCATCGACCGCGATGTTCTCTCCCGGCCGCACGACGATCCGCTCCCCGACGGCCACGCTCTCGACGTCAACCTCGACCTCGCGGTCGCCGCGAAGCACCCGCGCCCTGGGAGGAACCAGATCCATCAAGCCGCGAATGGCGTGCCGCGTGCGCTGGATCGTGAACCCCTCCAGGGCCTCCGTGATCGAATAGAGCGCGGCGACGAGAGCCGCCTCTCGCCACTGGCCGAGGGCAGAAGCTCCACCGATGGCGACCGTCATCAGGAGCTCGATGCCGACCTCGCGCTCGCGGACGAGCTCGAGCACGCCATCGCGCGCGAAGTAGAACGCGCCGCTGGCGATCGCGGCCGCGAAGAGCGCGGCCTGCCATCCAGGGGCGTCCAGCCCTCCTGCGAGGAATGCGAGCCCGGCGAATGCCCAGGCGAGCGTCGCCGCTCGCACTGGCTTGCTCCCCCAGAGCGTCGGACGTTCCGTGGGCAGCTCGCCGGAGCACGCGTCGTGGCAGGCGGTCACCTCATCGCCTCGACATGATCATTCGACGACGTGCGCATGGTCTTCCTTGCGCGCCAGCCGCGCGGGCGAGAGCAGGATGTCCTGGCCGTCGACGATGCTCATGGCGTCGCGTCGCGAGTCTCCTCGTCCACGATGTCGCCATCCGGCAGCTCCAGCGTCCCGGCGGCGAAGTCGACGAGCACGCGAGCGCGTCGCGCATCCGAGCGGGACTCGACGGACTCGCGCTGCGCGTCGAGGAACTCCCGACGGAACAGCAGCACCTCGGAGACCCCGATCTTCCCCGCCTCGAAGGAGCGGCGAAGGAGGCGCAGGTTCTCCTCGAAGCCGCCGACGACGTCCTCATCGAAGCGACCCGCAGCGGCCTGCGCGGCGCGCAGGCTCGACCAGCTCTCGGCCACCTCGCGCTCGATGGACCGCTCGAGCGCGGTGGCTTCCCACTTCGCCCGCTCGCCGCCGGCCCGCGCCTCGAGCACGCCGCCGCGGTTGCGGTTGAAGACCGGAATGCCGATCCCGACGGAGACACCGGTGATGTCGTCGTCGACCTCCGTCTCGTGAAAGAGGCCGATGCGCAAGTTGGGGGCGCCCTCGGCGCGAGCGAGCTTCACGCGCTCCTCCGCCGCGCGCAGGTCTCGACGCAGGGCCTCGAGATCCGCGCGACGGGCCCGCGCGAGCGCGAGCAACGGCTCGAGCTCGAGCTCGACGGCAGCGGCGGTGGTGAGCTCGCCGATGGGCTCGGGCGCCTCGGACGGCGGCACGCCGATCGCCTCAGCCAGCACGAAGCGCGCCGCCTCCGAGGCCGCGAGGGCTTGCTGACGCCTGCGCTCCGCGCGCGCTCTCGTCGCGATCGCGAGGTTGACCTCGATGTCGGTGCTGGCGCCCGCCTCGAGCCTCTTGCGCGCGATCTCGACCGACGTCGTCGCCAGCTCGATGTCGGTCTCCGCGATGCGCAGGAGCTCTCGTGTCCGCAGCGCGTCGGCGAAGGCCAGCGAGATCCGGGCCGCGAGGACCTGCGAGGCGCGCTCGAAGCGAGCCTCTGCGGCTCCGACCTCGGCGTCCGCCACGGCCTCGCGATGACGCCGCTTCCCACCAAGCTCGATCTCCTGGCTGAGCTCAATGCCGCGATCGGTCGTCGAGCCGCCCGGTGAGTCCCGCCGGCCGGCCGACACGCTGATCTCCGGGTTGAACGCCGGCGTTCGTGCCGTGACCACGCGCGCGCGCGCCTGCTCGACCTCAGCGCGCCGCGCCTGGAGCTCCGGGCTCAGGTCGGCGGCGAGCCGCAACGCTTGCTCAAGGGTGACCTCGGCCGGGAGCGCGGGGCTGGTGATCGAGGATGGGACGACATCGGCGACTTGCGCCGTGACGGGGGGAGCGGAACCGACCGCGGCACACAGCCATGCGGCGGCCGCGAATGCACGCACTCGGGACATGGGACACCTCGCTGCGAAGAGAAGAGCGTGAAAGACCGAGAATCGGTCCTCCACGTGGCAGGCCGGACGAACGACCGCTCGGGCGGTCTCAGGCGTCAGGCGGCCAGGCGAGGAACGTGGAGGATGCCTCGCGGAGGGGGTGCCGGCAGGCGGTCCAAGCCGTGCTGGAAGAAGGAGATCGCCTCCCGAGACGGCTCCACGACGAGGAGCGCCAGGGCGATCGGCGGGAACGCCGCGCGGGCGCAACACGGACGGCTCGCGCAGTCGGGAGGACAGATGGGGGGCCCGTCCGACGCGTGGCGCTGGTCGGCGCAGCAGGTCGTGCGGTTGCACGGCTCGAGGCCCATGCCCTGCAGGAGGGCGACGACGAGCACGAGAAGGCCGACCAGGCGCGACATGGCTGGCGAGCATGACATGCCGCGGCCCCCTCGGCCAACGGGCGACCGGTCTTCGAGGCATGGCATGCTTCCGCGGTGAAACGGCTCGCCGCGCTCCTCGCCATCGTCTGGCTCATGGCCTGCATGGGCAATGCCTTGCCATGCACGGGGACCGGACCCTGCGTGGCGGCCGACTCCTGCTGCGACCCTGGGGAGGCGGATCACGGGGAGTGCCCGCCCGGTCCCGATTGTCCCTGTTGCCCGCAACTCAGGCCCGCGACGCCGGCCATCGACGTCGCCCAACCGCTGCCCGCGGATGAGCACCTGCCGGTGACGTGGAGCGTCTCGACCTTCTTGCCCTCCCCGCACCCTCGCGAGATCCTGCACGTCCCCAAGCTCGCCGCCGTCGTCGGCTGAGCACCCGCCTGCGCCTCAACGGAGGCGCGGGGACGTCACTTCTCCATCGTGCACGCGCCCGCGTGCGTTCTCGCGAGGATCACTCCATGCGTTCGAACTGTCTCGCTCTCGTCGTTCCCTTCCTGCTCCTGAGCCTCGTCGCCTGCGGCGACAAGAAGGGCTCACCCTCCACGTCTGGCGGTCATGCCGCCGCAGGCGTCGTCCCGGGCTCGCACGAGGACTGGTGCGGCGAGCACGCCGTGCCCGAGTCCAAGTGCACGCGCTGCAACCCCAAGCTCATCCCCGCCTTCAAGGCGACCAACGACTGGTGCGCGGAACACTCCGTGCCCGAGTCGCAGTGCCTCATCTGCCATCCGGACCTGAAGATCGAGCGCCCGCCGAAGACGTCGGGTACCTGACATGTCGCGCACGCGGCGCTGGCTCGTGCCGGCGGCCGCGCTCGCGCTCGTGGGCTGCCAACGGACCGAGGCTCCTGCCCCGGCCCCGCCGCAGGCTCGCGTGGCGAGCGCGTCCGCCGAGGCTTCCGACGGAATGTGCGTCGAGCACGGCGTGCTCGAGGCGGTCTGCACGAAGTGCAACCCGTCGCTCGTCTCCATCTTCCAGGCGAAGGGCGACTGGTGCCCGGAGCACGGGTTCCCGGAGAGCTTCTGCCCGATCTGCCATCCGGAGGCCGGCGGTCGGCCTGCCGCTGACGTCGGCGGCGCGCCTCCCAAGGCCGAGGACGCGATCGACGGCACTCGCGTGCGCTTCAAGTCGGATCAGACGGCGGCGCTGGCCGGCCTGACGATCGAGAGGGCCGCCTCCGTCACCGAAGTTGGAGGCGTCGTCGTGCCAGGCACCATCGTTGCGGATCCGTCGCGCACGTCGAAGGTGAACGCCCGCGCCCCGGGCGTGCTCCAGCAGGTCATGGCCGAGGTCGGGGCCGTCGTCCGCAAGGGCGACGCGCTCGCGACGATCACGAGCTCCGAGGCAGGAGCATCACGCTCGCGCGTGGCGGGGGCGGAGGCACGCGTCCACGCGGCGCGCGCCGAGCACGAGCGTGAGAAGGCACTCCGCGAGGAGAAGATCTCCTCGGAGCAGGACCTGATCACCGCCCGCCGCGCGCTCGACGAGGCCGAGGCCGATCTCGCGGCGGCGCGGGCCGAGGTGGGAGTGCTAGGCTCGATCGGCGCCGGCGGGACCTACACGCTGCGCGCCCCGCTCGACGGCGTGGTGACGCAGCGATCGTCCTCTGTCGGCGAGCTCGTCCACTCGGACGAAGCCCTGTTCACGCTGATCGACCCACGTCATGTCTGGCTCGAACTGGACGTGCCGGAGAGGAGTCTCGGCTCGATCTCTGTCGGCACGGACGTGGAAGTCGAGACCGCAGGGGTCCCGCCGTTCGCTGCGAAGGTCGAGACGATATCTCCCGTCGTCGACCCGAGCACGAGGACGGCGCGCGCGCGCGCTTCGGTCGAGAACGCCACGGGCTCGCTGCGGATCAACACGCGCGTGCGTGCCCGACTCGGCGCCGCGGCTGACGACGGCACGGCCGCATCCGTGGACGCGCAGGCGGTGCAGCGCATCGGCGAGCACGATGTCGTCTTCGTCCGGCGGGCAGCGGACGAGTTCGAGCTGAAGAGGGTCGATGTCGCCTCGCGCGCCGACGGGCGCGTCACGGTTCGCGGCGGCGTCACTCCCGATGAGGAGGTCGTCACGACAGGCAGCTTCCTCCTCAAGACGGAGGTCCTGAAGGCGAGCATCGGGTCCGGCTGCTGCGAGGTGGAGTGATGCTGGACAGAGTCATCCGCTGGTCGCTCGCCCATCGCTGGTTCGTGATCGCCGCCTGGGTCGCCATCGCGGCCATCGGGGTCCACGCGTTCACCCGGCTTCCGCTCGATGCCTTCCCCGACGTCACCCCCGTGCAGGTGCAGGTCAACACGGTGGCCCCAGCGCTCGGACCGCTCGAAATCGAGCGGCTCATCACGACGCGCGTGGAACAGGCGATCTCGGGCGTCCCGAGCCTGACCGAGGTCCGCTCGCTGTCCCGCTTCGGGCTCTCGCAGGTGACCGTCACGTTCGAGGACGGCACGGACATCTGGCACGCGCGCCAGGTCCTCGGCGAGCGGCTCGGCACGATCGAGCTGCCCGCGGGCATCGAGCGCCCTGCCATGGGACCGGTCGCGACGGGGCTCGGCGAGGTGTTCCACTACCTCGTCACGGGCGAGGGCCACTCGCTCGCGGAGCTTCGCACGATCCACGACCGCCTGATCCGACCCCAGCTCGTCTCGGTGCCGGGGGTCGCGGAGGTGAATGCGTGGGGCGGCGAGGAGCGCCAGGTCCACGTCGTCGTCGATCCGAGGGAGCTGGCCTCGCGCGGGCTCGACCTCGCACAGCTCGGCGAGGCTCTCGAGGCCAACAACGCGAACGTGTCCGGTGGCGTCGCGGTCGCTGCGGGCGGAAGCTCCTTCGTCCAGGGCATCAACATCGCGACAAGCCGCGAGGACGTCGCCGCGATGGTCGTCGCGGCGCGGGACGGGGTGCCCATCCGCGTGGGCGACGTCGCGCGCGTGGAGGACGGAGCGGAGATCCGTCGCGCCTCGGTGACGGCGAATGGCGAGGGCGAAGCCGTGCTCGGCCTTGGCTTCATGCTGCTCGGCGAGAACAGCCGTGACGTGACGAAGCGCCTGGAGGCTCGCCTGCGCGAGATCCTGCCGTCGCTCCCAGAGGGCGTTCACGCCGAGCCCGTCTACGAGCGGACGCACCTCGTCGATCGCGTGCTCGAGACGGTCAGGAAAAATCTTCTCGAGGCGGCCATCCTCGTCGTGGCGGTCCTCTTCGCGTTCCTCGGGAGCATCCGCGCGGGGCTCATCGTCGCACTGGCGATCCCGCTCTCGATGCTGTTCGCGTTCGATCTCATGACGCGCGTCGGCATCGCGGGAAGCCTCATGAGCCTCGGTGCGATCGACTTCGGCCTGGTCGTTGACAGCTCCGTCATCATGGTCGAGAACTCGATGCGCCGCCTGGGGCTGGAGGGGACGAACCGATCCAGGCTGGACATCGTGCGGGACGCGTCGATCGAGGTGCGGCGGCCGACCATGTTCGGCGAGCTCATCATCCTCATCGTGTACCTGCCGATCCTCACGCTCGAGGGCATGGAGGGAAAGCTCTTCCGCCCGATGGCGCTGACGGTCACGTTTGCCCTGCTCGGATCGATGCTGCTCTCGCTGACGCTCATGCCGGTGCTGTGCAGCTACTTCCTTCCGACCAAGGTCTCCGCGCGCGGCGAGTGGCTGCCTCACCAGCTCCAGAAGCTGTACCGGCCGGTCATCGAGTGGGCGCTGCGCTGGCGCTGGGCGGTCCTGGCAGGCGCGCTGCTGGTCCTCGCGAACGGCGCGTTCCTCGCCACGCGGCTGGGATCGGAGTTCGTGCCGAGGCTCCGCGAAGGAGCGATCGTCATCAACACGGTGAGGCTCGCGGGCATCTCTCTCGACGAGTCGACGAGGTTCGGCTCGCGCATCGAACAGTTCCTGCTCGAGCGCTTCCCCGACGAGATCGAGGACGTCTGGACGCGCACGGGGACGCCCGAGGTGGCGACCGATCCCATGGGGATCGAGGTCTCGGACGTGTTCATCACGCTCACGCCCTCGGAAAAGTGGAAGCGTGCGGGAACGCAGGATGAGCTCGTCAAGCTCATGGACGAGGAGATGCAGGTCCTGCCCGGCATGCGCATGATCTTCATGCAGCCGATCGAGATGCGCGTCAACGAGATGGTCGCGGGCATCCGCACCGATCTCGGCGTCAAGCTCTTTGGCGACGACCTGGACGTCCTGCGCGAGAAGGGCGAGGAGATCGAGCGCATCCTGCGCGCGCTGCCCGGCGCGGCCGACGTGAGCACCGAGCAGATCACGGGACAGCCCGTCCTCGAGGTGCGCGTCGACCGGGAAGCCATCGCCCGGCAAGGCATCCCCGGCCGTGACGTGCTCGCAGTCGTCGAGGCGCTCGGCGGGCGGTCCGTGGGGGACATCCAGGACGGCGGCTTCAGGGTCCCGCTCGTGCTGCGCCTCGAGCCCGAGTACCTGTCGGATCCGTCGCTCCTGGCGGAGGCCCTCGTGACATCCGCCAATGGCGACAGGGTCGCCCTCGCGGATCTCGCGACCATCGGCAGCGTCGAGGGCCCGACGATGGTGAACCGCGAGTGGGGGCGTCGTCGCATCGTCGTCCAGTCGAACGTGAGGGGCCGCGATGTCGGCTCCTTCGTCGAGGAAGCGCGCACCGCCATCGCGAGCCAGGTCGAGCTCCCGGCCGGCTACTTCGTCCGGTTCGGCGGCCAGTTCGAGCATCTCGAATCGGCCCGCAAGCGCCTCATGCTCGTGGTGCCGACCTCGCTCATCCTCATCCTCGTGCTGCTGTACATGACCTATGGCCGGCTGCTCGATGCAGCGCGCGTCTTCACGGGCGTCCCGTTCGCAGCCGTGGGCGGCGTCGCCGCGCTGTGGCTGCGCGACATCCCGTTCAGCGTCTCGGCGGCGGTCGGTTTCATCGCCCTGTCTGGCGTTTCCGTGCTCGCCGACATGGTGCTGGTGTCGACCATCCGACAGCTCCTGGACGAGGGCATGCCGTTGCGTCAGGCCGTCGTCGAGGCTGCCGTGCGACGGCTCCGCCCGGTGCTCATAACGGCATTGGTCGCCGGGCTCGGCTTCCTGCCCATGGCGCTCAACACGGGGCTGGGAGCAGAGGTGCAGCGACCTCTCGCGACGGTGGTGATCGGCGGCGTCATCTCGTCGACGCTGCTGACCCTGCTCGTGATCCCGGTCCTGTACACGTTGGTGGGGACCCGACGACCCGCCTCGACCGTCGAAGCCGCCTCGGCGTGAGCCGTCGCAGCAGGTTCTTCGCGGTCATCGCAGCCCTCGCGGTGGTCCAACTCGCGCTCGTCGGAGCGTGGCGCTGGAAGTTTGCCAAGAGCGAGGCCCGTCTGGAGCTCGCCGCGGGGGAGGCGGTGCCCGCGAAGCCGGCACCCGCGTTGTCACTGGAACGCGCCGATGGGTCGACGACCGAGCTTGCATCGCTCGCAGCGGGGCGCCCCGTGCTCGTCCACTTCTGGGCCACGTGGTGCCCGCCGTGCCGCGAGGAGCTCCCGCAGTTCCTGGCATTCGGTCGCGAGTACTCCGACATCGCCGTCGTGGCGGTCTCGGTGAACGACGACTGGGCGGCCGTCCGCGACTTCCTCCCCCGCGAAGGTCTGGCCGCCACGTTGCGATGCGTGCGCAAGGAGGAGCTGGCTGCCTGGAACACGAACGAGCTGCCCGAGACATGGCTCGTCACCGCGGACCGACGAGTGGTGTGGCGTTGGCGTGGCGCGCAGGAGTGGGCCGCCGAGTCGGCGGAGCTGAAGGTGCGAGAGGCGTTGCTCGCTCGGCACTGAGTCCGATGCGGCGTGGGCTGAGAGACTTGCCGATGGGTGGATTGGTCACCGTGACACCACACGGGTGGCGCAGCCTCGGCGAGCACTCTCACTCCATTGATTCCAATGGCTGGGGTGGCACGAATCGAACGTGCGTTTCCCCGATTTGCAGCCGTTCGGAGAGGCTGGGAGCGCAACACGCGTGGAATGCGGAAGGTGTCCCCCACATCGGCCCCCATGATCGGCCACACGAGACGCCCGACAAGTCCGAGTCGACCGCGGTCGATCTCAGCCGCCGCAATCCAGTCGTGGCGCGCAAGAACCGACGACGGCCTGAGCCGCTCCATTCCTGCGCGTCGACATCCGCGACGGCAGGAGCATCGTCCCCGTGCGCCCAGCGTCCGGCGGCTTGGCCGAGGGAAGGCGCCTCAACACCGGGGACCTTCAGTGCTTCCCAGCCGCCGGCGGCGCCGTTGCCGTCAGCCGGCGCCATGTCTCCTCGTCCACGACCTGCTGCTTCCAAGTGGCGTGGCACGACGTGCACGCCTGCAAGGTAGTTCCGAGCTCGGTCAGGACGCGCTTCCGATCGCGCTCACGCGCCGCGATGACGATGCGGTCGGCGGCGTGGTGGAACGCGAGGGCCTGATCCGTGAAGCCAGGCGCGCCGACGCCCATGTGCGTGCACATCTGGCCCATCTGCTCCGAGTACCCGATTCGCGCGCCCGACCTCTCGATGGCCAGATAGTCCTCGCTCGCGAGGGCGGCGACGATCTCTTGCACTGCCAGGAGATGGTCCCGCATGTTCTCCTTCTGATGCTGGGCCATCATCGGCAGGAGCGGAACGGCGGTTCGCCTGTCCATCTGATCGAGCGCCGCCGTCGCGGTCGGCGCCGCAGCGGGGGCGGCCGGAACCTCTGGCGCCGGCTGCGAAGCGGTGAGCTTGCCAGAGGCGGCGCCCAGGAACGCAAGGATGGAGGCGAGGAGAAGAGGCGTGCGCATCATTGGGATTCCCCATCGTGGGTTGTAGCAGGTGGAAGTGAATCGAGGACCGCGACGAGCTGCTGCAGGGCCTCGAGCACCTGGTCGCGCGAGCTCGGGGGCAGTGCCTTCAGCAACGCGCCGAACCTCGCGCCGCTCGACGCGTTGACCTCGCGGGCGAGACGCGCGCCCATGGTCGTGAGGGAGACGACGCGACGGCGCCCGTCCGCCTCTCCTCGCTGCTGCTCGACGTGCCCGGCTGCCGCCATGCGCGCGCAGAGGCGGGCGACGTTGCTCTTGTCGATGAACAGCTCGGCGCCCAGATCCTGCTGCGTGAGGTCGCCCCTGGCCTGGAGCACCATCAACGCGTGAGCGTGGGCGATCGAGAGCGGCTTGCCGCATGGCGTGGCATCTGCAGCAAGGGTGCCGAATCGCCGGAACAACTGCTGCATGAGGCGGCGAAGCTCCTGTGCCTGCGCGCCCGAGGGCCGTCTCGTCATGGCTGCCAGACTACGACAAGCTAGTTGTGCTCGCAACTAGTTGGTCACGACCTTCGAGCCGGTAACGGACACTGCCATCCCGGTCCAGGCGTTGACGAAGCGCTTCCGGGCGAAGGGCTGCCTCCGACTTCCGGCGCTTGGTGTGCAGGCACGAGCAGCATTCCATCCCCACGGCCTGGAGCGCTCATCATCGCGCGTACAGGCACGCGCCTCTCAGGTCGCAGCGGTCGATCCGTCGGACCCCGTCGCTTGTCTCCAACGACGGAACGGCAGGAGTTGCACGCCCCAGATCGTCAACTCGCGAGGATCGCGCCACTCGCGGACGCCGATCGCGATCGTCTCCTGCGCGACGTCGAGCCGCAGCGTTCCGTGGAGGACATCCCACGCGGTGAGCAGGCTGGCGTAGTTGCTGTTCGCCTCGGCGGGCACGACCGAATGGTGGATGCCGTGCATCCGAGGCGTCGTCACGAGCGTTACGAGCCGGCGCTCGAAGCGCTCCGGCAACCTCAAGTTCGAGTGGTGGAACAGCGCCGATACCATCAAGACCGAGCTGAAGACTGCCAGCGTGATCGGCCCGGCCCCCAGGACGAGGACCTGCAGGACGCTCCAGCCGATGCCGAGCGTGACCTCGCCGAAGTGGAAGCGAAGGGCGGTCGATGCGTCCATCTCGAGGTCGGCGTGGTGAGCCGCATGGAAGCGCCAGAGGAACGGCACGCGGTGGTTGAGGCGATGCCAGTGCCAGAGCGTGTAGTCGAGGCCGACGAGACCCAGCGTCAGCGCCGCCCAGGATGGCAGGGGCAGGAAGTTCAAGAGTCCCCATCCGCGATCCTGCGCGAGGACTGCCAGCGGCATGACGACGAGTGCGCGCGCGGGAGCAGCCACCGCCTGCGCCACGCCTCCCGTGACGAGGTTGCGTCCGATCCGTCGCCACTTCGTCTCCGAGGCGCGCCTCAGTGGGCGGCGCAGCTCGAGCAGCGTGAAGGCCGCGAGACAGGCCGCGGCCAGGAGCGGCGTCATCCACTCGAGGCGCGGCACGGGCAAGCTCTGCACCGGAGTTCCATTTCGACTTTCTGGGGCGCCAATCGGCCTGAGAGAGCCCCGGCGGGGACACGGGCGCTGGCTTGCAGTATATTCAAACACATGCTTGAATATCCAAGCCCTCGGAGTTTTCATGAAGCCGCGTGACGCGAAGACCCTGGCTTTCCAGCAATTCGCCCGAGTGGCGAAGGCGGCCGCGAGCCCCCAGCGGCTCGAGATGCTGGAGCTCCTCGCGCAGGGGGAACGCACGGTCGAGGGCGTCGCCGCCATGCTGGGAATCCCGATCGCCAACGCCTCCCACCACCTGCGCGCGCTGCACGCGGCCCGACTCGTCGACAGCCGCAAGCAGGGCACGTTCGTCCACTACCGCCTGGCCGGCCCTGACGTCCTCGATCTCCTGCGCTCGGTCCGCGGGATCGCCGCTCGTCGGCTCGCCGAGATGGATGACCTGGTCCGCGACTACTTCGCGGAGCGCGACGCCCTCGAACCGGTAGGGCGCGAGGAACTCCTCGAGCGCGCGCGCTCGGGCGATGTCCTGGTGCTCGACGTCCGTCCTCCGGAGGAGTACCGCGCCGGGCACATCGAAGGTGCGATCTCCATCCCGGTGGCGGACCTCGCGCGTCGGCTGGCCGAGCTACCGGCCGGCAAGGAGATCGTCGCGTATTGTCGCGGGCCGTACTGCGTCATGGCGTTCGAGGCAGTGGCGCGGCTGCGCACGCAGGGTCGGAAAGCGCGACGCCTCGTCGATGGGTTCCCGGAGTGGCGAGACAGCGGGCTGCCGATCGTCGTGGACGCCGAAGCATCATGAACGACGAGCCACGAGATCGCGACCCGCGCAACCATGGAGCGATGACATGAACATCCTGTTGATCCTCAACGACGCGCCTTACGGCAGCGAGCGCACCTACAACGGGCTGCGCCTCGCCGGCTCGCTCTCGCGGCAGGAGGGCACGCACGTGAACGTGTTCCTCATCGGTGACGCCGTCTCGACGGCGCGCAAGGGACAGAAGGTCCCCCAGGGCTACTACAACACGGAGACCATGCTGGCCGCGGTGATCCGGCACGGAGGCGCGGTCGGCGTCTGTGGGAGCTGCATGGACGCCCGCGCCATCGGGGAGCCCGACCTGGTCGAGGGGACGCATCGCGGCTCGATGGACGAGCTGACGCGGTGGACGCTGGAAGCCGACAAGACCGTCACCTTCTGAGGGCTGAACGCATGGCGGAGACGATTCTCATCCTGGGCGGAGGCGTCGGTGGCCTCGTCGCCGCGAACGAGCTGCGCAGGCTCCTGCCGGCGGACAACCGCATCATCCTCGTCGAGCGAGAGGTCGGGCACGTGTTCGCCCCCTCCCTGCTGTGGCTGATGACGGGAGACCGCACGCCCGAGCGCATCTCCCGACCGCTGCGGCGCCTGGCGAGGCGAGGGATCGAGCTCGTCTCTGGTGAGATCGAGCGCATCGATCCGGCGAATCGCGAGATCACCGTGGATGGCCGCTCGCTTCGCGGAGACCGCGTCGTCATCGCGCTGGGCGCCGAGCTCGCGCCCGAGACGGTGCCGGGACTCGTCGAGGCCGGTCACGACTTCTACACGCTGGCCGGAGCCGAGGCGTTTCGTGAGGCGCTCGACCGCTTCAAGGGCGGCAGGATCGTCGTGCTCACCGCCGCGCCCGCGTACAAGTGCCCGGCGGCACCCTACGAGGCCGCGATGTTGGTCGAGCATGCGTGCCGGAAGCGCGGACTACGGGCGGCGACTCAGATCGACCTCTACGCGGCGGAACCAGGCCCCATGGGGGTGGCCGGCCCCGAGGTATCGAAGGGCGTCAGGGCGATGGTGGAGTCGAGGAACATCGGCTACCACCCCGAGCACCAGATCAAGGAGGTTGACGCCGGGACGCGCATCCTCCGCTTCGCCAACGGCGCCGAGGCTGGCTTCGACCTGCTCGCCTACGTTCCCCCTCATCGCGCGCCTCGCGTCGTGCGTGAGGCCGGGCTCGTGGGTGACGCAGGCTGGATCCCCGTCGACCGTCACACCTTGGAGACACGGTTCGAGCGCGTTCATGCGATCGGCGATGTCGTGAGCATCCCGCTGAAGCTCGGCAAGCCGCTCCCGAAGGCCGGAGTCTTCGCCCATGGCGAGGCCGAGGTCGTGGCGCGGAACATCGCGCGCTCGATCACCGGCAAGGGCAAGCCGGCAGCGTTTGATGGCCACGGCGAGTGCTTCATCGAGACGGGCGACGGGAAGGCGGGGTTCGGGCGCGGCAACTTCTACGCGGAGCCCCTGCCGCAGGTGCGGATGCACGCCCCGGCGTGGCGTTGGCACGCCGCGAAGATCCTGTTCGAGCGGGCCTGGCTCAAGCGGTGGCTCTGACTCCGGGCCGCCGCTCCGGTGGGCCGGCGTTCGATCCGTGCACCTACCGCCGGTGGTACGACACTCCGCTCGGCGCGCAGGTCGATGCAGAGGAGAAAGCGGTCGTCCTCGCGCTGGCCGCGCTCGAGCGTGGGGAGCACGTGCTCGACGTGGGTTGTGGTGATGGCAACTACACGGGCCCGGCGGCGGCTCTCGCCGGTTTCGCCGTCGGGCTCGACTCCTCGCGATCCATGCTGGCGGCCGCGCGGGCGAGGCTCGCCAACGTGCCGGACACGGCCTGGGTCGCCGGCGATGCGACACGGCTCCCCTTTCGGGACGGGAGTTTCGATGTCGTTCTCATCATCACGGTGCTGTGCTTCGCCTCCCACCCCGAGGCGGCTCTCGCCGAGGCGTTCAGAGTCGTGCGCCCGGGTGGCCGCGTCGTGGTTGGCGAGCTCGGTCGTTGGTCGTCGTGGGCGCTCGAACGGCGCATCCGCGGCCTCCTCGGCTCGCGCACCTGGCGTGCCGCGCGCTTCTACTCCCGGGCTGAACTCGTGCGCCTTCTCGCCCAGGCCGGGTTCCGCCACGTGAACACCGACACGTGCGTGTTCCACCCGCCATCAGGCCTCCTTGTCCGAATCGGCGCGGCGGACGTCTTCGAGCGCGTGGGTCGGCGTTGGTGTCCGTGGTCCGCGGCCTTCATCGCCGCCAGCGGCGAGCGACCGATGACACCGCCGCAGCGCCGGGCCTAGCGCTCGGGCGAAGCGTCGTGCTCGTGCCGGTGGTGAATGTCGGGCGCGTGGGCGTGCGAGTGCCTGATCGCCTCGTGCCGGTGAGCGTGAGAGTGGCGCCTCTGCGGTGACGGCCCGTGATCGTGGGAGTGGTGCTCGTCGTGCTCGTGTTCGTGCGAGTGCTCGATGGCCTCGTGCACGTGCTCGTGGTCGTGGACCTCGGTGAGGTGCAGCCAAGCCCCCGCTCCCATCAGGACAGCCGCGACGCACAGCCTCCACGAGACCGGGTCGCCGAGGAGTGCGACTGACGTGACAGCGCCCACGAACGGAGCCAGCGAGAAGTAGGCCGATGCCCGCGAGGCGCCGAGCTCGCGCAGGCCGACGATGAAGAGGGCTAGGCTGACGCCGTAGCCGAGAAGCCCCATTGCAGCACTCGCGAGGATCACGTGCCCGGCGGGCAGGGTCGCACCCAGCAGCAGCGCGATGGCCACGTTGCTCGCTCCCGCCACGAGCCCCTTGACGGCGGCGAGTTCGACGGCATCCCCGTGGGCGACCCTCCGGGTGAGGTTGTTGTCGAGCGCCCAGCATGCGCAGGCGCCAAGCACCATCAGCGACGAGGCAAGATCACCGCTCGCACCGCCTGCCGACAGCACGACTGACCCAGCGACGATGCACGCCATGCCTGCCGCGATGCGCCGGTCGTACGCCTCCCGAAACAGGAACCACGCCATGCCCGCCGTCAGCGCGGCCTCCGCGTTCAGCAGGAGAGACGCTGCGGCTGCGGTCGTCCGCGCGAGGCCGGCCACGAGGAGGATCGGCCCGACGATCCCTCCCGATGCCACGGCCCCCACGAGGAACCAGGTCTCTCGCCGAGTCAGACTGGAACGGATCGAGCGCCGGAGGCCGACGAGCAAGCTGAGGCCAATCCCGGACCCGAGGTAGAGCAGACCCGCGAGCATCACCGGATGCAACGATGCCGTGAGCGGCTTCGCAGCCGGAGTCGCGAGGCCGAACAGGAGCGCCGCCGCGAGTGCGGCGACGATTCCTCGGTGACCGGCCTTGAGTGAGGTCACCCGGTGCAATCTCTCACACCGGAGGCTCGGGCACGGGCTGCGCCTGCAGGACTTCCTCGGGTGGCTCACCGAGGCGCCCGATGCCGTGGAAGATCCCGTAGAGCGCCGGCAGGACGACGAGCGTCAGCAACGTCGAGGACACGATGCCACCGATCACGACGGTCGCGAGCGGGCGTTGCACCTCGGCGCCGCGCCCCGTCGCAAGCGCCATGGGGACGAAGCCGAGCGAGGCCACGAGCGCCGTCATGAGGACCGGGCGCAGGCGCGTCACCGCACCGCGGCGGATCGCATCCTCGAGTGCGGCGCCCCCGGATCGCAGTCCCTTGATGAACGTGATCAGGACGAGACCGTTGAGCACGGCCACGCCCGAGAGCGCGATGAATCCGATGCCGGCAGAGATCGACAAGGGCATGCCCCTGGCCCACAGGGCCAGGATGCCGCCCGTCATGGCAAGGGGAACGCCGGTGAACACGATCGCGGCATCGCGCGCGGTGCCGAACATGGCAACGAGCAGTCCGAAGATCAACACGAGAGACAATGGCACGACGAGCTCGAGGCGTCGAGTCGCCGAGGCGAGCTGCTCGAACGTGCCACCCCAGGTCATCCAGTACCCGGGCGGCAGGCGGACAGAGGCGTCGATTCGCTGCTGCGCGTCCGACACGAACGAGCCGATGTCGCGGCCTCGAACGTTGGCGGTCACGACGACACGCCGCTTCCCGTTCTCGCGGCTGATCTGGTTCGGGCCGGGTGCGATGTCGAAGTCCGCGAGCGCGCCGAGCGGCACGAAGAAGGTGTCGCCGCGGGCCACCATGACATCCGCCGCCTTCGATTCGCCGTCCGTGCGGACGCTGGCCGGCAGGGGGACCGGGAGAGCCTTGAGTCGTTCGACATCGCCGCGCTGCGCCTCGGCGAGGCGGACGACGAGCGGGTAGCGCCGATCGCCCTCGAAGATACGGCCTGCCTCCTTCCCGCCGATGGCGGCCTCGACGATGTCCTGCACCTCTGCGACGTTCAGGCCGTACCGGCGCAACTCGTCACGACGGAGATGAAGCGTGAGAACCGGCAGGCCGGTGACCTGCTCGACCTTGACGTCGGAGGCCCCCGGCACGGCCTCGAGGATCTCCGCGATGTCCTCGCCCGACTCCGTCATGGATTCGAGGTCGTCGCCGAAGATCTTGACTGCCACGTCAGAGCGGACTCCAGCCAGGAGCTCGTTGAACCGCATCTGGATGGGCTGGGTGAACTCGTAGTTGTTTCCCGGGACGGCCGCGACGCGCTCCTCGAGCGCTCGGACGACGTCCGCCTTGGGCCTGTCCGGATCCGGCCACTCGCTGCGAGGTCGGAGCATGACGAAGCAGTCCGCGACGCTCGGCGGCATCGGATCCGTTGCGATCTCGGCCGTGCCGATCTTCGCGAACGTCGTCGCGACCTCGGGGACCTCGACGATGGCAGTTTCGAGCTGATGCTGCATGGCGACCGCCTGCGAGAGGCTCGTTCCGGGGATTCGCAGCGCGTGGAGCGCGATGTCGCCCTCGTCGAGGCTCGGGATGAACTCGCGTCCCATCCTCGTCGCCAGCCCCACGGTTCCCAGGAACGCCGCGAGGCCGGCTCCCACGACGAGCCAACGATGCCGGAGCACGACGGCGAGGGTCGGCTCGTAGAGCCGCCTGCTCATGCGCATGAGCAACCCCTCCTTCTCCGACACGCGACCGAACATGAGCAGGGATAGGGCGGCAGGGACGAACGTCACCGACAAGACCATCGCGCCGGCGAGGGCGGCGAGCACGGTCAGGGCCATCGGTCGGAACATCTTCCCCTCGACGCCCGTCAGCGCGAGGATGGGCAGGTACACGACCATGATGATCACCTGACCGAAGAGGATCGCGCGCCTCGCCTCGGAACTCCCGCTGAACACGGTCTGGATGCGTTCGTGGTGGGTCAGTGGCCGCCCCACGCGGTGCTGCTCCTCGGCAAGCCGTCGCAGGCAGTTCTCCACCATGACGACAGCGCCGTCCACGATGATGCCGAAGTCGATGGCGCCGAGACTCATGAGGTTGGCGCTGACTCCATGGGTGACCATTCCGGTCGCCGCGATGAGCATCGAGAGCGGGATGATCATCGCCGTGATGAGCGCGGCACGCACGTTGCCCAGGAACGCGAAGAGGATCACGATGACGAGCACCGCGCCCTCGAACAGGTTGCGCTTCACCGTCGCGATGGTCGCATCGACGAGGACGGTGCGGTCGTACACGGTCCTCGTCACCACGCCTTCGGGCAGCGAGCGTTGCACCTGCGTCAGCCGCGAAGCGACCGCGTGGGACACATCGCGGCTGTTCTCGCCGATGAGCATGAACACCGTGCCGAGAACGACCTCCTTGCCGTCCTTCGTCGCCGCGCCAGTGCGCAGCTCCCGGCCCATGCCGACGTCGGCGACGTCCTGGATCCGAATCGGCACGCCGGCACGCTGGCCCACGACGATGTTGCGGATGTCATCCAGCGTCGCCACCTGGCCCGGTGCACGCACGAGGTACTGCTCACCGGAGTGCTCGATGTACCCGGCGCCGACGTTGGAGTTGTTCGCGGCCAGTGCCGCGAGCACGTCGCGGAATCCCATGCCCAGGGCGACCAGTCGCGCCGGATCGGGCATCACCTGGTACTGGCGCTCGTAGCCCCCGATGGTGTTGACCTCGGTCACTCCGGGGACGTTCCTCACCTGCGGCTTGACGATCCAGTCCTGGATCGTGCGCAGGTCGCTCTCGTCGTAGGGGCTGCCGTCTGGCTTGGTCGCACCGGCCTCAGCCTCGACGGTCCACATGAAGATCTCGCCGAGTCCCGTGGCGACCGGGCCCATCGAGACCTCGACGTCCGGCGGCAGGTCGCCGCGCGCCTCCTGGATCTTCTCGGCGACGAGCTGTCGCGCGAAGTAGATGTCCGTCCCGTCCTCGAAGATCACGGTGACCTGCGAGAGTCCGTAGCGCGAGAGGGATCGGACCTGTTCCAGCCGCGGCAGGCCGGCCATGACGGTCTCGACCGGGAACGTGATGCGCTGCTCGACCTCCAGGGGAGAGTAGCCGACGGCCTCGGCGTTCACCTGCACCTGGACGTTCGTGATGTCGGGAACGGCATCGATGGGGAGCTTGCTGAGGCTGAACAGCCCCACGGCGACGACGGCAAGAACAGCCGCCATCACGACCCATCGCTGCGTCACGGAGAATCGCAGGAGTCTTTCGATCATGGTCACTCCTCGCGCCAGAGGCGCGACCGTCGTCAGTGATCGTGCGTGGCGCCGGCCTTGCCCAGCTCGGCCTTGAGGATGAAGCTGTTGGCTGCCGCATATCGGCTTCCTGGGGGCAGACCGCTCACGACCTCCACCCAGTCGCCGTCCGTGACCCCCAGTTCGACGGGCCGGACCTCGAACTCGTCACCGACCTGCTGGAAGACCACCGTCCAGTCGCGGAAGGTCTGAAGGGCTGCGCGCGACACGGCGACGCCGACTTCGGTCTCCGCCCGCTGGATCTCGGCCGTCACGAAGAGCCCCGACCGCCACTGGCCATCCGGGTTCGGCAGCACGACGCGCGCGATGGCGGTGCGGGCCTGCTCGCCCACGAGGTCGCCCACGAAGGCGATGACTCCGTCCGACGCGAGATCGAGCTCGCCCGACCGGATCCTGACGGCCTGGCCCGCACGCACGGCGCCGATGTCCCGGGAATAGACCGTGATGTCGCACCAGAGCGTCGAGAGGTCGGCGATGACGAACACATCCGCATCCGCCGCGACGGCCTCGCCGACGGCCATGTGTCGTTCGATGACGACGCCGTCGAGTGGGGCCCGCAGCTCGTAGCGCGTCAGGCTGGCCGCCGTGTCGGCGGGCGTGGCCGCCAGCCGATCGACGGGGACACCCAGTGCGAGCAGCTTCTGGCGCGCCGCATCGTGATCGATCTCGGCCTCGGCCGCCTGTTGCTTGGCGACGAGGTAGTCCTGCTCGGCCGACACGCGACGCTCGTGAAGTCGCTGCTCCCTCTCGAGCGTGGTGCGAGCGAGCTCCAGTCGCTTCGTCGCGCTGAGGTACTGACTCTTCGCGTCGGCCAGCTCGCGGCTGTCCAGCACCGCCAGCAGGTCGCCGCGCCGCACGCGAGCACCGAGACCGTGCCTCACCTCGCGCGCGACCCCTGCCAACCGCGGCACCACGTGCGCGACCCTGTCACGGTCGACTCCGATCTGACCAGGCAGCTCCAGTCGCGACGCGATGCGTCGGGGGCCCGCCTCGAGGACTTCGATGCCGGAGCTCTTCACCGCCTCGGGCGGCAGCGTGATGCGGCCCTCGCGTTGCGAGAACGTCCACGCGTGAGTCTTGCCGTCCACCACGGCCGTGACGTCCGCGTCGAACGAGTGCGGCTCACCGACGATGCCGTCGGCCGTGAGGTAGTCGCCTTCACTCGCGAAGGTGAACTGTTCGGCGACCCCTCCAAGCCGCTTCACGGTCACGGCAAGGTTCACGCGTGGCGGATTCACGGACTCGCCGGCGATCGTCGCCCAAGCCCGGAAGCGCGGAGGAACTCCGGTTTCGTGAATGGCCAACTCGACGGCGAGCCCGCCGTCCTCGAAGAGCCTCCCGCCGTGTGGCCCCTTCGGAGACGACTCCGCTCGTTCGCCTTCGTGGCCGTCGTGCGCGTCGTTGTTCTCCTGGTCATCGTGACGGGACGCATCGTGCGCGGGCCCGCATCCGGAAAGGCCGAGGATTGCAGTGAGCAACCCGACGGCGCTGGTAGGCATCATGTTCCGTGCTGGCTTCATCTCTGCGTCTCCGTCTGGTTCGAGTCGTCAGTCACCGGCGCGTTGTCGCGTCCACCCACGAGGCGGCTGATCTCGGCGCGGGCCGTCGAGTAGGTGGAGAGCGCGCTGATCTCCTGCCGGCGGGCTTCGAGGAGCGTCCGGCGCGCATCGAGGACGTCGAGGTACGAGAACTTGCCGGCCTCGAAGCCCTCCGTTGCCGTGGCGAACGCGAGCCGCGCGGCGGGGACGACATCTGTCGCCAGGGCGCGTGCGGCCGCCGAGGCGCTGGTGGCCGCCTGGTGAGCTTCCACCAGTCGTAGACTCAGTTCGGTAGCGGCGGCGACTCGTTCAGCGTCTGCCTTGTCCCGGAGCGCCAGTGCCTCGGCGACGCCGCCCTGGTTCCTGTTCGCCAGCGGAAGGCCCACGCGCACGCCGAGCAGCCAAGCGGATTCGTCGGCATCGCGGTAGTTCGTCCATCCACCGGTCAGCGCGATCGTCGGTCGGCCTTCGGCCCTCGCCATGCGCACGAGGCCATCGTGCTCGCGGAGGATCGCAGTCCATCGAGCAGCGTCGGCGCCCACCTCCAGGAGCGGCGCGAGTGTCGCGAGGGCGGGTAGCTCGCCCGGCGGCTCGATCCGCCCCTCGACGGAGCTCACCGGCGGGCTGCCACCCCAGTGGGCCGCGAGCCGCGCCTTGTCGACTCCGAGCTCGCCGTCGGCGTTCTGGAGCTCGATCCGCGCCGAGCTCGTCGCGATCGCCGCTCGAGACTGCTCGAGCGGAGCGATGCGACCGGCTTCGACGCGGGCGCGCGCGACCTCCTCGACGCTCTCGGCCAACTGCAGCGCCTCGGCAGCTATGCGCGCACGCTCGGCCGAAAGGAGCAACCGCTCGAAGGCCTGCGTCGCCGCGGCGCGAACCTCGAGGTGGCTGACGGCCGCGTCGAGAGTCGCGCGCTCGGTCGCGGCTGTTGCGGCTTCTACTCGCGCAGAGCGGCGACCACCAATCTCGATGGGCTGTTCGAGCTCGTACGTGGCTGTCTCGCCGTCGAATCCGGACAGGTCACCGTTGAAGAGGTTGCTCTGCGTGATCGCCAGCGCGGGATTCGGCGGGAGGCGCGCCTGGCGCAGGCGCCCCTCTGCCGCCTTCACCGCATGTGTCGCAGCTGTCAGGAGGGGGCTTCGCTGCTCGGCAAGTTCGAGAGCCGCCTCGAGCGTGAGCCCGTCGAGCGGTGCGGATGGTGGCGGTTGGCCTGCCACCGCGATGGTCGAGAGGGCGAGGAATAGAGCGGCGTGCGCGAGGCAATGAGATCGCATGGGGTGCATCCACAGGAATGGACCCGCCGTCGGAGCGGCGGCGCGGGATGACGGTGCGGCCAACATCCGGTGCGGATGCGGCGGCGTGACTCGTCAGGGTGCGGGGAACACCGGCATCGGGCGCGTGAGGGCGCCCGGCGATGTCCTCAGCAGCGCAGCAGGACGCCCTGGAGACGTGCGAGAGGCAGGGGCGGCCGGACGCTGTCCGGTGCCCACCGAGTCGCTCGTGGTGCGAAGTCGACCCGGAACACGTCGGTGGCCACCACCGCTGGGAGGGCAAGGGCAGGCGCTGCTGTTGCCGCGGTAGAGTTGCTCGTCCGCGTGACGATGGGCGCCTGCAGGACCAAATCGACGCAGTCCGTGCATGACGGCTCGCTGGCGACGAGGCTCCCGTCAGATGCGCGCTCTGCGGGTGGCGGATCCGCCTGATACCCGTCCGCGCAGCACGCTTCGCCAAGCCGCTCGATGTCGAGGTGACCGCCCTCACCGATGCAAAGCACGCTCGCTCCCGCGATCGACGACGCCGCCATGACGAGGGTGCTCGCCAGGACGCCAAGTCGACGGATGAGGTTTCGAGTGCGCTTGCGCATGAAGTTCCAGAGGCTAGCAGTGGAGGGCCGCCGCGGCAACCCGCACCTCCGTTGGTCCGGCGCCGCAGGGAGGCGGGTACACGGGGCAGCGCAATGGCCGACGCGGGTAGCCGTCAGGGCGCGATCCCTGGTTCCCATGCACTACATGGCACGGCGCATTTCTCCTTGAAAATGCGAATTGGATGCTGTCCAATGTAGTATGCGCACCAACCACTCTGCCCTGCCATCGCCGCGCGCCCGGCTCGCCAAGGTGCTGCGGGCGGCCAAGGACCACGTCTCCATCGGCACCGTGAGCGACGCGCTATCCGTCGATCGCTCGACCGCGGCGAAGCTGCTCTCGCGCTGGCAGTCACAGGGTTGGCTCCGGCGTGTGGGCCGTGGCCTCTACGTGCCCGTCCCGCTCGACCTGGCCGGCGTTGAACAGGTGCTCGAGGATCCGTGGGTACTCGTGCCGGCTCTCTTCGGCCAGTGCTATGTCGGGGGTTGGAGCGCCGCCCATCACTGGGATCTCACCGAGCAGCTGTTCAACGAGACGATCGTCTTCACGACGCGTCGCGTCACGGCGAAACG
Organism: uncultured Thermoanaerobaculia bacterium; assembly: GCA_964613915.1. Lineage (GTDB taxonomy): Bacteria > Acidobacteriota > JBCCFW01 > JBCCFW01 > JBCCFW01 > CAZTIW01. The sequence goes on from CAZTIW010000002.1 coordinate 167,968, forward strand.
CGTCACTGCCCAGGGAACGGCCTTCGAGGTCCATCACGCGTCGGTCGATCGGATGTTCGGGCTCAAGCAGGTCTGGCGCGGTGCCACGCGCGTGCAGGTGTCGGATCCAGCGCGAACCGTGATCGACCTGCTGGACAAGCCCGAGGTCGGGGGCGGGATCGAGCACGTCGCCGACTGCCTGGCCGCGCTGATGAAGCAGTCCGCCCGGAACGCGGACCTCCTGATCCGCCACGCGGAGACGCTCGGCAACGGCGCCGTCTTCAAGCGGCTCGGCTACCTGGCCGAGGCGCGGCTCGGGAACGCTGAACTCGCCGCCGCATGTCGCGCCCGCCTCACGAAGGGCCACGCGCGGCTCGACCCTTCGCTCAACTGCGATCGCCTGGCGACAGCGTGGCGCCTCTGGGTGCCGGCACGTTGGAAGGCCCGGACACCGTGATCGACAAGCGCGAGATTCTCGAAATCGCGTCGATGCTCGGCCTGCAACCGCACGTCGTGGAGAAGGACTACGTGCTGGGCTGGGTCCTTGCCGGGATTCACGCCAACAGCGAGCTGACCGGCGCCTGGATCTTCAAGGGCGGCACGTGCCTCAAGAAGTGCTACTTCGAGACGTACCGCTTCTCCGAGGACCTCGACTTCACGCTGCGCGCAGAAGACCACCTGGACGACCTCTTCCTGCGGCGAGTGCTCGCCAACGTTGCGGAGTGGGTCGCCGACGAGTCGGGATTGGCCGTTCCAGCCGCCGAGATCGTCATCGACATCTACACCAACCCTCGTGGACGTCAGTCGTGCCAGGGACGGATCGGCTACCGAGGGCCTATCTCCCCGACATCCGGCGGCTGGCCCAAGATCAAGCTCGACCTCACGGCTGACGAGCTCCTGGTCCTGCCTGCTGCGCGCTGCGAGGTCTATCACCCGTACACGGACCGGCCGGACGCCGGCATCTGGATCAACGCATACGCCTACGAGGAGGCGTTCGCCGAGAAGGTCCGCGCACTCGGCGAGCGCACCCGCCCCCGCGATCTCTACGACGTGGTCAACCTGCACCGCCACGGTGACAGCCGACCGTCGCCGGCGGTGCTACGCGACGTCCTGCGACGCAAGTGCGAGTACAAGGGAGTCGCCGTACCGTCGATGGACGCGCTCACCGGGTCACGCGACGAGCTGGAGAGCACGTGGGAAACCATGTTGGCGCACCAACTACCGGTGCTGCCGCCGATCACGAGCTTCTGGGAGGCGCTGCCGGGCGTCCTCGAGTGGATCGCCGGTGGCGCGGAGGCGCCGCTCCACCAGGTGATCGCGCCAGGCGGCGCCGAAGTCGCCATCCGCAGCCGCGCGCTTCCGCTGGCGATTCCCCTGGGTGCGCGCGGCCCGTTGGAGATCATCCGCTTTGCCGCCGCCAATCAGCTCTGCGTCGAACTCCGCTACGACGGCAGGACGCGTCTCATCGAGCCCTACTCGTTGCGCAGGACATCTGAAGGCAACTACGTGCTCCACGCCATTCGCCGTCCAAGCGGCGAGCATCGGTCGTACCGCATCGACCGCATGCAGGGTGCGTCCGTGTCGAGCGAGCCCTTCACGCCCCGCTACTTGGTCGAGCTGACATCTGAAGGGCCCCTGCTCGTCGCGGCGAGTGCAGCCGGGGCAGCTGCCGCACCCGCTCACCGGCCTGCACGGCCCTCGCCGCGCCGGTCGCGTGCCACGCGGAAGGCCAGCGGGCCGATCTACGTGTACCAGTGCCCGTGGTGCAAGAAGACCTTCGAGCGCAAGCACATGAACGGCACGCTGAGGGCGCACAAGAATCCCAAGGGTCATTCCTGCGGCGGCAGGATGGGCGTCTACGTCAAGAGGCGCCACTGAGCCACGAGCGAACTTCAGCGGGGTTCGCAGGCGACCGCGAGGCAACATGCCACGAGATCATCGGCTGCTGGCCGAGTCGATCTCCAGCATGGCTTGCCCGCCTACGAGCGGGCATGTTCGACTCCTTGACCCAGTTGGGGGGAAGCAGGCTTGGTCTCGAGGCGACCGACGCGAACTTGAGTTCGCGTGCCGGTCGCCTCCGTGGTCATGTCGCCCACGGTCCTCTCGCCAACGCTCGTTCACTCCGCTCCGCGGACGGCGCCTTCACCAGCGCAAGCTTCCTCTTGCGCGCCGCAACCAGGCGCACTCGTGGTTAACAGCCGGTCGGCGCGGTCGAGAGCGCAACTCGCTTGGAATGCGAAAGTTACCGCAGAATGAAGGAGTTGGCGCGGCGTCGGAACGATGTCAGCGACGTCAGAAACGGGGGGCAAAGTCGGTCAAGAATGCGGAAGGTGTCCCCCACATCGGCCCCCATATTCCGCTCCGTCGGACGAAGGGACCCCGCCTCCAGCCGCACTCAATCGCCCCACGGATGGGCAGACTCGCTGCGATAGAACGTAGCCTCGAGCACCGACTTCTTGTGGTGCGCGCCAGCCAGCTGCTTCCGTCGCTCCTGCATGGACGCTACTGCTGATCGGATTGCCAGGTTCGGCGCCGACCCCGGATCACCGTGCAATCCGACGTAGAGGGACGTCATCTCGAAGTTCTCGGCGATGGCAGCCACGATGTGGCCGTCGGACGCTCCGAGGGAGTGACCGAACACAACGAGTGGGCCTTGGATGCTCTTGAGCTTGTCGAGCGAGTACCCCAGGTAGAAGCTACGCTGGATCTGCTCGAGCTTTCTATCCGGTGCTCCTTCCGCCACGAATAGCGGATATCGCTCGTGGTCGAGGCCGTCTTTGACCGCCTCGATGAGCGGCACCTGAGTCCGAGACCAGCAGCGCTTGCGCAACACCCCGTGCTCTACGTAGAGGTGCAGTGCACCGTGCAGGAAGAACATCCCTGGGGCATTTCCAAGGCGCTTCGCGAACACCACCGACGGAGCCTCAGGGTCGTCGAGCTCCGATCGAAAGCCATCACCCCATTCCGGAGCCTTGGACATCACGACCCAGTAGAGGAGCAGGTCGTAGTTGCTCGTGAAGATGTTGAAGAAGGGCTTCAGGAACTTGAGCGCTGCGGCCTTCTTCTCGTCGGACACGGAGCCACTATGCGGCAGATGCGACTTGGCGACCGCCGAGAGTAGCGTCTTCTTGACGACCTCGATGTCATCAGCGAGTTCGTCGATGCCGTCGCCACTGAGGCCGTACTGAACAGCGATCCAGCGGGCGTCGGCGAGCAGCCGGATGACTCCTTCGAAGTTGTTCGTACCGAGCCTCTGGAAGACGGACTGGGCCCGATCGCTCAGTCCCGCTGCGACGGCCGAGTCGAATAGGCTGCCGTAGCTGAAGACAGGATGGCAGGCGATGCTGAACCCATTGCCCAGCAGAAGATGCGCACGCCCAGTCCCAAGGCGCTTCCTCACCTCGTTGAAATCGATCAGTTCCAAGTCGGCCACTACGAAGCCCCCAATCGACCTGTCACATCGAACGACGGCACACCCTACCGGCGCCGCTCGGCCGGATGCATTCCACAGGCACTCGCTACCTCATCGTCGGACGTGCGGCGGTCTTTAGGCGTTCGAAGATGCGCGCCTTGAGCCAGACGTTCATCTGGAAGAAGTGATCATCGAGCGGGCCTGAGTAGCCCCATTCCCGAGCGAGACGCAACCGGTTGCCTTGGCTGCTGTCCATCTGCAGCACCTTCATCAGGTCGACGACCGAGTCACGCCAGTTCAGCACCGGCACGTGCTCCTTCGCCCGCCTATCGAACTCAGCGTGGAGCGCCGATTCCAGCTTGCCCTCGACTTGCGCGTCGAACTCCTGTGCCGCCGAGCGATGCTCCGCGGAGGCGTACTTCGCGTCGGACACTTCGCGCTGCGCCGCCCACGTGATGCTCTCTCGATGGGATGCGCCGCGCAGGTCGAAGAGCAAGACCCGCGGCTCCGGGTGGCCTTCGAGGTAGTACTTCACCTTGAGCTGGAGATCTCGCGGCGAGCCAGCGATCGGCCGGATCGAGAGCACGGCCACGCCTCGCGAGCAGAAGTGATGGCTCACCTGAGAGCTGAACCTGCCGGTCGCGCCGAGCGGCACGGACTTCGTCGCGTTGCGGTAGAGCGCCTCGAGAAGCCAGTTGAACGGGGCGTAGGCGACCGCACTCGAGGTGATGTGCGGGATTGACGATCGCTCCTGATGCGTAGGCGCATTGGAGTAGATGGTCGCGTACCCAGACGTGTGGATGTCGCCGCTGAGCAGAACAACGCTCACGGGCCTGCTTGGATCGTTCTGGACCTGAAAGAGGTAGTCGAGCACTTCATCCGCGCGCGCAGCGTTGCCGGGCCAGGCCCAGGAGTCGCGAATGTCGTCGCGCACGTCGCCGAGCGTGTCGTTGAACTTGAGCTGAAGGCTCTTCCCCCACGTGCTCTTGCGCGCGACCATGTCGACGCCCTTGAGGACCCACTCCCAGGAACTCTCGAAAAGATCTTCGATGACCGGACTTCCATGGGAGAAGACGACCGGGCTAACCACGAACAACGCTGCGAGTTCGCCGCGGCGACTATCGATCCAGTTCCGAATCCGATGCCACTGGGCGTCGTCCATCACGCGCTTCTCGCGCGCGTTGCGATGGGTCCTGAGGTCCATCATCACGAAGCCCAAGGTCCCGACGGTAAAACAGAAGTCGAAGCCATCGCTGCGCCTGTCGGACAGTCCAGCCGGATTACGCGCTGACTGCATCGCAGCAAAAGCCTCCGACGCCGACTCGAAGAGATCCTTCCACTCGTCCTTGAAGGCGGCGGTATCGCCAATGAAGGACGACTCCTCGGAGCCCCACCCGTCGGCGATGTCGTGGTCGTCCCAGATCATCACGGATGGAGTGCAGCACAACACGCGGCGATAGTTGATGTCGGCCCAGAAAGCGCGATAGACCTCGAGGTACAGTCGGAGCCTTGCTTCCGAATCGCGTTCTGCGAGGAGCTTCGTCTGCCAGTCGTCGGCGTAGACCTGGTCGCCAATGAGCAGCGCCATGCGCACGGCGCGGTTGTTGCTCTCATCCAGGATCTGCGGGATGTCGGCCCAGACGGCATAGCCGTCGCGGCCATCGTCCTTTGCCTTCGTCGGGTTGTGGCAGCTCATGACAAGGAAGTCGATCTGCTCCGCTTCGCCCGCCGGAAGCGTGCGGAACCGCAGCTCGACCGGGGCGAGCCCATCAAGCTCGAGCCGCTGCGTGCACGCCTCGTCCTCCCAGAGCGAGTAGAAGTACTGCGTGCCGGGAGCGAGATCCGTGAGGGTGACGACGCCCGTCCAGAGCCGGTTCGGATCGATGCTCAGGACGAACGTCTTCGACGAGGGCCCCTCTGGCGATCCCGAGTGCACCGCCACGAAGATGGACTGTCGCTCGCCCTCCAGGTGAAGCCAGACCTTCACGCTAGTCGCGGTGACGTGCCCCAGGAACGGTCCCAGGAGCCCTCCTGGCGTGCGCGGCTGGGATGTCGCCACCATGAAAGTCCTCCCCACGTGTCGAATGCGCCGGGCGCCGACCGAGCATTCAGCGGCCCCAGCTGGACACCGAGAATATCATGCGTGATAATGTCTCCGGAAGATGGTCCAGCGCAAGGCCCGCGGATACGTCTTCCGCATGTACGACAACGATCACCCACCGCTCCACGTCCACGTGTACCTCGATGGACGCGAGGTGGCCAAGTACGACCTTGAAAACCGCCGCTTCCTCGAGCTCCTGAGCCGGCGCCACGCGGGCCGCATCCGGCGCGCGCTTGAGGAGGCTGGGTTCGTGGGTCGGTAGGAGATTCGGAATGGCCGCACGACGATCGACGAAAACCGACGATGGGCCGGTGTTCGTCGCCGCTGCGAGCATCCTGGGCAACATCCTGCAGGGCGTCCGCACGCAGAACCTCGAGAACGAGACCAAGGGGCTCAGGGCGCAGGTCGGCCACCTTCTCGCGGTCCTGCGCGAGTGGCAGGCTGCTCACTCGCAGCTCACCATCCGGTCGGAGCGCCAGGAGAAGGAGATCGTGCGCCTGAGGGACGAAATGGCGCAGCTCCGACGAAGGCTGGCCGCTGCTGAGGCGTCGGTTGCTGCGGATACCACGAAGGCATGAACGCCGCCGCGCGAACCGGAAAGCTGTCCGCCGTACGGGCGCCTGCGAGGCGACCGCCTGCGCGCATCGTCGCCGCCTACCTGGAGCCGGGGACAGAGACCCTAACCTGCGGGTTCGAGGGTGGTGAGACCGTCACGGTCGCACTCGCGCAGCTGGGCCTTCGCGCCGGCCATCCGATCGTCTGGGCCGAGCCAGACGATCTTGGTTCAGGAGTCACGCTGCTGCGCGCGGACGGCGTGCTTGAAGACTGCGGAGCCGACTACGTCCGGATGATCGGCGGCGGCGGGTTGCCGGAGCAGGCGAGGGTCGCGCATGGCGAACAGCTTGGACGCCGTGTCGCCACGCGGTTGAAGCAGCACCGCAAGCGACTCGGTCTCTCCCAGCGTGAGATGAGCGCTCGGCTACACATGGCGCCCTCGAACTACTCCCGTCTCGAGTCCGGTGCCCACGTCCCCTCGGTGACCATGGTGGCGCGCATCGCGGAAGCTCTGGACCTCCCTCTTGAGGTGCTCGTGCGGCGCTGAGACGATGGATCGTCACGACGACGCCCGTCGGGCCTTACGCCCTACCTACTGCCGGCTCACCTAGCAGCTGCACCGCCCCGGCCGTGACAGCGACACGGGCCCCATTGGTGCCGCAAGGCTCGCAACATTCGGTGGCTTGCCTCGGACCCGCATGCGGGGCGCTGGAGGAACTGGTGGAAACGCACCTCATCGTCCTGAATGAAGCTCAGCGCGGCGCCTTCGACCGGCAGGCTCGGAAGGGGCGGCTCGTCGACTGGAGCGCTACGAGCAAGGTCGAGCCGGGTGACGTTGCCCTCTTCTACTTCACGGGCTCGCCGGGCGTCATCCGCGGCGTCGGCGTCGCGGACACGAAGGGCAAACATAGGCGCGGCCCGTTCTCCTGGACCCAGAGCACGCGCTACGTTCAGTTCTGGAACTTCAAGGCAGTGCGGACACTAGTCGAGCCCGTCACGCTGGCTGCGCTCGCCCGGACGAGAGCCGTTGAGCGTTGGTTGGAGGAGCGGCCATACCGCAGCTCTCGCCGTCTCTCGCGGCCAATAGCACGCGAGGTGCTGGCCGAACTCGAGCATCACGAAGCCGGCGTCACCTCGAAGTCGACCGCACGCCGGAGGACTGCGACTTCTGGCGCGCGGGGATCGACATCGGCCGGACGCACCGATGGGATCAGCGGCGTGCTCGCACGCCCTCTGCCCGTCCTCTTCGCCAACATCGGATGGTCGATCGACTACGACGGCAGCGAGTCCGTGCGCGGTGGTCACGGCTTCCTGAGGCGGCATGCGGCCGACAGCGCCGAGGGCGCCGCGTTTCGTAAGGGTGACGATGGACTGTATCGTTGCGGCGTCGGGCGCGGAAGGCTGCCCCCCGAGATGCACGTCGCTCTCGTCGCGCGAGATCCCGCCGATCGACAGCGGAGGGTTGTCGGCCTCTATGCGGCTGCACGGGAAGATCGCGACGTTGCGAGTCCCGACCCTGGCGCAGGCTGGCGCTCCGTGGCCACGGCCCACGCTCGGATGTTTCCTGCTGATGACCGGCCGCCTGTCGAGAAGTGGGTGGGACGAGTTCGACTCTGGGCGAGAAACGATACGGGGAAAACCCATGCAGCGCTCGCAGCTCTGTTCAATCGCTTGCGCCAACGAGTGACGGAGGGTGACGGCGCGAACGTTGACCCGGACCTCGAGGTCATCGAGGGCCGGCGCAGCATGCGGCTCCAGGTGCATCGCACTCGCGAGCGAAAGTTGCGTCTCGCCAAGATCGCCGACGTCCTTCGAAGAACGGGCTGCCTCGCGTGCGAGGTTCCAGGTTGCGGGCTCGACTTCCTCGAGCGCTACGGAGAACTTGGACGCGGCTACGCGCACGTCCATCACCGCGAGGGCTTGAGCGCCAAGCCCCGTGCTGGTGGCCGCGTCCGCTTGGCGGACGTGGCCATCGTCTGCGCGAACTGCCATGCGATGATCCATCTGGGACATGCCTGCCGTGAGCTTCACGAGGTGGCACCTCGGCGGGGTCGGGGTGAGTGACGCCCTTCGCCATCCGCCGACTGAGTGGGGAAACGACATGGATTTGCGCCTGACATCCGTCCTCGGCATCACGAACCCCGCCGAGTACAAGGTGCACTTGGCCTCGTGGAACGGCGAGGAGCACCCGTTGACCGTTTTTCTTCGGGATCGTGGAGAGTGGGACGGTTGGAATCGATGGAGATCGAGTCGCGACGACTTCAACCGGCGCTACGTCCTCTCTCTCATCGAACTCTACGACCGGCCTTCGGCGTGGCTCTTCGGCGGAATCTACGAGGTGGTCGGTCGTCGGCCGGAGAATCACGCGATGAGCTATGACGTCGCGCGCTGTCCTGACCATGATGGCGTCGTCGGTCGGCTACAGATCCAGTTCCCCCGGCCCGGTCGCGCGAAGGCCCTGCGGCTCGAGGAGCATCGAGACGCGCTGCTCGTGTCGTCACTGCTGGCTGAGCCCTACGCAGGCGAGCCCTTTCCCGGTCACGAGAACATCAGCCACGATCTTGCTGCCCTTCACCTCGTGTACCGCGAGCAGAGGCCGGATTGGAAGTCGGCGCTGGAGACCGCAAAGGGCGTGTACCTCGTGGTCGACAAGTCGGACGGGCGCAAGTACGTCGGCTCGGCAAGCGGTGAGTACGGCCTCTGGGCCAGATGGGGCAGCTACGTTTGGACAGGTCATGCCGGCAACGACGCCTTGACGCAGTTGATTGCCGAGCGCGGGATGAGTCACGCGCTGGAGAACTTCCGTCTCGTCCTCCTGGAGTACTTCCCTGCGCGGACGGACGACGCGCACGTCCTGCGTCGCGAAGCCTTCTGGAAGGAAGCCTTGCTGACCAGGAAATTCGGCTACAACCTGAACTGACAGTTCCACCGCCCATCGCAGACACGATGTCGGCGTTCCCGGCGTTCGTGGCCGCGCGGGCCGGCGCCGATGCGGCGCCGGCCCCGAGGCGCTGAGCTCGCCCACCGATCACGCCTCCCTGCCGTCACCCCTACGTGCGCCCAACCGCAGCGGTACCGCGAACGGACGGGAGACGCGTCGTGGTAGTGCGCCCAAGCCGGGACAGCAGGCGGAGCGGTGCCTCGCGAACTTGCCCGGCCTCCGGAGGCTTCCCGAGGCTGACCTTCTCCACTGCTCGCATCGTGTGCTCCGGCGCGAGGTGGCTGTAGCGCATCGTCATCGTTGGGGAGCTGTGGCCCAGCAGCTGCTGCAGCGTGCCGATGTCGATGCCGCTCATCATCGCGTGCGATGCAAACGTGTGGCGGAGATCGTGGATCCGGAAGTCCACGATGCCCGCGCGCTTGCAGGCCGTCTTGAAGGCGTGGACGATGGACGTCAGCTTCGTACCCGTCGCCGTGAAGACGAACTCCCCCCGCCGTGGCAGCTTGCGGAGCACCTCGCAAACGGTCTCGTTGATGCGGATGTCCCGACGCTTGCCGTTCTTCGTGTCGACGAACGACATGACCCTGGCGTCGAGGTCCACGTCCCGCCAGCGCAGGCCGAAGAGTTCGCCACGTCTCGCGCCGGTGTTGAGGGCGACGATCAGGAACGGCCTCAGGTGCGGCGCGGCCGCCGCAACGAGGCGGCCGCACTCGTCCGCCGTGAGGTAGCGAAGGCGGCGGTTGCGCTCCGGGAGCATCCGGAGCCTCGTGACGGGATTGTCCGCGACGAGGTCCCACTGCCTCGCGATGTTGAACATCCGCTTCAACACCTGGGTCTCTCGGTTGATCGTCGCCGGCTTCGTTAGCCGAGGCGACCCCGGGATTCGCGGCTGCCGACTCCGCTTCACTCGATACGCCTCGATCTGCTCGGCCGAGATCTCCGACAGGCGCTTGTCGCCGAAGTAGGCGACCCACTTCCGCGCAATGCGTTCGGCCTGGTCAGCCCATCGGAGACTGGGCACGACCTTCTTGATGTAGTCCTCGGCGAAGTCCTTGAACTTCAGCCGGCCGCTCTCGCGGCGGACCAGGAACTTCCGTTCGGCGACCTCCGTGAGCCGCTTCGCGAGCACCTCCTCGGCGTGGCGCTTGTTCGGCGAGATCCTCTCGCGGTGACGGTCGCCGTTCTCGTCGCGGAACTGGATCCAGTAGTACGGATCCTTGCGATCGGTCCGGCGGAACACGTGAGACATCAGCACTCCCATCGTGAAGTGATCGGGCGGAATGCCCGGTCACTTCACTTCTAACCGCGTGGCCCGCGCGTCTGTCGCACGGCTCGCGGCGCCGGAGTGGTCCCGTTCCCAGGCGCGATGAGCGCCTCGACATCGGCTCGGCGCCATCTCCGGACAGCTCGAGTGAGCCCCGCGTGAAGGACGACACATGGCAGCACGCCACGGCGCGACCACTCGAGGACCGTGGGGCGCGAGACTCTGAGCAGAGCGGCGACCTCCAGAGCCGTGAGGAGTTCTGCGGCATCTGGCTTCGTCGATGTTGCGGGAACGAGGCGCGGCTTCATCAGACGGCCGAGTACGGGGCGAGAATGGCGTCGAGCGCGCCCCGTCGATACTCGCGGTGACGCACGATCGTGAACACGTCACGCCCCGACACGCTTCGCTCCTCAAGGAGCCGCAGACCGAGCGCCCCGATCTGCTGGTCGTAGGCCATGGCCAGCCTGAAGGTCATCGCGTAAGCCCTCTCCAAGTAGTCAAGCACGGGATCGGACGCATCGGCGACGTCCAGCAGGCACTCGGGCAATGGCACCGTTCGCGTCCAGGGGCCCAGAGCCTCCATTCCGCCGGGCATTTCCAACGCCAGGTACGCCAGGCCGACTGCGAGGTCGAAGTCTTGGGCTGATCCTCCTGAACATGCGTTACCCAGCAATGCGGACTCCGCGGCGAAGCCGGCGAGCAAGATCGTCACCTCACGTGCGATCCAAGCTGGCGTGGCCTTCAGTCGCTTCCGTCTTGACTTGCCGCCTCGCCGAGCGGCCGCCACGAGCGCATGCGCCCTGTGGCCCGCGGTCAGCGCCGTTCCCCCGAGAACCAGGCCCGTCCCCCGAAACAACATCACGTCGCGCACACCGCGTCCCAGCGCGCACGCGATGGCTGCGTGACCCGCCTCGTGGATAGCCGTCCGCAGGCATGCGTCATGCGGAACTACACGGAGGGGGTAACCCCACCCGGCACGCGCGACCAACCCATCGCGATGAAGCGAATGGGCACTGCGGCGATGGAGAGGTCCCGAAGCAGCGAGGCCGCGCCCCCGCTGCACTGTCCCGGGCACCTCTGCACGTGTCGTGCGATGCCCGAGTTGTCGAAGTGCACCCGACACTTGCAACTGCTTGACTGCGCCCACTGTCACTTCCTCTCGGAGGGCTGGACCCTCCCCTTCTTTCGCGAACTCCACTCGTGAAGCCCGAACGTGTTTGGTTGGTCCGGCACGCGGCAGAAGCCCGCGCCCTTTGCCGCTAGGCGCGCCAGTGCGGCGACTAGCGAGTCCTTCTGTGTCTCGTGCCCCGCCGCCAGCATCCGCTCGACGATCTCTTCGACGTGCAGCGCACGCCCCTCTGCCTCGAGGAGCCGGTACGCCACGAAAGGCGCAGAGCCCTCGAGGAGCGTCACGGTGTGACCTTGGGGGGGAACCTTGCCGTCGTCTCCGGCGCCAACGCGCCGACCGTGCAGCTGGATCCGCTCGCGTGCGCGGCCGTGGCGCTTGAACCAGGCGTACTCACTGACCGGGAGCTTTCCGGGCTCGGGCGCTCGCGCGCGGCCGCCATTGGCGGACTCGCGCCGCGCCACGTCAATCAGCTTCAGGACGCGGGCGATCTCCTCCCTCACCTCGAGGAGGCGGCCGCTCGCTGCGCGCAGGGCCTCCTCCGCGCGGTCGAGGGTGAGGTCGAGAGCGCGATCTTCCTGCGGGACGGACGGGCCAGGCGGGTCAGGATGTGCCATAGTACAGGAATGATAGGTCACGACATGAGCGACGGCAAGGGGGTGAGCCAGGGGACCAGGGCGGCAGGGTCAAGCGGGGGCCGCGCAGGCAGCGGACCGAGCCGGCCGGGTGGACCCTCCGACGAATCGAGACGCGCGCAGAAGCAGCCGGGGGGTGAGAGAGCGGATCGCCCGCACCTCCGAGCGAAGGCCGAATCTCTGAGCCGGGAGCGGAAGCGCCGGGCGGAGATGCTCCGGCATTTCTTCCTCCACTGCATCGGCGTTCGCTTCCGGGTAAGCCGCCCCTGGCTTGAGGTGAAGGCCGCCATCTGGGCCTACGCAAGGGCCCGAGGGCTCGAGCATCGCGTTGGGACGATGAGGGGGCGGGCCGCGGGCATCTACTTCACGAAGGAGGGCCTCGACGACCTCTTCCGAATCGGCGGCGTCACGTACGTCGGCTTCACGCCCACGGCGGACGGCCTGAACGTCGTCGTGAAGGGCTTTGAGGACTGGTTTGCAGTCGTCGCGAAGATTCTCGGCCAGATCGGCATCGATGCCCCCCCGCGCTGCGAGGGCGTGACCTCCCTGGAGGTGGCCGCGATGGTCCGCGACAACGCCAAGCTCCGCGCGCTCCTCCCCGACCAGCCACCGGCACCCCGGGATCGCCGTATCGCCCTTCTACTCGAGAAGCCTGTTCCGCTGCGAGTAGGGCGCCGCAGGGCGTACGCCGAGCTGGAGGTCTACCGCCTGGGCAGTGACGACGACCCCAGGCCCGGGGACGATCCTCCCGGCATGGTGAAGGTCGAGGTGCGATTCAAGGTCAAGCGCGGCGAGAGCTTCACCGATCACATCCACACCGACTACGCCAGCACCGATCACTTCCTTTGGATGTTCGAGATGCTGGCCGACTACCTGCTGCAGTGGATCGGTCGCCGCGACCTGACGGTGGTGAAGCGCCCGAAGGACCGGGGTGGGCTCCGGATCCCGAAAGACTTCTTGATCCTCAATAGGGCCCCTGCCTCTGGTCGCCGGCCCCGTCGCCCTGCCCAGCGCAAGCGTGATGAGGACCATCTCCGCGAAATTGCTGGCGCTCGTCGCCGTGATCGATCTTCGATCCAGATCCAGATCGTCGGTGGGGGAGCGAAGCCGCCCACGGCGCTGCCATCGACGGAGGTCGTCCAAACGGCCACCACGCCGAGCGGGGTATCCACGAGGCCGACTCGTCCTCGTGAGGTATACCTAGGAGATAGGCCCTCCAAGCTGGAGCCCGGTTGGAACAAGGTGCCTCGCGGCACCTACAGAGTCCGGATCCAGGAGGCAGTCGACAAGGCGCTGGTTTACTCGGACGATCGAGTCGAGCTGCAGTTGTCCCTGCGCGTGTGGATCCTCGAGGGGTCGCAGTCAGGACGGACGGTGCCGGTGGTGCTGTACGAAGGCCGAGGCCTGCGAGCCCGGCAGTTCTTCCGTGCACTCGGGATCGTGCCGGCCACTAGCGCGCACGCGATCGACCTCGAGCCCGAGTCGCTCATCGGTCTTCAGTTCGAGATCGACATCGAGAGGCCCCAGTTGCGCCTGAGCGTGACGGCGTTCCGCCCGATCACGCCAGGCCAGCGGAAGCTGCCGGGCCAACCTCGTGTACGGCCGACAAAGAGCCGCGACAACCGACGGAGGCGTGCGCTGGACAACGTGCGGCGACGAGGCCCAGGCAGGCGACGCTGACGGGGTGGCAGCGCTCCGACGACGCGACGGGGCGAACCCAGCCCTCCCAACTCCAACGCAGCAGAGCCCGCTCCGCGCCATCGACAACCGCGACCACGCCGTGCCAGCTGGGAACCCGGGGAGAGCCCAAGCTCTGTCAGGCCCGCCCGCCCCACCATCGCCGGGGCATGGTAGGCCTTCGTCGCCTTGCCACACGGCTCCGTGCCCCTGGTCAGCGGCCACCCGATGCCGAGTCCCTTCAGCGTTCGCATCCGGGGCCCTCAGGAGCGTCCTCGACGGCCAGAGCGAGGGGAGCTGCGGCAAGGCCCGACCGGCGCCTGGCCGGGCTCGGACCAGGCGCTGCACGACACGCGCGCAACGTCGACGTCGGTGCCCCTCTGCACACCTTCGAGGCTGACGCTGCCGACCGCCCACCCCCGCCCCCCCGGCTGGTGCAGGGCGAACCGCACCGTCCAGTCATCCCTTTGGTTCGGGCGACTGTCCCCGCCCGCTGAGGCTCGCCCCGTCAGCCCCGCAGCCGCCCCGTCTGGCGTGGTCATGAAAACGAACATGTGTTCGTCGAACCAGCACGCACGGAGCCAGCCCTGCGGACACGGGTCCTGGTTCTCCCCTCTGCTGCAGACTGCTCCCAGGCGCACCCTACCGCACGAGCGCCAACCGCCTGAGGAGCTCGGCTCGAAACTCCTTGGAGACGCCCACGGCGGCGAGCTCGGCGCTCAGCTGCTGCGCAGCGGGGCTGGCTGTCTCGGGCGGGTTCCGCCTGCGGGCGATGAGCCAGCCGACGGGTAGGCAGCAGACGATGGTGGAGACGGCCACCACCGCCCCGATGGCCCCACCGCTCTCGTCATCGATTGTTGACGAGAAGATCGCCGCGGTGATCCCGGCGACGACGAGACCCGTCACGAGCACCACGAGCGTCCAGCCGACAACCCTGCCAAGAGCGAGCCCGCTGCCCTTGAGGTGCGTGGCTGCCAAGGTCTCGGTGGAGCGCGCCTCCTCGAACGCCTGCTTGCAGCGCGCTGCCTTTGCTGCCACCGCTCTGGCCAACTCCCCACAGGCTCGAAGCGTCGAGCGAGCACGCTCCGCCTCGTCGGCGGTGGCGGGCGAGGCTGCCACCTCGGCAATCGCCTCCGCCAAGGCGTCCGTGGTCGCCCAGGCCGCGCCGGCGTACCAGCTGCTATCCACGTAGCCGCGATGAACGCGCGCCATGGCACCCTCGGCGTCGACCTTGAGGCGGCCGATCTCGCGGTGCGCGCCGAGAGCAGCCTCGCGCGCCATTTCCTCGAGCCCGGCCGAGCCGGCCGCCAACAGCGTGAGGCAAGGCGCGTCCGGATCCGCAAGCTCGGCCAACGACCAGCCAGCGAACGCGCGCGACATCGCGACCTCATCGCCGAATCCCTCCCGGCGAAGCCAGCCGCCGAGAGACTCCGGGATGGTCAACTCCCATCCCCGCGCTACGCTCACCGCCGACCAGAAGCGCTCGACCTCGACGCGGATCCGCTCACGCAGCCATGGCTCGACGCTGGCGATGACGCGACGTCCGACCTCCGAGTGCCGCGACAGATCCGGATCCGCAAGCGCGGCGGAGAGGAACTGGTGGTCGTCCTGGACGAGTTGCTGGAAGGCAGCCACGGCCTCTGCCTCGCGCCCCAGGAGCACGAGCAGTTTCACCTGCAGGAACTGTCCCTGCCGATGGCCTGGCTCCACGTCGAGGAGCTGGCGCACCGCCTGGAGTGCTGCCTCCAGCAGGCTGGCCACGGTCGTCGCCTCAGAGCCGCCCAGGCGGACGGCGGCGGCCTGGATCATGAGCGCCGAGGCTCGAAGGAAAAGCGCCTCCGTGCGGATCTCCGCCAGCTTGGGGGCCCGCGAGATCGCAGCGCTCGCGTAACGGGCTGCCTTCTGCAGGCTGACCTGCGCCCGATCGGGATCGTGGAGATTGCAGTCCTGGTCGACGGCGTCGAGCTGCAGCTTGCCCATCATGAGATGAGCCACGGGATCCGTGGCGTCGTACTCGAGCGCCTTCGTGAAGGCCGTCATCGCCTCCTCCCAGAGGGCGCCCGCGAGCCGCTGGATTCCCATGTTGCGCCACTCGGCCGCCTGCGTCATGGTCGGCGACTTGAGCGTCTCGTGAATGGCGCTGAGCTGCTCCCGGATGTCCTTCAGCGCATCGGTCTGCGCGTCGAGCTGCGTTGCGATGAGCGACATGCCTTCGCTGAACTGCGCACCGAGGCGGTCGACTCCGACCGCGACGCGATCGAGTCCACGCGACAACACCACCGTCGAAGCGACGATCGCGCCGGTCGTCATGACGGCGCCGAAGATGTTGGTCATCGCAACCGTGTCGAGCCCCTCGGAGATCTCGCTCGTCGATGCCTGGATCGCCGCCTCGGTCTGACTCGCAGCTCGCTGGCTGGCAGCGGCAAGGGCCTGAGTCTGCTGGTTGATCGCGGCCACCTCGGCATGGGAGGCCTGTGCCACGGCGCCGGAGAGCCGGTCCGCGGCCTGTCGCGTGGCTGCGACGTTGGCCTGCGCTGCGGCTAGGTTCGATCGGACGATTGCCTCCACCGGCGACATGCCCTGCTGGCCGAGCGGGCTCGCCACGCGGAGGATGTGGGCTGGATAGGTCTGGCCGGCGAGCACGCTGAATCGCTCAATCACCTCGGCTACCTCGCAGGAGACGTGTCACGTTGGCGGCCCGCATCCACTGCCGCGATCCGAGCATCCGCGCGACGGCGGTCGCGGCGATGGCCGCGGCGGCGTGCCCCGCCCCGGGTGTGACACTCCGCTCACTCACCGTGATGCCCACTCCTTCTCGCGCTGGGCAAGCTCCTCCGCCGACGCCAAGAGCAGCTTCCTGCGTGCGTACCGCCACCGCTGCAGCAGGATGAAGAGCCCCGGGAAGACGAAGATGAAGCCGAGGCCGGCCGCCGCCATGAGGATGCAGCCGAGGACGAATAGCACCCAGCCCGCGACGGCCCATCCAGGCGTCGAGTAGTCATGTGCCGGCTGCCACCGGCGGAGCTTGTCGTCGGCACCGGGAACCAGGCCGTGGCCGAACTTGAAGAGCCAGTTCATCGGTAGTCACCTCGGGCGGTGCGGTGCCCGCGAAGCGCGTTGTCTTTCCGCGGCGTCAGTTACAGCCCGGCTTGCGGTATGCGGTGGCGGCGAACTCGCCTCTGTAGGTGCCTGGGTGGCACCTATGGCCGACGGCACTACCGCCTACTTCTCCAGCGCAGCAGGAGTCGCACCACCCCTCGACGGCATCGTCCCCGGGCTGGAGCCCCTGCACCAAGCCGATGTCCGTGAAGTCGAGGTTCGGACCCGTGAACATCGCCTTGGCCTCGGCCTGCCGCACGGCTTCGAACACCCTCGCTTCAAACTCGATGGGATCGGTACCGTGGTCGAGGCCAGACGCCCATGCATCGCGTATGGCGTCATCCAACGCACGCTGCTGGATCGTCCAGTACTCGCAGTACGCCTCCTTTCGCCGTGCCGGCGCTAGGTCCGCGGCCAAGGCGTTGGCTTGGGCCATCTGCTCCTCCCACTCCTTCGAACTCCGTCCCGCCGTGGCCTCTTCCTTCTGGGAGAGCCACTCGTACCAGAGGAGTGCGTTGAGGGAGGTCTTGTCCTCACGGGCCCGCTCGACGCGCATGTCGAGGCGCTGGCGATGCTCGCTCGACATCGTGATGCGCTGCTCAAGGCGGCGGACTGCAGGGATCTGCTCCAGGAGGAAGAGCACCAGGAGAAAAGCTGTCAGCACCGCTGCCCCCTT
This sequence comes from uncultured Thermoanaerobaculia bacterium, assembly GCA_964613915.1. Taxonomy (GTDB): domain Bacteria; phylum Acidobacteriota; class JBCCFW01; order JBCCFW01; family JBCCFW01; genus CAZTIW01. The sequence continues at coordinate 185,433 of CAZTIW010000002.1, forward strand.
CAGCAGTCGTGGCCGCCAGCGATGCGCCGTCGCCGCGCTGCTTGGTAACGAAGGCGAACCGGGTCCCGCTTTTCGGGTAGCAGCCTCGGCGGGCAACGAGTCGGCTTGAGCAGCCTCGGGCACGGGCTCGATCTCGACAGCCCCGGCGGCTTGGACACGCTCACCGCAGTTGGCGCAGAAGCGCGAGGAATCGGGAAGGACAGAAGCACACCGCGAGCAAGTCATCGCTGCCACTCCGCGAAGGCAACGCGATTGCCATCCACGGCACTCGAATCGGCGGCACGCCGCTTCACGGTGCACCTCCCGTCGGCGCGGTGGTCGCCGCCCGCAGGCCGTCCACGCGCCAAACCTGCCGGCACTCGCGGAACGAGCCCATGCTGCCCGTCTGGTAGGCGGCGCCTTGAATCCAGAGGACGTCGTCGAAGTCGAGGGCTGCGGACCACTCCGGCATATTGATGACCTGGAGCAACTCGCGCTCCGTCCCGTCGGCCGTCAGGAGCCGGAAGGTGACCTTGCCGTGAGGCTCCTTGTCGGCGACGACGAGTCCCCGGGTGCTGACCAGGGAGCCGGAGAGGCTGACGTCGGAGCACGGCGCGACCTGATTCACCGTCAGCCCCGCCAGCAACGGCTTGAAGGCGCCCGGCTGTTGCGGTGGGTAGCCCGTGCCGTTCCAAGGGCGGGCCTCATCGTGAAGCACTCCCCCGTGAGACTTCAGGACCCGCTCGAGGCCATCGACCTTCACCCACTGCTGGGCGTGCGATGGTCCCCGGCGCTGCTGCGAACTCATCCAGACGGCTCCGTCCGGTGCAGCCAGCAGGTTCGGCATCATCCACGCCAGCCCGTCTCGCTCGTTCCAGGGCGCGATGACCTCTCCCACCGCGTGCCACCCCCCGTCGCCATCCAGCACGTCGAGAGCGACACGTCCGGGCTGGGGACCTCGCTCGTCGACGACCGTCTCGCGCAGGCGGATCAGCCCAAGCCGTGATTCGGCGCTGACCACGCCAGCGTCCATGGGCAGCTCCCAGCCACCGCCGCTTGGGTCGAGAGCGAGTTCGGCAACGACGCGGGCCGTCACGCCTTCGGCCAGATCCGGGAATGCGATCCCCGGCGCGGTGCCTCCCACCGCCGCCGCGGTCGGGCGCGATAGCGCGTCAAGGCCCCTGATGGTGAACACGCGCGTCACGCCGCCATCCGGCGACTCCGCGGACGGGTAGTTCGTGACGGCAACCCACAGCGTGTCGTGGCCATCGGCGGCGACGCTGGTGCTGTCGCCGCGAACCTGCAACAGCCTCGTGACATCCGCGCCTGAGCGGAGGAGGCCGTACTCGACCGATGAGCGATCGTCACGCTGGCGTCGGACGATGAGACCTGCCTTCGCCACGGGTCGCGTCCGGAACGCCAGCCGTTCCTCGGGGCCCTCCCCGACGAGCGTCGCCACGAGGCCAGCTGCGATGAAGGTGAACTCCGGTGGGGTTGCGGACGACGCACCTGCCCCCTGAGCCCGCGCACCGGGCACACCCACGACTGCCGCCCATCCGACGACTAGCCACGCAGCTACGGCCGTCGCTCCGACACGGCTCCTCGGTGCCATGACGCCTCCGTTCCCTCGCCCCGGGCGGTGCGGCAGTACGGGGAGCCGGGTCGCCTAGAGGGGTCCGCGAGGCTATCACGAAGTTCGAAGCGACGAACCTGCCGCCGGCCCCAAGTCGCTACGTTCCAGGGCGATGCCGAAGGCAAGGCGGTCCAGAACATCCACCCATAGAACGGCGCCCGTGCCCATCGCACGCGCCGTGGGTCGGCGCATCCGCGAGCTCCGGAAGGAGCGCGGATTCAGCTTCGACGCCTTCGTGGGGGAGAGCGAACTCGGCAGGGGCCACGTGAACGAGATCGAGCGCGGTCTCGTCGTGCCGAACCTCGCAACCCTCGAGCGAATCGCCCGCACGCTTGAAGTCACCATCAGCGATCTCGTCCTCGGGGAGACCGTTCGCGAGCAACTCTTCGACGCGTGCCGCCCCCTCGGACCCGCGGACCTGCGAAGGCTCATCGCGCAGGCCGAGGCAATGGGCGAGGCCAAGAAGGTCGAGTAGGGCTAGCCGCCAACCCCTGCTCCGCTTGGCTGTGGTCCGTCCTGACGAACCTGGGGCGACAGGGGCATCGACAACCGGCGACCGTGCGTCACCCCGTGGCTGTCCCGCGGCTCCACCGCCACGCCGCTGACGGTCACGCAGTCGCCGCACGACGCCCCGGCCCGGGCATCCACACCCTCCCGGTCCGGCGGTCGACTGCCGGTGCGTCGTTGCAATGGAGTCACGACGCCTGCGCGTCGCAGAAACTTGCGATCGCGCAGGGACGAACTGCATTCTATTTTCATGGAGTTGGGCACGGTTCGGCCGCCTCCTGCCCCGTCCCACGATGCACGAGCGTGGGGCACGGCCACGTATCCCTCTCACGCACCTCCCTCGTCGGAGATTCTCAGGACATGGCCCCCCCTGCCAATGCGCCAAGTCGGAAGGCCCGAAGGAGAGGCCGGCGGAAGGCCCTGACACCAGGCTCGCCGGAGGTCATGCGTCTGAGGGCCGAGCTCTCCCAGATCGCGAGCACCGAGGAGATCGCCGCCTGGTACGACGGTCACCGTGAGCTGGCGGATGTCCAGATCGACTACTTCCACGCCTGCCTCGCCCATGCACGCGCTGAGCGCATCGACGGCCTGGAGAACTACTGCCGTGCGGCGTGGCAGGCGATGTGGAGGACGCCGTTGAGCCACGAGAGGTACGTCTACCTGGCGTACGGACCGAACCACGCCGAGCGGCGGCGGCTCGCCTACGAGCGCATGCTCACCGAGCAATTCTACGACCCGGCCGTGAGCACCCTCGCCATCATCGGCTGCGCCCTCCGGCTGATCAGGCAAACGACTGCGCACGTGTTGCGCGATGGCTCAACGCCTGGCGTCGGCGGTCAAGGGGACGATGGATCCCGGGGGCAGGAGCGGCGCGGCCCTGCGAACGCAGCAGAGGCGGCTGCTCTGACCGAGGCCTTCAAGCTGTTCGCCAAGATTCTCGATGCGCGTCTCAAGCTCGACGCGCTCGAACGCGGCCTCGTGATGGGTGCACGGGGACAGTTCGTGACGCCGACTCCAGCGCCGGTGCGGCAGATCCGGTAGTGAGCGCGCCGCTGCAGGCCCGTGAGCCGCAGGTCGCCCGCGGGATCCGGTAGAAGAAAGTGGAGGAGACTCCTCCACTCTCCCGAGCGTCCAACAGCCTCAGCTGCACGTGAGATCGACTTCGTGCTGAGGCTGGAGTTCTGCATGGACAAGCAAGCACTCGCGGCTGACGGCTACATCGGCAGATCGCCGAGCGCACGCGCGGTCAGGGCGCAGGTGGCTGCCTTCGGCGCCACCAACGCCACGGTGATCATCACCGCTGCGTCGGGAACCGGGAAAGAGCTCGTGGCCCGGGCGATTCACGATGCATCACCTCGGTGCAACGGACCGTACGTCACCGTGGACTGCGGCGCGATGAACGACAACCTGATGGAAAGCGAACTGTACGGGCATCTTCGTGGTTCATTCTCTGGAGCGGCCGCGTCACGCTCTGGCCTTCTTGCTGAAGCCCACGGTGGCACCGTGTTCCTGGACGAGATCGGCGATGCATCGGCCGCCCTGCAATCGCGCCTGCTTCGAGTCCTCGAGGCGAGGACGATTCGCGAGGTCGGAAGCAACGTCGCGCGCTCACTCGACATCCGCGTCGTGGCGGCGACGAACCGGGACCTCGAGGCCGCTGTCGCAGCAGGCAGGTTCCGCGCCGATCTCCTCTGGCGACTCGACGTCCTCCGGCTGCACCTGCCTTCGCTTCGCGAACTCGCGGACGACATCCCAGAGATCGCGCGGCACCTGCTGGGCAGCATCGGCGCGCGCGTGGGCCTGGCGTTCGAGCTCACCGATGAGGCCGAGCACGAGCTGCGCACGCGTGACTGGCCGGGCAACGTGCGTCAGCTTCGGTCGAGTCTGGAGCACGGCGCCGCCGTCGCACGCGGACCGATCATCCGAGCCGAGCACCTCCCGCCTCGCGAACGCATCGCGGGCTCGACCACCGCCCTGGTGGTTACATGGGAGCGATGGATCGCCGACAAGGAGCGTGCGTACCTGCTCGAGCGACTGTCCGCAAACCGGTGGAACCGGACAAGGACGGCCAAGGAGCTCGGTCTGTCGAGGCAGACGCTCCACGACAAGATCAACAGGCATCGGCTCTGGCCGCGTCTCGTGTCTCCGGAAGTCGCGGACTCGCAGGCTTCCGAACCGCAGCACGAGCGCGTCGGCGCAACGGCCTGACGAATGCGCGGCGTGCGGGGCGACGGACCTGAGCAGACTGCGAGAGGGAGATCCCGCGGTCCTGGGGCGATCAGCATGGAGGGAGGTACGCCAATCGCCGCGCGAAGACCGCGGGAACGGAAGGCTAGCACGACAGCGATGCCGTGAATGTCGCTCCGAGGCTGCGTGCCGCAGAGCCGGGGCCGCCGCTGGTAGAAGGAAAGTGGAGGACTTCCTTCCACCTTCTCGTGTCGCCCATCTCCAGCCGGACACGAGTTCGATCACTCGGGCTGGAATCGGAGTGCGTTCATGCACGAGATCTCGTTCAACTCGGACGGTGGCGCCGAGATCGTGACGGGGGGCGGCGTTCCCCCTTGGCATGGCCTCGGCCAGATCGTTGCGGACAACATGACGGTCTGGGCTGCGCTCGAGAGGGCGCGGCTCGACTGGACCGTCGAACAGGTCGAGCTCACGTACAGCGCGAGTGACCTGCGCACGCGGCTCGTCGACACGCACGTGGCGAACGTGCGCGGTGACGACGGCAGGCTGCTCGGGATCGTCGGGCGGGGCTACCACCCGGTCCAGCATCGCGAGCAAGCGGAGTTCATCGAGACGATCGTCGGCGAAGCCGGTGCCATCGTCGAGTGCCTGGGCGCGATCCGGGAGGGGCGTCGGCAGTTCTGGACGCTGCGACTTCCGGAGGACCTCATCGTCGGCAACGACGACGCGCTCCGGCGCTACCTCGTGATCGCCAACGGCCACGACGGCCTGCTGTCCTTCCGGGCCTTCTGGACGAGCGTCCGCATCGTGTGCTCCAACACGCTGACGGCCGCCCTCCGCGACGCAGCCGACGGCGTGACCGTCAGGCACACGGCCAACGTACGGGCCCGCATCGAGCACGCGCGCCAGGTGCTCGGCCTCGCGGAGCAGCACTTCAGCCGGCTCGGCGACACGCTCGACGAGTTGGCTGCCGTCGCCGTCGATCCGGACGAGGCGGTTGAGTTCTTCGGCCGGCTCATCCCGTTCCCCCCGGACGCGAGCGACCTGCAGCGTCGGCGTGTCGAGGACACGCGACGCCAGATGGTCGCCAATTTCCGCGGTGGGGTCGGCGCCGACCTGGCCGGGCAGACGGCCTGGGGCCTTCACCAGGCGGTGACGGAGTTCACGTCCCACCAGCGGCCCTTCCGCGCGGCAACGCCGCGTGACCGGGCCGAGAGGTGGTTCGAGAGCCTCCTCCTCCAAGGGGCCGCGCACGCGCTTGAGCAGCGGGCATTCGACGGCCTCCTGCGCCTCGTCCGGGCCGCCTGAAAGCGTTCCGTGGCGGAGTCGGCTACCCGGGTAGCCCGGGACAGCTCGGCTCCGCTGCGGGGCACCGAAGCCATGCGGCCACATCACCGTTGTCCGAGGCTCCGTCGGCCGGCCATCGCCCGCCGACGGGGCCGCCAAGTCCTTCGTTCCGACATCAACCTGCTCGCCGAGGCGCGGGTCTCGTTGCGTGAGGGGCTTCAGCTGCTCGTCGTAGCGGGAGCCCATCACGCAGCACGCGCGCTGCGGCAAGCGCTCAAGAGCGTCGACGGCGCCGTGCGCCACGCGACCCTCCACTTCGACCGGACGCAGCCGATTCCCGGGGCGTCCCTTCCCACCACACCACTGCACCCTGACGGTGCAACTGACACCCACGGAGTACCGTGATGATCCTGAGAATCCTGAAGCTGGGCCAGGCGGCCCACGTCGTCAACGTCGAGCCCGGCTGCAACATCGGCGACGCCCTGCGCACCGCCAACCTCGGCAGCGAGGGCTACACGATCGCTCTCAACGGTCTCGGCGCCGGCCACGAGACGTCCGTCAGCGACGGCGACGTCGTGACCCTCGTCCCGAAGGTCGTCGGCGGCACCGCCGCCTGATCGCATGCGTCGCAAGCGGCGCACTCCGATCACCTTCCGCGTGCGCTGGGAGATCGACATCGAGGCATCGAGCGCCATCGACGCTGTGCTCGCTGCTCGACGCCAGCAGGTCACCCCGCACACGACGGCCGTCGTCTTCGACGCGTGGCCGAGCCTCGCGCCCTCGCGGGCGAACCGGATCGACCTGCTGGCGGTCCACCGCACGCGCGTCGAGCCCGCTGACCTTCTCCTCGCCACGATCGAGGCCTTCCCCGGACTCATCGACGGCAACACGGAGGTCAACGGCAGCAACCTCGTCGAGTTCCTGACCAACACGCTCCGCGAGCTGACACACCTGGACGACATCGTTGCGGCGGCTGATCGCCGGACGCAGTCGTAGCGAGATCAGCCCACCCCACATCGAGCGCCCTCGTGTCGTGACATCCAGTCGCGGCCGAGGGCGCTCGTGCTCTCCAAGGAGACCCCGATGGAAGTTCAACCCTACGTCGAACAGCTACTCGCCTTCGAGCAGCAGCGTCTCGGCGTCAACGTCAGGCTGGCAGACGCACGCCCCGCCAGTACCGACGGCATCGTCGTCGCGCTGCCAGCGCTCGGCACGGCCATCACGCCGCAAGAGATCACGCTCGCCGACGGCTCGGTGCGCAGCCTGCACCTCGCGATGCTCCCCGACGGCGACTTCGCCAGCGTGCCCGGTCCGTTCGGGCTCGTGGCCGTGGCCGCCACGGTGGGCAGCACGCTCCACCTCGCCTTCGATCCCTCGGCGATCGCGGCCCCAGAGCAGCGTGCCACGCTGGTGCGACTCTGGGACGTGGCCGTTGGCCCAGCCCTGACGTCGCTCGCCGATCAATCCAGAACGGCCGCCGAGCGAGAGCAGGGCGAAGCCTTCGTGCGCATCGAGGAGCAGGTGTGGCGCGAGACCCTGCGTCGCCTGCCGATCGAAATCGACAACCTCGAGTACACCGCCTCACGCTCCGAGAGTCAGCTTCGCGAGCAGGTCACGAAGCTGGACGACCTCCGACGACAGCACCGCGCCCTGCAGCTCGCACTCTCCGAAGGCGTGAGGCAGTCCGCAGAGGCACAGCACCAGGCCCTCCGGCGCCTCGTTCCCGGGACGTACCGGAGCATCGAGCTCAAGGACTCGCGCATCGTCGGCGTGATCGGGCCCATCGTGCTAGAGGACGACGATGGCGAGGTCGAGGTCGGCACGTTCCAGGTGAGCATCGCGCTCGACACGGCGCAAGTGGAGATCCGCAACACCACGAACGTCCGGAACGGAATCCACCATCCGCACTGCCGTGGGCCGCAGGAGATCTGCTGGGGATCGATCCGCGTTGGAGTCACGAGACTCATGGCGGAGCGCGAGTGGGCCGGCCTGCTCGTCGTCATCGGCAGGTTCCTCAACTCCTACACCGAGAACGACGCCTACCAGAAGCTGGCGGCGTGGGATCCCGAGCGCTCCGAGGATGATGACGATGAGTACGACGACGACTCCGAGGACGAGTCCGTGGAGTGCAGCATCTGCCTCGAGCACGTCGCGTCAGACGAGATCACCCACGTCCAGGATGAGCCCGTCTGCCTCGCGTGCTACGAGCGCGACACGATTGCTTGCGGTGGCTGTTCGACGCGCACCCTGAGCCGGAACATCGCTCGGGAGAGCCTGCGCTGCCGCACGTGCGTGCCGGCATCCGCGATCGCGCCCAACGTGGAGGTGGCCTGATGAAGGTCTCCGCAGTCACTCCCAAGCTTCTGCTGGCTCCAGCTGTCAGCCAGCGCCTGGCGCACTGGGCCGACATCGCTTCGGGCGAGTTCAGCTGTCTCGGCCTCGCCGATCAGACCGCCGCCGGCTTCGAGATCAGCGAGGTCTTCCTGCTGAAGCAGTCCTGCAGCAGCGCCGAGACCGAGCTGGATCAGGCTGCCGTCGCGGCGATGCTCGCTGAACTCGACTCGGCAGGCATCGACGTCGGCCGCGTTCGCGCATGGATCCACTCGCACGCCGACTTCAACGTGTTCTGGTCCGCCACGGACGTGAGAACGATCGAGGCGCTCGCGACGGGTGATTGGCTCGCCTCGCTCGTGGTGAACAAGGCAGGCGCACGCTTGGCCAGGCTGGACGTCACGTTCCCCGTCAGGGCCACCTTCGACGAGATCCCCGTCGAGGTCGTGAGCAGAGACCTCGGCCTTCGCGAGGAATGCGAGCGACAGTTCCGCGAGCGCGTCACGGAGGTCGCCATGCCGACGCTCATCGGCGCCGTCGGCCGTCCCGGCCTCGAGCGGCGCCTGGTGGACGAGGGCCGCCTCTCACGAGACCGGTTCACCGGCCTCGACTGGGACGACCTCGACGACCTGCTCGGTCCCGAGACCGGCGACGGGAGGCTCGATGTCGGCCTCTGACCGCACCGTCCGCTTCCGCCGGCAGCTCGATCTGCTCCCGCTCGATGCCTGCAACGCGCCGGTGACGATCATCGGCGCCGGCGCCGTGGGCAGCTTCACGACGCTGACTCTCGCAAAGATGGGCATGACCGACCTCACGGTCTTCGACGACGACGTCGTGGACGCGCATAACTTGCCTACCCAATTCTTCCGCGCGGAGGACCTCGGCAAACTCAAGGTCGATGCGCTCGCGGATCTCGTGCGCGCCTTCGAGGGCACGGAGATCCGCACGGTGCCTCGGCGCTTCGACGGAGGGAGCCTCAGCGGCATCGTCGTCGGAGCCGTGGACTCGATGGCCTCGCGTGCGGCCGTCTGGGAGTCCTTTCGATTCAACCCGGCCGTCCGGCTGTTCATCGACGCACGCATGGGCGGGCTCGTCAGCATAGTTCGGCCCGTGAGGCCGTGCGACGCGGGCGATGCTCGCAGGTACGAGCGGACGCTCCACTCGGACGACGAAGCCGCACCCGAGCCGTGCTCGGCGCGCGCGATCCTGTTCACGGTGCTGGCGATCGCCTCGACCGTGGCCCGCCTCGTGCGAATGGAGCTCGTCGGCCAGGAGCTTCCTCGTGAGATCACGCAGGACCATCAACTCGGGTTGCTCCTTACGAGCTGACCCGCCCACTTCAACACCATTCATCGACGACCCCGTTCGGTACACGCCGGGCGGGGCCTTCGTCATTCCAGGAGAACCCCATGCCCAAGAGGCGCTACCGCATCCGAGACCCGCTCGGGTGCTTCGGTCCGTCGAGCTGCACCCGTCACACCGCAGCGCTGCTGAGCCCACCGCTTGCGTCACTCGACCGTGTCGTCATCGCGACGAACGGCCACGTGGCCCTCGCCGCGCAGGAGGTCGCATGAGCCGCGGGCGCTGGACGGACGCTGCGAAGGCCGTCTTGCCCGTGCTCGTGGCAGCGGCCGCTGCGGCACTCGAGGCGAGCGAGAGATCCACGAACAACAACAAGCGCTGCAGGCGCGCTGCCCGCCGCAAGTCCAAGTCCCCATCAGGCCGAGCCTCCCGCTCGGCGAAACTCAAGGAGATCAAGAATGAACAGTAGTCGTGAGATTCTGGAGCGCCCGTTTCCACCCGAGTTGATCCGGCATCGCCCCGGCCGCAACGGCGAAGACGTGGTCTACATCGATGCCGCCTCCGTCACCACGCGCCTGAACCAAGCCTTCGCGGGGGAGTGGAGCTTCACGATCGAAAGGCACGAGATCCTCGATGACGAGGTCGTCGTGCTCGGACGCCTGACCGCTGGGGTCGTCAGCAAGTCGGCCTTCGGCTCGTCCGCCATCACGCGCGCGAGGAGCGGGGGCAAGGCCGTCAGCATCGGCGATGACCTGAAGGCGGCAGCAACGGACGCGCTGAAGAAGAGCGCCACTCTCCTCGGCGTGGGCCTGACGCTCCACACCAACGCCGCTGAGGCTGCGCAGGCAACACCTCGGCCTGCAGCCTCGCCGCCCACCAACGGCAGCAGCTTCCTCAGCTCCGCGCAGCTTCGGGCGATCCACGCGATCCGCCGTAGGCTGGGTTGGTCGGAGGGAGAGCTCGCCGACTTCGCCGGTCGAAACGCTGGCAACTCGGACATCGAGCGAATCGACAAGCGGACGGCCAGTACGTTCATCGAGCGGCTGCAGGCGGAGGTTGCTCCCACCGGGGCGGCGCGATGAGCACTGCAACAGCGCTTCGCGCCGAGCCTCACCTGAGCGTCTCGGCCATCACCCTGTGGATGACCTGTCCGAGGCGCTTCATGCACCAGTACATGGAACGCCTTCCGTGGCCATCGGCGCCCTCCTCGCTCGTGTTCGGCTCTGCCCTTCACGCAGCGCTGGGCGAGCTGTACCAGGCCCGCCTCGAGGGCCGTGATCCCGAACTCGACGAACTCCACGCAGCATTCCGCACTGCCTGGTCCGCGGAGCCGAAGGAGATCGACTTCAAGGATGGGGAATCCGTCGAGGGGCTCGATGCCCTCGCAAGGGCCATGCTTACCGTCGTGCTGGCACGAGCTCAGAGCGGCCAGATCCTCGCCGTCGAGGAGCCGTTCCGGATCGAGGTCGCGCCCGACATCCCGCCACTGGTTGGCGTCATCGACGCGATCGAACTCCGTGGTGGACGCGTGGTGATCCAAGAGCACAAGTCGGCAGCGAGGGCCTGGACGGCAGATCAGGTCGAGCACTCGTTGCAGGCGTCGGCCTACGTGCTTGCGGCGACAGAGTTGTCGCTCCCGGGAGTGCGGACGGTGGACGACGTTGACTTCGAGTTCCAGATCCTCACGAAGACCAAGCGTCCGAGCGTGGACGTGCGGCCGACGCGGCGCTCGCGGCAGCAGGTCGAGGAGTTTCGCGACACGGCCATCAGCGTTTGGGCGGCCAGACAGGCCGGCGTGTTCCCGAGGAACAGATCGTGGTCCTGCAAGACCTGCCCTTTCCTGGATCCCTGTTCGCGGTGAGCTCGGAGAGGGGGTCCACCCGGGCCCCCTCTCCGTTCTGGGCGCCAGCAAAGTTCGCCTCCTACGACACGTTGGACCACCTCAGGGCGTTGCTCCACGGGGCAACCATCGCCAGACCCGCACCTCTCGCCTACAAGGCACGAACACCATCTGCTGGTGCGAGTCCTCGTTGCGCACTGGCTCGGCATCGAGGCAACCGGCAACAGCCTCGATGCTGGCCGAGGGGCCGGCTCGGCGCAACCCGCGCTCGAGCACGTCGGCACGTTCCCGCGAGGACTCGAGCAGGCTGTACTCCTCCTCGCTGCCCTCGGAGATGAGCTCGTTGTGGCCGACCATCCTGCGCGCGAGGTGGTGGTTCGCCTGCACCAGGACATCCCCCTTCATCTCGCGAACGGCCGACTGGTCCTGCGTGCGCTCGATGACGCATGCCTGGCCACGTCGGGTCCCAGCGACGAGGTAGAACACGCTCGTGGACAGCTCCGCGTCCGAGAGGGCGGCTACCGCCTCCTCGTAGGAGTCGCAGCTCTCGAGCACCTCGCGAAGCAGGAACGCCGGCCCCCACTCGAATCGCGGGAGACGCGGCGCTGGCGCCCAGTTGAGCGTCACGGAGTACTGGCCCGGCACCATGCCCGACAGAACGCCGGCGTGCCCGAGAATGCCGACCGAGACGAACTCGCGCCGACCGTCCTTGAAGCGGAACAGCCGCGTGGCCGGACCGATCTGCCGAACGGGCCAGTCCATTGAGCGAACATGGACGAGGCCGATGCCCGTCACCCAACGCACGCCGGCGGTGCATCCGATCTTCGGCAGGCGATCGATCGCATGCGACAGCTCGTAGCTTAGGTTGTGTACTAGCAGTTCCTCGGACGTGACGCCAAGACCGTCAGCCCAGGCATTGATCTCGCCGAGGTAGCGCCCGCCTGCGAGCGAGTACGCCCCCTTGAGCAGCGGGCCGCCCGCCGCCATCGCCATCCGCGCGAGCGGCGGTAGCTCGGCGGTGACCGAGCGCAGCAGTCGCCGGGCTGAGGTGCGCTCGGCCCGGATGACCGCCGCCCACCGGTCCGACTCGGGCAGGCGGAGGTCGATGTCGTGACGTGGAACGTGAGTCGTGTACATGTGCCCTCGTAGGAGCGGCGCCGATTCTCTCGCGCCGCGATGTGATGACCAAGGTCTCGGCAGGCGTCGAGATCCCCTCCATTGGACTTCTACCGGTTGCGCGCCTCGCTCGGAGGTCATCGTATGAACGTAGGCGAGAGCGAACATGTGTTCGTTCCTGTCATGGACTGCGAGCGTGACCGACGAGGTCGCAGCAGTCATCCGAAGCAACCCATGTCCGACGCTGGCAGTGCCGGTGCCAGCAGCGGACACTCTTTCCGGCCTGAGTGCCGGCCAGGACTAGCAGTGAGCCTCATCAACAAGACCCTGAACGCGATCGCGGCCCACACCGGGGTCGTGGTCGTTTCCGACATCCTTCCTCGAGCCCGCGACCCACGGCGTGAGACCGTTCTTGATCTCCCCGGTCGCCGACAGGTCGAGGATTTCTCGTGCGGCTTCGTGGCCGCGCTGATGGTCGCCGAGTACTTCGGACGGCCCGTGAGCGTCGATCGCCTCTACGGTCTCGTGCGACCTCACGCGACGTGGGGTGCGAGCACGCGGAAGCTCGCGACCGCCCTCAGGACATGCGGCATTCGCGTCTCGCTGCGGGACGACCTCGGCTTCGACGCCGTCGCCGCGGCCATCGCCGCGGGCCGCCCGGTGATCACGTGCGTCGAGGCGACGTTCGGGGACGACAACCACTGGGCCGTCATCTACGGCGTCGGAGTTCGGCCCCGACGCGTCTTTCTTGCCGGGGTTGGCGTCCCGCACGTCGACGTCGGCAAGGTGCTCACCTGGGGAGACTTCCGCGGGATGTGGACGCCGCCTGGCAACGGGCTGGTGTGCTCGCGCGTGACGCGGGCTCGCGAGCGGTAGTGCATCACTCGTGATCTCGACGCCCCCGTCCGCGACGAACCCCGCGTGCCGTGACCAGCAGGCACATCGCCCGTTCGACATCGAGACCCGACGCCTTCGGCATCGGCCAGCCGGCAGCCTCGCAGACAGTCGCAAGCGATGCCCGCGCAGCCTTCACGCGCAACCCGCGCAGGGCGCCGGCGGGCGTCGATCGCCGGTCGCGTGTGCCGATTGCCATCGGGCTCGTCTCGACAAGCGCGAGAAGGCTCGCCAGATCGCGACCCGGGCTTGCCCCGTGAACCTGGAGCACGAGGCTGCGAGCTGACCAGCCAACGCCGGCCACGAACCCCATGGCCTGCTGAACCCCGAGGTCGGTCAAGACACGACAGTCGGCATTGCGAAGGCCGCGCTCGACCGCGAACGTGACGGTCCACCGCTTGCCGCTCGGCCTCATCACCACCGCCACGGCGTCGCTGAAGCTCGCATGCGCTGCGTTGCGCCCCTTGTGCATCGCCTCGCGGGCCGTCTCGGTAGACCAGGCCACGAGTTGGGCGAGAGCAGCCCGGCGCACCTTCGCACGCTCGGCCCTTCCGGCACCCTCGGGTGGTGCTTGGAGCAGCTTTACCCGGTTTCTGACGGAGCCAATCTTGATCTTCGAGTGCTGCTCGAGATCCCCCGCCGTGATCCCGCATCGATCGCACGCGTCGGCGATCTTCACGAGGTCCTGAATCCACCGCGGATCGAAGTCGAGGAGCCGAGGGTCCTTGACCGCCACCTCGAGATAGCCGTCCCGACCGTGTTTCTCTCGCAGCTCGATGGCGGCTTGACCAAGGTGGTAGTAGTCGAGGAACTTCGGCATCAGCGACTCCTACGTGATCCGCGTGTCGAGATGACCTGGCAGCCATCCCACGATGACCTGGCTCGTGCTCTCGTCCCAGAGGAAGTAAACCCGAAGGCAGCGGGCCGGCTCCCTCGAGTTCCCGAGATTCTTGAGGTGAAGATCGAGGAAGCACCTCGGAGAGCTCGCGTAGGGATGTCGGATGTAGTAGTCGTCGCCGTGCTCGCCTGCGCGGGACTCGGCAATGCTCGGCGAGATCTCCAGCCGCAGCTCGGCGAGCCGCGTGTCACATCGCGACTTCGCGCCATCCAGCCCCATCCGCATGTTCCGGTATTCGCGCGCCAGCAGCAGGAGGCTGTTGGCGGCGAGTGAGACGTCGTCGAACTGAGCCTCCTTCAGAGAGCGGTTCAGTACTCTGGAGTGCAGCACGAGCCGCCCGGCGAGGTGAACTTGGGCCCACTCGGCGAGTCCGTCCCAGTCCTGAGGCAACGGAATCGCCGCGTCCACTGCCGAACCCGATTTCACCTCCAGGGCGGCACGGAGCGCGTCGAGGTGGAATCGCAGGCGGCGGCTCTCCTCTTCAGCCTGCTGTCGCATCTTGTCCGACGCCATCGCGTCGTTGTTGTACGCGGACGCCTCGTCCTGAAGGTCATTCACGCGCTGGGCCAGCGACGCGTTCGCTGCCTCGAGCGCACCGAGGCGTTCATCGACGCTCGTCGCGCGCTGAACGCGAGCCGCCGCCCCAAGCAACTGGGCGTCGCCGAAGAAGACGCACGGACCCCATTCCACCGTGCTCCTGGCGACGAGGTCTCGCGTCCAGTCGATGAGCTGCGCCTCGAACCCCTCCTCCATTTTATTTCCGAGGTACTCCGTCCGGAGGACACGCTCCGCGAGAACCAACGGGTGCTCGTACGGCGAGTCGTCCGTGAAGTCGAGGCCCGGCAGGTACGTGCGCACGGCACCGCGATAGGCGCCCCAGCGATCACCAACTACATCCGCCCAGTCGCGGCTCAGCTCGCGCGGGAGCGTCACGACATGTGCCAGTCCTTCGAGCTTCTTACCGAGCATCTCGTGATCGAGCAGAAACTCCCGAAGCTGAAGTCCGAGACTGACCGGCTCGGGCGCCGTGAGCAGGTGGACCGCAAGTTGGCGCCGCGAGTCCGCGAGGAAGTCTCGCAGCTCCACGAGCTCGGCGCGGTCCCGAGGCCGCCAGCTCCTCGCCACGATGGGCCGGACCTGTTGGAGCGCGTGCTTCTCCGCGAGATCAACCACGATGCGTGGGCGCGTGAGCGCGATCGGCGCTGCGGTTGCGTACGGCAGCGACGCGCATCGCACTCGAACGCCGAACGCGACGCGCGACTCCTCCATGACCAGCGTGAGCTCCGTCGTCCAAGTGCGACCAGCGACCGCGGCCCGACCAACATGAGGCGCATCCGGCTGCGTGAGGCGGATCGTCCACAAGCCTCGATCGGCCATGCCGATGCACTGAAGTACCTGTCCGTGGACGTTCACCTCGAAGGATGTCCCCGCCGTGGCGTCGGCGGGGAGAGGCTCCGGATACTTCGAGCCGATCCAGTTGAGGATCGTGGAGCGCGCCGACTCCATCAGAGCGGGCAACGCCGCGCGCTCGTGCGGAACCATCTCGCCCTTGAGCTGATAGGTCGTCCGTACCGTTGGCCGACCTGGCCGAACCGTGGGAGGGATCGACGGATGTCTTGCAGCCTCGTTCATCATGTTCGCCTCCTCATGACTTGAGGGCAGTTGCCCGACTCACAGCTCTACGCCCGCACCAACCTCAGCTGGACGCCACTCACCGAAACCGATCGCCTCGTGAAGCTCCCTGTACAGCCGGACCCGGCGCAGATCGACGGCTCGCCGGAAGGCCTCGAAGCGGGCCGGTGTCGTCCAGTCCTTGTCGTCGCCTGTCGCGCTGCTCGCTGCCTGCCAGGCCCGCACGTCGTCGTCTCTGATCAGACTCGCGCGCCGGACGTCTCCGGCCGTTCTCAATGCCCAGCGCGCTGGGTCCCAGTCCGTGGAATCAAGCACGTCATCCTCGACGGCCATGAGGAACAGCTTGTCCTTGGCCGCCTCGTCCTGGTCGCTCCGATTCGCCTCCCGGGGCCACAGCCGCTTGTTACCGATCGACTCGCGAAGAGCATCGCGGTCGCGCATGAAGTTCTCGGGCAGACCCTGAGTTCCCTTACCCTGCCGGTTGAGCGACGCCGATGGCGTGATGTGGTCGACGTCGTACGGAAGGTCGTCCGCCGCGAGGCCAACGAACGGGTCCCAGTCCTTGAACCAGGTCGCGAGCCGCCAGCGCTGTCCCCACGTCACGAGAGCCATCTCGTTCCGCAGGATCTCCCATCGCGCCCTGTCCTCTTGAACACGAGCCTCGTACTCCGTCGGCGACGGGATCATCTCAATCGACAGGAGGTCCTTCGCCTGAAGTTCGGCGTGGATGGCAGCGCCTGGAAACTGCAGATCCCCGGCGCGCGCGAGCACGAAAGGACGCGTGATGGCCTGCTCGCTCGTGGTGTCGAGAAAGAGGTGATCGAGGAACGCGTAGCGCAGCACCTCCGCTCGCTGCGCTTCGATCTCCGCTCTGCGATCCGGCGGCATCGCGTGCACCCAGGCCGCGATTGCGTGCCACGCACGCCAATGCAGTGCGACGAGCAGGGGCACGGGCATTCCGACGTCGTCACGCGCGTCAGGACGAAACTGCAGCAGCCGTCGAGCATCAGCCAGGACCTCGGCGAGCCGACCACGCCGCGTGCCGGGAACAGCCTCAAGCAGATGTCGCATCTCCGTGCGGAGGCCGTCCCCGCCCTCGCGCGTCAACCGCCTGAACACGTCCACATCCAAGCGCGGCACGTCGGACTCTGGCCCGCGCGCGGCGATGGCGGGCGCAGCGATGCGCACGGCGAGATGGACAATGCTCGTCGGTGCGAGCACGTGTCCGACATCCGGGTCCTTCTGCACCGCGAGCACGAGGTCATTCGCCGGTGGCCAGAGGTGCTTCAGTCCGGAGAAGAACAGCTCGGGTTCGCTCAGCGCGACGCCCTGTCGGTTGAGCCGCACGAAGGACTCGATGAGGTCCTGCCCCGTCTCCAGGCCCGTCGCCACGAGCGCGAGCAGCGGCCGCTCGAGGGCGGCGCGCAGCCGCGTGAGGGAGTCGGCCAGTGCGTGCGCGTCGAGTTCCTGCATCAGTCCCGCACGTCGATCGGCGGCCAGGCTCTTTCGCTGGGGCCCGTCGAGAGGTGGCGCACCGCGTTCGAGGCGCTTGGGTCGCGCGAGGGCTGCGTCCGGCACGAGCGCGAGACAGCCCTCCAGCGACGGCGCCTGACCCTTGAGGAGCAACTGGACGATGTCAGCGAGTGCCACCGGTGCCTCAGCGTCCACCGGGAATGTCTCGCCGAGCGTGAGCTCGCCGTCGCCGTGCGGCGCAAGCCCCAAGGCCCACCGAGCCCTGCGACGCTGCGCAAGCGACGCGCGCCGCTCCTCCTGGTCCCGGCCCCAGAGATGCGGCCAGCTGCAGGCATGGAACCGGCGCCTCCGTGACTCACCGTCGTCGGCCCGGGCGAGCGCGGCGACGTCGAGCCAGAGCTTCATCGACGTGGCATCGTCCCAGGGACGGAACCCGAGCGCGAGTGCCACGCAGCGCTGTTGTCCGTCCAGAAGCTGCAGCGCCGGCGGCCTGGGCGCGATCGCGGTCGCCATGCCGGCGTGGCCCGAGGGCAGCGGCTTCGCCACCCACTCGTAGTCGGCTACCTGGGACCCGGTCTCGGCGAGCAGGAGCGTGCCGACCGGGTAGCCGCGCGACAGCGAGTCCCAGAGCATCTCGACCCGGCGCTCGTTCCAGGCTGATCCACGTTGAAAGACAGGCAGCCCTATCGGCGAGTCCTTCATCCCGAGCAGCCGACCCCAAGCGGCGAACGAGCCGATCACGAGGGGTCGGTGCTGTCCCGCGATCCTGGGCCGGCTCAGCTCAACGCTTTGCCAGTCAAACTCCATCACGGCCTCCCTGCAGGGCGCGTGCGGCGAGGGTCGGCCCACGGCGCCAACGCTGCTTGACACGCTCCCGCGTTTTCCGGATCCTGGCCGAGCATTCTACAGTCCAAGCTCGTCAGGAGAACCGTCGTGTCCGAACGCTGGCACTCCGTCGAAGAGGTCGCCACGCACCTCGGTGTCGTCGAGGACACCGTGCGCCGGTGGATCCAGTCTCGTCACCTCCCGGCACACCGAATCGGGAAGCTCTGGAAGTTCCACCTCCCCGAGGTGGATGCATGGGTGCGCGCCGGCGGCACTCATGAGCCCGCGACCCCGCAGCCCCGCTCCGCGCGCCGACGCGCGACGGCACGATGACAGCCTGAGAGGGAGCGGATGAGCCTCTTCGACACGCCTCGCGCCGGCGGCCCCACCGGGACCAAGGGCGAAGCTGCGTCGACGGCTTCCCTGGATGCCGTGCTCACGGCCCAGCTCGTCGTCGCCTGGGCCGGCGAGTCCGGCGAGCAGAAGCGCCTGGGATGGTGGCGCACCGACCTCGTGTCGGAGTTCGGGGGCGAGGACCTGTTCAAGCAGCTTCTTCCTCACACCTGGCGCTGGGCCGTCCTTCAGGGTGCGCGCGAGGCGGCGCGCCGTCGCGACGAGCAACTCCGCCGGGCTGACCACGACCCCGACCGCCTTCTCTCACTCTTCCACCTGGGCTTCGAGCTCGACGAGCGCCTAAACGAGCGCCTCCACGACCTTGAGCGCTCAGGCGCGACACCGGACGCAGCGCTCCCGGGACTGACTGGCGCCATCAAGACATCCTGGAACCAGGAGGCGTTCGCGGCCTGGCTCGCGGCGCAAGGCAAGGCAGAGGCCAAGACGAGCCCCATCGGCCGCGCGCTCGCGGGCCCGCCCCCGTCGGACGTTCAGTTGCTCGCGCGCCAACTCCTCGCCGCGCTCCTCCCGCTGGGCGACACCTACCCGCTGCCGCACTTCCGGAGGTCCGCATGACGGATCGGCCTCGTGAGCAGGCGACTCTCCACACTCGCCTCATGAAATGCGCCCTCGAGATCGAAGCCGCGCGCGCCTACTGGGCGCATGCCGATGGCGAGAAGCCCCCCGACCAGCAACTCGCGTTCGAGCAGTACTGGTTCGGCGCCCGCAGCCTGCGGTGGGTGGGCGTCCTCCTCTCGAACATGCGTCTCCGGTTCGATGCGTACCCCGCAGCCTTGCGCGTCCTTCACCGCTGGGCGCACATGTCGCCGGATACGCGTCGCCTCGTCTGCCATTGGCACCTCCAACTAGCCGACCCGCTCTACCGGGCGTTCTCGGGGCAGTACCTCGTCACGCGCCGCAACGGACCGCGCCCCGAGATCACGCGCGATCTCGTGGTCGAGTGGATGCAAGAGCACGGCGCCGAGCAGTGGACCCTCGCCTCACGAATCCAGTTCGCGAGCAAGCTTCTCTCGGCCGCGTACGCGGCGGGCCTCGTCGGCACCAACCGCGACCCGCGTCCCGTCCTCCTCCCTCGCGTTCCCGACGACGCACTTGAGTACGTCCTCTACCTGCTGCGAGACGTCGGGATCGAAGGCACGCTACTCGACAACCCCTACCTCGCTTCGGTCGGCCTTCAGGGGGCCGAGCTGCACGCACGGCTGCGCGCGCTGCCGGGCGTCCGCTTCGAAAAGCAGGGCGAGTTGATCGAGACTGGCTGGCGCCACGCCGACCTCGGCGCGTGGGCTGAGGCCACGGTTTTCGCGTCTACTTCGGCTGCACGCGGGGTCGCGCCATGAGCGGGCCACTCTTCCACCAGACGCCGCTCCAGCAAGCGTTCGCCGCCCTGCGTGCTGACCTCATCCAGGAAGATGGGCCGCGGATCTCGACCATCCGCAACTACCGCTTCGCGATCGTGCAGTACTCCCCCGACGACGAGTTCAAGCTCCGCGGCGAAGTCCAGAGGCTCAGCTCCGAGCTCATCGCCAACGGATGGAAGGTCCTGGCGATCGACCTTCAGAAGTTGCTGCTCGACCGCGTGCGCGCGCAGGGCGACGAATGGGTTCGCAGCCGCATCAAGCGCGAGCGAGGGGCCGGCGCGAAGGACCGCGACAACGGTCTCACCTACCTCAGCGAGCAGCTTCAGCCGCTGATCGAGGGGCCCGAAGGTCTCGCCGCTGACTGCGGGCGGATCATCTGCGATCACGTCGATCGACACCCCGACGAGGTGGACCGCACGCTCGCACTCATCGGCCGCGCAGGTGCCCTCTATCCGTTCTTCCGCTCGTCGGCGCTCCTGCGCCACGTGGACGGCAAGACGCGAAACGTTCCCGTCGTGCTGCTCTACCCAGGCGAGCGTCGGGGCCAGACGGGGCTGTCCTTCATGGGGATGCTCTCGCCCGACAAGGACTACAGACCCCGAATCTACTCGTGAGGGACGCGATGCTCATCCGAGAACTCTTCAGCTCCGACGTCACGCGCAACATCCCGCCCGTCGTCTACTTTCACGAGACGTCGCCGGAGAAGCTCGCGGCCGAGGTGTCCGAGTACATCGTCACGGGCGGCTGGCCGAAGGAGCACCCCAACCACCGTCGCGTCCCGCGGGGGATCCATGAGGAGTACGTCCGCCTCCTCACGGCCATCGCCGCCGAGCTCGACAAGCCGGGCGGCCCGGACCTCCCCAATGCCTGGATCTCGGGCTTCTACGGATCCGGAAAGTCGAGCTTCGCGAAGCTCCTGGGGCTCGCGCTCGACGGCGTGGGCCTGCCCGACGGCACGTCCCTCTCCGAGGCGTGGCTGCGCCGTGACACGTCACCTCTCGCGCCCGACCTGCGCAAGGCCTGGAGCCTCCTGCGGCAGAAGATCGAGCCCATCGCCGTGGTGTTTGACGTCGGCGGTTCTGCGCGCGATGACGAGCACGTCCACGCCACGGCTCTTCGCAAGCTCCAGGAGCGCCTGGGCTACAGCCGCACCGCACCGCTGGTCGCGGACTTCGAGTTGAGACTCGAGCGGGACGGCGAATGGCACCGCTTCGAGAAGGTCGCGCAGGAAGCCCTCGGCAAGCCCTGGTCGTCCGTGAAGGACACGCAGTTCGCCGAGGATCACTTCTCTCTCGCCCTCTCCAAGCTCCACCCGACTCTCTATCCCGACCCCATGAGCTGGATCGAGGCGCGAGCCGGCACGCATCGGCGCGACGAGTCGGCTGCCGAGGCCGCAGCGGCGATCCGCGACATGCTCGCGTTCCGACGCCCGGGCGCCACGCTCTTCTTCGTCATCGACGAAGTCCTTCAGTACGTCGTCTCCGACAGGGACCGCACGGATCGCCTGCGAGCGTTTGCGAGCGAGCTCGGCGCGACGCTCCGGGGCAAGGTGTGGCTGCTGGCTCTGGGCCAGCAGAAGATCGACGAGGACGCGAAGGATCCTGTCCTCGCGTGGGCCAAGGATCGCTTCCCACCACAACTGCGCGTGCACCTCGACGCCGCGAACATCCGCGACGTCATCCACAGGCGCCTCCTGCACAAGAAGCCGGAGCACGAGGCAAGCCTCCGCGCCCTCTTCGAGAGACACCGCGCCGACCTCAAGCTCTTCGCGTACGGCTGCGACGCGATCACCGCCGAGGAGTTCGTCGAGGCGTATCCAATGCTCCCGGGGCAGGTGGACCTGATCCTCCAGCTCACCACCACCCTGCGCGCGCGCTCCAGCCGGGCGCAAGGAGACGATCAGACCATTCGCGGCCTGCTCCAGCTTCTCGGTGAGCTCTTCCGCGACAGGCGCCTAGCGGACGATGAAGTCGGCCGACTCGTCACGCTGGACGAGGTGTACGAGGTCCAGCAGACCGCTCTCGACTCCGACGTCCAGGCCTCGATGGCGCGGCTTCTGGCCCAGTGCGCGGACGATGCGTCGGGGCTGCTGGTCCGTGCCGCCAAGGTCGTGGCCCTGCTGGAGCTCATCCAGGAGACCGTCGCCACCGACGCGAAGCTGGTGGCCGAGTGCCTCTACGATCGCATCGACAGAGGCAACATCCTCCCGCAGGTGACGGAGGCGCTCGAGGAGCTTCGCCGCCGGAACCTCCTCGGGTTCTCCGAGAAGCAGGGCTACAAGCTTCAGTCCTCTGCAGCAGAAGAGTGGGCGCGCGAGAGGCGCGATCTCCCCGTGTCGCGGGAGACGATCAGCGATCGCGTGAAGGCGTGCCTTGCCCACTCCATGGCCGAGCCCGAACGCCCGAAGCTGATGGCGCGTCCGTTCCCCTGGGCCGCGACGTACTCGGATGGGCGGAGGTCCGATGACGTCCCTGTCCTCGATCCCCGCGACAACGCGGCGTTCCGCGTGGACTTCCGCTACCTGGCCGCGGAGGAGCGCACCGAGAGCGCCTGGGTCCGCAAGAGCGCCGAGAGCGCGTTGAGCGAGCGCCTCGTCTGGGTCGTCGGCGACTCCGAGGGGATCGACGCGAAGGCGCGCGAGCTCGAGCGCTCGGCCGTGATGGCGCGACGGTACCAGCTGCGGCGCGAGTCGCTGCTCCCGGCGCAGAAGGTGCTCCTCCAGCAGGAGGAGATCCGCTCGGAGGAACTGGAGTCGGACCTCCGCAAGGCCGTCAACGCTGCGCTGATGGCCGGTCGGCTCTACTTCCGTGGCCGCAGCATGAACCCGCAGGATCACGGCACGTCGTTCGCGACGGCCCTACTCTCGGTAGGCACGCGCCTGCTCCCGGAGGTCTTCCCCCAGTTCGCAGCCACGCAGGTCAGCCCAGCCGAGCTGATGCAACTTCTCAACAAGGACCTGATCGGGCCCTCGACGAAGTTCCTCCCCGATGACCTCGGCATCCTCGAGCTGGACTCGGGGCAGTACGTGCCGGCGTGCTCGGGCGTCATCCCGGAGCGCGTGCGGGCCCGCATCGAGACGGACGGCGGTCAGTCGGGCGCGATGCTCCTGTCGCACTTCGGCCGGCCGCCCTACGGCCACCCGGCCAACGTCGTGAAGGCGTGCGTGGCCGGACTCCTGCGCGCGGGCAAGGTCCGCGTGCAGCCCGAGGCTGGCCAGGAGATCACCTCGCACCGCGACGCGGGCGTGCAGGACCTCTTCGACAGGGATCGCGACTTCTCGAAGGCCATGATCTTCCCCGCGGGCGAGGACGACATCGGACCGCCCGCACGAGCGAGACTCTGCGCTCTCTTCGAGAAGAGCATCCTGCACGGAAAGCGCGTCGAGAGGCAGGACCACGCCATCGCGGATGTCGTCGCGCAGCAGTTCCCCGAATTGGCCGGCAGATTGCGCCGCGTGCAGACCTGCCTCGATCGCCTTCCCGGCTCGCCGCGCGGGCCCGCCAAGCTGGAGGCGCTCGGCGAGATCCTCGATCAGTGCGGGCGCTCGTGCCGCCAGACCACGCCCACCGTCAGGCTTCTCAAGCGGCACTTCGACGGTCTCAACGACGGGCTCGAATTGCTGCAGATCTACGATGCCGAGCTGACCGACGAGGCTGTCCGCGACGTGAGGGCCGCCCATGACGTTCTGACGATGGAGGCAGCGCAGCTTGCCGAACTGGGCATCGAAGCCACGAATGTCGAGGCGGCCACCATCCGTATCCGTCATCACCTGAGCGCCGACAGGCCCTGGGTCGCCCTGCCGGACATGGCGACGGATCTCGCGGAGATCCGCCAGGCCTACGCGGCCGAACGCACGCGGCTCATGCGCTGGCAGGCCCAAGCCGCCGACCAGGCACGCGCCGGCGTCAGAGGTCGCGCTGGGTTCGCAACGCTGACGGCGGATCAGAGCCACCACGTCCTGCGCCCCTTCGCGAGTGCCGTGACGGCGACGACGCCCGAGGCAGTCGCCCCCTCACTGCTTCAGCTTCGTGACGGCTTCCAGCTCAGCCTCCAGCGAGCTGATGAGGAAGCGAACGCCATCCTCGACGCCGTGCTGTCCGAAGGCGACAAGCCGATCGTCGCGCGCGTCGAGCTGGGCCTGCGCAATCGCGAGCTGTCGACCGAGGCGGACGTCGAAGCGCTGGTCAGCGAGATCCGGCAGCGCCTGCTCGAGCACGTGAGGAATGGCCAGCGCGTGCGGCTTTCATGAGTGAGCTAGCGCGATGACGATGACCCCCGAGGCCAAGCGCACGCTGTCTGCGACCATCCGGTCGCTGCGGACGCGGCTGCTGGACGACCTGCACGCTTCGACGGAAGGCGCGTACCGCCTCTCGGTGCGCGCCCGCGACGCGGGCCTCGGTGAAGCGGCGCGCACCAAGCGCGCCCGGCTCGAGGCGTGGCTCGATGAGCAGCGGCGAGCGCACGTCGCGGCCCACGGCTCGACTTCGCGAACGGCTGCGGACTTCCGTGCCGAGGCGGAGAAGCAGGCCGCGTACACGCTGCTCAACCGCCTGATCATCCTCCGCCTCATGGAGGCTCCGAGCCCAGGTGGCGAGCCACTGCGCTCGCCGAGCGTCGCGACGGGCGGATGGAGCAGCAAGGGATACGCCGACTTCCGGCAGCTCGCTCCTGCACTCGTCCGAGACGACGAGACGGAAGGCTACGCGTTCTTGCTCGGCCTCGTCTTCGAGGATCTCGCGACCGAACTCCCGGGGCTCTACGGCCCCGCGGGCGTCGCCGATCTCGTGCCCATCCCGGCCTCCACGCTGCGTCACGTCATCGAGGCACTCGACGACCCCGATCTCGCCACGTGCTGGACGGACGACATGACGCTGGGCTGGGTCTACCAGTACTGGAACGACCCCGAGCGCGAGGCCATCGACGCCAAGCTGAACGCAGGCGGCAAGGTCCAGCCTCACGAGATCGCCAGCAAGACGCAGATGTTCACCGAGCGGTACATGGTGGACTGGTTGCTTCAGAACAGCCTCGGGCCGATGTGGCTGGCGATCTGCAAGAAGCACGGCTGGACGCCCGACGTGCAGGCGGACGGCACGCTCGATCGCCTCGAACAGCGCCGTATCGAGTGGCGGGCGAAGCGCGATGCGGGTGAGGTGACGCTCACGGACCTGATGCCGCTGCACACCGAGGCCGAGCGCCGGTGGGCCTACTACGTTCCGCAGCCGCTGCCCGACGACGCGGTCGAGCACGCTCCCGAGAGCGTGCGCGACCTGAAGATCATCGATCCCGCCGTGGGCTCGGGTCACTTCCTGGTCGTCGCGCTCGACCTCCTGGTCGCCCTGTTCCGCGAGGAGGCGCGGCATCGTGGTCTCGCCGACGCAGCCGAGTGGTCAGACCAGGCCATCGTCGAGCGGATCCTCGGTGACGTGCTGCACGGTATCGACCTCGATCCACGCGCCGTTCAGATCGCCGCTGCGGCGCTCTGGCTGAAGGCGAGGCACGTGGCGCGAGAGGCGCGCCCCGAGCGGCTGAACCTCGTGGCGTCGAACCTGCGGCTGGCGAGCTTACCGGACGACGATCCGGCGCTCGTCGAGCTGCGGAGTCAGGTCGAGCGCGAAACGGGGGTTCCTGCCGCCCTGACGGACACGATCATCCACGCCCTCCGGGGCGCCGACCATCTCGGCAGCCTGCTCAAGGTGGATCGAGCTGTCGACGAAGCGATCGAGGCGCACGAGCGCGCGGTGACGGCGCGGTTCGACGAGGAACGGCAAGCGCACTTGTTCGGTGGAGGGCCGCCCCCGCAGGCGAAGATCGACTTCGAGGCAGCTCAAGCACGCAGGACGCTGCTGGATCGTCTCGAGGAGTTCCTGGCTCACCACAGCAGCGGAGACGATCTCGGGCTTCGCCTGCGGGGAGAGCAGCTCGCGGCAGGAGTGCGGTTCCTGCGATTGGTGCAGGAGGGACAGTACGACCTGGTGGTGGCGAACCCGCCATACCAGGGCACGTCCAAGATGGCGGATTCCGAGTACGTGGCCACGCAGTACCGATTGGGCAAGGCCGACCTCTATGCGGCCTTCCTTCTGCGAGGACTGGACTTGGTTCGCTGGGGTGGCACCTCCGCGATGCTGACGATGCGGAATTGGATGTTCGTCAAGCAGCATGCTGAGTTGAGAGAACACTTGCTGAGTGCGACTCACCTTGCGGCGCTGGGCGACTTCGATCGCGGCGCGTTCGAGTCGGTCGCTGATGAGATTGTCAGCGTCGCTGTCGTCATTCTGCGCAAGTTACGCACCGACCCAACGGGCATCGCGCTCTGTCCAACACCACGCGACGACCGGTCCCGCGACAGCGACCGCACGGCCAGAAAGCGCGCCGCAACGCTCAGTCAGATGGGCCGCCACAGCTTCGATACGAGAGCCTTGATGGTCGTGCCGGAGTGGCCGCTGGTGTACTGGTGGCCCCAGAGCCTCCTCGACAGTTACGCGCGCGCCCAGAAGGTCGGTGACAGCTGGCTGCTGCGCAAGGGCCTCACGACCTGCAACAACTCTCGATTCGTGCGTCGAGTGTGGGAGGTCGCCATCTCGACGGTCCACGCCGTCCCTGCGGCGGCTGGAGAGTCCATCTCCGTGAGCGAGCTCTTCCGCTGCGACGGGTGGGTGCCTTGGATCGATGGAAGCGAAGGACGCCAGTGGCGCCACGAACTTGAGAGCGTTGTCCTCTGGTCGCATCGTGGTCTTGAAATCGCTGCCGCCCCCATTAGCCGCTACGGTCGCGGCGAGGACGTGTACTTTCGGCCAGGGATCGCGTTCACGATGATCGGCAACGTCTTCCGCGCTCGTCGTCACGCATATCTCTCGATCATCGGCAACATGGGAGCATCGATCTATGGGCCTGGGTTGCCGGAGCTGACCTGCACGCTCAATAGCGCTCGTGCGCGCTTTGTGCTCCAATCGCTGAACCCGACCGCCCACTTCGAGACTCTCGACGTCAAGCGACTTGCTGCCTGGCCTAGCGATCAGGCCGCAGATGTTGATGCAACGATCGATCGCGCCTTTCATGCGCACGAGTCCCACCGCGAGCCCTCCGTCGAGTTCCTCCGCCCTGGCCCCTCCTCCTGGCGCCACGCACAGGTATGGGCGCAGCTCGCCGTCGATCGCCCCGAAGGCGCGCCGCTCCCACCCTACGAGGCTGACCTCGACCGCGAGGCACCAGCGGATCACCTGAGTTTTTCGCTCGGCGTCGCACTCGGCCGCTTCGGCCGTAACGGCGAGGGCATTCTCAATCCGGCAATGGCGGACTTCTCGCACGCCCTGCCTCACGGCATCCTGTTTCTCGACTGCACGCTCGATGCGGGCGACCACCGCGACGGCCTTGGGCATCCCGCTTGCGCGATGCTGTGCGAGTCTTGGTCGCAATACGGCGAGTCGATCGAAACCAATCGCAGCAACCTCCGCGAGTGGCTCGCGCTCGACTTCTTCAAGGATGTCCACAGGGGCATGTACGAGAACCGGCCCATCCACTGGCCGCTCTCGTCGAAGGACAGGACCTTCGTTGCCTGGATCACCATCCACCGTTGGACCGAACAGACGCTCCGCGTCCTGCTCGCGGATCACCTGCACCCGACGCTCGGCCACCTCGACGGTCAAATCACCGACCTCCGCAACGCCCGGGACAGCGCCGACAAGAAGGCTGCTCGCGCCGCCGAGAGGCGGTATGCCCAGGTCGCCAAGGCGAGGGAGGAACTCGCGACCTTCATCGCCGACGTCGAGCAGTGCGCCGATCGCGGACCGTCGCCGCCAGATGGGACGTGCCCGCCGCGCGAGCAGGATGCCCGCTACGCACCGAACCTCGATGACGGCGTCATGATCAACTCGGCAGCGCTCTGGAAGCTGCTCGAGCCCCAGTGGAAGGACCCGAAGAAGTGGTGGAAGGAGCTGGCCACCGCGTCGGGACGCAAGGACTACGACTGGTCGCATCTCGCCATGCGTTACTGGCCGAAGCGCGTCGACGCGAAGTGTCAGGCGGATCCGTCTCTCGCCGTCGCGCATGGCTGCTTCTGGCGCTACCACCCTGCTCGCGCGTGGGCTTGGGAGTTGCGGCTGCAGGACGAGATCGCTCCCGACTTCCGCATCGAGGAGTCGCCCTACCGCCCAGGGGGACGGGAACTCGGCGATCATGGGGACGGGCCTCACCGCGACACCTTCCTGCGCGACGAGGCGCAGCGGGCGCTCGCCGCCGTCGAGAAGGAGGCGGAGCGCCGCATCGGCCGCGGAAGGAAGTGGAAGGTGGTGGCCGAGATGCGGCTCCTCGAGTCGGGTCTCTGGTCAGCACTGCCCGAGTACGCCTGGGCGATGGAGCTGCGGCTGTCCGAGCGTCAGGGCGCCGAGTTCTTTCTTCGCGCACCCGACGAACCTGTGGCGAGATCTGCGTTCGAGGCGGCGCATCCGGCGAAGGTTGCCGAGCGTCGCGAGTTCATCGCCGCGCTGGTTCCCGAGACCAGCCTCTTCAGCGCCGAGGGGGAGAACGACGACGAGGACCCCGAGTCCGACGAGGCCGACGTCGACGAGGTTGCCGCGGTTGAGGAGGACGACTCGTGAGCGCGGCGCCCGACTTCGGCGGTCCCGTCTCGGCCGCCCTCGAAGCTGACCTGCGCAACGCCGTGGTCCGCCAGCGCCTCATCGCGTGGCTGGACCTCGACAACCGCTACGGATCCTTCGTCGATCGCCTCATCACGGCGCGGAGCGCGGGCCAGCTGAGCTACGACGTGCTCGCCTTCCGAGGCAGTCACCTCGAGCTCATGCTCCA
Organism: uncultured Thermoanaerobaculia bacterium; assembly: GCA_964613915.1. Taxonomy (GTDB): domain Bacteria; phylum Acidobacteriota; class JBCCFW01; order JBCCFW01; family JBCCFW01; genus CAZTIW01. Next base: position 213,911 of record CAZTIW010000002.1, read on the forward strand.
GCTCGAGTCGCTCACGGGTGGTACCGAGAAGCCGCCCCTCGTCCTTCATCTTCCCGGCTTCACGGAGGAGACGATTCGAGAGACGCCGCTCCTCGAGCTCTACGCCGCCGGCATGCGCTACCGGAAGGCGCTCGACACTCTCGTGACGGAGGCCGCCGCGGGTGGCGTGCTGCCTGATGCGATTGCCGCGTTCATCAAGGCCCGCCCTGACCTCACGCTCGAGAGTGCCGATGCCTGGCTCGCGGCGCGACTCGCAAGCGACGACGAAGGCATCGCCGCGCAGCTTCGTGTCATGAGGCCCGCCGCCATCGTGGAGGACCTGCTCACGGGCGGCTTCGTGGCATCGAGCGTCACGACAGCGTCGAATCGCGAGGCACTCCTCGATCGCTTCGCGGTCGCGACTGGGCTTCCCGCCTCGTGGCGCGAGTTGACGTTGCTCTCATCGCAGCCGACGCCCGGCGACCTGGCCTTCACGCTCGCCAGCTGGTCGCTGTGCGTCGAGTACGTCCACGACCTGACACGACGACCCATCAGCCCGCTCCTGACCGGCGCGTCGAGCCTCCCCACAGTCGTCATCGAAGCGTGCCGTGAGATAGCCACCTCGCTCCGTGCACGGCACGCGGACGCGTACCAGCGAACGGCCGAGGAGACCGAGCGCTGGCTCGCGGACGAGATCGAGGTCGTGAAGCCGGAGGACCTCGGCAAGATCGACACGTTCCGCTTCGAGGAGGGCAAGGTCCTGCAGGGCGCCTTGAGTGCCCTGGGGCGCGGCGAATGGGATGTCGCGGCCGAGTGGGCCCGCCTGCGCGTGGAGGACGGCAAGGGCGCGCCGTCATTCTGGCTGCGCGCGGATCCGCTCCGCCGCTCCGCCTGGCTGATCGTGCTCGACGCCGCGGAGCTCGGCCAAGCCATCGCCCGCGCGGGCGGGAGACTGCCACCGGACTGCAACTTGGAGGAGGCCGTGAGCGCCTACGTGGCGCGCGGCGCCGCCGTGGATCAGGCTCATCGCCGTCTCGAGCAGCGTCGCGTGGCGCACCTGGTGTCGAGCATGCCGGAGTTCGAGACACTGCGGGCGGTCGTGGACCAGATGCGCCGGTCCTGGCGCGCTTGGGCCGACTCCTGGGCGCGCGACATGAACGCCGTTTGTCGCACGCGTGGGTTCCTTCCGCCTGCGAATCTCCAGCAGCGCCAGATCTTCGACGACGTCGTCCGGCCGTTCACGCAGGAGGCCGGAACGACCGCGTACTTCGTCGTCGATGCGCTGCGTTACGAGATGGCTGAGGAACTCCGCCGCCACGTGGAGGGCACGCCCGCAACGACGACGCAGATGCGTGCCCGCCTCGCCGAGCTCCCCAGCGTCACCGAGGTGGGCATGAACGTGCTCGCGCCCGTGGTGACCAACGGTCGCCTGACGCCGGCGCTCGACGCCAGCGGAACGAACGGCGCTCCCACCTGCATCGTCGGCTTCTCGACGGGCGAGTATCGAGTCAAGGACCCGGAGACTCGGCGGCGCGCCATGCACGACAGGGTCGGCGGCTCGACGTGCCCGTGGCTGTCGTTGGAGGCTGTCGTGCGGGGCGACGCTGCGACGCTCAAGCGAACGATCGCCCAAGCAAAGCTGGTTGTCGTTCACTCGCAGGAGATCGACTCTGCCGGAGAGGCCGGCCACGGACCAGCGGTGTTCGAGCCGGTGTTGCAGGACCTCCGCTCGGCATGGCACCTGTTGCGCGAGGCGGGAGTCAGGCGCTTCGTGGTGACGAGCGATCACGGTTTCCTGCTTCTCGACGACGCCCACGCCACGGCGCAGGCGCATGGCAGGAAGATCGACCCGACCCGTCGACATGTCTTCTCGAGCGTCGCGGCCGACCACCCCGGCGAAGTTCGCGTGGCGCTGGCCGATCTCGGGTACACCGATGCGCCGGGCCACCTCATGTTTCCGGAGAGCACCGCCGTGTTCGACACGGGTCGCCGCCCGGTGGGATTCGTGCACGGCGGGAACAGCCTGCAAGAGCGAGTCATCCCCGTGCTGACCGTCGTTCACCGAGCCGCCGCTGGCGGCAGCGCGGCTAGCTATGTCATCCGGGCCGAGGCGCGTCAGCCCGTGGCGGACATGCACTGCATCGAGGTGTGGCTCGAGTCCGCCGGACAGCACGCGCTCGACTTCGCCAACCCCAGGGAGATCGAACTCGCGATGCGAGTGAAGGACGTCGCGCGAGCCCGCGTCGAGCTCGTTCAGGCGCGGGGCCGCGCGCGGCTCGAAGGGGCATCGATCCTGGCGCCCATCGGGGAGCGCTTCGAGATCTTCTTCCGCCTCACGGGCGCAGTCGAGGCCAAGGCGCTGGTGGAGTTGCATCACCCCGGTGCCACGGCCACCGTGACTCCGTTCGCGCCCGACGCGCGCTTCGCGATCTCAGCCCTCGCCGCCGACCTTGCCCTGCCGAGCGCAGGGCCACCGCCGGATCCCGCGGCTGGGATGGAATGGCTGGCAGCCTTCGCAGAGGCTGGAGTGCGGCAGGTGTTCCAGCACCTGGCGACTCACGGCTCCGTCACGGAGAGCGAGGCGGCGTCGATGCTGGGCGGACCGCGGGGGATGCGGCGCTTCGCCGTGCAGTTCGAGGAGCACGTGAGCAAGGTGCCATTTCACGTGCGCATCGACGTTCTCGCGGGCGTCAAGCGCTACGTGCGCAGCGGAGGAAGGTCATGAGCACGCTCTCGCAAGGGGACATCCAGCACGTCTTCGAGTCCCTTCGAAAGGGCCTCGTGCCGGAGCACGGCATCGACGCGTTCGCCGTCGGCATCGAGAAGCAGCGCGCAGAGCTCGGTCGCCAGCTCGACCTCGCGCAAGCCGGTGAGGGAACGATCAAGTTCCTCCGTGGCGGCTACGGCTGCGGGAAGACCTTCATGGCCCGGCTTGCCATCCTCGATGCGCAGGCTCGCGGCTTCGCGACGAGCTTCGTCGTCGTCTCGGACAACGACCTGAAGTTCCACCGGTTTGACGACGTGTACCGGAAGGTCATGGCCGAGCTCGGCACGGCGTCGTGCCCGCGCGGCGCCCTCGGCGACATCCTCGACCGCTGGATCGGCCGGGTCGAGGCAGGGCTCGTCGCGGCGGGCGAGAGCGAGACCGCCCCCGACTTCGACGCCAAGGTGCGCCGCCGCCTCGACGACGACCTCGCCTCGCTCACGGGCGGCCAGGCGCCGCAGGACTTCGTGCGCGTCATCCAGGCCGTCTTCGACCTGAAGCAGCAGGGGGAGACGGCCGAGGCGGGCGCCCTGCTGTCGTGGCTCTCCGGCAGCGCCAACGTCTCCGCCGCCGCCAAGAAGCCGGCGGGGATCAAGGGCGACATCGAGAGCCGCGATGCGCTCGACTACCTGCGTGGCGTGCTGGAGATCGTCAAGGCAGCCGGCTACAAGGGGCTGCTCATCGTCATCGACGAGGCCGAGACGATCCTGCGCATGCGCTCGGACTCGCGGCACAAGTCGCTCAACGGCATCCGCCAGATCGCCGATGCGGCGAGCTCGTACGCTGGCTTGCTGTGGCTCTTCACGGGGACGCCCGAGTTCTTCGATACGCGCCACGGCGTGGCCGGCCTCGCGCCGCTGCACGAGCGGATCAAGTTCCTCGAGCAAGGCCGCTTCGCGAGCCTGCGACAGGCCCAGCTCCAGCTCACGCCCTTCGACGCGGAGCGCCTGCGCGCCGTGGCCCTGCGCTTGCGCGAGCTCTTCCCCACCGCCGAACGCGGCCTGCTGGATCGCAAGGTCAGTGCGGTCTTCATCGACCGCCTCGTCGCGGAAGTGACCACCGGGTTCAAGGGCGATGTCGGAGTCGTTCCCCGTCAGTTCCTGCGCGAGTTCATCACCCAGATGGATCTGGTCGAGGAGCACCCCGACTACGACCCCATGACCGAGTACGGCTTCAAGCCGGCGGAACTCACGCCGGAGGAGCAGCACGCGCTGACCGGTGCGCCGCTCGCCAACATCGATGATGGCGGCGAGTCGCTCGTCCCCAAGGAGGATGTCTGGTGAGCGTCTTCGCCCGCCTCGCGCCGCGGCTTCAGGAGGCGATCGTCGCGCGCCTCGGCTGGTCGAGCCTCCGTCGCGTGCAGGAGGAGGCCGGTGAGGCCCTGCTCGCGGGCTGCAATGCCGTCGTCCTGGCTCCGACCGCGGGCGGCAAGACGGAGGCCGCGATGTTCCCGGCGCTGTCGGGGCTCGTGCAGTCTCCGCCCGACGGTGTCGGCGTGCTGTACGTGGCGCCCATCAAGGCGCTGTTGAACAACCAGGCGGAGAGACTCGGGCAGTACACGGAGATGGTGGGCCTCAGCCGGTTCGTGTGGCACGGCGACACGGACGAGAACCTGCGCCGCCAGTTCCTGAGGGAGCCGGGCGAGCTGCTCATGACGACGCCCGAGTCGCTCGAAGTGATGCTCGTCTCGCAGCGCGTGGACGAGCGCCGGATCTTCGCCGACCTGCGCGTGGTCGTGATCGACGAGATCCATGCGGTCGCTGGGACTGACCGGGGGGCGCACCTCATGAGCGTTCTCGAGCGCCTGGTCCGCGTGTCGAAACACGATGTCCAGCGCGTGGGCCTCAGCGCGACCGTCGGAAACCCCGACGTGATCCTCAAGTGGCTCCAAGGCACGTCGGAGCGCGAGGGCCGCGTCGTCGCTCCACCCAAGGAGGCGGGACGCCGCCAGGTTCTCGTGCTGCACCGTCCTGACCTGCCGGCGCTCGCACGCGATGCGGCCGAGGTGGCGAAGGGTCAAAAGAGCCTGTTCTTCTGCCAGTCGCGCGCGACCACCGAGGCCGTGGCGCAGCACATGAGACGCACGGGAACGGTGGTCTTCGTGCACCACAGCGCGGTCTCGCGGGAGGAGCGCCAGCTCGCCGAGGAGAAGTTCCACCACGGGACCAATGCCTGCATCGTCTGCACGTCGACCCTCGAGTTGGGCATCGACGTGGGCGACCTCGACCGCGTGCTTCAGGCGGAAGCGCCCGACACCGTCAGCTCGTTCCTGCAGCGCATGGGTCGGACGGGCCGCCGGCCGGGGCAGACGTCCAACACGACGTTCTTCTGCGAGACAACGGAGGGCGTGCTCCAGGCGATGGCCGTCGTCGAGCTCGCGAAGGCTGGCTGGGTGGAGTCCATCACGATCGACGGGCGATGCTGGCCGGTCGTCGTCCACCAGCTTCTCGCAATGGCGCTCGCCCAGGACGGCGTCACGGCGGAGGACGCGTGGGGACATCTCTCGCGCATGTCCGACTTCTCGCGGATCGGGCGCGACGAGTTCGACCGGCTCATCGCGTGGATGCTGACCGACGGGGCGCTCGTCCTCGCGTCCGGGCGCTTGGTCCTCGGCCCGAAGGCGGAGAAGCGCTTCGGGCGGCGCAACTTCATGGACCTCTTCGCGGTGTTCCACAGCGCGCAGAGCTACACGGTGCAGACCTCGGGCGGGCATCCCCTCGGTTCGCTCAACCAGGCTTTCGTGGATCGGCTGGTCGATGGCGTGAGCTGCTTCCTCCTGGGCGGCCGGCCGTGGGCAGTCCTTCACGTCCAGCACGATGACCGACGCATCCACGTCGAACCGGCTCCCCGTGGCCGCCAGCCGACTTGGGGAGGCTTCCTGCCGCAGTTCCTCAGCCGCGAGGTCTGCCAGCAGGTCATGAGACTCCTGCAGGCGACGGACTCCCCCGGCTACCTCGACGCGGAGGCTGCCGCCGTGTTGGCCGAACAGCGCGACATCATGCGGGAGGCTCTGGCCCCCGAGAGAAACGGCATCGAAGTCGGCGACAAGGAGATCCGGTGGTGGACCTTCGCGGGCGGGCGGATCAACGCGACATTGCGGCACGCGCTCGGCGCGGTCAGCACGGACTGGACGATCGTGCCGGACAACTTCGTCCTGAAAGTCCACGCCGACGGGATCACCGAGCATCGCTTCCGCGAGGCTCTGGCGAAGCTACGCGATCGTCAGATCTGGGACGATGAGGCCTTCTGGAAGCAGGTCACCGCGTCCCTGCCGAACTACCGGCTGAGCAAGTTCCAGCCGCTCATGCCTCCCTGGATCGAGCGCGAGATGGTGGCGCGGTACCTGCTGGATGTTGATGGCGCCCGACACTGGCTCGCTGCCGGCTGACGAGCGATGGCATCGGCTCCCAACGGGACCGGTGCCGAGGCACGAGAGGACCCATGGACCAGAGCCCAGCGAAACACGAAGTGCGCTGGCGCCAACCGAACAGCACGGATCGGAAAGGGACCGAATGTATCTGAGATCGCTGAGCCTCAAGAATTTCCGTTCGTTCGGCGCAGCATCGATCGGGCTCTGCCAGGACCTCACGGTCTTCGTTGGCGAGAACAATGGAGGCAAGAGCAATGCTATCGATGCCATCCGCCTCATGACGGCACCACTAGGCTCCCGGCGCGAGATCTACTGCGAGACCACCGACGTCCGCTTCGGCAGCGCCAGCCGGACGTTTGAGCTCGAGGTGGAGTTCGCTGGATTGAGCGCCGCGCAGCAAGGTAGGTTCCTTTCCGCAGCGGCCGATTCGTCCCTCGAAACGGCGGTCTTCGGCCTTGTCTATGACGAGTCCCGTGGGACGCCTCCCGTGCGACCATCCGTGTGGGCCGGACATCTCCGTGGTGTCCCTGAGGCCGGCTGCCAGCAGATGGTGCGGCACGTGTACCTTCCGCCGCTGCGTGATGCCAAGCGCGCCCTCGCCTCGGGCAATCCCACGCGAATCAACTCGCTACTGCGCTACTTCATCGACGCGGACCAGGAAGGCGAGGTGACGAAGGCCCTTCAACGGCCGGCCACGCATCCAGTCCTCAAGAAAGTCGATTCAGCTGTTGATGCGAACCTGGATGCCCTCACTTCGGGTGTGCGTCGACAGGCGACGTCGGTGGGTTTCTCGAGCGAGGAGCGGCTCATCGACATCGCGCGTGATCTCCGCTTCAAGCTTGCCGATCACGGCATCACCCCCGAGGAGCTCCGCTACTCAGGACACGGCTACGCGAACCTCCTCTTCATGGCGACGATCGCAGTCGAGCTCGAGAGGGTGAGCGCGGTGGACCTCACCTTGTTCCTCGTCGAGGAACCGGAGGCGCACCTCCATCCACAGCTGCAGGCTGCAGTACTCGGCTTCCTGAAGGAGCATGCCGCGAAGGCGAATGCCGTAACGGATCCGAAGTACCATGGGCCAGCGGGCGAAGTACAGATCGTTGTGGCGACCCACTCGCCGAATCTCTCGGCGTGGGTTGAGGGAGAGAAACTCGTCGTGTTCCGGTCGCGCCTTGAGCCGGCCGCGGCCAAGGGCGAGAGCGCCGCGACTCCAGCCGTCGCGTGTGGGAGCGCCCTTCAGCCGGCAACGCTGGCCGCCATGCCGGCCATTGCGTCGCCACCTCCTCCTGGGAACGTCACGGCAGCGATCCCTGTCGAAGGCGAGCCGGGGCCCCCAGGCGTGGACGAGGGCGCTAACGCATCAGCAGCATGTCGGCGCGAAACGCTCTGCGTAGCACTCCGCGACCTGGGGTTCGATTCGACGACCTGGGGCAAGGTGAATAGGTACCTGGACGTCACGAAGTCTGCCCTCCTCTTTGGCGGGCGAGTCCTCCTGGTCGAGGGGATCGCAGAGGCGCTCCTCTTGCCAATCATCGCGAGCCATCACGTCTTGAAGAGTAGGCCGAGTGACTTGCGAACCTTCCGGAGCGCTGTGTTCGTTCCGATTGACGGCGTGGACTTCGAGCCCTACGTGCGCCTACTCCTGACATCCCGCAACGGTGTTCGGGTCGCCGATCGGGTCGTCGTGATGACGGACGGTGACTCCGGCGCGGAAGAGGACGATGAGCCTTCCCCCGGCGAAGCGAGACGCGCGGCGCTCAGCCAGATCGCGACGGAGCTGAAGGGGGTGGACATCCTGGAGACAGTTGTCAGCACCTACTCGCTCGAGACGGAGCTCGTCCGCGCTGGCAACGCGGGTCTACTGCGCTGCGCATATCTGGCGATCCACCCAAAGTCTGGCGACAAGTGGGACGCCGCTGTCGCTTCGCCGGAGGCTGAGCAATCCCTTGCCATTCGCCACCTGTTCACGCGAACCCGCAAGGGCGACTTCGCGCAACGCGTTGCAGAGCGAGTTCAAGATGGGGAGGCTCTCCTGATCCCGGCGTACATCACGAAGGCAATCGAGGCGCTCGTCCGATGAGCCGGTCGGCTTTCGACCCGACGCCCGAGCAGACTGCTGTGATCCAGCACAACGACTCCGCCTTCGTGGCCGCATGCCCAGGCGCCGGCAAGACACGCGTGATCGTCGAGCGCGCCCGATTGCTGCTCGGTGGCGACTGCGCCGGAAAGGGCATTGCGTTCCTCTCCTTCACCAACGCGGCAGTCTCGCAGCTCGTGCAGCGCCTGCGCGATGGCGCCTTGCTGCCGTCGCCCGTGTTCCCACACTTCGTTGGCACGTTCGACAGCTTCGTGTGGCAGTTCGTGGTTTCGCCATTCGGCGTACCTGGCTGCGACCGACCGCCTCGCCTCATCCCCGACATCGGTGACTTTCACGTCCGGCCTTCCGATAGGCTTCAGGGCCTGCCCTTCGACTGCTTCGAACTCGACGGCGCGATGATCGCGGAGGAGGCGAAGTACAACGGCTACGACGCGAGCGCGAACCCTGGCCTCACGAAGGCCTATGAGTCGACCGCCCGAGCGCTCCGCGTTCGCCTGTCCGAACGCGGCGAACTCGACTTCGCGGCTGCGCGCTCACTCGCCATCAAGCGCCTCAGCACGGGGGGCCTGGCGGACCGCCTACGAGCGGCCATCGCGGCACGGTTCTGCGAGGTGATCGTTGATGAGGCCCAGGACTGCAACCCTGCCGATCTCACCATCATCGACTGGCTACGCTCGGCCGGCATCGTCACGAAGGTGATCTGCGATCCACACCAGGCGATCTATGGATTCCGCGGCGGCGTGACGGAGCATCTCCTCGAGTTCGGCTCAACCTACGACGCCGGGAACAGGCTGCCACTGAGCGGCAATTTCCGGTCAAGCAAGCCCATCTGCCAAGCGATCGTGGCGTTGAGACCGTCGACGGCTCGCACGCCCGTGGATCAGGCGGTTGGGTGCTGGGCAGAGGTCATGACGCCGGTTCATCTCCTGTCCTACACCGGTAACGGTGCGCCTGCCGCCGTCGGTGAGGCATTCCGAGCCCTGCTCGCGGCCGAGGCCATCGATGTCGCTCAGGCGCCCGTCGTGGCCTCAGCTTGGAACAGCGCGAAGCGGGCGGTAGGTCAACCGGGTGACGATGCTCGTCAGACACTGACAATCCAGCTCGCGTCTGCCGTGACAGCCTTCCACTTCAACTTCGAGGCCGGCAATAGAAGCGAGGCCCTTCGATCTGTGCATGAGGTGCTATTGAAAGTCGAGGCCCGTCTAGGGGACTCGACCTACCACCAGTACTTGGCAGAAGACGCGGACGAGGCCGAATCGTGGCGCCCGAGAGTGATCACCCTCGTTCGACAGCTTCGATATGGACCTGAGGCCCTTGCCGATCCTCAAGCCTGGCTGGATCGAGCACGCGAGCTCCTCGGCCCCAGCATTCCGAAGGATGGCCCAACTATCAAGCAGCTCCTCCGTTGGACCGACGATCTGCCGGAAGCGCTCGCAGTGGCGCCCACCTCGTGCCCGCCGGCATCGAGCATCCATGCGGTCAAGGGTCGCGAGTTTCCGGCCGTGTGCGTCGTCATGGTTACCAAGACGGCGAAGTCGATAGTCGACTACCTGACCACTGGGCTGCCCGACACGGCCACCGAGGACGCGCGGAAGGTCTACGTAGGAGCATCACGTGCCCAACGACTCCTCGCAATTGCCGTCCCGCGGAGCCAGGTGGATCGCCTCCGCGCCCATCTCGAGAAGTGGGGCGCTCCCGTTCAGGTGACCGGCCTCTGAGGACTGTCAGCCTGCCAGCGCCGCAGTGGCCACCGGATGCGGCGACCGTCCCCCTATATGGCCCCCATGCCCTTTTCGGCGGGGTCCTGCGGGTGAGCTAAACCACTGAAACCAAATGGCTGGGGCGGCACGAATCGAACGTGCGATCTCCTGATTAACAGTCAGGTGGGTCTACCAACGTCCCCGACACCCCAGCAGGGAGTCTCGAAGGAGATCTCGGCACGCGGGGCGCGACGCTTGAGAGGTTCAACCGCGCCGGGCATCTCGCTCCCCGCGACCCCGCGACGGGGCAGCTTCCCGTCACGGACAGCCGAGCACGCGGGCCATGGGCAGGCATGCCCTGGCGCTCTGCGGACGCTGGTTGCCGGCGGAGTCGGTGCCGTACGAGCCCTCGGACGTGCCGTCGTGCGCGACGACGAGGTAGTACGTGTTGCCGGCCGACGGGCTCAGCGTGGCGGCGGGCTGGGAGCCCGTCGAGCACGCCAGCGGCACGTGCGCCGCGAAGGATCCGATCGGCCCCTCGTACACCGAGAAGTCCGTGTCGGTGTTCACGCACGAGTCGCCCCAGGTCATGGCCAGAGCGCCCGCGGCCTGCGTGATGCGCAGCGGCGGCGCTCCGGCGTTTCCGCCCGGGGTGCCAACGTGACTGTCGGGCGCGACTCGGAAGCAGGCCAGGTAGGCGTCGTATCCGCCCGTGGCGCAGACGTCACCGCTGGGAGGCGTCGTGACCCAGACGGTGGCGAACGGCGAGAATGCCTCCCAGAGCAACACGCCTCCCGGCGAGTAGCCCGCCGTGACGCCCGGGATGTAACCGCCCGGAAGATTGGGCCCGCCCGGCCCCGTCACGACGGCCGTGCCGTCCGGCAGGAAGGCGAGCCCGGCGGGGATCTCATCCGTGTTCAGCCCGCCGTCGCGAACGGCTTCCCAGCGCACGGCGCCGTCGGTCTCGAGCGCCACCGTGTACCAGTCGAGGAAGCCGCGCGACGCCTGGCCCGTGGCGACCAGGCTCCCGTCGGGAGCGATGCCGATGCGAATCCCCGCCGCTCCCGTGCCGTCGGCCGGTCGCGCGTCGGTGCGCCAGAGTCGCGCGCCGGTCGCGCGATCGAGCGCCACGACCGACAGGTACGTGTTGATGCCCACGTTGCCCTGTCCGGTCACGTAGACGCGGTCCGCATCCATCGTCACGTCGAGGGCCGCCACGCCTTCGGGCGCGGTCACGATCCACCGACGGGCGCCCGTCACCGCGTCGTGGAGCGAGGTCGTCCACTGGGCGCCTCCCCGCACGTCGCCCGTCACGGCCACGACGGACTCGTCGTCGCTCAGCGCAAGCGACGACGCGATGTCGTTGGCGAGCGCTCCCGTCGCGATCGCCTGCGCCCAGAGGAGCACGCCGGCCGGGTCGTACTTGTGCAGCTCGATGTCCTGGCCGTCCCCGACGGAGTTGAAGGCAAGGTACGCGTTGCCCGCCGAGTCGAGGAGGAGCCTGGCGACGCTCGGCAGCATGCGGGCGAGGTCCACGCGCCACAGGAGCGCGCCGTCCGATCCGAAGCGGACCATCGTGATGCCGATCGGATTGCCGGTCGAGCCGCTCGTGTTGTGGCCGACCGCGACGAGATCGCCGTTCGGAGCGGCCGCGAGCCAGTCGCCCTGGAACGTGCCGCTCGCCGGACTCACCGCGCTGGTCCACCGCAGGATCCCGGCTCCGGTGTACGAGGTCACGGCGAGATCCCGTGCGGCCGCGGGACCGGACACGACGGACACGTTGCCGTTGGCGTCGGACGCGATGCGCGCGGCCTGGCCGGCGCCATCGGTGCCGGCCGAGAGGCCTCCGGCCTCCCACAGAATCGGCAGGGTGTTCGCCGCGTGCGCCGGCCCGGCGAAGGACGCCAGCCAGACGACGAGGGCGCCCGCTGCGACGAAGGCCCGTGGCTTCTGGGTCATGTGTCGGCCTCGATGCAAGACGTGAAGAAGGACGCGCGCGGGACGGCCCGCACGACATCATCCGAGGAGAGGCCGCGCAGGCGGATGATACATCGGGCCCGGCCCGAGCGGCAGGCGCCCACGCGTGTCACGAGCCACCGCAGCGGTGGCATGATCGGCGCTGCTCGCCAGGATGGAGGGCGCCTTGGGCAATGACGCGACCGAGCAGACTCCCGGGAGGCCAGCGCGTCCGCAGTCCGGAGCGCCGGAGCCCGCGTCGCCGCGCGTTCGCCCGCGGCTGAGCGCGCTCGCGCCCGACCGGTACGCGCGGTACTCCGACGTCGCCGCGCAGGTCCAGGCGCTTCCCGAGGCCGAGCAACTGGCGGCGATCCGCGCGCTCGGTCCGGATGACGCGGACATCGTGCCGTTCCTCGAGGCCATGCTGGAGCAGCGGGCCTCGGATCCCGGGATGACGAGCGCCGGGCGGCGGATCTTCGGCGCGGCCGCGGCGGCGGCGGTCGAATCGGGCGGGGCCGAGCCTCCGCTCCCCGCTCGCATCGGCCGCTACCCGATCCTCCGACGGCTCGGCGCGGGGGGCATGGGCGTCGTGTACGAGGCGGTGGACGAGCGCCTCGGACGGCGCATCGCGCTCAAGACGCTGCCCCACGAGCTCACGGCGCTCCCCCAGCACCGCGCCTGGCTCGAGCAGGAGGCGCGCGCGGCCGCCGTGCTGAGCCATCCCGGAATCGTGACGATCCATTCCGTCGAGAACGACGACGAGACCGTGTTCCTCACGATGGAGCGCGTCGAGGGTGACACGCTGACGACGCGCATCGGCGACGGGGGCCTGCCCGCCGCCACGCTCCTCGACTGGGGCATCCAGCTCGCCGACGCCGTCGCGGCCGCGCATGCGAGCGGCGTCGTGCATCGGGACCTGAAGCCGGGCAACGTCATCGTCGCGGCGGACGGGCGCCTCAAGATCCTCGACTTCGGGCTGGCGTGGCGCGAGGAGGGACAGCCCGGCGGCGGCTCGAACACCACCACGCGGGGCCTCTTCGGGACGCCCGCCTACATGAGCCCCGAGCACGTCGAGGGGCGGAGCCTCGATGCCCGCACCGACATCTGGGCGCTCGGGGTCATGCTGTACGAGATGGCGAACGGCCGGCGGCCGTTCGAGGGCGACTCCGGCGGGAGCCTCGCCGCATCGGTGCTGCGTGACGCGCCGCCTCCGCTCGCCATGACACGCCCGGATCTCCCCGCCGAGTTCACGCGCATCGTCCAGGGCTGCCTCGAGAAGTCGCGCGAGCGGCGGACGCCTTCCGCCGTGCGGCTGCGCGATGCCCTGCGCCTGCTGCGCCAGCCCTCCCTCGTTTCGGCGGAGGCAAGGTCGCCCGCGGCTCGCGCGGGGAACCTGCCCGCGCGACTCTCGAGCTTCATCGGCCGCGAGCGCACGATCGAGGAGCTGTCGGCCGCGCTCGAGGGGACGCGCCTGCTGACGCTGACGGGCGTGGGCGGGTGCGGCAAGACCCGGCTCGCCCTGGAGCTGGCCGATCGGCTCGCGCCCGCATGGCCGGACGGCACGTGGCTGGCGAGCCTTGGCCCGCTGTCCCAGCCCGAACTCGTCGTGCGGCAGGTCGCGACGGCGCTCGGCGTCGAGGAAGAAGGCGGCGTCTCGCTCGAAGCGGCCATCACCGGGCACCTGCGCGACCGCAAGCTCCTGCTCATTCTGGACAACTGCGAACATCTTCTCGGCGAGACAGCCCGGCTGGCCACCACGCTGCTCGCCGCCGCCCCGGGGCTCACCGTGCTCGCGACCTCCCGCGAGGCCTTCGGCGTCGCGGGGGAAGTCGTGCGCCTCGTGCCGTCCCTGGCCATCCCGGAACCCGCGGCGACGGTGCCGGCAACCGAGGCGGTCGAGTCCGTCCAGCTGTTCGTCAGGCGCGGCGCGGCCGTGCGCAGCGGGTTCACGCTCACCGAGCGCAACGTCGCCGACGTCGTCGCGATCTGCCGGCGCCTCGACGGCATGCCGCTCGCCATCGAACTCGCGGCCGCCCGGCTCGACGCGCTGTCCACGCGCCAGCTCGTCGCGCGACTCGACGACGCCTTCCGGCTGCTCACGGGCGGGAGCCGGACCGCGCTCGAGCGCCACCAGACGCTGTTCGCCGCGCTCGAGTGGAGCCACGACCTGCTCGCGGAGCCCGAGCGCGTTCTCTACCGGCGGCTGTCGGTGTTCCAGGGCGGGTGGACGCTCGAGCAAGCCGAGCAGGTCTGCGCCGATGAGCTGCTCGATGCGCGCGAGGTCCTCGACCGGCTCGCCCATCTCGTCGCGCAGTCGCTGGTCATCGTGGACAGGAGCGGCGAGTTCCCGCGCTACCGCTACCTCGAGCCCCTGCGCCAGCACGCTCGCGACAAGCTGGTCGCGGCGGGCGAGGCCGAGCGCCTGCGCGACCGGCACCTGGACGCCATGATCGCGATCGCCGAGGAAGCCTTCGGCCCGGCGCGAGGTTCCGACCAGGCGATCTGGCTGCGCCGGCTGAGCGCCGACCACGAGAATCTTCGCGCGGCCGCCGAGCGCTGCGCCGAGGTGGCGGGTGGCGCGGCGAAGGCCGTGCGGCTCGTCATCGCCCTGCTGGAGTGGTGGGCGGTCCGCGGCCACTGGGCGGAGGGCCGGCGCCTCATCGCGGCGGTCACCTCGCGAACGCACGAGCTGCCGCGCGATCTCGCGCTGGCGCGCGTGCACCTGGCGGATGGCATCCTCGCGTCCGAGCAGGGCGACATCGCCGCGGCGCGACGCGCGTACGAGGAGAGTCTCGCCCTGCACCGCGAGCTCGGAGAAAAGCGCGGCATCGGCGGCGTGCTGTGCAACCTGGCCGCCCTGGCCGTGGCCGAAGAGGACGACGCCGCGGCGCGGACGCTCCTCGAGGAAGCCCTGGTGATCGTGCGCGAGGCCGGCTCGCGCCAGTTCGAGGCGAACGTCCTGAGCACGCTCGCGAACGTGCACCGCCACGCGGGGGAATACGACACGGCCAACGCGCTCATCGCCGACGCCATCGCGATTGACAAGGGCCTGGGTGACCCGCGGGCCGTTGGCGTGAGGCTCACGCAGATGGGCGAGATCGCGGCGCTCCAGGGTGATGCGGTCCGATCGCGCACGCTGCACGAGGAAGCCCTCGCCCTCTGCACGGAGATCGGCGAGCCGTCGGGACTCCTCGACTCGCACCTGAATCTCGGCATGCTGGCGCTGGACTCTGGCGACCTGGCGGCTGCCAGGACCCACGTGGACAAGGCCCTGCGCATCGCCCGCGAACTCGCGCATCGGCCCCGCCTCGGCGCCGCCCTGCTCCAGCGGGGCCTCATCGCCGTCGAGGACGGCGACTGGGTCGTGGCCAGGGCGCATCTCGAGGAGAGCCTCGCCCTCCTGCGATCGCTGGGAAGCCCGGGGGACACGCTCCTGTGTCTCCGCGCGTTCCTCGGCGTGCTCTCGGGCGAGACGCGGCAGGCGCAGGCGTCCCGGCTGCTCGATGCCGTGGAGTCCCTCGCGCGGACGACGCCCCTTCCGCGCCAGCCGCCCCCGGCCGAAGCCCGGGCCGCGCGGATGGCGACCACGATCCGCGAGGCGTGTCGAAGCGCGGACGCCGTGCCAGGCCGCGTGGACGGAGCGCTCAGCCTCGACGAGGCCTGCGCGCTCGCGCTCGACGCGCCGGCCGGCCGAGCCTGAGGCCCCGGACGCGAAGCGGCCCCCGCGGCGCGTGCCGCGGGGGCCGGAGAGAGACAGCGACGCTCAGGGGCTCGTCGCGTCGAACAACGGACCGTCGTCCACGCAGGGGGCGCCGCTCCGCCTGCTGTCGTGCGGCACGCAGACCGTGCCCCGGCCCGTGCTGCTCGCGCCGAACGGATCGGTCGCGGTCCACGTCAGCGTGTAGACGCGGCCGTTGCCGCCGCCCTGGCGCTCGCTGCGCACCAGCGCCGGCCCGCCGAGCAACTCGGCGTCGGGAGACGTGTTGCCGTCGCCCCGATCGTCGAGCGACTCGTCCGAGAAGACACTCGTGATGACGACGGTGACCTCGTCGTCGTCCGGGTCCACGACGCCGCGAGCCTCGACGGAAACCATCTCGTGGTTGGGCGGCCAGAGCACGCCGGGGCTCGCGAACGACCGCGAGACGTCGGGCGCCTTGTTGTTGAAGAACGACCACAGCTCGGCGTCGCCGTTCGGCGTGTCGAAGCGATAGAGGACCTGGCGGCGAGCAGCCACGTAGGTCAGCGTGCGCGGAGCGCCCCAGCTGGTGCCGGGCAGGAAGTTGGGAGCCATCACCGTCCCCGCCGCCGTCCCATCGCTCGTCCAGAGCTCGAAGCCTTCAGCCGACGTGAAGGCGGAGAAGACGAGGGTGCCGCCGATGGCGATGGCCGTGCCCATCGGGTTGCTCGACGTGGCGCCCGGGGCGATGTCGCGGACCATGGTGGTCCCCGCCGCCGTGCCGTCGCTGCGCCAGAGCTCCATGCCCGCGACGCCGTCGTTGGCCTGGAAGAACGCGGTGCCATCAATGTCGATGAACTGGCGGGGCGACGAGGATCCCGCGCCCGGGTTGATGTCGCTGACCCGGGCGGTTCCGGCCGCGCTCCCGTTGCTCTTCCAGAGCTCCGTGCCCGTGACGCCGTCGCTGGCCTGGAAGAACAGCGTCCCGCCGATGTTCGTCGTGCGAGCCGGGTTGGAGCTCGCGGGCCCCGGATTGATGTCCTTGACCAGCACGGTGCCGGCCGGCGTGCCGTCCGTCCTCCAGAGCTCGCGACCCTCGGCGGCCGTGGACGCCGGGGCGTAGATCGTGCCGTTGATGTTGGCGTTCATCCCCGTGTTCGAGCCGGCAGGGCCCGGGTTGATGTCCTTCAACAGGACGGTCCCGGCCGTCGTGCCGTCGCTGACCCAGAGCTCGTTCCCGAGCGTGCCGTCATCAGCGCCGAGGACGAACGTGTTGCCGAGGACGCTGGTCTGGACCTGCGCCGGGCTGCTGCCCGCGGCGCCCGGCCGGATGTCCTTCACCATGACGGTGCCGCCCGGCGTCCCGTCGCTCTTCCACAGCTCGCTGCCATTCACGCCGTCGCTGGCCCGGAAGTAGGCCGTGCCGTGGAAATCAATGAAGAAGTCCGGCAGCGACCAGCCGGCCCCGGGATTGATGTCCTTCACCAGGGTCGTGCCGGCGGCCGTTCCGTCGCTGACCCACAACTCGTAACCGGTCACGGGCTCGAACACGGACAGGAAGATCTTCTGCCCGACGACCGCCATGCCCGACCAGGGCCAGTCGGTCATGCTGCTGCCGGGGCCGGGGTTGATGTCCTTGACCAGGTACGTGCCGGCCGCGGTGCCATCCGACCGCCACAGCTCCCAGCCGCGAACGCCGTCGTTCGCGCCGTAGTAGATGACGCCATCCATCTCGACGAACCGGTCGAAGACCGGCGAGCCCGAGAGAGAGGGGAACCAGTTGGTCGAGGCGAGCCCCGAGCTTCCCGCGGGGTTCATGTCCTTGACCTGGAAGGTCGGAGCCGCCCACGGGTACGCGCGAGACGATCCGGCGGCGAGTGACAGGCCGAGCGCGAGCCCGGCGGCGAGCAGATTCCTCAACATGGGGGTCTCCTTGAGAACAGGCGACCGACGCGACCCATGGCCGCGCCGGAGTGCGCGCCGCAGCGACCAGCACTGGCCGGAAGCGTGGGGCGCCCCCGGGGGATCCCGGGGGGCGCATGCGGCGCACGAGTTGCCACGCTTCATCAGCAGAAGCGCAGGCCGCGGCAAGGAGGGGAAATCGGGCGGGGCGGTCAGCGGCCCGGAAGGTCGAGTTCCTGGGCAAGGAAGAGGCGGGCCGTGGCCCAGTCCGACTTCACGGTCCGCGGATCCACGCCGAGGACGTGGGCGGTCTCCTCCACCGAGAGTCCGGCGAGGAACCGCAACTCGGCCACGCGGGCCTGGCGGGCGTGCAGGCCGGCGAGCCGGTGCAGCGCCTGATCGAGCGCGAGGACGTCGGCGATGTCCGGGGCCATGCCCTCCGCCGCGCCGCTGAGCGAGACGCGTCGCCAGTCGCCGCCGCGCTTGTCCGAGGCGCGGCGACGGGCGTGGTCCACCAGCACGCGACGCATGACGCCGGCAGCCACGGCCTTGAAGTGGGCGGTGTCGGTCCAGGCGCTCGAAGGCTGGCCGGCGAGCCGCAGCCAGGCCTCGTGGACGAGCGCCGTGGGCTGCAGCGTGTGGTCCGCGCGCTCCTTCCTCAGGAAGCTCCCGGCGAGGGCGCGCAACTCCGTGTAGAGGAGCGGCGTCAGCCGGTCGGCCGCGGTCGCGTCCCCCGCCGACAGATCCGCGAGCGCGGATCGCACCTGCGCCTGCATGCTCGACGAGCTCACGGCCTGCCTCCCCTTTCGCCCCGCCGGATCATGCCACGCGCCTTGTCGGCCGCCTCCCCGACCCACGGCGGCAACGGCCAGTCGGCGGCGGCGCCGCGGGGAGGCTGAGGGGCAGGGTCCGAGCCCGGCCAGCCACCTCAGCTTGACATCTGATGCGCAATGGCATAGCATCATGCATCATGTCGCGAACCACCCTTGACATCGACGATCCCGTCCTGCGCGATCTGAAGAAACTTCAGCGCGCCGAGGGCAAGAGCCTGGGACGCCTCGTTTCAGACCTGCTCGCAGACGCGCTCGGGCGCCTCAAGGCTCCCCCGCCGGCACCGGCGTTTCACTGGCACGCGCGAGTCATGCAGCCGCTCGTGGACATCGCGGACAAGGACGCTGTCCAGGCGATCCTGGATCGCGACCAGGCCGAGAAGCTCTCCCGGTGAGCTTCGCTCTCGACGCCAACATCCTCATCTACGCAGCGCAGGCGGACAGTCCCCACCACGAGCGCGCCGCCTCCTTCCTGCGCGCGTGCGCCACGGGCGACGAAGCCATGTACCTGCCGTGGCCCGTGCTGATGGGGTTCCTGCGCATCGTCACGCACCCGTCGCTCTTCAGGAACCCGCTGCCGATGACGCAGGCGCTGGCTAACATCGAAGCGCTGATGGCGCAGCCCCACGTGCGTACCCTCGGAGAGAACGAGCGCTTCGCCGAGTCGCTCCGCGCGGCGTGCGAGACCGGAGGCATCCGCGGCGCGCTGGTGAGCGACGCTCATGTCGCCGCGCTCCTGCATGCCCACGGCATCCGCACTCTCTACACCAATGACGCCGACTTCCGCCGCTTCCCGTTCCTGGTGCTGCGCAATCCGCTGGAGTGAGGAGCTCGCGGGCGCCCTGCCCCGTCGGAGCCCCCACCCCACCCCCACCCCGCAAGCTCTTGCGCGCCAGTACGCGCGCACGTTCATGGCTGGAGGCTCGGCGGCCTGAGGACCCCGCGGCGCCAACCGGCCCCAGACGCACGAGAACGGCCCCAGAACGCCTGCAGGACGCGTGGCAAGGCGGTTGGCACGGCCCTTGATTAAGGGAGGGCGAACTCACCTCGACGCTGGCAACAGCCCAGCGCCCTGCTCGATGACTCGGAGCCGATCATGAAGGCCGTTCGCCCCCTCCTCGCCCGCCGCCCTCTTGCCACGCTGCTCGCCGCGCTCGCCGCGCTCGCCTTCCTCGCTCCCGCCACGCCGCTTCTCGCAAGCGCCACCGCTCCGGACGCGCGCCTCGCAGGCTGGCAGCGCGTGCCGCTGCCCGAGCGTCTCGTGGCGGTCTCGCCGCGGATCGGCGCGCATGCCGAGCGCGTCAGCGCCTTCGTGCTGGACACGGCCCGTCTCGAAGAGCAACTCCGGCGAGCGCCGCTCGAGACGGCCGGTTTCGACACCGAGGAGCTCCCGGTGATCTCCCTGCCACGCCCGGACGGAACGCTCGCGCAGCATCGCGTCGCGGAGTCGCCCACCATGGCGCCGGCGCTTCAGCGGCGCTTCCCCGAGATCCGCAGCTACGTCCTGTTGGGCGACGACGGATCCATCGGGCGCGCCACGTGGACTCCCGCCGGGTTCGATGCGCTCATCGTGGCGAACGGGCAGGTCCTGCGCGTCGCGCCCGTGCGCGCGGCCGCGAGCCTCGCCTTCACCTCCACCAGCGCCGCGCCGGCCGGCTCGGCCACGCCGCACCTCGCGTACGTCGAGGCGGACTTGCTCGACACCAGCGGCATGGTCTGCATGGTGGGTGGCGAAGCCGTCGGCATCGGAACGCCTCCCTTCGCGGGCACCCCCGGCATGCCCGCGCCCATGCTGGCGTCGGGCGCTTCGTTGCGCACGTACCGGCTCGCCGTCGCGACCACGGGCGAGTTCTACGCCGCGCGCGGCGGTACCGACGCCTCCGTGCTCGCCGCGATCGTGACCGACATCGATCGCGTGAACCTTCTCTACGGCATGGAGCTGGCGATCCGATTCTCGATCGTGCCCGAGACGACGCAGCTGTTCTACACGAACGCAGGGACCGATCCGTACACGAACGGCACGCCGTGCACGATGCGCGGCGAGGCGGCCTCGGACATCCCCGCGGTCATCGGCGCGGCCGCGTTCGACATCGGGCACGTGTTCGGCGCGGCGACGTCGGGCGGATGCGCGGGCGGGAGCAACGTCTGCACCGCCCAGAAGGCGAACGGCGCCTCGAACCTGCGCACGGACGTGGCGCATCCCGCGGGCCACGAGGACTTCGGCGGCTACCGTCTCATCATGCATGAGATCGGTCATCAGTTCGGCGCGGGCCACACGTGGAACGCGAGCAACGTCGGCAACTGCACGCCCGCGCAGTACTCGCCGGGCTCGGCCGTCGAGCCCGACAGCGGCACGACGATCATGAGCTACCTCGGGACGTGCGGCGCGAGCAACATCGCGGGCGGGCCGGCCGACCCCTACTTCCACGTGTTCAGCCACGATCAGATCGTGACGTTCTCGACGGTCGGATCCGGCAACACCTGCCCGGTCATCGCGCCGAGCGGCAACGCCGTGCCGGTCGTCAACGCGGGGCCCGACTACACGATCCCGCGAGGCACCCCTTTCACGCTGACGGGGTCGGCCTCGGACGCCGACGGCGACGCGCTGACGTACACGTGGGAGCAAGTGGACCTGGCCGCCGGCGCGCTGCCGCCCGCGTTCGACGACGGCACGAGCCCGCTCTTCCGCTCGTTCCCGGCCTCGGCGGGCGGCAACGTGCGGACGTTCCCGCAGTGGTCCGACATCCTCGGCGGCACGACGAGCCTCGGCGAGTCGCTGCCGACGACCGACCGCGCCATGACGTTCGCGCTCACGGCGCGCGATGGCAGGCCGGTCGGCGGCGTGGACTCCGACACCATGACCGTCACGACCAGCGGCAACGCGTTTCGGGTCATCGAGCCGGGCGCCGGC
The DNA here is from genome assembly GCA_964613915.1 of uncultured Thermoanaerobaculia bacterium. GTDB lineage: Bacteria > Acidobacteriota > JBCCFW01 > JBCCFW01 > JBCCFW01 > CAZTIW01. Next base: position 235,097 of record CAZTIW010000002.1, read on the forward strand.
GACGTGCTGCAGGCTGGCTGCGTCGCCACGGTGGACTGGATCGTGGGCTCGGCGGCAAGCCACGCGGATGAGGTCCGCATCCTGTTCTCGGAAGACGGCGGCCAGACGTTCGACACGCTTCTGGCGCAGGTGGACATTGACGCCAACCCGGTCGAGGTCACGCTGCCCTGCGTCGGCACGACTCAGGGCCGCATCAAGGTCGAGGCCGTGGGCAACATCTTCTTCAACGTCAGCTTCGGCTCGTTCGAGGTGGTCGCCGCACCCGCGGCGATTGACCTGAGCGCGACGGGCGGTCCGACCGACGGCTCGTGCTCGCGGCTGGTCGAGTTCTCCGCGACGCTGACCGACGACTGCGGCCTGTCGCCGGCGGACGTCGCCGTCACGGCGCAACTCGAGGGCGGCACCGCGGTGCTCGGATCGCCGGCCTTCGTCGCGCTCCCGATGGGATCCACCGCCGTCTCGATCACGGGCACCGTGCTCGTGTCGCAACTCGGCGATTGCCCTGCGGAGATCGAGATCGAGGTCTTCGCGCTGGATGGCTGCGGCTTCGCCTCGGCAGCGACGCGCACCGCCTTCGTGACGGACGAGACGCCGCCGCAGCTCGTCGGCCCGGCGGATCAGGTGGCCGAGTGCGACGCCGTGCCGCCTCAGGCGGTCGTCGGGGTCACGGATGCCTGCGATGACGCCCCCGGCATCGTCTCCGCCGAGGAGATCGTGCCCGGCGCCTGCCCCGGCCAGTACACGATCGTGCGCACGTGGACCGCGACGGATCGCTGCGGCAACTCCGCGGAGGCGCAGCAGATCGTGCACGTCGTGGACACGACGCCGCCGGTCATCACGCCCTCGGGCGCCGACGTGGCGTGCCTGTGGCCGCCCAACCATCGCATGCGCTGCTTCACGCAGGCCGACTTCGCCCCGACGATCAGCGACAGCTGCTCGGAGCCCGTGACGTGGCGGTTCGTCGGGTGCGCTTCGGATCAGCTCGACGACGGCGCGGGCGACGGCGCCACGCAGGCCGACTGCGTCATCGCGGACGACGGCCTCTCGTTCTGCGTGAGGGCCGAGCGCGCCGGTCTGCTCGTCGAGGGACGCCGCTACGCCGTGACGATCGAGGCCGAGGACGCCTGCGGAAACGTCTCCGCTCCCGCCCTCATCGGCCGCGTGCACGTCCCCCACAGCGCCCGCCCGGGCACCGGCTGCCCGGCGCCCTGATCGGCGGCGCGGTGGATGACGGGGCTCCACGTCGGTCGCTGGATCCACACCGCGGACCCCAACGAGCCGGACAACACGCACCCGCTGGCGACTCGTTCACCTCGAGCAAGGACGAGCTCGTCTGCTTCGGCCTGGCGGGCTTCGATCTCGCCGAGGGCTGGCCGATCGGCGTCGCTCGCGGCGGACCGCTCCCGAACGCTCCGAACCGGTGAGGGATGCCCCCGGGCGTCGCGGCCAGCCCGCGCCGCTCGGGGACGCTTCCCGGCATTCGGGAACGATGAGCCGTGGCCGCTCGCCCGATCGCAGGGACGCGTCTCCCGCCCGACGAGGGCCGAGGGTGACCTGGCCGTCGGCGAAGCCAGGCGTGCGTCAACGGTGGTGCGCTCGATGTCATGTTCGATGCCGTGCGCGACATCCTCCTTCGCGATCCGCGGGTCGCATTCGCGCTGGTGTTTGGCTCGCGCGCGACCGGCCGGGCGCGGCCGGACAGCGACCTCGACATCGCCGTCGGGGTGCCGGCCGGCACGCGGCTCACCGCCGCCGACATCGGCGGGCTCGTCTCGACCATCGAGGCGGTCGCTGGCTGTCAGGTGGACATCGTCATCGTCTCCGAGGCCTCCATCCCTCTCCGGTTCGCGATCTTTCGCGACGGCACCGAGTTGATCGTGCGCGACCGGACGGAGCTCGTGGCGCAGAAGGCCCGAGCCATCGTGGATTGGCTCGACTTCCAGCCGATTCACCGACGCATGGCCGAAGGAGCGCTGAGGGCCGCGGCTCGTGGTTGACCGTGCGGTGCTCGCCGCCAAGATCGCCGCGATCCGCGATGCGACGGAACGCACGCGTGCGATTCTCCCACCGGACGCCGCGGCCTTCGCGGCATCGCGAGATGCTCGCGAGATCGTGGCTCTCAACCTTCTGGTCGCCATCCAGGAGACGGTTGACCTCGCGGCGCACGCGAGCGCCGACGCCGGGCGTACCGTTCCGGGCACGTACCGCGAGATGTTCCTCGACCTCGCGTCGCACGGCTTGATCGAGGCCGCGCTGGCGCATCGCCTTGCCAGTGCGTGCGGCCTGCGGGACCTCATCGCGCATCAGTACGGGAGCCTGGACTGGGAGCGCCTGCGCGAGGCCGCCGGCACGGGCACGGCCGACCTCGATCAGTTCTGCGCAGCCCTGGCTCGGGCAGCGCTCGGCGGCTGAGCTCACGCCGCTTCGCCACGCCCGAAAGCGCGGGTGTAGCATGGCCGGACCCGGGCGGGCAGGCGGGCGCGTCGCCCGCGGGCGCCAGCCCGGCGGGGAGGCTCTCATGATCCGATTCGCGTTCATTTCGGCGGCTCTCGCGGCCCTGGTCGCGTTCCTGGCGCCGACGGCACGATCCCAGACGCCCGCCGACCCGTGCTTTCAGTGCGGCCTCATCTACTCGAGCGATGGCTCGGGCAACGCGTACGTGATCGACACGGCCACGGGCACGTCCACGCTCCTCGGATCGATCCCCGTGCAGTTCGATCTCGGCGCCACGCCGGACGGCCGCCTGTTCGCGGTCAGCGGCGGCGGCAGCATGACGGGCGTGGACACCTGCACGCTGGCGCTGACGCCTCTCTCCGCGTTCGTGGGCGGCAACGGCATGGGTGGCCACCTGTCCACGACCGACCTCTACACGCAGGGTCCGCCGCTGAACCGGACGCCGGCGACGGGCTCGCCCACGACGACGGTTGGCGGGAGCTTCGGGCCCCTGCCGCCCCAGTGGTGCGGGGGCTCGTCGGGCGACCTCGCCATGAACCCCGCGGATGGCCTCTTCTACTCGACGCTCGGCGGCTGTGGCTGCTCGGGGGACATGCTCGTCGTCATCGATCCCGCGACGGGCGATGTCCTGAGCCAGGTCGGGTGCCTGACGAACGCCTCGAGCGGCGCGCCGATCGGCGGCGTCTTCGGCGTGGCCTTCGACAGCGACTGCCGCTTCATCGGCGGCCAGTCGTCCGGCGCCTTCGTGTGGAGCATTGACCTCGCGACGGCGCAGGCGACGCAGATCCCGATCGCGGGCGGCTACAACGGCACGTACGGCATGGCCTCCGCGTTCTGCGCGGCGCCGCCGTCGTGCCTCGGCCCGCCCTCCTGCGCGCCCCTCACGCAAGGATTCTGGAAGCGGCAGTGCAAGGGTCCGCATCCGTCGGGCGAGGACCAGAACCTGGCCGGGTACGTGGCGTGCGTCGCCTCGCAGGCGACGTTCGCGGGCGTGACGAGCGCCGCCGACATCTGCGACCGACTCCACCCGGATCCGCAGAACGACAAGTGCGAGCAGGCCGAGGCGCAGTTCATGGCCCTGATGCTGAACACGTGCTCGGGCCGCCTCCAGCGCGCGTGCTGCATGGACTCGTCGTTCACGCCGGCCACGACGGTGGGCGCCGCGATCGACGAGATCGACGCGCTGCTGAGCAATCCGGGCCGGACCTTCTCGGACTGCGTGCGCGCGCAGGCCATCGCCGACGACATCAACACGTCGCGCGCGCTCTGTTCGCCAACCGCGGCGGCGCCGTCCCCGCGCCCGCCTCGCGCGACCCTGCTGGCGCCGCGACCGACGCAGCCGCGCGAGAGCAGCGACCGGCGGCGCTAGGCCGGTCCCTGCAGGGGAGCGCCTGCCGGGGGCCGCTCGCGTCATCGCACGGCCGCGTCTCCCGCCGGACGAGGGCCGAGGGTGACCTGGCCGTCGGCGGCGCCAGGCGTGCGTCATCAGTGGTACGCTCGATGTCATGTTCGATGCCGTGCGCGACATCCTCCTTCGCGATCCGCGGGTCGCATTCGCGCTGGTGTTTGGCTCGCGCGCGACCGGCCGGGCGCGGCCGGACAGCGACCTCGACATCGCCGTCGGGGTGCCGGCCGGCACGCGGCTCACCGCCGCCGACATCGGCGGGCTCGTCTCGACCATCGAGGCGGTCGCTGGCTGTCAGGTGGACATCGTCATCGTCTCCGAGGCCTCCATCCCTCTCCGGTTCGCGATCTTTCGCGACGGCACCGAGTTGATCGTGCGCGACCGGACGGAGCTCGTGGCGCAGAAGGCCCGAGCCATCGTGGATTGGCTCGACTTCCAGCCGATTCACCGACGCATGGCCGAAGGAGCGCTGAGGGCCGCGGCTCGTGGTTGACCGTGCGGTGCTCGCCGCCAAGATCGCCGCGATCCGCGATGCGACGGAACGCACGCGTGCGATTCTCCCACCGGACGCCGCGGCCTTCGCGGCATCGCGAGATGCTCGCGAGATCGTGGCTCTCAACCTTCTGGTCGCCATCCAGGAGACGGTTGACCTCGCGGCGCACGCGAGCGCCGACGCCGGGCGTACCGTTCCGGGCACGTACCGCGAGATGTTCCTCGACCTCGCGTCGCACGGCTTGATCGAGGCCGCGCTGGCGCATCGCCTTGCCAGTGCGTGCGGCCTGCGGAACCTCATCGCGCATCAGTACGGGAGCCTGGACTGGGAGCGCCTGCGCGCGGCCGCCAGCACGGGCACGGCCGACCTCGATCAGTTCTGCGCCGCCCTGGCTCGGGCAGCGCTCGGCGGCTGAGCTCACGCCGCTTCGCAGCTCCGCCTCGAGCACGGAGCTCGCGGGACGAGCCGAGCCAGGGCCGCTCGAGCCGAGGGCGTGCCGGACTCTGCCGGCCGATCGATCGGTCTCTCGGTGCGCCAGCCGGCAACAGGCGGAACTCGAGATGCAGGCCCCCTCAGCGACGGCAAGACCCTCTGCCTCCATGAGGCGGATCGCTCGGCTCCCTTTTGAAGAACTTGCCTCGGCACTTCGGCTCGACCTGGCGCCCGCGGTCGCCCGGGCCGACAGTCAGCAGCCATCGGGTCGCTCCAGAGGGCCGTTCTCGGGACGCTGAGCCCGCATGCCGGGGCCGCGACCGCGCGCTGGCGCCTGGACGCCAGTCGGCACGCAGCGTGCAGCGTGAACGACATGTCCTGCCCTCGAACGCCGGGGACTGCCGCTCGTCGGGAGTTCTCGCGGCGATTCGATCCCGCACGAGCGCCCGTCCCGAAGGCCCTCGCCGGGCCGCCTCCGAGGGCACATCGAGGAGTCGAACGTGAACACCAAGAGCCTGATCGCCTGCACCGCATTGCTCACCATCGCGTCCGTCGCGCTGGCTGACCAGAGGGTCACCCACGACGCGGCCACCAACACCTACGTCACGAAGCGAATGCCTGGCAGCCTGGAGGTCGTCCCGGCGCTGGTCGTCCTGCCGTCGTTCGATCCCATGCCGGCGGCGCGCTTGCCGTGTGATCCGATGATCATCACGGCCACGCCCGTGCCGGCGCCCGTGTACAGCTCGTTCGCGCGGATGCCTGACACGCGTCGGCCGACCGTCACGTGCGGGCCCGTCGTCGTCGTGAGCGAGGTCGCCGCCTACGTTCCTCCGCCGCCGCCCCCGCCGCCGCCCCCACCGCCGCCGCCCGCGCCGGCGCCCTACGTCGAGCCGGTCGTGCTGCCGCCGGAGCTCCCGCACACGGCGTCGGTCCTCCCGATGATCGGTCTGCTCGGCCTGCTGCTGATTGGCGGCGCCGGCGTGGTCCGTCTCGGCCGCACGATCGCCGGGTAGATCACCCGCCACGATCTGGAAGCGACCGCTGCGCGCTCGCTTCCGCTCGTGGCTCTCCCCATGACGCTTCACCCCCGGCTGCGGCAACTCGAGTGGTGCCTCCTCGGCACCGGCGTGGCCTGCGTGCTGTTCTTCGGCGCCGCCCGCCTGAACGCGCACGCGGCGCAGGCGCGCGCGATGGCTTCGCTGACGGAGCAGGAGGCGGCAGCGGCTCGCGCCGGCGCTCATCCGTCGCTCGGGCTCGACGCGCCGAAGCCGACCTGCCCGTCCTCCGTCGCTCCGGGCGCCGTGATCCCTGCCGGTGCGGTCCCTGGCGTGTCCATGCGCGCGATGCCCGTGCCCGACATGCGCGACTGGGATCCCGTCCGCCGCACGAGCCACGCGCGCGCGCTGGCGGCGATGCCGGACGATGCGCCCCGGGGTCGGCTCGACATCCCCGGCATCAAGCTCGCTGTCGCTGTCCTGCCGGGCATTGACGCGCTGTCCCTCAACGGGGGCGTCGGCCACATCCCCGGCACGCCGTCTCCCGGCGAGCCAGGGAACGTCGGCATCGCCGGGCACCGGGACGGGTTCTTCCGAGGACTCGAGCACGTCACGAAGGGCGACGTCATGCGCCTCACGACGCCGCGCGGAAGCTTCGAGTATCGTGTCGAGTGGACGCGCATCGTCGATCCCATCGACGTTCACGTGCTGGCGCGCACGGAGGCCGACGCCCTCACGCTCGTGACGTGCTATCCGTTCCGCTACGTGGGCTCGGCGCCCAGGCGGTTCATCGTGCGCGCCACCTGCGCGGGCGCAGCGCCCGAGGCGGTGGAAGCCAACGCCATGGCGCACGCGACGGCCACGCCGGAGAGCGCCGCGCCCTGATCGACGCGGTCGAGCCAGCCCCATCGGCGAGCCGCTGCCGGTGCGCGGCGGCGCGAAGGGTCGCCAGGGGGGCGGGCTCGTGCGAAGATGCGAGATACCCGGGTGCCTCGCCCCTTCGTCTCGGGAGTCCGTCATGCGACCTGGTCTTCGTCTCGCTCTCGCCCTCATGCCCGGAATCGTCGGCTGGGGCGCGCTGTCCGCTCCGGCGTCGGCTGCGCCCTCGCTCCGCAGCGTCTCGGTCCCGATCGTGGCCGAGGCTTGCCCGGCCGCGAGTCCGCGCCTGGGTGACGGCAATGTGGATCCTGGCGAGACGGTTGACTTCCAGGTCGTCGTCCGCAACGTGGGGGATGCGACGGCGACCGGGATCACGGGCGTCATCGTCACGAGCACGCCGGGTGTCTCCCTCTTGCGCGATCTCGTGGACTACCCCGACATCCCGGCCGGCGGAACCGCGACGGCGCTCGTGTCGGCGCAGCTCGCGGTCGAGCCCACCGTGGATTGCGGAACCGTCATCGCGCTGACGATCGCCCTGCGCTGGACGGGCGGCTTCCGTCAGGACCCGCAGAACATCACCATCCCGGTGACGTGCTTTCCCTGTGGCGTGGATGCCTGCGATCCCCGGAATCTCACGCCGTTCGACGCGGTCGGTCCCTACGGCACCACCGTGTACGACACGGCTGAGGACTTCACGCTGCCGACGATGAGCGGCGACTGGAACTTCCAGGCGAACTGGATCGGCTGCGAGCAGCACGTCTTCTTCGTCCGCAAGCGCGGCGTCCTCGATGACTGGTACCGCTGGAGCGAGGCCGCGTGGAACTCGTCGCTCGGCGACCTGATCAATCGGACGCCGCGCAACACGCACTGGTTCTTCCTGTCCGACGCGGCCGACGACGCGACGGCGCTCTCGGACGCCAGCGGCATGCAGGCGCGCGTGGACGTGCTTCTGGGATCCATGACGCCGCAGGACCGCGCGCACTGGCAGGCCCGGCTTCACGTCGTTCCGACGCGCGTGGCAGCGCTCGGCAACTGGATCCAGACGCATGACGACATCGTGGATGCCGGACGCCGGGAGCCCCCGGATCGCAACGGCGACGGCTCGCCGGACTGGTGGGTGCCGTCGGCGTTCATGATCGACAGCCACCAGCGCATCAGGCAGGTGGCCGGATACCTGTTCCCGCTCGGCATCAACCAGAACGCCACGCTCGGCTGGATCGCGCACGAGGTGCGCGCGCTCAACTTCGAGCGCGAGCGACAGCGCGCCCTCGACTCCGAGACGTTCCTCGAGATCCCGATCTGGACGGACGAGCTCATCGGCGGCGGGATCCACGACGTTGTCCTCCCGCCCGCCGACGTGCTGGCCAAGTACGACACGATGCTCTTCGATCTCCAGTATCTGTGCCTGTCCACGTACAACAGCGCGAGCTGCGAGTGGGACTACAACCACCGCCTCTACGCGTGCGATCCCGCCGATCCCGTGGGCTGCCGGGCCACCGAGATCGGCCGCTGGATCACGCCGTATGGACGCGGCGGCCGCTGGGTCACGGACGTCACGCCGTCGCTGGCGCATCTGATCCAGACCGGTGGCGGCGCCCAGCGGTTCTACTACGAGCCCGGCTATCAGTACAGGACGACGTTCCGCATTCTCCTCACGAACCGCAACAAGGGCATGCGACCGCAGGCAGCTGAGTATCTCTACGGCGGAGGCAACTTCCGGCTCGAGTACAACCCCGCTCACCCGCAGAAGGACGTGCTCGTGCCCGGGTGGGCCGACCGGGTGCAGATGGTCGCGTTCATCACGGGCCACGGCTTCGGCGCCGAGATCCTCGACAACTGCGCCGAGTTCTGCAATCACGAGCACCGGTTCTCCCTCAACGGCGCCGAGCACTGGAAGTCGCATCCCGAGGCGCAGTCCAACTTCGGCTGCATCGCGCAGATCGAACGAGGGACGCTCGGCAACCAGTACGGCACCTGGCAGTTCGGACGCGGCGGGTGGTGTCCCGGCAACGACGTCCCGTACTGGATCGCGGACGTCACGGACGTGTCGTTCGAGGGGTGGAACACGGCCTGGTACCAGGCCTTCCATCGCGGCGTTCCCTACGATCCCGGCTGCGGGGGCGCCGGCCAGCCCGGCTGCGGCTTCCATCCGCGTCTCGACGTCAGCTCCCACATCATCTACCACGTCAAGACGGCGGAAATGGACTGCTCGGACGGCCTCGACGACGACGCGGACGGCTTCGCGGACTGCCTGGATCGCGGGTGCCTGGCCGATCCCGCCTGCGCCGGCCTCGATCCCGACGGCGACTGGATGCCCGATCCCCGCGACAACTGCCCCGTCACGAGCAACGGCGGGCAGCAGGATGGCGACGCGGACGGCGTGGGCGACGCCTGCGACAACTGCCCGGTCGTCGCGAACCCTTCCCAGACCGACACGGATCGCGACGGCGTGGGCGATGCCTGCGAGCTGGCGGATCGCGACGGCGACGGCGTGCTCGACGGCGTGGACAACTGCGTCGCGACGGCCAACGCGAGCCAGACCAACAGCGACTCCGATGCCTTCGGCGATGCGTGCGACAACTGTCCGCTCGCGCGCAACCCCAGCCAGGCCAACTCGGACGCCGACCCGCTGGGCGATGCGTGCGACAACTGCCCGTTCACGCGCAACGACCTGCAAGAGGACGCGGATGGCGATGGCGTGGGCGATGCGTGCGAGGGGCTGGATCGCGACGGGGACACGATCCTCGACGGCGTGGACAACTGCGTTGACGTCGCGAACCCGGGCCAGGCGGACGCGGACGGCAACGGCGTCGGCGACGCGTGCCAGTGCAACCCCGGCGACGAGCCCGCGAGCGGTCCTGCCGCGTCGCTGCGCGTGACGGCGGGCGCCGCGCTCGCGTGGGGCGCGGTTCCGGGCGCCCTCGGGTACCCGGTCTATCGCGGGACGCTCCCGCCCGGCGCGACCATGGCGACGCGGGTGCCGCCCTACGATCACGCGTGCGTCGGGTGGCAGGAGTCCACGAGCTGGTTCGACGCGACCGCCGCGACCTCAGGCGGGTTCTACTACCTGATCTCGGCGGCGAACGACTGTGGCGAAGCCGTGTCGGGAGCCGGCGCCGACTCGACCGGCACGCCGCGCCCCCTCCCCGGCTGCCCGTAGGCGCCTCGCCGGCGCCGCGCGGTCCCGCTCAGCAGGGGCAGGGACCCTGGCACGACACCTGGTTCGTCTCGCAATGGCAGCCCCCCGAGCCGCCGTTGCCGCCGCCGCCGCTGCCGCCGTAGTCCGTCACGTCAATGTCGAAGAACGAGTCGGGCGCCTCGGTGCTCTCGGGCTGCTGGATGAACTCCATCATCGCGTCCCCGCCCGGGCCGTCCGGACAGCCCGTGAACAGCGTGAACTGGACGACGCCGCCGGTGGACGGGGGCTTGCCCGAGGTTCTCCGCACGATGTCGTTCATGCGGTTGACGTGCGCGATGACCTCGGCTTGCAGGCGCGCCATCTCGCGCGCGTCGGCGGCCGAGTAGGCGAACGTCGTGCGGCGCGGCGGCTTCATCTCCGCATCGCACCGAACCCACGGACCCTTGCGTCCCTTGCTGCCGAGCGTCGCGGCATCCGGCGCGGCGACCGCATGAACGGCGAAGAGGGACGAAAGCACGAAAGAAACGAGAGCGATGATGCGCATGGCGATGCCTCCTTCGGGACGACCCTCGCCCCCACAGCGCACGCTGTCAACCCCGGCCCCGGGGTCGGCGGCAGGCCCGGAGCGATGGGACGCCGACCCCGCGGTGCTACGATCTGGACGGCGAGCGCGTGCGAGGCATCCGCGGCGTGGACCTCGCCGAAGGAGGCAGCGCCCGTGAAAACCGCGCGACTCGCAGGCCTGATCCTCGTCGTGATGGGCGTGCTCTTCGTCGTGTCGGGCCTCGATCAGCTCAAGCGGTCGGGACGCACGAGCCCTCGCGCCGTGCCGACGCAGCCGGGGCCGTCCGGCGGGATGGCCGGTTTCGAGCTGGCGCAGGTGATCGAGTGCGGTGGTCTCCCGTGGCCTGAACGACCCCTCCGTGCCGGCCTCGCGTGTCTCGCGCTCGGCGTGCCCATGCTGGCCGTGGCCATCGGCGTCGAGCTTCGTCGGAACGCCTGACTTCCTCCCGGACCGTTCCCCTCCCCGGCGCTCCCCGCCCCGGTCGGCACGCGCGCGCTGTCGTTCGCACGATGGCCCCAGCACCCGCACGCTAGCCGGGAGTCGGCCGCCTGAGCGGCCCCGATCCTCGGACCCAGGCCCGCTGCCTCCCGGCCCGCCCGCCCTTGCCGCCCCGTCTCGCCACGCCTCCGTGCCGCGGGGATCGGGAACGCGATGAGCCAGGCACATGAAGGCTCATTTTGCGGGTCATTCCCCTTGTTGGCGGTGGCAGCGCTCGTGCATGCTGCGTTCCGTTCCGTCACCAGCCTGGAGGCCCCCGTCATGGCCCGCCCGTCCTGCGTCTCCCCCGCGTTGGTTGTGCTCCTCGCCATCTTCCTGTCCGTCCCCGCGGCCGCGCAGGACGATCCTCCTGATGACGGCTCGACCGGCACCGAAACCGGTGCCCCGGCGCCCGAGCCCCTCCCGTCGCTGACGCCCGAGCAGGCCGAGGAGCTGCGCACGATCCTGCGCGCGATCCACGCGGCGCAGCGCGACACCGCCGCGGCCCTGGGGATGACCCATGCCGCCGCGACGAGCGAGTCCACGATCGGCGTGGTGGACACGATGACGGACGATGACCTCCGCCCGATGTGGCCCACCAAGCCCCATCTCGAGTCGCTGCTCGACGCGGTGGAGTCGCAGCGCGACTCGCTGGCCCGCGCCGGCGTTTCCCTGCTCGAACTCCGGGTCGTCGCCAAGACGGCCGGCCTGCCCGATCCCGACTACTCGGCGGTCTGCGCCGGCTACCAGTCGGATCCCGACGCCCTCTTCGCCGCCATGCTCGTCTACAACATCGCCAAGACGGCCGCCGAGGTCGCCGAGGATGCGTGCGACCAGGTCGCCGTGGCCCTCGGATTCGGCGGCAACGCTCGCCTCGCCTGCATCGTCACGGACGTGGCCATGGGCGTCGCCGAGCTGGTCTTCTGGGGCCTCGAGTTCTGCGACAACGACACCGCGGGTGCCCGCGCCGACGCGGTGTTCGAGCGCACCGAGCACATCCACGAGGACCTCGAAGCGATGCAGGAGGACATCGACTTCATCGTCAAGATGCTCACCTGCCGCCCCATCGTGCCGCTGACCAAGATGAGCGGCTGCAACGGCGCCGATGACGACTGCGACGATCCTCCCGTGAAGGACGAGTGCGACGAGGACATCTTCGGCCCGGACGTCAGCATCGCCGGATCGGTCACGGTTCCGTGGTTCCGCTCCAAGACCGAAGCCAACCTGGCGGTGCAGCTGGCCACCGTGGCCGTGGACGCCTGCTCGGGCGTGACCGTGGACCTGCCCGTTCTCACGGGCACCTGCGATCAAGTGCTGGCGAGCGTGACGGCGAGGGATCGCTGCGGCAATGCCACGACGGTGACGGCGCTGGTCAAGATGGACGACACGCCGCCCGTCGTGACGATCCCGCCCTCCATGTCTGGCCGGTGCTTCTCCACGCAGCGCGAGGCCGAAGCGGCCATCCTGGCAGCGACCACAGTCACCGACGGCTGCACGCCCCCCGGCCTGTCGAAGGTCGAGCTCGATTCCTCCGTCGGCGACTGCAACCTCCGCGTGCGAGTGACGGCGACCGACCTGTCGGGCCTTTCGAGCTCCGACGCCACGACGGTCCGGATCGATCCCCGCCCGCCGGAGATCACGATCGATCCCGCCGTCTCCATCCCCTGGTATCGCTCCGTGGGCGAGGCGCAGTCGGCCGTGACGCGCGCCATCCGCATCACCGACAACTGTGAGCTCCGGTCGTTCTCCGACGTGACCATGACCGGCTCGTGCGGCGTCGTGAACGCCACGGTGACGGCCACCGACGCTTGCGGCAACACGATGTCCGGCCAGACGGTCGTCAAGGTGGACGGCCTGCCGCCCGTCGTGGCGATCGCTCCTCAAGTCTCCGGCCAGTGCTTCGCGTCCATTGACGCCGCCGAGACCGCGGTCCGCGCGGCCACCAGCATCAGCGACAACTGCTCGATGCTGGCGGATCTCGAGATCGTCGTGCGCTCGTCGGTGTCGGACTGCAACCTCCGCGTCACCGTCCAGGCGACGGATCGCGCGGGGCTGAGCAGTTCGGCATCCGTCACGGTCCGCGTGGACTCCCAGAGCCCGACCCTGCGCATTGACCGCGCGGCCCTCGGGTTCAAGGGCGCTCCCCTCGGCGCGCCGTCCCCGTGCTTCGCGACGACGGCGGCCGCCGAGGCCGCGGTGCGTGATGCCCTGCTGGCGAGCGACAACTGCATCTCGTCGAGCGCCATCACGACGACCATCACGTCCACGGGTCCCTCGTGCAGCCTCCTCGTGACGGCCCGCGCGACGGACGGCTGTGGCGCCACCGCGTCGGACGCTGTCGTCCTTCGCGTGGACGCGACGCCTCCCGTCGTGACCTGCACGGTCGCCGTGCCGACCCTCATGCACACGACGGCACGGCTCATGACGGATGTGGGCTTCAACTTTTCGGCGACGGACGGCTGCGGCCCCGTCACCACGGCCATCACGGTGACCTCGGACGAGAACACCTGGGCCGGCGGCACGTCGCCGGCTCCTGACGCCGAGATCCTGCGCGACGCCACCGGCCTCTTCCGGGGGGTTCGCCTGCGAGCGGAACGCTCGGACGCCGGCGACGGACGCGTGTACATGATCAAGGTCACCGCGACCGATGCCTGCGGGAACGTGGGCCAGTCCTCGTGCTTCGTTCGGGTGCCGAACGGCACGCGGCAGATCGACTCGGGCCAGTACTTCGACGCAACGGGCATCAACTGACGGACTCGGCGAGCGCGGCCCCCCGGCCGCGCTCGCTCCCATGACGGCACGAGCGCCGCCCCCCGGCGCGGCCGTCGGCTGGAGATCACGCCATGGATAGCTCCCGCATCCTCTCCAAGGTCGCTGTCCGTGCCCTCGTGCCGGCGCTCGTCCTCGCGTCCAGCCTCGCCGCCGCCGACCCGGTGGACGCGCCATGGGTTCCGGACGAGACGGACGCGCGCGCTCTCGAGACGGGGCTGCCGCAACCCCCGGCCAGCGCCGTGGCGTCCGTGCCTTCGCCGTTGCTGCCCGACGCCGAGGCCGCCATGGCGCGCATGGCCTCGGCGCTCGCGCTCGAGGAGTACGTGATCGCGTCGGTCCCCGGCGGCTGGTCGGCTCCGAACCGCCAGCAGGACCTGCGCGCGACCTGGGCCGGCGGGTTCTTCAAGCTGACGCCGCGCGTGAACGAAGCCGCATGGCGCTTCGCCTGGGAAACGGCGTCCGTCGGCCGGCTGGGCCAGAGCACCGCAGCCCTGTCGCCCATCGGCCCGGTCCTCGCGTCGCAGAACACCCTGGCGCGTGGCCGGTGGATCCAGCTCGACCGCGGCAGCCTTCGCGAGTGGTACCTCAACGACGCGCGCGGCTTCGAGCAGGTCTTCGAGATCGACGTGCGGCCGGAAGGCGCCGGCGAGCTCGTCATCGAAGGGCGCATCAGCGGCCTGTCGCCGCTCGTCTCGGACGACGCGCAGCGCCTCGAGTTCGTTGATGGCGATGGCGAGGTCAGGCTGATCGCGTCCGAGCTCATCGTGCGCGACGCGCACGGACAGCTCGTCGCTGCGCGTTTCGACGCGCCGTCGCCGGGCGCCGTGCGCCTCATCGTCGAGGATGCGGACGCCGCCTACCCCTTGCAGGTGGATCCCCTGTTCACCACGCCGGTCGCCACGTTCGAGCCGAACCAGGCGGGCGCGCAACTCGGCATCGCCGTGGCCTCGGCGGGCGACGTCAACGGCGACTCGTGGGAGGACATCCTCGTCGGAGCCAATCTCTGGGATGGCGGTCAGACGGACGAGGGCGCCGCCTTCATCTTCGTGGGCGGGCCCTTCGGCCTCTCGATGACGCCCAGCTGGCGCGTGGAGAGCAATCAGGTGGCGGCGCAGCTCGGCTCGGCCGTCGCCGCGGGCGACTTCAACGGCGATGGCCGCTCGGACATCGTCGTGGGCGCGCGCCTCTACGACAACGGTCAGTCCGACGAGGGCGCCGTGTTCGTCTTCCTGGGCGGCCCCCCCACCGCCGCGGATCCCTCGGGCCTCGGCCCCTTCGGCACGCCGGTCAACGCCGACTGGCGCGCCGAGTCCAACCAGAGCAAGGCGTACTTCGGCACCGCGGTGGCGGCCGGCGGCGATGTCAACGCCGACAACCGCGCCGACCTCGTGGTGGGAGCGCCGGCATACACGGCCGCTGTCGGCATCACGCTGCAGCCGGTGGGCGGCGCGTTCCTGTGGACGGGTGGCGCTTCTGGCGCCGGCAACCCGACCGGCCTGGGCGCCTTCGGCACGCCGCAGAACGCCAAGTGGCGCGCCCTGGGCACGCAGAACGGCATGCAGCTCGGCGCCGCCCTGGCGTTCGGCGACACGAATGGCGATCGCCGATCGGATGTCGTCGTCGGCGCGCCCCTGTGGGACTCGGGCGTCGCGAACATCGGAGCCGTGCACGTGTACCGCGCGCCGCTCCCTTCGGCCTCGGCGGCACCCGACTGGACGGCCACGAGCGGCGAGTACAACGCGCAGCTCGGCTTCTCGGTGGCGACGGCCGACATCAACGCGGACGGGTACGCGGACGTCGTCTCCGGCGCGCCGTACGGAACCGGCCGCAGGACGCCTCTCGCGCGCGAGGGATGGGTTGGCATCTGGAATGGCGGACCGCCTGCCATCGGCAACACCACGGGCCTCGGCCCGACCGGCACGCGGGCGAACGCGGACTGGACCGCCGAGAGCGACCAGGCGAACAGCCGGTTCGGCTGGTCGGTGTCGTCCGGTCGTGGCATCAGCTACTGCACGGACCGGAGTTCGGTCATCATCGGAGCGCCCCTTTACGATGCGGGCGCGCGCGTGGACCGCGGACTCGTCGCGACCTGGGACGGCCTCGCGGGCGGGATCGGCATGGGGCCCGACGGCTTCCTGACGGCGGCCCTCGGCGGCGGCAACCAGGCCTCGTACCGGCTCGGCGACGATCCCAACGATCACTTCGGCAACAGCGTGGCGGGCACGGGCGATCTCAACAGCGACAAGGTCGCCGACGCCATCGTCGGCGCCTGGTTCGCCGAGACCGGCCCCACGGTCAACGAAGGTCACGCCTACGTCTTCGTCGGCACCGAAGTGGACATTGACTTCGATCAGATCCCCGACGCCTGCGACAACTGCATTGACATTGACGGCGACGGCTTCGGCGATCCGGGATTCGTCCAGAACGTCTGCCTGACGGACAACTGCCCCGGCGTCTCCAACCCGACGCAGGCGGACACGGACTTCGACGGCATCGGCGATGCGTGCGATCCATGCACCGACACGGACGGCGACGGCTGGGGCGATCCTGGATTCCCGAATCCGGGGTGCGGCACGGACAACTGCCCGACCATCTTCAACAACCAGTTCGAGTCCGAATTCCTGAACTTCCAGGCATCGGACGGACTCGGCGATCCCTGCGACAACTGCCCGTTGGACTTCAATCCGCTCCAGGAGAACTGCGACGGCGATCCGCAGGGCGACGCGTGCGACGCGGACGACGACAACGACGGCGCTCCCGACGTCGTGGATCCAAGCCGGTGCGATCCGACCACCTGCGGCGATTCCGACACCGACACCTGCGATGACTGCGCCGCCGGCGGCACGGCCAATCCGGGCAACGACGGGCCGGATTGCGACGGCGACGGGATCTGCGACGCGGGCGATCCGGATGACGACAACGACGGCCAGCCTGACGGGCAGGACTACGCGATCTGCGCGCCCACGCAGTGCGCCGACACGGACTTCGACGGCTGCGACGACTGCTCGTCCGGCACCTTCGACCCGCTCCTCGACGGACCCGACTGCGATGGCGACGGGATCTGCGATGTCGGCGACGGCGACGACGACAACGACGGCGTGTCCGACTTCACGGACACCGCGCTCTGCAATCCGAACGTCTGCGCCGACACGGACTTCGACGGCTGCGACGACTGCTCGCAGGGGTTCTTCAGCCCCGCCCTCGACGGCCCGGACTGCGACGGCGACGGCCTGTGCGACTCCGGCGACGGTGACGATGACAACGACGGCGCGCCCGACGCGCTCGACTCGGACGATTGCAACCCGTTCGTCTGCAAGGATTCCGACGGCGACACCTGCGACGACTGCAGCAGCGGCGCGAACAACATCTTCAACGACGGCCCCGACTGCGACGGCGACGGCCGCTGCGACGACGGCGACAGCGACGACGACAACGACGGCCGGCCCGACCTCGTGGACTCGCAGCCCTGCAACCCCTTCGTCTGCGCGAACACGGACCTCGACGGCCCGCTGTGCGATGACTGCGTCTCGGGTTACTTCAACCCGGCCAACGATGGCCTGGACTGCGACCTCGACGGCAAGTGCAACGCCGGCTCGGACCACGACGATGCCGACGGCGTCCCGGACGACGATGACCTCTCCGATTGCAACCGCTACGCCTGCCGCGACCTGGACTTCGACACGTGCGACGACTGCAGCAGCGGCGTGGAAGATCCGGCCAACGACGGTCCCGACTGCGATGGCGACGGCTTCTGCGACGCGGGCGACAGCGACAAGGATGGCGACGGCCTCGACGACGCCACCGTCGACCCCGATGACGACAACGACGGCATCCCGGACGCCAGCGACGCCGTGTTCTGCGACGGCGGGACCTACTGTGCCGACGCCGACGGAGACGGCTGCGATGACTGCGCCGGCGGGACACCGCTCTTCCCCGGCAATCCCGCCGACGATGGCCCAGACTGCGACGGCGACGGCATCTGCGACGCGGGAGACGTGGACGACGACAACGATGGCGTTCCGGACGCCGCGGAGCTGGCGAACATGACGAATCCCTGCGGCGCGGGCGCGTGCGGCGACAGCGATGGCGACGGGTGCGATGACTGCACGGTCGTCACGCCGGGCAATCCGTTCAACGATGGTCCGGACTGTGACGGCGATGGCATCTGCGACGCCAGCCCGGCCGAGACCGACGATGACAATGATGGCGTCCTTGACGTGGACGACAACGTTCCCAGCGCGGCGGCTGCGCGATGCAACCGCTTCCTCTGCCGAGATGATGATCTCGACACGTGCAACGACTGCGCCAGCGGCGTCTACAACCCCGCCAATGACGGTCCGGACTTTGACCGGGATGGCCTCTGTGACGCGGGCGATCCGGACGATGACAACGACGGCGTGCCGGACGTCGGTTCCCCCGCTGACCAGTTCCCGTTCGATCCCCGTCGGTGCTACGACAGCGATGGAGACGGCTGCGACGATTGCTCTGGCGGCGCCGGCCCCCAGCCTGCCAGCGACGGTCCCGACTGCGATGGCGACGGCCTGTGCGACGCGGGCGACGCCGACGACGACAACGACGGCGTGGCGGACGGAAGCGACAACGCTCCGTGCAACCCGAGAAACTGCCGGGACGCGGACAGCGACTTCTGCGACGACTGCGCCAACAACCCGGCCTCCGGGGCATCGCCCAGGCCGTGGGCCGTCTGCCCGCCGTCCACGTGCTCGCCGAGCAACGATGGCGTGGACACGGACGGAGACGGACGGTGCGACGGCGGGGACGCGGATGACGACAACGACGGCGTGCCCGACTCGTCGGACGCCGCGCCGCTGAACCCCCGCGTCTGCCGGGACGCCGACGGCGACGGCTGCGACGACTGCTCGCAGAACCCGACCTCGAACGCCACGCCGAACTCGCCCGCGTGGCCTGTCTGCGCGGTCTGCACGGCCAGCAACGACGGGCTCGACACGGACGGCGACGGCCTTTGCGACGCCGGCGATCCCGACGACGACAACGACAACGTCACGGATCCCTTCGATCCAAACGACTTCAACCCGCGGGTCTGCGGCGATGCCGATGGCGATGGCTGCGACGACTGCTCGCAGAACCCGACCAGCACCGCCTCGGCCACGCCCTGGCCCAACTGCACGGTCTGCGGCGTCAACAACGACGGCTCCGACTGCGACGCCGACGGCCGCTGCGACCTCACGGATCCGGACGACGATAACGACCTGGCCCCGGACTCGCTCGACAGCAACGACTGCAACCCGTTCGTCTGCAACGACACGGACAACGATGGCTGCGACGACTGCACGGGCGGCACGGACAACCCCAACAACGACGGGCTCGACACGGACGGGGACGGCCTCTGCGACGTGGGCGATCCCGATCGCGACAACGACGGCGCGGCCAACGCCTTCGACAACTGTCCCACCAACCCGCTCTGCTGCAACGACTCGGACGGCGACGGCTGCGACGACTGCTCGGTCGCGGCCTACGACAATCCGCTGAACGACGGACCCGACTGCGATAACGACGGGATCTGCAACACGGGAGACCTGGACGACGACAACGACGGTCGTCTTGATGGGCCAGACACCGACGACTGCAACCGCTTCGTTTGCGGCGACCTCGTGACGGGCGTGGGCCTGGCATGCGACGACTGCCGCTGCGGCTACCTCGACACCACGCTCCTCTGCGCGTCGCCCTGCCCCTGAGGATCGCCGCCAGCCGCGATCGATGACGCTCGCGCCCTCCGCCGTCGCGGGGCGCGGCGTCCCGAAGGCGATGGGTTGCGTGGCCCTGGCCGCGCCACGTGGACCATGCCGTCCAGCGGGATGACCAGGAGAACGCATGACGGCTGACCCAGCGGGGCAACTCGCGACGTTCCTGGCGGGCGCCGCGCCCGAACGCGCCACGAGCCGCACGCCGTGACGCCCGCGCGCTTTCGAGCCGCCGCCCTGAGCTTC
The DNA here is from genome assembly GCA_964613915.1 of uncultured Thermoanaerobaculia bacterium. GTDB lineage: Bacteria > Acidobacteriota > JBCCFW01 > JBCCFW01 > JBCCFW01 > CAZTIW01. The sequence continues at coordinate 254,674 of CAZTIW010000002.1, forward strand.
CCCGAAGCGACGGAGGGCTTGCACATGGGCCACCCGGACTTCCGCGTGCGCGGCAAGATCTTCGCGACGCTCGGGCCCGACGAGGTCTGGGCGATGGTGAAGCTCCCGCCCGACGTGCAGGCGGCCCTCGTCGAGCGCGACCCGTCCGTCTACTCGCTCGCCAAGGGCGCCTGGGGCGCGCAGGGCTCCACGATCGTTCAGCTCCGGCGCGCCGAGGCCCGGGTCGTCAAGGAGGCCCTGGCGGCTGCGTGGCGCCATGTCGCGCCGAAGGGACTGTCAGCGCGACGGAGCTGAGCCAGGCTGGGAGCCTCGCGCTCGCAACCACGCGCCCGCGATCACGGTCCCCGGCGAACGATGCCCGCCGCATGCCCGGACCATGCATGGAGCTGACGCATCCGACGGGCGCTCGCGGCCGATGGCTGCGTTGGACTCCGTCGGG